>JAFSKF010000031.1 GCA_017449065.1 Bacteroidales bacterium
AAGGGAAAGTGGATCAGACCGCAGGACTACGCAAGTACTGACACCCTCTTCTATGCCGCCAATCGGGCGCTGGCAGATGTCGGAAATAACCTGTTTATTCATTACTCGCATATAGCTGCTTAATTTTGTTTACCTACTTATTATATTTATATATGTATTTTGACTTTAAGGAGTTCCTCTCCGCTTTCATTGTTCTGTTCGCCATCATCGACGTGACCGGCCTCATTCCTGTGGTCATCGACTTGCAGGAGAAATCTGGTCCTATCAATGCGATGAAGGCTGCCACCTATTCATTGGTCATTCTGGTGGTATTTCTGTTTGCCGGCGTTACCGTACTCGATTTGTTTGGCGTCGATATCAACTCTTTCGCCGTAGCCGGTGGCTTTGTGATTTTTCTGTTAGGCATCGAGATGACGTTGGGCATCGAGATTTTCCGCTACACCGACGGCCCTAAAGGATCGACCACCCTCGTACCGGTGGTGTTCCCGCTCATAGCCGGAGCCGGCACTTTCACCGCCCTCCTTTCGCTACGTGCCGAATACAGCATCCTGAACATCGTGCTTGGCCTGGTTGCCAATATCATTATCGTATATCTGGCTTTGCGCAACGTCGATAAACTTGAGAAACTGTTGGGCAAAGGCGGCATCTACGTGTTGCGCAAGTTCTTTGGCATCATTCTGATTGCCATTGCCGTGAAACTTGTGGCAAGTAATCTTTGCACACTTATTCAATAAACCTATAACACTCCTATTTACTAACTTTTTTTTGCGCTTACACATGAAAAGATTTTTTCTCTCGTTGGGCTTGACGCTTTTGGTCACCTGTATGCAGGCAGTCACCGTCTTTACCATCGGTGACAGTACGATGGCAAACAAGCCAACCGGCAAAGACAATCAGGAACGCGGCTGGGGACAGATGCTTAGCGGCTTCTTCACCGACGATGTGGTGGTTGACAATCACGCCCTGAACGGACGTTCGTCGCTCAGTTTCTATCTGGAAGGCGAATGGAAGAAAGTCTATGATAAGATCCAGCCGGGCGACTATGTGTTCATTCAGTTCGGTCATAACGACGAAAAAATCAAGAATGCCCATCGCGGCACGCGTCCGGGCAACCCGGAACCGGAAGTTTGTCCGACGCAATGGGGCAAAGACACCATTATCGGTGTACAAACGGCTTCGTTCGACTTCATGCTGAAACTGTACGTCGATCAAACCCGTGAGAAAGGCGGTATCCCTGTGCTGTTCAATGCCATCGCCCGACGCAACTTCTTCGAAAACAAGAATGCTGCTGAAGAGGATGATCTTTTCGGTAAAGGAACCACGCAGAAACAGGAAGGCGACACCTTGGTGGAAACGCATATCATCAAGCGCGGAGACGGCACCATCGACGATTATTTAGAGGCACCCCGCCGCGTTGCACGCGAAAACAACGTGCCTTTTGTGGAGATGAATGCCATCAGCAAGCAACTGGTGCAAGGTATGGGCATTGAAGATTCGAAGAAACTGTTCTGCTGGATTCCTGCTGATACGAACCTGGCTGCACCCAAGGGTCGTGAGGACAATACTCACCTGCGTATTTGGGGCGCCCGTCAGATGTGCCGTGCTACCATCGATGCCATCGGCGAAGCCGTTCCTGCCCTAAAGCCATACATCCGCAAATACGATTTTGTGGTTGCCAAAGACGGTTCCGGCGATTTCTTTACCATACAGGAAGCCATCGATGCCATTCCCGACTATAACAAAGACACGCTGACAATCCTGCTGCAACCCGGCACCTACCACGAGAAACTTATCGTGCCGGAAAGTAAGGAGCATATCCGTCTGATAGCCAAGAGCGAGGGCAAGTGCGTCATTTCGTACGACGATTATGCCTCAAAGCCAAATGCCTTCGGCAAGAATATGGGAACGTCCGGCTCGGCTTCTGTCTATATTTATGCCCCCGACTTCGAAGCCGACGGCATCACTTTCCAGAACACGGCTTCAGTGGAACGCTACAAGCAGGATCGCGGTGGCGTCGGACAAGCCGTTGCCATTCTGGTGAAAGGCGATCGTGCCGTATTCCGCCGCTGCAAGTTCCTCGGACATCAGGATACACTCTATGCTTTCGGACAGAAAACCAAGAGCCAGAGCCGCCAGTATTACGAGGATTGCTACATTGAGGGTACTGTCGATTATATTTTTGGCTGGGCAACTGCGGTGTTCAACCGTTGCGAACTGCATTGTCTGGCAAACGGTTACGTAACCGCTGCTTCTACACCTGAAGGACAGGCTTTCGGTTATGTCTTCCACGACTGCAAGATTACATCCGAAGAAGGAGTGAAATATTATCTGGGACGTCCCTGGCGTCCATACAGCCATGTGGTTTACGTCAATTGCTACATTGACGGCAACTTGCGTCCTGAAGGTTGGAACAACTGGGGCAAAGAGAGCAACGAACAGACCGCCTTCTATGCCGAATACAACACCAAGGGTGCCGGCGGAAAAACGGAGAAGCAACGCGTGAAATGGAGCCATCAGCTCAGCAAGAAAGAGTCGGCAAAATACAGTATCGCAAATGTGCTGAAAGGCGACGACGACTGGAACCCGGGCGTGACGTTCGTGCCGAAAAGAAAGAAGTGACGAGAGAGCTGTGGGAGAGAATGGGGCTGATGGGGCCCATTGGGTTTGATGGGTTTGATGGGCTTTATGGGGTTAATAACTAATAACTACTAACTATTAACTAATAACTGGAAACTAATAACTTTTCTATTGATAATTATGAAACTATTTTTCATCTCGGCTTTATGCCTCCTCACCTTAGAGGTGGCGCAAGCTCAAGAAAAATCGGAACCGATGTCGGTTCGTATGGTCAAAAGCGAACTGGTGCGCAATCCTGATCCTAAGACAATCGACTACAATGTGCAGTTGAAATGGAACTATACGCATGGCTTGCTGATCCAGTCGATGCAGAAGTGTGCCGCCAAATATCCATCATTGCAGGCAACGGTGGCTGACTATACCAAGAAGTATCTTGATGCCATTATCAATCCGGATGGAAGCATCAACCGCTATAAGAAAACCAACTACACACTCGATCATATCAACGCCGGTAAGATGCTGTTGGCTGCCTATCTGCTCGACCCGCAACCTCGCTACAAGACCGCACTCGATACACTCTACAGCCAGTTGTTGAGTCATCCGCGTGTGGCGGAAGGCGGTTTCTGGCACAAGAAAGCCTATCCGCACCAAATGTGGTTAGACGGCATCTATATGGAAGCACCGTTCTATGCAGAGTATGCTCTCCGCTTCTTGAAAGGCGAAGCACAAGAGGCTGCCTTCAACGATGTGGTGAACCAGATTATGGTGGTGGCTCGTCATACCTACGACCCAGAGAACGGTTTGTATCGCCATGCCTGGGACGAAGCCAAAGCGCAGGCTTGGGCAGATCCGAAAACCGGTCAGGCTCCTCACGTCTGGGGACGTGCTTTGGGTTGGTACACGATGGCAATGGTGGATGTTCTGGGCTTCTTGCCTGAGAATCATCCCGGTCGCGATTCGATCCTTTCGGTGCTGAAACCGTTGTGCGAAAAGCTCCGCAACTTGCAGGATCCCGTCTTCGGAGCCTGGTATCAGGTGATGGACGAAGGACAGCGTGACGGCAATTACCTCGAAACATCTTGCACCGCGATGTTCGCCTATACCTTTATCAAAGGTGCCGACAACGGCTGGTTGCCCCAAGAATTCCGCACCTATGGATTGAAAGCCTACGATGGTTTGAACAAATACTTTATCCGCGAAGACAAGGACGGCACCATCTCGCTCACTCGCATTTGCGGTGTTGCCGGTTTGGGTGGCACGCCTTATCGCAGCGGAACCTTCGACTATTATATCCACGAAATCGTGCGTGACAACGACCCGAAAGGCATCGGTCCTTACATCATGACAGCTGTATTAGTAGAATAAAATAAATAATAAAAACCAAAATATTATGCTAAAATTTCTGTTTTCCCGCCACAGATCGGCTTACATCCGATTGGCATTTAAGTTCAATACGACCCCAGAACACGTGTATAAGATTGCACACGGACAATCTGTTCACGGACAGAAGGACTCCGACATTATGCACGAACTGCTGGATCTGCGTATCGTACATCGCCACCGTCACTCACAGAATCCAGACGATTACGAGATGTAGTTTTTCTCTAACCATCTGATGTTTATCGAATGAAATTATTTCTTCTTACTTTACTTACATCGGCTACTGTCGCAGCAGTAGCCCAAGAGGTTACAAGTCCTGACGGACGCCTGCAAGTGCAGGTTCAGACAGGCGCAACGACGACCTATCGTGTGACCTACAACGGAAAGACGGTGCTCCAGCCCTCTCCTGTCGGTTTGATGGCCGATTATGCCGATCTTGCCTCGAATCTGAAACTGGTGAAAGCTGATATCGATACGGTGCGAAACAGCTACGATATGGATCGCACCAAGAGCGCTCATAGCGATTATCTGGCTACCCGACTGCGCTGCCAGCTGAAGAACCCGGAAGGCTGGCCGATCGATATTGTCTTCCAGGTATCGGACAACAACGTCGCTTTCCGCTACGAACTGAGCAAGCATCCGAAGAAGGAAAGCGGCAGCGTGCGTGTGATGCAAGAGAAGACAAGCTTCTGTTTCGACGACACCCACACCACCGCTTTCGTCTGTCCGCAAAGCGACCCGATGATTGGCTGGAAACGCACCAAACCCAGCTATGAGGAGAATTATGTATATGATGCTCCGCTTTCCTCCCGCTCCCAATACGGACACGGCTGGACGTTCCCCTGTCTGTTCCACCAGACAGAAACCACCGGAAGCGGCAAGAAAGCAAAGACGCAAGACTATTGGATACAGATCAGCGAAACGGGGGTAGATAGTCGTTACTGCGCTTCTCACCTCTCCGACTATACCGACGGCCGATATACCATCGCCTTCCCGATGCCGGAAGAAAACAACGGTAACGGTACGGTTGAACCTGCCTTTGCCCTACCGGGCGCTACCCCTTGGCGCACCATTACGGTAGCCGACAATCTGGCTCCTATTGTCGAAACCACCGTGATGTACGATGTGGTGGAACCTCGTTTCGAGACACAGAACACCTACAAGTTCGGACGCGGCACCTGGAGCTGGATTCTGTGGCAGGACAATTCCATCTGCTATGAGGATCAGGTCAAGTACATCGATCTGGCAGCTGCTATGGGCTACGAATATGTGTTGGTCGATAACTGGTGGGATGTACAGATCGGACGCAAGGAGAACCCGGTGAAGGGTCACACGATCGAAGATGTGATCCGCTATGCCCATCAGAAAGGCGTAGATGTTTTCCTCTGGTACAGTTCGAGCGGCTACTGGAACGATATCGTACAAGGTCCGATCAACCGCATGGATAACAGCATTGGCCGAAAACGTGAAATGCGTTGGATGAAGGAACAAGGCGTGAAGGGTATCAAAGTGGACTTCTTCGGTGGCGACAAACAGGAAACGATGCGCCTTTACGAAGAGATTCTGAGCGATGCGGACGACTACGGCCTGATGGTGATTTTCCATGGTTGCACGCTGCCTCGCGGCTGGGAGCGCATGTATCCGAACTATGTAGGTTCGGAGGCAGTTCTGGCAAGCGAGAATATCTATTTCGAAAGCCGCTTCTGCGAAAAGGAAGCCCAAAATACCGCCACCCATCCGTTCATCCGCAATGCGGTAGGTGCCATGGAGTTTGGCGGATGCTTCATGAACCGTTACATGGATCGCAACAACAACCGGCGTCACCAGCGCCTCACTACCGACGTGTTCGAACTGGCTACAACGGTATTGTTCCAGAATCCGATTCAGAACTTTGCTTTGGCGCCCAATAATCTGGCAGAACTGAATGTCCGCGAGGGACGCGAGGCGGGTCCTGCGCCACAGGTTTGCATGGATTACCTGAAATCGGTACCCACCACTTGGGATGAAACCCTCTTCTTAGACGGTTATCCCGGCAAGCGCGTAGCGTTGGCCCGTCGTCACGGCAACCAATGGTACGTTGCTGCCATCAATGCCGAATCGGCTCCATACGTGCTTACCCTCGACCTCTCCCGACTGTCAGGCATCAATCCAGCAAAGATACAGTTATACTCCGGTGGCAACACGCCTGTTGTTTCGACGCCTAAGGTGAAGAAAAACAAGCTCACCATCAGCATCGCTCAAAACGACGGTATCGTGATTGTGGCTGAAGCCAACGGGATAAATAACAGAATGAAACTATAATCCCTAAAACATGCTTAAAAAATTTTATTTCATGGCATCGCTCCTACTGACAGGAACGATTGCCGTAGCACAACCCGAACCCGGCACCTTTTCCATCACGCCGAGAATCGGAATAACGGCAACTACGCTGACAGATGACGCATCGCTGACTATTCCGTTTATGTGGCACCGAGATACGCCGAGCGACACTTATGTCTCTTACGGCTCAGGCCTGAACAGTGCATATTCCACCAGGCAACTCAATGAAACCGAATATCAGATGGCATTAGCGGGAGCTGTAGATCTGCAATGGAACTACAACGAACGCTGGTCCTTTGTCTCTGGCATCGGCTACAGTATGCAAGGATGCAAGTACAAGACGGATTCTTACCAACCGAAAGCGACAAATGAGATAATAAAAGACGGGACTTGGGACACGAAGGATGTCAAGATGAATCTGCATTACCTAAGCGTGCCGGTTATGGCAAAATTTTACGTCGGACACGGGTTCGCCCTGAATGCCGGTTTGCAGTTCGACTGGCTTTTGCAGTCGTACCTGAAGAGTCACTTAGGCTATTACTGCGAATACATGGACACCTATTATTTCGCTTATGTGAGTGAAAGTTGGAAACAATCGGTCTTCGGGGGCGTTCATGAACGCAATATGAAGAACAAGGTGGATGACTCCTTCCATCGTTTTGCTCTATCTCTTCCTGTAGGTTTTTCGTACGAATACAAGCGCTATGTGGCCGATATGCATGCCAATATCGGACTTAGCGATATCAGCGACAACAAGGGAGCTGCACGTAATCTCGGCTTTATGTTCACTTTGGGTTATCGGTTTGATTTTAGATTCAGTAATTGCTTCGGAAACAATGAATAGTAAGACACTTATTTTAATGACGGTTGCCCTCTTGTCGGGCACAATCGCAATCGCACAGCCGGAACCGGGCACATTTTCAGTAATTCCTAAGGTCGGTATCTCTGCCAACAAGTTCACAGGAGATACGGACGAGGTCCTCTGGTTCGGAATAGCGGATATGGGAAGATATTATGAGATACAAAGGCGGGAGAATCCGACTCACCCCTATCAGGTTAATGTACCCGAGGAAGAGTATTACAACCAAATACTGATGACGTTCGATAAGCCAAAAATCCAGACAGGCTTCACCGGCGGTGTTGATTTCCAGTATCAGATCAGCCGGCGCTGGGCAGTTTCTGTCGGATTGAACTACAGCTATAAGAGATGCGGCTTCAAGACAAGCAGCGAAGAGCAGCTTTTCGCCCGCGTGCCGAATTTCGAATGGGAATCAGAGTCTTTAGTGTATAAGATGCACTATTATCAGTTCCCCATCCTGGCGAAATTCTACATATACAAGGGATTGGCGCTGAATGCCGGCGCGCAGTTCGGAGGCCTGCGTCAGGCATACCGGAAATACGAAAGCCGTGTCTTGTTCTACTCCACAAGCCAATATTTCATACGAGACGAGGTGATGAGAGACTATTGGTGGAGCTCTAAGCTTGAAGTGGGCAAATGGTACAGCAGAAAAACGGACGTCCGGCTTACCCGTAATCTTGAAAAATTCGATTTTTCCATCCCTGTCGGATTGTCGTACGAATATAAGGAACTGCTGTTCGACGCTCGTGCCGACATCGGCCTGACCAGCATTTCGAAGAACGATGACATCAAATGCCGGAACTTAGGTTTCGTGTTCAGCATCGGCTATCGTTTCGACCTTTAACATCCTTCCGATGAGACAAAAGAAAAGCCTGGTACCCCGGTTCGGTATCAGGCTTTTTCTTTATGCTGAAGAATTCAACTTTCGCAAGCTTCAGGTAAGAACTATGAAAGGCTGAAAAAGGGAGTAATAGTGGAGTAATAGGGACGATAGCAACAGTCCCTAAAACTTCCGTCCAAAACAACAAAAGTCCTTTTTACTCCTCTTTTACTCCCCTTTTACTCCCCTTCCCAACTTGAACTGAAGAACTTATTGAATGTGTTTCTGCAGCCAGCGCATCTGTCCCTGGTTGGTATCGGTGGTTGTCCAATGCTCGTTGACGGGCGTGATAAGCGCGTCCTTGGGAGCAGTAATCAGATTCCAGACAATGTAGCTGGTGGTCGGTGGACAAGTATTATCATTATAGCCCCACGTCATATACACCGGACATTGGATGCGTCGCGCAAAGTTCACCACATCGTAGTATTGCAGCGTCTGGATCTTCTCGGGCGTCAGCATCCGGTTGTCGCGAACGAAGTGAGGATAGCCTCCCGTGCGGCCTTTTTCGGCATAACCTGCCATATCGCTCAGAGCCGGATGATTGGCCACACAAGCGGTCACGCGAGAATCCAACGCGGCAGTAATGAGCGAAAGAGCACCACCCTGACTGCCTCCCTGCACAAAGACGTTCCGTCCGTCCCAGTCGGGCAGCGAGCAGAGATAATCTATCGCACGCACACAAGCCACATAGACGTGCTTCATGTAATAGTTGTCGCGATCATCGAGTCCGTTGGCAAGATATCCGTTCTCGCCGTAGAAGGCATTCGAGATCTCCTTGAACTGCTCATCGGTCATTTCCGGATTCAAACCATGAATCTCCATCTCTAAGCGAATGAAGCCGTTTTTGGCATAATAGGTGTTTCGCATCGGTTCCTTGATGGTTTTGATACCAGCGCCCGGAGGACAAAGCACCACCGGATACTTGCCTTCCTTCTTGGGCTTGGTCAGATAGCCGTAGATGCTGTGATGACGGTCGGTGTGCAGTTTCAGCAGATAGCAGTCGAAATCGTCGGTGGTGTATTTTTCCACTTTGCGACACTCCACCGAAAGCGGGGTCTTCCGTGCGGCTTCGATATTCTTTGTCCAGAAATCCTCGAAGTCGGACGGATTCTTCGTATAGGGCTGCAGCTGTTCGGGCGAGAAACCTACTTTCACATGATGCCCGTATGTCTTTTCTCCCACTTTGGCTTTGAGCCGTAAATCCAGGAATCCGGGCTTCTTCAACGTGCCCATATCGATGACGGCACGTCCGTTTTTAAGCCTCACCTGTCCTTTCGACGAAGCCGGCAGCATGTCGGGACCGATTTCATAGCTGACCTCCACATCCTGCGGAATGCCATACTGGCAGAAAGTGACTTCCACCTTTGCTTTCTCGCCGGTTTTGTATAGCCAGTCGGCGTGATCGGGCACCGTGAGCCACAAATAATCGCTCCGATAAGGGTAATTTTCGGCAAATACGGGAGATGAACACAGAGAAGCAAGCAGTAAAACTGCCATTTGAATCCAGATTCGAGTCTTTTTTTGTATCATAATTCTTTGTATTTATTTACTTTCCTGAAAACATCCGTAACGGTTAATGGGCTTCACCTGATAGGCGGACTTGCGATAGCGCCAAGACAGTTTACGCACGACGGAAGTCAGTCTTCCTTCCTTGAATATGGCATAACCGATCGGCTGATCCGCAGGTGCAAACAATAGCTCCGGCTGCCAATGGTCGTCGCCGCCCATCACCGCCTCCAGCGTATATTGTGCGGCTTCCTCTTCGGTGAGCATCTTTTTGGCCGTACACCAAACCGTATCGTTCTTTTGGTCAAGTTTCCAATAGCGGTCGATGCGCTTCGACAGATCCAAAGGACGGCCTTGCGCGTCCATGGTATTATATTCGGCAAACACCTGCGGAAGTCCGCCCATGTGCGGACACCAGCCTTCTGCGGGAATCGTAATCTCCGATCGGGTGTTCAGGAATACGGTCTTCGGCTCGTAATTCCAGGGACGGCCCAACAGGATGCTTGTCTCCGAAGGAATACCGTCGGCCGTTAAAGTGCAGTTACTGAAGACATAGCCCCAACGGGTTTTAGGCGAATGCTTCGGTGCCACAATCCAGCCGCCCGACTTCCGGTTCACCTGAATGGTGCAATCTTCGATCCAAGCGTTGCCGTTGCCGTAAATGAAATCCACCGCACCTAAGATGAGGCTTCGGGTCACATAATTGCGTCCGTTCTCCTTGTTCGACGTGCGATAGGTATCCTGATAGCTCTTGATGGCGCAACGGTTCAGGGCTATGCGGTCGCCTTTGGCGTAAAGGGCAAGCGCTTGCGGTCCGCTCTGGTTTTCAACGCCGTGTGCGTTCACGAAGCTGATTCCTTCGAAGGTAATATCGTTAGCATGCACCACAACGGTGGCACCTTGATCTACCGGCACTGCCTGCGGACCTCCGCTCACCTGACTGTCGCTGATGGCGACCCTCTCGGCTCCCTCGCCCACCAGGCAGATGTGATTCTTGCCTTTCGGTATCAGCACATGCTCGCGATAGGTTCCCGCCTTGACGAGAATCAGATAGGGTTGCCCGTTTCCGTCGGGCACGGCATCGATGGCTGCCTGCACTGAGGTATAGTCGCCGCTTCCGTCGGCAGCCACCACAGCATCATACACCTTCACCGGCTCTTTGGCCAGCAGAACGAGGCTCCAGATGCCCGTCAATAAAAAAAGAATGTTGCGCTTCATAACGTCTTTTGGTTGTTTTCGGGTGCAAAGTTAAGAAGAAAAAACGGAATACAAGGGGTATTCTCACGTCATCTTACGGGTATATTTGGTTCAATTTGCCAAAAACAGGCAAAAAAATGGGAATCAGTGGGGTGTCTCAGCCCGATTGAAAAATTTCCAGATTTAACTTTCGCAATTCTTACCCCCCTAAAGCCCGCCTCGCCGCTTCTTCATTTTGACGCTGCAAAGATAAGAATAAATGATTGCGGTTCTCGAATGTTGGGACAAAAATTTTTAATTTTTTTCGCTTTTCCCGTACGAAGTCAACCTTATTCAGGAAAAGACAAACCAGAGTCGCGATTCCCGACGCCGGTTCCAGATGGATGTGCTTCAGACTTGTGACATGAATCTCGAAGCAAAAAATTTTTTTAATTTTTTTTGCCCAAACATTCGAGAACCGCAATCAGAACGTATTATCTTTGCACCACGAATTTGAAAGACGATTTTATGGCTCCACGAAACAAAATGCGCCCCCAACTAAGAAATAATTGCGGAATGACGGATTACGACTTATTCCCTACGCTTCGAATCGATGCAGATCGTGACAGGTCCGTTATTGAGGAGTTCGACCTTCATGTCAGCACCGAAACGGCCGCTTCCGACGGGCTTGCCCAACCCCTGGCTAACGGCCGACAGGAATTGCTCATAGAGAGGAACGGCGATGTCGTGACCTGCCGCACGGATGTAGCTCGGACGATTGCCCTTGGCGGTAAGGGCATGCAGCGTGAACTGGCTCACAATAAGCACCTCTCCCTGAATGTCGATGACGGAGCGGTTCATCACTCCGTTTTCATCGTCGAAAATGCGAAGCGCCAGCAGTTTCTTCGTAATCCAACGGACATCCTCGCCGTTGTCGGCTTCTTCGAACCCGACCAGCACCAGCAGCCCTTCTTCGATTTCCGATTTCAACTGTCCGCCGATGGTGACGGAAGCATGCGACACTCGCTGTATAACCACTCTCATAACGTTCTTTATTTAATCAAATCGCAAGGCTTCAGCTTGCCTCTATCGTCCCTTTTTCTTACCTTCTCACTGGGCTTCTACTCCCCTAAAGAGCTCTTGCTCCTACTTCACCCATCCCGGTTCGCATTGCGACGGATCGTAGAAGATTTCCGCTTCCCTTTCGAGCGTAATTACACCTCGGGTGATGTCGAGCACGGTTTGGCAGCAATTCATATACTTGGCGCCCCAGAAGTCCTTGATTTCCTTCTTGCCGGCAGCCACCACGATGCTGCGGATGAGGGCTCCGTGGGCCACCAGCAGAATGTTCTCGCACTTGCCTTCCAAGGGCAGGATCTCGTTGTGCAGAAACCCGTTGCTGCGTTCTACGAGCTGCGTGAAGCTCTCGGCATTCTCGCCCGGAAGATAGAGTTCCGGATGCCAAAGCATATTGTAGAGCGGATGCCCGGGGTCTTTGGCCGCTTTGTTGATGTCCGACCCCTCATATTTGCCGAAATCCATTTCGATGATGCGGTCGTCCAGACGGATCTCATCCAAGGGGAAGCGGCCTTTCAGAAGAATTTCGGCGGTTTCGGTGGCCCGCACCAGAGGACTGCAATACACGCGATCGTAGCGGACGATGGGCATCTTTTCGCGTGTCAGGCGAGCCAGCGAGCGTCCGTTTTCGTTCAACGGCACATTCACCCTGCCCTGAAAACATTTCTTGCGGTTCCAATCGGTCTCGCCATGACGGATCATGTACAGCTTCATAGGGCTTTGATGGCTTCTGCCGCTTTTTCCAACTGTATGCCACGCGATCCTTTCACCAGTGTGGTTCCTCCGATGTTGCGAAGCATGGCTGCATCCTCGCACAAGGCACTGACGTTTTCGTAGCAGCGGACGGTCTGCTTAGCCATTCCTGCCGCTTCCGCATCGGTGAGAGCCAGGAAAGCCTTGGTGAACTCTGCGCCCACCAGTAGTACGGCATTGAAAATTCCGGCAAGGTCTTCGGCCAACCATTTCAGAATGCCCAGATGCTCTTGCAGCGACTCCTCGCCCAATTCTCGCATATCGCCCAGCAAGAGGTTCTTATGGGCGGCCTTGTTTAAGGCAAAACTGCCGATGGCAGCACGCATACTGGTCGGATTGGCATTGTAGGCATCGAGAATCAGATAGTTCTCATGACCCAGATCGACAAGCTGCGAACGCATGTTTTTAGGCTCGTAGCCGGCTATCGCCGACTGGATGGACGACGTGGGAACCCCGAAATAGTGTCCGACAGCAGCGGCGGCAACCACATTGATGAGATTGTAGTTTCCGATAAGATGGGTTTGAACCACCACCGACGGATCGTCCTCAATATATAAGGAAAGTTCCAGATACGGGCTGCACGAAAGCATACGTCCGCGAACGGAAGGCTGCTCTGCGGTTTGCGGGTTTTCCGACTCAAGCACCTCCACATCGCCATAGGACACCGTGCGCAATCCTTCGGTCTTCGGCACCAGATGCCTGTTGCCGAAATCGAGGAAAACTACGCCACAGGTTTCGCGCAACGACTCATAGAGTTTCGTCTTCGCCTCGACAACCCCTTCCAAACTGCCGAACCCGAGCAGATGGGCCTTGCCGACATTGGTGATCAAACCGTAGTCGGGACGCGCTATGGCACAGAGGTCGGCAATATCCATAGGATGGTTGGCACCCATCTCGACTATGGCCAGTTCATGCTCCGGACGAATCTTCAGAAGCGTAAGCGGCACACCGATCTGATTGTTCAGATTGCCCTCGGTGGCCAGCACATTAAATTTCTGCGAAAGCACCGCCTTCATCAGTTCCTTCGTGGTGGTCTTGCCGTTGGTGCCGGTAATGCCGATAATGGGCACTGGCCGGTTCCAGGTTCTTAGCGCTTCCCGATGGCAGGCAGCCAGCTGCTGCAAAGTGGTCAGCACATCGGGCACATAGAAATAATGACCGTAACGTCCGAACGTAAGCACCAGCGAGTCTTTCTGCTCTCCGACCGCCAACTTCCTTTCGCTGTCGGGAATCACACTGGCATCATCGACCACCGCCAACTGGCACCCCTTCGAAAGCACCTCGGCGGCATATTGGTTGCCGTCGAAACGTTCGCCCTTCAGCGCGAAGAAGATGCTCCCTTCCGGACACTGGCGGCTGTCGGTGGTTACCAGCGGATACTGCTGGTAGATGAGATATAATATTTTGATTAAGTCTTTGTACATTGTTGAGTTAAAGTTATTAGTTAATAGTTAGTAGTTATTAAGCCCATTAGACCCACTAACCCCATTAAAACAGCCTCCTCAGGCAAACCAGCTGATGCGAAAGTTCCTGCCGCTCAAGGTTCCAGATGCCCTCAGGACGGAACTCGTCGAAGTGCAGGGAGGCGGAGCAATGCAGAATGCGTCCGTGGTCGTCGCACACACCTACATGCGAAATGGTGTTTCCCTCGCCGTGATTGAAGAAAGCCAGATCGCCCACCAGGCGGTTCTCGTACGACACGCTGATGCCTTCCTTGGCCTGCTGCGAAGCATTACGAGGAAGGTTGATGCCGATAAAACGGAACAAGGTCTGCGTGAAACCGGAACAGTCGATGCCAAAGGCCGAGCACCCGCCCCACAGGTAAGGCACATTCGCCAACATCTGCGCCTGCTGCAACAGGAACTTGGCGCAAGCGTTGCGCGAAACGGCTGAAGCCTTCATCGGATTGACATAGGTCATGTTGGGCACATCAAACCGATAGCCTTGCATCTGGAACGAAATGCCCATATCGTCCAAATTGAAGATGCGGCTTCCCCACGACAGGTACAAACTTGCCGAAGGACCGCTACCGGTACGGGCAATCACATTGTAAGGCTGACGCAGCAACAGCGCATTTTCCGTATTCAGCCGATACTGCTGGTATTCCAACTCCTTGATAATGGTAGCCGTTTTCCAGTCGATCCAGCCCTCATATTCGTCGCAATCACGAACAATCCGATACCATCGCGGCAACTCTTCCATGATGCGGAACGTATCGCCGAACAACAGCTGGCTCACCATTTCTGCTTCTTCCGAAGCCGTAGCCCTCATTGGAATATAGGGTTGAAGACAAATTGCATATTTCATATCATCGTAAACTTAAAAAACAATTAAAAACGGTTCGCCAGCTCTTCGGCTGTCAGCTGAACCGCAATCAGACGTCCGTCCGGAGTGTACGTATGCTCAGGAATATCATACAAGGCATCGACCAGTTGCGACATTTCCTCCTCCGACAGCAACTTGCCCGTCGGCATCGCCTGTGCTTTGCTCAGCTGGAGCGCCAGCGACCGGTCGATCTGTTCTCTGACTCCGTGCGTCTCTTCCCTTGTTGCTTCGATCATCTGCATCAGCAACGCATGCATATCCGTACTGTTCTCTAACGAGGCAGGCTTGCCATTCACGGCATAACTTCCGCCTCCGAGGCTATCGATTTCAAAGCCCAAGTATTTCAGCGTCGGCAGAATCGATTCGAGCACCGGCACATCGGCTTTGGCTATATCGATCATCTCGGGAAACAACTCCTGCTGCGTCACGCCCTGCCGACGGCATATCTGGTGATAATAGCGGTCGAACAGAACCGTGGTATGCGCTCTTTGCTGATCGATAATGATCATACCCTGTCTGGTGGAAGCAACAATATATCGTCCTGCCACCTGCAGGTACTTGCGGAACGTGCTCTTGTGCGATTCAACGGAAGGAACCGCCTGCAAGGGATCGACAGGCACAGATTGCGGCTCCACATAGTCGGGCACATCATCCAAGATGGTTGCCATCCGGCTGGGCAGCGATTCCTCGTTCATCCGGCTGGGCAATGCTTCCGGCTTATCGGTCGCGCGCGAGAAATCCTCGTAGAGCGACTGCCAGTTCTCCATGATCGGAGTCTTGCGGAACGGGTTATATTCGCTGTTGAACGTTACCCGCGGTTCGGAAGGAAGTGCGGACGCCGGAGCGCCGAGCGGTTCTATTTCCGGTGCATCTGTCTGATCGAAATCGATGGTAGGCACAGCATTGTACTTTCCCAATGCTTCCCGAACCGTAGCCATCAGAATATGCCATCGGGCGGGCTCGTTCTCGAACTTGATTTCGGTCTTTGTCGGATGGATATTCACATCGATAGTAGAGGGATCGACTGTCAGATAGATGAAATAGTTCGGCTGCGACCCGTCGGCAATCAGATCCTGATAGCACTCCATGATGGCCTTGTGGAAGTAGGGATGACGCATATAGCGGTTGTTCACAAAAAAGTATTGCAATGCCCCTTTCTTCCGTGCCCCTTCCGGCTGGCTGACAAATCCTTCTATCTTCATCAGGTCGTTCTCGACACCCAACGGAATCAGTTGCTGCCCCAAAGTTTTGGAGAAGAGCTGCAAGATGCGCTGTTTCCGGTTGCCGGGCGGCAGCTGGAACAGACAGGTATCGTTGTGCGTCACCGAAAAACCGACTCCCGGATTTGCCAATGCCACGTGCTGCACTTCGGTAAGAATGTTCGACAGTTCCGTCTGATCGCTTTTCAGGAACTTGCGGCGTGCCGGCACATTGAAGAACAGGTTACGCACCTCGATATTGGTACCTTTGGCACACATGGTTGCCTCCTGGCTCTGCAAGCGGCTGCCTGCTATCCGTAGCCACACACCCGTCTCGTCTTCCTGACGCCTGGATCGCAAATCGACCTCTGCCACCGACACGATGCTCGGCAGCGCTTCCCCGCGGAAGCCCATTGTCTGCAAAGCGAACAAATCGGAAGCTTGGGTGATCTTGCTGGTAGCATGACGCTCGAAAGCCATTCTGGCATCGGTGGGCGACATTCCTTGTCCGTCATCGATCACCTGAATCAGTTCCTTGCCTGCCGTGCGTAGCACTAACTGGATATCGGTGGCATGGGCGTCAATCGAGTTTTCGAGCAACTCCTTCACCACCGATGCCGGACGTTGCACGACCTCTCCGGCGGCAATCTGGTTGGCCACACTATCGGGCAGAAGATGAATGATATCCATATCCTCTTTCCGTTATTGCAGGTAAACCGATTTGATGAGCCAATGCAGCAGCACCACCAGCACAATCAGCCACACCAGCATCTTGACAACCCGCTTGCTTTTGGCTCCGGGACCTGCGTCCTCATCTTTTTCTTTGCGGCGCCTCAGATGTGTGGTACCCTCGACAAACTTGCCGCGAAGCAGTTCCTCGGCTTTCATATCTTCCATGGGCAGCAACCCTTCTTCGCGCATGATGGCTCTCTTGCGCGATTCTATATATTCCTTCCGTTCGTTGCTATAACGGTTGATACGTTCGAAACGACGTGGTTTTTCTGTGGTGAAAATACTCATAACTCTTGCTGTTTAGAAAGTTGCTCATCGCGGACAATTACCATCCGTTCAGTTCGGCATCGTCAAACAGGCGCACCGCTTCTTTCTTGTCTTCGGCCTTCATCCGGATATCGCGGAAAACATCCTGCGGAGAATCAGGACGCAGATACGACATCCACCGGAAGCCTTCCAAATAAAGCACATCGGGCGTGATGAGCGAAATATCGTAATAGGAACCTACCGGCTGCGGATAGATGACCATGTGCTCCATCTGCTGGTTGACGAAATGGATCTGAAGGAAACTGCCTACCACCTGCGTCATGCCCGAAAGGGTCTTCTCTTCGCCTTTGCCTTCTTCGGTATAGGCAATGATCTGCACGTTGCCAGCCATATCCAGTTCCTGAATCTTCGACGAATCGAAATAGCAGATTAGTTCCTTGCCGGATATCTGGTCGTAGTGGATGCTGTCGTATTCCTGAGTCAGGAAAGCCTGATCGTGTATCAAGGCCCGGTCGATGCCTCCACCTTCCGCCATATATAAGAAGATTGTGTCGCCCGTAATCTGATAGTGCTCATTCCACATCACCGGATTGCCGATGAAGGTTGCCAGCGAATCGTGATGATTGTAATTCAGCGAATCGCACACTCCCTGAAAATCGTTGCGGAAATAGCGCACGTTGTAGAAACAAACCATGAAGTTGATCGTATCGACGTAGGCGGAATCGACAAAATAAACGGAATCGGACAATACGGAATCCCGCATTACAAGCGTATCGCGTTTCAGTTGTACGCAGCGATCCAGATAGCGGGTGTAGGCACGCAGGGTGTCGGCATGCAGATAGAGCGTATCCTGTTCAGAAAACTCCATTGCCAAAGCCTGCCGGGTAACGGTCATCACCTGTGGCGTATCCACATAGTGGGCATAGTCGCCGCTGATGCGCAAAGACTGTATCGTATCGTAGGCAATAAAATTGCCCCACGCCTCTCCGTAACCTGCTTTTCCGTCGTAGAACAAAGTATCGGCAGTTGCGAATCGGCCAGGTGAAACCACTTTCGAACGGTTGTAGAGCCACGATTGGTCGGTATCAGTGTTGACGGTTCCCAGATTGGTGTAAAGCGTAGCTGTATCGTTAACGATGGTGGAAGGACCTAAGATCCAGACATCGTTGGTCAGGAAGCTGTATTGCAGCGTGTCGCTGTAGAGCGTCATCTGCGGCTTGTACTCCTCCGATTCAATATCCGGATAGACAGGATGTTCTTCCATCTCGGAGAAATCGTAATCGCGAAGAATCACGTTGTTCTTGAATTCTGCCAATCGCACATTGGTGAAATACCATCCCAAGTCGCTCACCAAATGATTCTCCGGATTGACAATCCAACCGCTATAGGGATAATGCGCCTTCGCCTCCTGACGATAATAAATCAGATACTCCGTATGCAGTTCGGTATCGAAATGGCGCATCCTGACATTGTCGTAGAACTCACCGACCATCGAATTGCCTTCGTAGGAAAGGCTATCGCACCACATCTCTAAGGTATCTCCCTCCCACATGTGGACGTTACTGAATGCCTCGAACGAGTTGCTGCTCTGGTAGAAATAAGCACTGTCGCATTCCATCCAGACACTGTCCTGCCGGAACAGCACCTCTCCTCGCAACACCTGCCTTTCAACATCCTGACTTTTGTCGAAACTCAATGTGTTGGCATGTTCCAGATGCACCAGACGCGTCGGCACCGGCGTTGTCTCCTGAGCCAGGAGAAATGCCGGAACCAGCAGACTCATTATTATAATTATTATAAATATATAGTGCTTCAAATCTTATGCGTAAAAGTTATATTGGAGATTAGCGGTGATATTGTCCCCAACCCGGATATTTGAAATCGAATTTCTCCCAACCCGGTTTGATTTTACAATAGGTTTCGCGCTGTTTTTCGCGAATGAAATTATTGATAATCTCTTCCTGCTTGTATTGAGTGTACTGGTCCTTGAGCGTCTGGTAATCTTCGTAATAGTTCGCTTTGTGCCCTTCTATTCGCTTCTTCAGACGCACAATGGCTACCTGTTCGCGACCGGTTTCAGGATCTTTCATATTGAACGGCTGCGATATTTCGCCCTCCTTCAGTTTGCTGACCTCGCGAGCCACTTCGGCAGGCAGTTCCTCCATTGTCTGGCGTGCTGTACCAGTTTCGCGCGAGAACATCAAGCCCGAACTGTTTCGTGTTTTCTTGTCGCTCGACAGATACCTGGCTGCTTCCTCGAACGTGAACTTCATCGAATCGAGTTCCATGCGCACCGTATCGAGTGTGGCGCGGGCATCCGACATCTCTTTGCTCGAAACCTTCGGAATGAGCAGAATGTGCCGGAAGTTGGCACGGTCTCCGCGACGTTCAATCAGTTGTATGATGTGGTAACCATACTGCGTCTCGACGATCTTCGAAACCTTGTTCGGATCGGTCAGCTGGAAAGCGGCAGCCGAAAACTCCGGCACATAGGCGTTCTTCGTATTAAATCCCAGTTCACCGCCCAAAGGCGCCGAACCCGTATCCTCGCTATAGAGAATCGCCAACGTCGAGAACTGGCTTTCTCCGCTTGTCACACGTTGGGTATAGTCGCGCAGACGAGCCTTGATACCGTCTATTGTCTGCTGGGAAATACGTGGCTGCAAACTGATGATCTGCACTTCCACCTGCGTCGGAACGAAAGGCACACTGTCCTTCGGCAGACGCTCGAAGTACATCCGCACTTCACTGGGTGTCACGGAAATATCGGAAGTCAGATGACGGCTCTCTTCCTGCACGATCATCTGGTTCTTGATAGCTGTACGATACTCGGAACGTATGGTCGAAATCGGTTTCTCCAGATACTCCTCCAGTTTCTCCCTCGACCCGATTGAGGCAATCATCGAATTGATGCGGTTATCCACCTGCTGATCGATCTGGCTGTCCTGCACTTCCACTGAGTCGATGATTGCCTGGTTGATGAACAGTTTCTGGATAGCCATCTGTTCCGGTATGACTCCGTAGGGATCTCCGTCGAGTTTCTCGCCCGAATAAAGCATACGCCTACGTTCTTCTTCTACTTCACTGCGCAAAATAGCTTCGTCGCCAACCACCCAGATCACCTCATCGATAACATTATCGGCTTCCTGGGCGCATACGGCCAAAACATTCATTGCACAAGCCAGCGAAAAAAGGATTTTTTTCATCTATATCTAAAGTTTAATTTTTCAGTTTCAAAAGACCCGATTTCAGAGCCTCGGATCTCAGTTCCTGCTGCAATTGTTTCCGATGCTCACCGCGTTCGCGCTGGATAAGCAGCTCCATGATATCCTTCTTGGCAAACTCATAGGGTTGGATATCGCCCTTGGCTTTGAAATCGCTAATCATATAAAGATATATGTAGTCTTTATCTTTCATTTCACTCACCTGGACTTTCATGAAGCGGTTCAAATCAGAGCCGTCGGCAGGCAGCATATCTGTCAACCTGGACAATGGCACCCAATGATCGAAATAACTCTCGTAGGCAACGGCTCGCAACTGACAATACTGTTCCAGATCTTCTGCATGATCCATATTTCCATCCTTGATCTGGGCAAGCCACTCCTTGATACGATTCACTTTCGACGAGTTGGAAAGCAACTGAATGAAAACGCACTGTATGACCGGAACATCCAATCTGAAGTCTTTCTGATTCTCATCGTAAAATGCCTGACACTCCTCTTCGGTCACCTGATTGTCCGACATCATCAACCGTTCGTTGCAATATGTCTGCGCAATCAAGTCGCGTCGGTATTGCCTTGCCTGGTTCTCCAAGCGATCCAAATCCGGCACATGTTTCAAACCTTGATAATACATCAGTTGTTCATCCACCCAATTATCCACATAATCGTTGACAAAGCGTGCACTATCCTCGCCATGTACGCCCATGGGCATCTGCAAGAGAACTTCATTCAAACTGAGACGCTCCTCTCCGATTTGTGCCAGGTACAAGCCATCGGTGGGCTGACATGCCGTCAGCACCCACAGCAAACTCAATATGAATGTAGTTCTTTTCATGTTACTTGCGCAGTTTATCAAGTTCTTTCTGGTTCAGAACCACCGGGAATTTAGCACGCAGTTGGGCTACCCACTTTTCTTCGAGTTCGTTCTGATAGTCGCTGACAACGCTGTTTCTTACGTCCTCGACACTCTCCGGTGCCGTGATTACACGACCATAGGTCATGCGAATCGGCATACTGGCTCGGGGTTCGTTCGGCTGGACATTCAGATGCAGACGTTCACGATCGACGGTATTGTTATCGCCTGGGGCATACAAACCGTTCACGATGTGGAAACGCGGCATCTTAGGATTGGGCGTCAGAATGCTATCGGTCAGAATGTTGGCACGCACCAAGTTGGCACATTCCTGAATATCGGTATTATTGTCGTAAATCTGCTTCAATGCTCCGACCAACAGTTCATCATCTGCACACTCGATGAAGGCACCCTTAAAATGCGGCTGCGACCAGGCGTACTTGTTCCGATGAGCCTCAAAATAGTTCTGCAAGCCCACGGTATCCTGTGTCGCCTTATCCCACACTTCACCTCCAGCCACGTCAAACAGGAGAATACCATCGTGATATTCCTTGTACAAGTTCTTGAAATCCGGATACTTCTCTGCCAGATGGGCATCTTCATACTCCGTAATCATCGCACGTTTATAGGCATCCAAAGCATCGCTCTGCTTCACATAAGCGGCCTCTTCCCCATACTGCGCCTTGCACCAGTCATCGAACTGCTGAGCCGTATATTTCTGCTTACCGATGGTCATGAATGCCTTGTTGCGGTTCTTACCGATCAGCACTTTTTCGTTCACTTTCAAGGCATCCTCTACCATCCATTGGTCTTCCTGCTGACGACGATAGTTTTCCTGACGGGCAGGATCGCGCATAATCATCTGCTCGATTTCCTCGATGGCAGCACTATCCGCTGGTGCCTCAGCACGTTCATCCAGTTTGGTCATAATGTGCCAGCCGAAATCTGTTGTAAACGGCTCCGAAATCTCACCTTTTTTCAGTGCGTAAGCCACATTCATCCACTCCTCCGGAAACCGCGCAGCACTGTTCAGCCAAGGATAGGCACCTCCCTTTTGCGAAGTGTATTGGTCGTCGCTGGCCGTTGCTGCTACCTCGGCAAAAGGCTTACCGCCTTTCAGCACCTGATAGACAGAATCGATGTAAGGTTTGGTTTGTGCAGCAGCAATCTGCGGAGGCACGTTTCTGGAGAAAGTCTTCATGATGTGGGCAACCAATACTTCTGGACGGGCTGCACGACGGTCGATAACCTTCAAAAGATGCACACCGAACTGGCTACGCAAAGTAGCTATTTCTCCTACGGGAGTCTCGTATGCGGCTTTCTCGAACGGATAAACCATCTGCATGACGCTGAAATATCCCAAATCGCCACCATTCTGACGGGCAGAAGGATCTTCACTCTTCAACCGGGCAAGGCTGTCGAAACTGGCACCAGCTGCAAGTTCCATCTTGATACTGTCGATTTTAGCGTAAGCAGCTGCCACCTGTTTTGGGGTGGCTTTTTCGTCCAAGCGGATCAGAATATGCGCACCATGCACCTCTTGCTTTCTGTTCTGCAGGATTTCGGCTACGGCTTTTTCTTTCCAGTTCTCATTGAGCAGATAGGGTTCTGCCAGCTGTTTGCGATAGCCGGCCAATTCGTCGATATATGCCTGAGTGGTATCGATACCACGACTCAAAGCTTCCTGAACCTTCAGTTTGTAGTTGACAAAAAGATCCACGTATTCGTCGAACGACTTCTGTTCGACCACATCCTGATCGTTGTTCTTGTTATAGAAATATTCGAACTCCGAACGTGGCACAGGCTGCCCGTTAATGGTCATTACTACCGGATCATTTCCTTTGGCATTGGCTGCCAAAGTACCTGCGGCCAAAATAGCCATCACAATCAATTCTTTTTTCATTATAGATTTTTAGTTAATGTTTCTTGCTGTAAAATATGCGCGCAAAGGTAGTAAAAAAAGTGCAAATTCAAAAATATATTAGCATTTTTTTAGGTTATTCTTGGTATTTTCACAAAAAAGACATAATTTTGCCCTCGTCTTAACACCAAAAATTTTTGTAATATGAATAGTTTTCACGATCTCGTCATTCATCGTCGCAGCTATCGCAAATACACAGATGAGCTGCTCAACCCGGAACAAGTGCGCCTGATTCTCGAAGCGGCGCTGATGTCGCCTGCAGGCAAGCGTAAGAACCCCTGGCATTTTGTTGTAGTGGAAGATAAGGCCGATCTCAAAGCTCTCTCGGAAGCTAAAGCACAAGGCGCTGCGCCCATCGCCAATGCGGCGCTGGCCATCGTGGTTTGTGCCGATCCGAACGAAAGCGACACTTGGGTGGAAGACTGCTCGATTGCTTCGCTGCAAATGATGCTGCAGGTTCAGGACTTGGGATTAGGTTCTGTTTGGATTCAGATGCGAAACCGTGAAGATTCAGAAGGAAATGATGCCTCTTATAATGTACGTCGCATTCTGGAAATTCCCGCCAATTATGAAGTGCTAAGCGTCATCAGCATCGGACACCCCAACGAAGACCGAAAGCCGTACGATACTGACAAACTGCAATGGGAAAAAGTACACATCGGAAAATTCTCCAACGAAAAAGAATGAAGTAAAAAACTTCCACAGAAGTATAGAAGCTTAGCCCCTAATCAAATCTTAGTGGCGCTTATCAGGCGATCGAATAGCGGAACCCGACGGAGCAGATCGGGATCACCCACCAACACCATCGACTCGCGGGCACGGGTAAGAGCGACGTTCAGCTTGCGATCGATGATTTGGCCATCTTCAACGAAACAGTTGTTGGTGAGGAAATCCAATTGATACTCCTTGCTCACCGTGAACCCATAGATAATGATGTCACGCTGGCTACCCTGAAAGCGTTCGACCGTATCGATGGTAATATTGAGTAACTCCGGCCGGTTCAGCAGTTCAAGCTCCTTGCGGATGGTAGAAATCTGATGGCGATATGGCACTATCACCCCTACCGATTCTGCGGCATCGAAACGAAGCCCGTTTTCGGCATACAACTGCCAGACGGCATCGACCAGTTGCGCAATAATCTGTGCCTCTTGTAGGTTGGTCTTATCGCTAAACGAAAGCTCATCTCCGATGCGTTTTTCTTTCCGAACCGGCAAAAACGACACCCTCCGACACGATAGTAACTGCAACAGCGGCGATGCACTCCGGGTTCTGTATGGAATCGGCCGAAGCTGATGTTCCAAAGGCACTTCGGTAAGCAGGTTGCCATAAAACACCTGATTCGGGAAATCGGCAATATCGTGATGCATACGTCCTTGGGAAGAAAGCATATAGACCACTTCCCCATCGGGATTCAGACGAATGAGACGCTCGAACAACGACTGTCGGCAGTTATTGAGCCCAATGGCGCGCAAACTTTCCTCTCGAACCTCCGACTCTTCCTCCGTCTGCTGTACCACCGCCGGCAATTGCTTGTAATCGCCGATCATTACGAACTTGCGAATTGCATTTTCCGCTCCGTGCTTGGCCGATAGCAGTGCCAATAAGTGTGGTTCGAGAATCTGTGAAGCTTCATCGACAATACATAAATCAAAACCTTTCAACTCAAATAGCGACAAGCTTGACGTCACGGATGTGGTGGTACCGACCACAATGCGTGCCCCAAGAATCAGGCTGCGGATCTCTTGTGCATTCCGACAACTTTTGGTTTGCTCCGACAAAAGATAAGGCCTATATGTTTCCGAACAATTCAGTTCGCTGCCGATACGGATAAACGGCTGTCCCATTTTGACCAGTTTCGAACAGATCTCATCGACCGCCCGATTGGTGTAGGAAACCAACAGCACCGAAGTCGGCGGATTCCCTTCGGACGAAGACAGCAACGTTTCGTTCAGGATGTTCACTAAGCCGAAAGAGGTCTTGCCTGTGCCGGGCGGACCCACCAAAAGGAAGTAGTCTTCCGCCTGTTTGGCTTTCAGCACCAACGGATTGTGCACCCCGTAATCGCCCACCAACGATGCCTGAAGATTGACACGCGGACGCCTCTCTCCCAACAGCAACTGACGCCGTTCGGGCAAAGCCTGCAGGAAACTGTATAAGCCACGATATAAACCGGTGACCGACGATTCCATAAAATCGTGCTCGATAGCCCAATGACAACCGTCGGGAGTTTCGAACAACGACAGATTCTTTTGTGGGGCACGCAAACGGAGCAAGATGCTTTCGGAGGATAGTTCAGCAATGGAAGCGCGGAAAATCATATCACGACGGGCATCCGGCTCCTGATGGTCGGCATAGCGATAGAGCACCACGATATCACCGATACGGAAGTTTGGCAACACCACATCGTCGGCAGGTGCCACCGAAAGGCGGATTTGGTCGAGACTTTCACCGATTTGGCAAATCGAAAGGCCATCCATCAGATTGCCTGCCTCGCGCTTCTCAGCGGTCGTACTGTTCCACAAAGCTGCAAAACCGCTTGCTTCCTTCTGCGATGTACCCATCTTAGAAAGAATATGCTCACGCGAAACGAACTGGAGCATCCTGTAAAAATAATCGAGTTCCAAGGGTGCAGCTTGTTGCAATACACGCAGTTGATCAACAAGTTTCGGACGCAAAAATTCCTGCCATAACCGACCGTTCTGATGCTCCGGATTAAATGTTTCCGGTGTCAGATGAGCCAGAATACGTCGGCCTTCACCCCTACTAAGAAGCAAATCCAGATAGGCCATCTGGTTGCGAATCTTCAGGGCTTGGCTCAGCACCTTCGGTGCGGGCACCTCCTTAAGTAAGCCGTCCGGATAACGGGAATAGAGCAGATAGGTGGAAATATCGTCGTTGCGCAACGTTTTTCCGGCAGCATCCTTATAACCGTAGTGGAGCATCGCCTGGTAGAGCAAAACCTGAACAAAATGCGGCTGACGATGCTGATGTCGGTATTCATCCATCTTGCCGCTCTTCTGCTCCATCACCACATGCTTATCCGATTGCATAAGGTCCATACGTCCCTGTAGGCCAAGTACCTCGCAATAGAACGACGGTTCGAGTACAATCTTGTCCAGATTGATGGTACGATCCTGCGCAAACGATTCATGCACCATCTGACGGATGTTCTGTTGCTGTTTGCGGGCAGCCTCATGAAATTCATGCTGCTTATCCGAATCATGAAGTTCCGGACAAGTCACTACAGCCAGTGCATTGTTGGCAAAAAACTGCAAGATGCTCTCCTGATAACTTCTGCCGGCATGAATTTCCTCATCGAGCATCTGTCCAGCCAGATTTCCCAAAAGAATCGGCAAAGTGGTCTCCTGTGGCAAAAAACGATTGAGCAAGTACTGATAGGCCGTAGCTCCTACCCCCTCAAAACACTTGGCTATCGAACTGATGTCGATAAGCAAATCCGGTTCGAAGATAATATGCTCCGCCAACAGGCGATCTTCGCACACCCTTGGACGCACCAGATTAAGTTGGCTTCCCGGCTTTAACAGCGGGCGCAGATAGCTGATATCGACCACTTGTGTCTGATTAATGATATAACACCAAGGCAACAGCAACTCCTCACCTGCGGGGCCTAAAAGACCAACTGCCTCATCGCCGACGCTTCGGACAGAACAGCGCAAATAGTCTTCCTGCACGACTGTTTGCTCGGCGTCCGGAAACTCTACAGCCTGCAAGTCCGCCAGCTGCTTGGGCACAGGCTGATCGTATAAGACACTCAAGAAAGCGCACAGCGCGCGCAGATCGGCCGGAAAAGCCTGCTCAAGCTGTGCGTCGGAATAATCATGAAGATGCGTGCTGCGTCCGCGAAAACGGCAAATCTGTCTGTAAGCGGCTGGATGTTTCTCCCGATACTGCAATTCGCGGCAAAGATAATCGAGCCTTGCAAACGATCCGGAGAACTCGATAGAAAGATCTTGGGTACTGAAATTCAACGCCGACACCAACGTCCGGTACAAGATTTCGTACTTGCGCCGCACAGAAAACAGCGACCTCTCTGAGATAATAAAATCAGAGAGATCGTCGAAACAATGTTGACCGAAATCGTAAGCGTAAGGCGTCATAGAAAAAATGGATTGAGAAAGAAAAAAGCGCGACAGAACAAAATCTGCCGTGCTTTTTTATATGGATTCTTGGAGAATTACAGAAGAGTTACAACAACATCCTCTTCACCAGCCTCCAGGTTGATTTTACCTTCGCGAGCCAACCAGCCGAGAGCAGCATAAATTTCCTTGTCCTTCAACTTGGTTGCCTTCTTGAGAGATTTCAAGGTCTGACCGTTCTCTGCATCAAGGGCATTCCAAACGAGACCTGCATTAGAACCGATAGTTTCAATCATAACACAAAACGTTTTAAAAGAATGAATAATTAAAGTTTTCAAGCGCGAAGTTACGAAATGCAATCGAGTGCGCCAAATTTTTCTACACCTTTTTACACACAAAAGGATACAAAATGCAAGAAATGCAATATCCACTGAGCGAAATGTGCCACATATTGTGTCAAGGGAAGATTAAAACTTAACCCTCGCATCAAGCCAAATGAGCAGAGCCAAACTTGTTTAAGCTATGTCATGGCTTGAAAAGGGGGAATGAAATTCAACTATTTCTAATCCATCGGAAAATCTCTTTCAAAGAGAATTTGCGCCCATACATCAGAATGCCGGTACGATAGATTCTCGATGACAGCCAGATGATACCAAAAGCCGTTGCAAAAAGCAGCGCCAGACTTCCTGCCAACTCGTACCAAGGCAAATCATATGGCAGACGAATCATCATCACCACAGGAGAAGTGAACGGAATCATCGAACACCAGAACGCCAAAGGTCCGTCAGGGTTATTCATACAGAACATGCCGGCATAGAGTGCAAAAATCATAATCATCATGATCGGAGCCGTGAACTGAGAAGCATCGGATGCCTGATCGACGGCAGATCCGAAGGCTGCAAACAAACTCGCATAAAGCAGATATCCGCCAATAAAATAAAGGATGAAGCAGACGAAGATCTGCATGTAGTTTACGCTTAGGATCATCTGCACGATCTTCGACATTTCGCTATTGCTCTGCAATTCCTGCATAGTTTGTGCCACAGCCGGATCTGTAGCCGCCTGTGCCAGTTCCGGACGGGCAGCCAATGCGCTGACACCAAAAATAGTGCCGATGATGCCGATTAGGAGGCCCCAGATGAACAACTGAGTCAAGCCAACCAACGCTACCCCCACAATCTTTCCCATCATGAGCTGCATCGGCTTGCAGGTCGAAACAATCACTTCCACAATGCGGTTGGTCTTTTCCTCCACCACACTGTTCATAATCATAGCACCGTAGATGATGACGAACATATAGGTAAGCATCGAAAGGACGAAGCCGAGAATCATACTCAAATCAGCCGACGACAACGATTCCTCACCCGAATCACTCCACTTGATGTTAGTCGATTGGATATGCGGATTACAATAGTTAATAATATTCTCAAGGCTGTCGATACCATAGCTCTCGATGCGCTGGGCACGTACTGCATCCTGCAAACTGTTTGTCACACTACGCTCCAAGTTGCCGTTCACGCTCTTCTCGCTATAGATATTATAGGTCGGATTGTCGGCGAATCGGTTCGGAATCACCACCAGCGCATAGATCTCCTGATTATTTTTCTCCGCCTCATATACCGAAAAGGCATCAAATTCGGACGCATCTTCTTCGTTAGCATCAGTCACACCCACAAAATGGAAGTCGTCAGTGTCGGCCAAAAGCCGGGCATAAGGAGCATCGGGATTCTGATCGACCACAGCCACATTCTTCTTTTCCTCGCTTTTCACCTCTGCAAGCATAACGGGAAGCACAATACAGAGGACAATCGAAAGAACAGGAACCAACAGGGTAGTGATGATGAACGATTTCTTGCAAACCATCTGCACGTATTCCCGTTGTATGATGAGCAATAATTTATTCATAATTTGATGATTTTACAGATTCAACAAAAACTTCGTGCATCGAAGGCAGAATCTCCCGGAAGCCGGTCAGCTGATATTCCTTGTTCAAGCGAGCGATAGCATCGTGCATGGTTTCGCCATTCTGAAGCGTATAGTTAAAAGCCTGTCCGTCGGCGGTATTCACTTCCAGAATGTTCTTTTTGAATTGCTGGCGGATATCGCTCACCCTGCCCTGCAGAACCACTTTCGCATGATTGATAAGGGTAATGTTCTCACAAATTTCCTCCACCGACGACATATTGTGGGTGGAAAAGAGGATGGCAGCACCTTCATCACGCAAACGGAGAATCTCCTTTTTCAGGATATCTGCGTTAACGGGATCGAATCCGGAAAATGGCTCATCGAAAATAAGAAGCGGCGGGCGGTGAATGACGGTAGCTATAAACTGCACCTTCTGCGCCATTCCCTTCGAGAGTTGTTCCAGTTTCTTGTTCTTCCACTCCGTCAGTTCGAAACGCTCCAAC
Organism: Bacteroidales bacterium; assembly: GCA_017449065.1. GTDB lineage: Bacteria > Bacteroidota > Bacteroidia > Bacteroidales > UBA3663 > Liminaster. The sequence continues at coordinate 29,551 of JAFSKF010000031.1, forward strand.
CAGACATTCATCGCCTGTTCTGCATCTTTGCGCTTCATACCACGCAACTGTGCCAGATAGAGTATCTGGTCTCCCACTTTCATCTTCTTGTACAAACCTCGTTCTTCTGGCATATAACCGATACTGCGGACATCGTCGTCGGTCATGGGACGCCCATGCAGAAGCACCTCTCCACTATCGGCGTGCGTGATCCGATTGATGATACGGATGAGGCTCGTCTTGCCTGCGCCGTTGGGACCCAGCAAACCGTAGATGCAGCCATCGGGCACGGACAGTGATACATGATCGACCGCAACGTGTCCGCTATACTGCTTGCAAACGTCTTTTACTTCGATATACATAATATAAATATATTGTTTGGAGGCGCAAAGTTAACACTTTTGAAGATAAATTGCAAACAAAGCATCCATTTTTTAGAGAAAAATTTGGAACTTTCGTGTTTTGTCCGTAAATTTGCGCCCGAAATTGGATGAATCCAATACTTCATCTCGAAACAACTTAACTTATTACTAATTTAAATCTTACGTGTATGAAAAAAATCTTTACGCTTTTCAGCATGGCCACGGTTGCCATGAGTATGAATGCTCAGGATGTTTACGATGCAATCGTGGACGGCAAACTGGCACCTGAATTCTCAGCCGTAGCCGGTGAGAATGGTGGCGTTGCCAACAATGCTGCTGACGGCAAGAGTATTATTACAATGACAGCCGGCAAAGCAACCGTAACCGCTGTAGGAGGAACTACTCCTGCCAACGATGCTACCATTGGAGGTGGTGCCCAGCAAATCGTTCCTGGTGCAGCCGTTGAAGGTAAGGAAAACCTTTATGAAGTTGCTGCTGTAAATGCTTGGAACGACATCAAATGGGATAGAAAGAATCAGGGCGATATTGATTTCTGGTACATTGCTGGTACTGGCAATCCGTACGTGGGCTTGTACGCCAAACAGAGTTCTAAGGACGGAAGCCTTGTTGAAGGCAGCTATCAGGCAGAGTATGTTTATTACGAGCCAGACGGATCTGTAGGTATGCCTATTACCGGTTTGTACTACACATTCTCCGCAACTACAGCTGGTGCCTTCAAGGTAAAGGTTTGGGCTAACAAGGGTAACCGCAAAACCTTCGTCGTTAATGCTAAGACCATGCAGGCCGAGCGTCTGTTGGCATCCGGCTACATCAACGGTGTGAACGGTGCCGATGGAAAGAAGAAGCTTCTGACTGTTGAGCAGGTTGATTCTGTCCACACCGAATATGTTTACCCTAACTACTTGAAAGCTATCCGAGAAAACGAGGCAACACCAGGCACTTGGACACAGGAACAGATTGATTCCATCCATGCGTCGGAAGAACCAACCGCCATCGACCGCCAATATGTAATCGGTAACGGTAACCAGAATTTCTGGGGCTGGCTGACGTTCGATGTCGAACCAGGTGAAACCTACTGGGTATTCCAGCACTCAAGCCAAATCGGCTTCGGTGGCTTCGAATTCCACGAGGGTAAGACTGCAGATGAACTGATTAACGGTATTGAGGCTGCTTATGTCTATACCACCAACTTCTCGACCTACGAGGACGAAGAGACCGGCGAACGTGTAACATGGAATGGTGAAAAGGCGATTGGCGAAGGTAAGTTCTCAAGCACAGAAGAGGAAGGTGCTCCATTTGGCAATTACTTCCACAATGACGGTTCTGCACAGCGCACCAGCTACTGCTTGTTGCCAGAGGATGTTCTCGCTCACTCAGCCAAGACTGAAGAGTTGACCATCGCCGTTTGGGTTCGTGCTGATTCTACCACAACCTCAAGCCAGTATCTCTGGGCTCCTCTGTTCACTGCTTATACTCAGGCTCCTCTGGAAACCGGAAATGCAGCTCCAATGTTTGCTTGCCAGTATCGTGGTGTACTTCAGGTCAACAACAACGGTTGGTCGGATTACGTTGACGCACAAAACACAGCGGGAGTGAATACTCTCTATCATGGCGACAAAGACTGGTTGGCTGATCACAAGTGGCACTACTATACTGCCGTATTCGAGGGCGAGAACGCAAAGGTTTTCTTCGACGGAGAACTGAAGAACGAATGGGATGCTTCGAAGAAAGTAAGCGATAATGAAAACACCCAGAAGGGTCTGTTCTCTAACGGTGCTGACCTGAAATACATCTGCTTAGGCGGTAATCAGGCATGGAACTGGGCTGACAACGATGCTCCATTTGACTTTGCCCGTCTGCTCATCAAGAACAGCAAGATGAGTGCCGGCGAAATCAAAGCTCAGATGCTGGCCGACTTCCCAGGTTACGAAGCTTATCAGCAAGAAACCGCTATCCAAACTGTCAAGGCTAACACCGGAAATGCTGGTGCTGCATACAACTTGGCTTGTCAGCGCGTTTCTTCCAACTACAAGGGCCTGATTATTCAGAACGGTATAAAGAAGATGGTGAAGTAAAGTATGTCTGACACTTATAATAAAAAGAGGTTTCCTTTTGGAGACCTCTTTTTATTATAAGTGTCAATTTTTTTACGACCCCGTAAGAGAATATTTACGGCCCAACGAGGAAACAAAAATTTGGATGTGAACGGGCAATAATGAGGAATTTGGATTTCTTCCCGATCAACAGGTTGCTGAAGAAGAAAGAGTCTGATTACAGTTTCTTCACATCTTCTTCGAAAGTATCTTTGTTGCCGATTGCATTATTCCGAATGCGAGAACGGTAATTATAAATAGTAGTCAGGGAATAATTCAGGAACTTAGCAATTTTCGTGCTGTCGCTCTCTCCCATTCGGATCAACGCAAAAATACGCAGTTCGGTGGTAAGGAGTTCTCCCTTCTTAGGCCAAATGGCAGCCTCCGGTTTGAGCAAGGCATTGAACTTTTCCACAAAGTTCGGATAAAGTGTCAGAAACACCTCATCGAACTCGGCAAAGAACTTTTCCTGTTCCTCGTCAATAAACTCCATGGATTGTAGTTTCTTTTTCAGTTCCTCATGTTGACGGGTGTGTAGCAGATTAGCCATTTGCCGCTGGAAACTCTCAATCGATGCCAAATAACTTCTGGAACGCGTCAGATAGCTCATCAGATAGTCTCCCTTAATCTGATCGGAGCTAAGCAACTGCTGGTTTGCCGTCTGCAACTGGGCATTTGCCGCCTTCAGGTTATTGTTCGCCTGCGCCAGTAAGGCTCTTGTTGACTGAAGTTTGCGGTTCAGATTCAAGAGAGCCAGAATCACGAAAACCATCACCAAAGCCATAATAACCAAAGTGAGAATCACCATTTGCGTGCTGTGTTTTTCGGCCTGCTGTTGAGCCTCGCGGTTCTCTTCTATGATCGGAAAGATAGTAGAACTCTCAATCGTTCTTAGATTCGATTTGCAGAGATTGGCGTCTTCAAGTGCGCAGAAAAGATAGTTATAGGAACGATCTACATCTCCCCGGTCGAATAAATGCCCTGCCAACTCGGGCAATGCCATATATTCGGTGATGCCTGCACGGATATCGGCTATAGCAGTAAGCACCAGATAACGTAGCTGAAGATCTGGCTCATTAATCCGTCCGTAAGCCTGCGACAAACGCGAGTACGCGAACAGACGCTGGGAATCGTTACAATAAGTGAGCAAGTTGAGCAGCGTATCGATGCAGAGTGCATACTGACCGTTATCGTAAGCGCGATTGGTGCTGATAATAGTCCGATTCACAGCATCGGGTTCAAGAAGCAGTAGGGAATCGTGATAGACAGCAGCCTGACGGCGGATTTCTCCACTCAATGTCGGCACTGTTCTCGATGTATAGTCGGCGCACCAATCCATCACAGCATGCATCACATTATAGTATTGCAACCTCAGTTCGTCGTCACAATTCTGCAAATCGAAATCCTGAAGAATATCGAAAGCCAGATGGTATAGTCCCATCATACCATACAGACGCGCTTCATCAAGACTCACGCTCAACTGCAACTTACGGTCGGACGGATATTCCGGCAACCGTTTGAGCCACATCAACGTGCTCATTGCAGAATCCGTCTGATAGTGCAGATAGACATTATATCGCTGGTGAAGGGCCGAAATTCGCTCCTTTCCCACCTTTCGCAATGCCACACGCTGCAAACTGTCAGCTTGGGCAGAACGTTTTGCCTGATACTCGGGTTTATTTAAAATGGCATCGTCCAGACACTTCAAGAGCATCTGGACGGAAGCATTTTCATCGACCCTTGTTTGAGCCTGCACCCCTCCAAGGAACAGACTCAGACAAAAGCCTATAGAGAGAAATAAGCCTCTTTTCATTCTTTATCTTTAATAATCCATACTGCCAAACTGCCGACCAGCAGCAAGACGCCTGCCAGCACCAGCATATTCACTTCCGGAGCCAGTTCGCCAGGAGTGGTGAAAAAGCCCAAAACAACACCACCCAAAGCAGCCGCTACGATTTGCGGCAGGCAAATGGTGCAATTGAACAAACCGAGATAAGAACCGACATGTCCGCCTTTCAGGGCATTGGTGAGGATGGTGAAGGGCAATGCGAGCATGGCCGCCCAACCGGCTCCAATCAGCAGGAACGAAGCAAACAGGGCATACTGGTTAGACAGGAACGAAACGGAGATGAACCCGATGCCACCCAAGACAAGCGATACAAAATACGCCATCTTAATGTTTTTGAAGCGAGGCAGTACCACTGCCCAGAGCATTGAACCGATGGCCTGAACGGCAAAAAGAACTCCAACCCAATCTCCTGCTGCATTGTATTGCGACGAAGTGGTATCGAGCACCACCTTACCTTCTTTCAAGATAGTTGGTGCATCGAAGGCAACGGTAGCTATCGAACCGGCGGTATAGGTCCACATATACATGAAAGCTGCCCAGCAGAAGAACTGAACCAATCCGACTGTCCAGAATGCAGAAGGAGCTTTGCGCAACAATTCCAGGAATCCCGGTTCCTTCTCGGAAGACTCCGGCTCATCCACCGGATGATACTCATTGTATTCCTTCGGAGCATATTCTTTTACCAACAGCGAAGTGTAAACAACGCATACAATCAGAATTGCCGCTCCGATATAGAAAGCGAACTTCACCGTATCGGGCACTTCACCCTGAGGAGCAGTTCCCGACAAGCCGAAAGTGGCGAATAGCCAGGGGAAAAGATAGCCAACCAGCGAACCAGCATTACACAGGAACGACTGAATGGAATAGGCCGTAGTTTTCTGTTTCTCGTTCACCATATCGCCTACCATCATCTTGAACGGCTGCATCGCCATGTTGATCGACGTATCGAGCAGCATCAGCATAACGGCACCGAAAATCATCGCCGTATTGACACTCATTCCCAATGAACCGGCATTAGGCAGGAAACACATCACCAGAATGGCGACCAGCGCTCCGACAAAGAGGTAAGGAATGCGCCGTCCCCAGCGCGTCCACGTCCGATCGGAATATTTGCCGACAAGCGGTTGCACAATCATGCCCATGATGGGTGGCAACAGCCAAAAGAAACTGAGAGAATGGGGATCGGCACCCAAAGTGGCAAAGATGCGCGAAATATTGGCGGATTGCAAGGCATAGGCAATCTGTACGCCAAAGAAGCCGAAACTGATATTGAATAGCTGACTGAATTTCAGGTCAGGGAGTTGTTTAGCCATATTCGAAACAGTTTATTGTGATACGATGGAATTAACGATGTGCGGATTCTATCATTGCAGCAATACGATCGTTGAAGGCATCCTGCTTCAGCAAATCCTCCAGTGTGAGGTGCATGCGATAGCGCCAGTAGTGACGCGGATTAGCAGGAATGTTGATACGCTCTGCCTGAGTATCCGGCAGACGCAAGTCGGCATCGATAGAAAGCCAATCCTGGAACGGCAGGATGCAGAAAAGTGACGGACAAGCCAGATGATCGAACACAATGTGTGCGCAGACCTCCGGAGTAGCTTCCTTCGGACATTCACCAGATTCGTGCAGCTCATTGTAGAAGAAATTGCGTGTCTGTTCAGCATCGAGTTCCCACCACTGGCGCAAGGTTTCCGTATCGTGCGTACCGGTGGTGCATACACTGCGCTCCGGATAGTTCCACACATGACCGAACATATCTTTCGGGTCCTTCGGCATACGCTGGATTTCGAGCGAAAGGATTTGCAGCTGGTTCATCACCCACGGCACACAATCCGGCACCATACCCAAGTCTTCGCCGCAGACAATCATCTGGGTGGCATCAATCAGGGCAGGCAGCTTACGCATCGCCTGATCGTACCAGAACTGATTGTGACGACGATAGAAATAATCGTTATAGAGGCGGTTGAATGCATCCTTCTCCCAACCTTGCAAGCGGGTATAGGTATAGTCGAGCTGGGCAGAAATACGCGGATGATACATACCCGGCGTTTTGTGGTCTTCTACAAACAGGACATTCGAAATAAGACTGTAAATGGTTTCTTTCAGATCGATGTCGCGCGGATCCTTTTTGCCCATAAAGAAACCTTCCACCTTACGCTGGTTGGAATAAGCCGGCTTCATGGTCCATATATCGTCATGAGCGTGGTCGAGATAAGTCTCCTTGATATATTCAACAGGATCCTTTCCCTCGAGCCAAGTCGGATCTTCCCCCTGATAATGACGCAGCAAACCGCCTCGCTGTTCGATAAGATCATCGTTGATGAAAGGAGTTGTCATAAATTCCTTCTGGAATCTGAGGCCATAACTTTCAATCTCCTGTGGCGACATCGGCAACGAAGGCGAGAACTGCCCCAGCAACCCGTGAACGGCAGTCGTCGGAATCTCCCAGATGCGGAAGAAGCCTAAGATATGGTCGATACGATAGGCTGAGAAATATTCCTGCATCTTGCGGAAACGGCGGAGCCACCATTGCAGCCCGTCGGCCTGCATCGCATCCCAGTTGTAGGTCGGGAAGCCCCAGTTCTGTCCATTGGCGGAGAATGCATCCGGCGGAGCACCGGCAGAACCATTCATATTAAAATAGAAAGGTTCTACCCAAGCCTCAACCGACGCACGGCTGATACCGATCGGGATATCTCCTTTCAGAATAACATTATGTTCTCGCGCATAACTGGAAGCACCCAACAACTGGACGTGCAGTTGGTATTGCATATAATAGTAGAAGCAGACATCAGCATAAACCGGTGACTTAGTGTCGGTATATGCCTTGATTTCATCGGCATTATAGACACGATGTTCTGCCCATACGGAAAACTCTGGCGTTCCGTATGTATCACGCAGCACCGAGAAAGCCGCATAAGGACGAAGCCAGTTTTCGTTCTGCACGAAGAAATGCATATAACCGGCTGTTTGCATGCACTTCTTCCCTTCCTGCTCGAAAATGTCGCGCAAATAAGCACGTTTTGCCTTATTGACAGCTTCGTAATCAATCTGTTTGAGCGCGTTTAGCTCCAAACGTTTCTGCTCATATTCGGCGGCTTTTTTCTCATCCTTCAAGGCCGGCAACTGTCGCAAATCGATGTACTGCGGATGGAAAGCATAGATGGAAATAGAGTTATAGGGATAAGAATCGGTCCATGTATTGCTGATCGTGGTATCATTGATTGGCAGAATCTGCACAGCCGTCTGCTTGGTGCGAACCGCCCAATCGATGAGCAACTTCAGATCACCGAAGTCTCCCACTCCGAAACTGCCTTCGCTACGCAATGAGAAAACCGGCATAGCCACACCCGCCACGCGACGCGCATCGAGCCAGGCATCATCGAGATACAACTGTTTGCGCGATGAACTGATGTTCTCCAGCACATGTGCCATTACGTTACGCTCCTGCCGGACGCACTTGCCATCGCGGAAAATACCATACCGGTAAAGCAGCGGCAGACCGCCCTTAGGCAATTCGACATCGGCAGAACCTTGCCAGATAACACCATCGGTGGTAGAAAGAAAAAAAATCTGGTCGGCAATCATGACGCCAACACTTTCGCCCCATGTGGTCCGATATTGGATTTTGAAATTGAGTTTCATGTTTGATAATGTATTAGATAATTACTTCAATTCTTCTTCTTGTAAAGTCAAAACATCTTTTGCATTCACTTGATGAGACGTGCCGTTACGCTGGAAGAAATAAGGAGAATCTCCAAAGTTGGCAATCACGATCAGCACTTGCGATCCCAACTTACGCTTAAAGGCAAAGATATTGTTATCGGCCATACTCGGTGTCGTGATATCGATAAGAGCACCGCTCTTGACTGCCGGTAGCTGAGCCAACTTAAGAGCTTCTTCGTAGCGCTCGCGGATATGTTTATATCGGTATGGCAGTTGCGATTCATCCCAATCCACCTGGTGCCAGGCCTTCATACACTCCAGTCCCCAATAGTCAAAGATGGTGGTACGACCGTCTGCACTGCTGTAGCCCTCGGCATCCATAGCGGACTCGCCCAGTTCCTGACCGAAGTAGATCATGTACGGATTCCGGTTTATCAGCAAACTTACATAAAGTGCAGGAATACCTGCTTCCGGTGTTTTGGCAAAAAACTTCGAAGCAATACGCTGTTCATCGTGGTTCTCCATGAAATTAAGCATATGCGAACGGACCAAAGTATTACGATAGGTTCCTGTTTCTGTATAATGCTGGATAGCGTGCACATCTCGGCGGCCTTCGACCACTGCGCGGATGGAATCGTAGAACTCGACTTTGTTATACAGGTAATCGAAGTGGCCGTTCTCAATATATGACAAGTAGGCCTTCGGGTTATAGATTTCTGCAATGAAAAGAGTGTTCGGATATTGTTCCTTAACGCGAGGAATGCAATACTGCCAGAATTCCACAGGAACCATTTCCGATACATCGCATCGGAATCCATCAACACCCATTTCGCACCAGTACAGCAGAATAGCGGTCATCTGCGTCCAAGTGGAAGGAACAAAACGGACCGAACCGTCGGCATTGAGCCAGGCTTTCTCCTGCTGTCCATCCGGCAAGAAACGCACACCATAGTTCAGTTTGACCGTCTCATACCAGTCATCGACCGAAGGAACAGGAGACGAGAAAACATTGTTGCCAGTCACCTTAGCAGGATTTTCCCGATAAACATTTGCATTCTTGCTTATCGGCGATTTTACATCCTTATCCAATTCGCTGTGAACTTCCTGCCAGACCAATGTCTGATCAGGGAAATAATAGAAATTGTTGTGAATGAAGAATGCCTGATTGGTATCGTCGTGAGTACCCAAGTCAACAACCTCCGGAGGACAGGTCACGGAATGATATTCACGTGCAACGTGATTGGGAATAAAATCGATGATGACTTTCAAATCGGCTTCGTGAGTTCTTTCTACCAAAGCACGGAACTCCTGATTGCGCAAAGGTACGGAATCCGCCAAATCAGCACTCACGGCATAATAATCGCAAATAGCGTATGGAGATCCTGCATTACCCTTTACAACGGCAGGATTCTGTTTCGGTAAGCCATAGGCGCTCCAATCGGTTTTGGTCGCCTGTTGGATGATTCCGGTGTACCACACATAGTTGCATCCCAAACGTCTGATGGATTGCAGGGCTTCGGGTGTAATATCACTCATACGTCCGCAACCGTTTTGTTCGCGTGTACCATTATAAACGTTAGTGGTGTTGGTGTTGCCGAAAATACGGACCAACATCTGGTAGATAATAATCTTGGGTTCGGCTTCAGGAACCTCTTCTTTTGTTTTTTCCTGGCAAGCTATACAAGCCAAGACCGCCAATACACAAAGTACTGAACCGACTAATACCTTTTTCATGAGGGTACTGTTAAGGAGTGTTTTAATAAGCATTTCGTGTCCGGGAAAACACGATGGTTAATGTTTAATTATGTGTTTTAGTGTGGCTTTTACTGGCTGCAAAGTTAGGACGTTTTGAATGATTTTCCAAAATTTTTGAAGATTTTTCGTTAAAAATGTTGCATTTTTTGTTTGAAAAGCATATCTTTGCCCCGACTTTACTACCTATTTACCATGTCTATGAGATATAAAAACCTTTTACTTACCTTTATGACAATCTTGCTTTCTGCCTCAATGGGACGTGCTGCTGCACCCAAACTCGATCACATGCACCCCTTGAACTGGTGGAGCGGTATGCAACACAACCGGATTCAGGTGATGATGCACGGAAAGGATATCGGAGATTGTGATGTCTCGTTGGAAAATGCTCAGGATGTGCAGATAGTAAGCATCGAACGGGTTGAGAATCCCAATTATCTGTTCATTTACCTTGATTTGCAGAAAGCCCAACCTCAGATTTTCAAGTTTTGCTTAACCAAACCTAACCGGAAAAAAGCCTATTTGATGCAGCCGTTCGAGATACAGGAACGCAGCGGAGAGAAGGTTGAGACGTTCGGACCGCAAGATGTCGTCTATCTGCTTATGCCTGACCGTTTCATCAATGGCAACCAGACGCTCGACAATGTGCCAGGTATGGTCGAGCCACAAGTGGATTATCTGGATCCGCAGGATTTCGGACGACATGGAGGCGACCTTGCGGGCATCAGCCAAGCTCTGGATTACCTGCAAGAATTGGGAATTACAGCCATCTGGCCGACTCCCGTGCAAACCAACGACTGCACCTGCTCCTACCACGGCTATGCCATCTCCGATTACTATCACATCGATCCTCGCTTCGGTACCAACGAAGAATACCTGCAATTGGTGGAAGATTGCCATAAGCATGGCCTCAAAATGATCATGGATATGGTGTTTAACCATTGTGGCGCTGCCAATTTCCTGTTCACCGATCTGCCGCAAAAGGACTGGTTCAGCTATCATACCGAATTTCATGAGAGCGTGCATCGTACAGCCTCTATCGGAGATCCCCATGCCAGCGATTGGGATCGGAAGCATACCGTTGACGGATGGTTTGTGAAACAGATGCCCGACTGGAATCAGCGGAATCCTCTGGTAAAAGACTATTTGATCCAATGCAGCATCTGGTGGGTGGAATATGCCCACCTGAACGGCTACCGGCAAGACACTTACCCCTATTGTGACAAATACATGATGCGAGACTGGTGCGTGGCACTCGATAAAGAGTATCCTGGGTTCAATATTACCGGCGAGACGTGGATCAACTCAGGTCCGGGCATCGCCTATTGGCAGAAAGACTCGAAACTCTCAGATTTTAACTCAGAGCTGAAGACCATCATGGATTTCCCCCTGATGAACCTGATGAAAGAGGCATTGGATGAGGAAACCAATGATTACAATTCGGGCTTGATGAAACTCTACTACTATATTGCCGGCGATCGCATCTATGCCAACCCGCTCTATTTGCTCACCTTCCTCGACAATCACGATACCGACCGGTTCCAAACCACAGAACAGGAGTCTAATAATATAAATAGGTATAAACAGGCACTTTTGCTCATTACCACATTACGAGGTATTCCTCAACTGTACTATGGCGACGAACTGGGGATGTTTGCCAGCAAGAAAGACGGCGACGGATGGCTTCGTCAGGACTTCCCTGTCCCAGCTTTGGAGGCAGCCGGACGTTCTTCGCTGCAAAAAGAATATTTCGATTATGCCAAACGCCTGCTGAACTGGCGTAAAGGCTGCAAAGCAGTCCAATGGGGAGAATTGAAGCATTTCGCCTGCCAGAAAGGCTGCTATGTATATAGCCGTTCATTAGGCAACCAGCGTGTAACCGTTTTCATGAATGGCACCAACGAAGCTCAGACTCTTACCCTTGAGCGTTACGCAGAAGTGCTTCCTGCCTTCCGGGGAAAAGATATATTGACCGACAAGCTGATAGATCTTTCTGGCACTCTGACGCTGCAACCCAGACAGTCTGTAGTGATTGATTTTTGAGTCGCAAAAGCTTGTATTTCTGTCTGGGAAACACTTTATTCCAATTCCTGTATGGTTATATTTTGCACAACATGAATGAAAACATAACCAATTGAAAATGAATTGCTATAACTTTTGAAAACCTTTATATCCGTTTATATTTTGGTTCAAGATTGCGCAACATGTGCAAATATTCCGTAACTTTGCACCAGCGAAACCAAAACAACACAGGTCGAAGACCACATTGCAAAAACACGGTATGAGAACACTCCGATTACTCGTCCTTCTCTTGGCTTTTACTACAGGAAGCCTCTACGGACAAAGTCTTACGTCACCGGACGGTCAGGTCGAACTTTATTATTCGACGGATCCTTTCGGCACTCCCACTTATCGCTTGGTATATCACCAGCAGGAAGTCATCAAGACCAGCCGCTTAGGTTTCCTATTAAGGGAACGCGAGGAATTCAAGTTTAACGAAGAGGCTCCTGCTGATTGGGCAAAAGGTAAAGTCTCTGACTTCACGAAGGGTTTTGTGGAAGTGAGTCGGGAAACCACTTCCTTCGACGAAACGTGGAGTCCGGTGTTAGGCGAAGAATCGGAAATCCGGAACCATTACAATGAGTTGGACATCCTGTTGGAGCAAACCGGTTCCAACCGCTTTGTGCAACTGGAATTCCGGTTGTTCGACGATGGGCTTGGCTTCCGTTACAATTTTCCGCAAACCGTACAAAAAGGAACCGCATCCGTTTTCAATGCGTTGAACTATTTCACACTGGTGGAAGAAAAAACGGAATTTGCAATGACCGGAGACCATACGGCTTGGTGGGTAATGGGCGATTACGACACTCAGGAAAATGTCTGGCAGACCTCTAACCTATCTGAGATTCCGGTGCTTTTCCGCGATCCTCAGAGTAATGTCTTCTGCGGCAATGCTTCGACGACTCCAGTTGAAGATTGCGTGCAGACATCTTTGCAGATGAAAACAGACCAAGGTTTGTATATCAATCTGCATGAGGCAGCCTGTATCGATTATTCGACCATGCACCTGAAGTACGATGTAAAGACGAATACCTTCACCTCGTGGCTGACTCCCGATGCAGAAGGTTTTAAGGGACATTTACAGACTCCTTGTGTTTCTCCTTGGCGAACTGTCATCGTTTCCGATTGTGCCGAAGGTATTCTTGCCAGTCGCATGACGCTGAATCTGAACGAACCTTGCAAACTCGAAGACACGTCCTGGATCCGTCCGTGCAAGTATATGGGCATTTGGTGGGAAATGATTACCAACAAATGCTCTTGGTCTTATACGAACGATCTTCCCAGTGTCCAATTGGGTAAGACCGACTACAGTCAGGTTCGGCCAAACGGACGTCATGGTGCAACCACAGAAAAAGCATTGCGCTACATTGATTTTGCTGCCGAACACGGTTTCGATGCCCTTTTGATCGAAGGTTGGAATGTAGGTTGGGAAGACTGGGCGAACAACCAGAAAGACTATGTGTTTGATTTTGTTACCCCTTACCCCGACTTCGACATCGAACGCATTAATAAGTATGCGCACGAGAAAGGTATTTACCTGATTATGCATCACGAGACTTCGTCGTCGGTAAGGAACTACGAGCGCCACATGAATGAAGCTTTTAATTTGATGGAAAAATACGGCTACAAAGCAATAAAGAGTGGCTATGTAGGTAATATTATTCCTTACGGAGAACATCACTATGGGCAGTTTATGAACAATCATTACCTTTACTGCATCCAAGAGGCAGCCAAGCATCACGTAATGGTCAATGCTCATGAGGCAACTCGTCCTACAGGTATTTGTCGCACTTATCCGAACTGGATCGGCAACGAATCGGCCCGAGGCACAGAATACGAATGTTTTGTTGGCAATGAACTGAACCATACGTGTATTCTGCCATTCACACGACTGATGGGTGGTCCGATGGATTACACACCGGGAATTTTCAACATGGATCTGAGCCAGATGAATCCGGACAATAAGCATCAGGTAAATTCCACACTCTGTCGCCAACTGGCTCTGTACGTAACACTTTACAGTCCGCTGCAAATGGCTGCCGACATCATCGAGAACTACGAGACACACATGGATGCCTTCCAATTCATTATGGACGTTCCATGCGACTGGCAACAGACAAAATATCTGGATTGCGAAGTAGGCGATCATCTGCTCATTGCCCGCAAAGACAAACAATCTGAAAACTGGTTTGTCGGTCTGAATGCAGCCAATGGCTACAAGACCACCTTTAAGCTTGATTTCCTCTCCACTGGCTGTAAGTACGAAGCTACTATCTATGCCGACGATGTGAAACACGGAGCCCACTATCAAACGAATCCTCACGCCTACACCATCTCGAAAAGAGTAGTGACCGATAAGAGTCGGCTTACGTTGCAAGCTGCCGTTGGGGGCGGTTGTGCGGTCAGTTTGAAGAAACTATAACAAAAAACAGTAAAACCATAATACAAACTTAAAAACAAAAATAATAATGTCTTGAAAAACAGAAAACACAAAACAAATTAATGACTGTATGGTCAGGCAAGGTTCTTGGCCGACAGTAGAGTACAACCTTTAACTAATATAATTAAACTAAACCAAAAACTACATGAAAACGAAGTACAACTTCAGATTCCTTCTGGCTTTGCTTGTTGGAATCTTCATGTCAGTCAACGTATTTGCCCAAAACGTAGAAGTTTCGGGAACCGTGGTTGACGACATGGGGGACCCTGTCCTTGGTGCTAACGTAGTTGTGAAGGGCACTGGTACCGGCGCAACAACGAACATGGATGGTCTGTTCTCTTTCAAAGCCCCTAAGGGCAGTACCTTGGTGATCACCTTCATCGGTTATAAGACCCAGGAGGTTGTGTTCAACGGATCACCTTTGATGATTAAACTTCAAGAAGACAGCGAAATGCTTGAAGATGTTGTGGTAATCGGTTATGGTGTGGCTCGCAAGAACGACCTCACCGGTTCAGTTACTGCATTGAAACCTGATGAGAAGAATCACGGTGTGGTAACCAATGCCCAAGACATGTTACAGGGTAAGATTGCCGGCGTAAATGTTACTCCAGGTTCCGGTGCTCCTGGTCAAGGTGCCACCATCCGTATTCGTGGCGGTTCATCTCTGAATGCTTCTAACGACCCATTGATCGTTATCGATGGTATGGCTTTGGATAACCAAGGTGTGAAGGGTCTTTCCAATGGTCTTTCGATGGTGAACCCTGCAGACATCGAGACTTTCACCGTTTTGAAGGATGCTTCTGCAACCGCTATCTACGGTAGCCGTGGTTCCAATGGCGTCATCATCATTACCACCAAGAAGGGGCGCGGACAGAAACCTCAGCTTTCCTACAACGGAAGTGTTAGTGTCAGCACTGTCAACAAGACTGTCGATGTGTTGAATGCCACTGAATATCGCAAGTTCATCGCCGATTATTATGGCGAAGGTTCCACCGCCTACAGTTTGTTGGGAGATGCTGATACCGATTGGCAGGATGAAATTTATCGTACCGCTGTCAGCCACGATCACAATATTACAATTTCGGGGGGGGCAAAAAATCTGCCATACCGTCTTTCTGTAGGTTATACCGATCAGGATGGTGTCCTGAAGACTTCTGACTTCAAGCGCACCACCGCCAGCTTGAATCTGAATCCTACTTTCTTTGACAAGCATTTGACCGTTAACTTCAACGGCAAGTTCATGTATGCCCGCACGCAATATGCTAACACCGATGCTATTGGCTCAGCTACTCGTATTGATCCGACCCAGCCAATCAAGGCTGCCGGTTTCGACAATTTCAATGGTTATTTTGCTTGGGTAACAGACGGTTCGACTTTGAACGATCCTAACTATCCCCTCTATCCTGAACGTAATGCTGTCAGCAATCCGGTGGCTCAGTTGAATGAGAAGGACGATGTAGCACATTCTCGTTCTTGGCAGGGCAACTTGGAGCTCGACTATAAGATTCATGGCTTAGAGGACTTGCACCTGCACATGAACTTTGCAGGTGATTACGGTAACGGTGCTCAGCATACAACCTATGCAGATTGGGGACCGACCAACTTCTATTATGGTAACGATGGCAGTTCGGCTGAAGAGAAGTTCAACCTCACCTATTCAGCCTATGCTCAATACATCAAGGATTTCAATAAAGCCAATCACTTCGATATCATGGTAGGTTACGAATGGAGCCACATGAAATATTGGGGAAGTAGCCTCTATTTGGATCCACGCACCAATGGCGAACACTCGCTGAGCCAAAGCCGCTGGATGCAGGAATCCTATCTGGTATCTTTCTTCGGACGTGCTTTCTATAGTCTGTTGGATCGTTACTTGCTGACATTTACCGTACGTGATGACGGATCTTCGCGTTTCGACGATCACTGGTCTTTGTTCCCGTCTGCTGCTTTTGCCTGGAAAATTAAGGACGAAGTATTCCTAAAGGATATCGATTGGATCTCCGAAGCTAAAGTGCGTGCCGGCTGGGGTAAAACCGGTCAGCAGGATGGTATCGGCAACTACAAGTATTTTGCTACCTACAACGTCAACACTACCAACGTAGATGGACGTTATCCAATCAAAGGTGTGAACGATACAGGTTTGCTCTATCGTCCGGATGCTTACAATAAACATTTGAAGTGGGAAACCACTGAGACCACCAACATCGGCATCGATTTGGGCTTCCTCCGCGATCGTTTCACTTTGACCGCCGACTGGTATCTGCGTAAAACCAACGATCTGATTAACATAGCTTCCGTCAGTGCCGGTTCGAACTTCCGCAACCAGGTAATCTCCAACATCGGTACGATGGAGAATCAGGGTGTAGAAATCTCGGCAACCGTTCGCCCAATTCAAACACGCAACTGGCAGTGGGAGATTTCCGGTAACTTCAGCTACAACAAGAACGAAATTAAGAAACTGACAGGAGAAAGTTCTGTGGTGAAGGTCGGTGGAATTTCCGCTGGCACGGGTAATACCGTTCAGGTTCAGGCTCCTGGACATCCAAAGAATACCTTCTACGTTTACCAGCAGGTTTACGGCGAAGACGGCAAGCCTTTGGAAGGCGTCTATGTAGATCGTAACGGCGACGGCTCGATTACCGATGCGGATCTGTATTTCTATAAATCGCCTGACGCTCCTTACACGGCTGGTTTGAGCTCTCGTCTGAGTTATAAGAACTGGGATCTCGGTTTCAATCTCCGTGCCAGCTTCAACAACTATGTTTATAACGATACCGAGGCCGGCAAGATGAATATCGAAAAGCGTTTCGACAGTTCTTTCGATTATTTGCAGAATGCTACTCCTGCAGGTATTCGTCGTAACTGGCAGACCTACGATCATGCCGTTTCTGATTACTGGGTAGAAAACGGGACCTTCCTGAAGTGCGACAATATCACTTTGGGCTACAGTTTCCGCGATTTGTTTAACACTCGCCTGAACGGACGTGTCAACCTATCGGCTACCAATGTCTTTACCATTACAAACTACAACGGCATCGATCCTGAAGTGGCTGGTGGTATCGATAACAACATGTACCCACGTCCATTCACCATGCAACTGGGTCTTCAACTTAACTTCTAATTCCGTACAATCATGAAAAAGAAATATATTCTTTCTGTAGCTTCACTTGCCATGATGATGGGAATGACCACTTCGTGCGTAAATGATCTGGACGTTACGCCTATAGATCCGAGCTCTACGATGGTGGTTGATGAACCAGCTCTCTATGCCAAGTGTTATGCCAATATGGCACTGGCCGGCAATACCGGTGCTAATGGGGACTGCGATATTGATGGTCTAGATGGCGGTACCACCGGCTATGTGCGCCAGCTTTGGAACGCCAACGAGCTTCCAACCGATGAGGCTATCTGTGCTTGGGGCGACCCTGGTATCCCGGCTTTCAACTTCAACCAGTATGATGCTGCTCATCCGATGTTGCGTGGTTTCTACTATCGTTTGTATGTAGGCATCGACTACTGCAATCATTACATGGATGTCTGCGGTGGTATTGATGCTACCCGTTCTGCAGAAGTTCGCTTCCTGCGCGCGCTCGACTACTACTATTTGATGGATTGCTTTGGCAATGTGCCTTTCACACTCGAGATTTCGGCAAGCAGCCCGAAACAGATTCAGCGTGCTGATTTGTTTAAATGGCTGGAAGATGAACTGCTTGATTTGAAGGATGATCTTCTGGCACCACGTGCTGTGACGAGTTTCGACGACGGTTATGGCCGTGCCGATCAGGATGCTGCCAATTTGTTGCTGGCTCGTTTGTACCTGAATGCCGAAGTTTATACTGGCGAGGCACGCTGGGACGATGCCAAGACCTACGCAGAGAAAGTCATCAATGGTCCTCACATCCTGAACACAACAGGTTCTGGCAAGTGGAGTGCTTATCAGATGCTCTTTATGGGCGATAACGGAGAGACCAGCGCTGCAACCGAAGCTGTTTTGCCTTTGCTGCAGGACGGTATTACCACCACCTCTTGGGGTACTTCCCTCTTCCTGATGGCTTCCACTTGGAAGGATGATATGAACTACAACTCCGACTATGGAACCACCGAGTTCTGGGCAGGTAACCGTGCACGTCGTCAGTTGCTCGACAAGTTCTTCCCAAGTTCTGACGCTCCTAATGTAAACTACGAAGATATGGTGGCTGCTGCCGGCGACGATCGTGCGCTTTTCTATGGTATTGACCGCACTCTGAGCATCGCTTCTCCTACCGAGTATTTTGACGGTTTTGCTGTTGCCAAGTTCCGTAATACCTATGCTGGCGAAGGAGCACCTCGTCACTCGCAGTTTGTCGATATGGACTTTTTCCTAATGCGCTCGGCAGAGGCTTATCTGATCTATGCAGAAGCCGATGCTCGCCGAAACGGAGGTGTGACAACAGACGCAGGTACCGGTTATATTAATCAGTTACGTTCTCGTGCCCACGCCACCACTCAGGCTCAGTACTCCCTCAATCAGATTTTGGACGAACGTGCCCGCGAGTTGTACTTCGAAGGCTATCGTCGTACCGACCTAATCCGCTATGGTCTGTATAACAGCAGCGATTACCTATGGGAATGGAAGGGTGGCACACAGAATGGAGTCAGTTTCGGTGCATTCCGCAATCTCTATGCACTTCCTGACGAGGATATGAATGCCAATCCTAACCTCACACAGAATCCAGGTTATTAATTTTCAGATTAATCAGTTATGAAAAAGATATTTTCTTATGCGATGATGCTCGTGGCTGGTAGCCTGGCTTTCATCTCATGCGATGCTGACCACGATTCGAACCCAACGCTGGTAACCCCGGCTGATGGATCGTTCGTGCTCAACACACCTGTTTATGGTACAGGTGTGGTAGATCTCTTCAATTCGAACGGCATCGAATTGAGCTGGTCGCAGCCGCAGTTCACCAATCCCTCGGCTCCTGTCACTGCCTATTATGAAGTTCAGCTTTCCAACACCGGCAGTTTCACTACAGCCTACAATGCCGATTCGCTTGATAACAGTGCAGCCGACTTTATTGCTCTTGACGAAACGTTCACTACTTGTGATGTAGAAGTTTCGGCTTCGGCTATTGCGACCGCTTTGGAAACTCTCAACCAATGGCCTGAGGGCGATGCTGTTTTCAACAATGCTCTGACACTTTCCATCCGTGTTCGCGCTTTCGTGCAAAACGCTTCTTTCAAGGTTCTTTCACAGACTTTCTCGAACACAGTATCGGTTCAGACACTTCCTTATTATGTAGAACTGAAGAATGCAGATCCTGATATCTGGTACCTCATCGGCGCTGATATCGGTAATGGTAGCTGGGGCTCTGACGTTCCTACTGGAAGCCTGCCAATGCAGACAGTGGCCGACTTCGAATATGATAAGAAGACCGGCTTCGGTCAGATTACCTGGACTGGTTATCTGGGCGGCAATGGCTTTAAGGTAAAACACCTTACTTCATCTTGGGACGAACAAATCGGACAAGGCAGTGCCTACGGTGCTTTTGTCAAGAACGATGGCGGCTCTGGCAACATTACGGTTCCAACAGCAGGCATCTATACGATCACTATCGATACTGAGAAGTTAGATGGTATTGACGACAAGGCAGATTGCTCAAGTGCAGTTAAGGTTGAAGCTTACGACGGCACACCTACCATATTTGCTGGCATGTGTGTTTCAGGAAACTTCAACGATTGGGGTGATACCGCAATGGAACCGGTTCATTCTTATGATGGCGCTGAAAACCATGACTGGTACACAACCATAACGCTCGATGGCGCTCAAGAAATCAAGTTCAAAGAGCCAGGTTCATGGGATTATAATTCAGGCGGTTCAATCAGCGAAACTCAGGATGGCAGCTACTACGGTTATGGCACCAACAATGGTGCAAACATCTGCCCTGCTGCCGGAAAGTACCTCGTAATCTACAACGATATTACACGTTTCTATCGTTTCATTCTCCAGGAAGAATAATATAGTTGTAAAAAAGAATTAAACTATGAAAAATAAATTTTTATACGTCATGGCTTTGGGCGCAGCAGTTCTAACCGCTTGCTCCGACGATGACTACAAGGACTGGGTGAATCCGCAGAGCACCACACCGGGAGCGGTCGTTACCTTTGGAGACGGCAGTGTGACTGCTGTCAATACCATCGACTTCCGCCTGCTCGATACCACATATGTCAAAGTTTGCGAGATTACAGCTCCTACAGCTTCAAATGAAAGTTATAGTCCTGCTTACTCCATTACGCTTTCTACAGCAGACAACCTGATTGAAGCAGCTACTTTCGACATTTCTGAAGAGGGTTATATGCTGGCTTCCGATTTGCAAGGCTATTTGGAAAGTTCGTATGGCAAGCGTCCTGTTGAACGTCAATTGGAGGCCTCCCTCTCTGTATGGGAAGCCAACGATGCAGCCAGTGTAAAACTGACATCTCAGCCTTTTGCCATTAAGGCGATTCCTCAGGCTCCGGACATCGAAACCCGGTATTATTTGACCGGTAACTTCAATGACTGGAACAATAACGACACAACCTATGTATTGACCAATGGTGGTGGGGATGTCTATGAGAACTCTGTTTTCTCTTGCACTTTCCAGATTCCTGCAGACAAGGTTGAAACTGTTACCAACGACGGCATCCAGTTCAAAGTCACTCCTATTTCCGGCGTTGGAGGCGATTGGTCGGAATGCCTCGGTGCAGCCGATGCAGAAGGCAAGTTTAACTATCACAACGTCGGAGGTAACTTCTCGTTCCCTTACGATGCTACTGCAAAGTTCTTCAAGGTATCCTTCGATATGCTCGATCAGACTTGGGAAAGCAAAACGCTCAGTTTCGCAGAATACTTCTATGAAATTGGCAATGAGTCTGGTTGGAGCACCAGCCACACTTTGCGTGTCACCAAAGACGAAGACGGCAATCCGACCGGTATCTACAAAGGTTATTACTATCTGGATGGTGAGTTCAAGTTCAAGCCAAATGCCGACAACTGGGACAATGATCTGGAGAACAACGGAGGCTACACCCTCGATGAGAATGGTGCAGGAAACTGTCCGGCTCCTGCTACTTCAGGCATGTACGAGATTACTCTCGATCTCACTACGATGACCTACAGTCTGACTACCATTGAAAAAGTCGGTCTGATTGGCGACTTCAACAGTTGGGGTGGAGATGTAGAGCTTACCTATGATGCTACTTCCGGTTCTTACAAGACAACTGGTGTCGAGCTGGCTAAGGGTGGCGTCAAGTTCCGTGCTAATGCTGACTGGGTTATCAACTGGGGCGGCACTGGAACTACCGCAGGCGATGTAACTACCGTTGAAGGCATGACTCAAGATGGTGCCAACATCTCTCTTGCTGCAGGCACCTATGACATTGAGTTGACACTTTCTTACGATGGTAACCACAAGGCTGTATTCACCCAGACTGCGGCTGGTGCTGCATGGTCAGACTTCATCTACTATGCAGGTAATTCCAATGGTTGGGATGCCAGCGCAAATCCGTTGGCACTCAAGGGTGTCGGCACCTATCAGGGATTCTACTACATCGATGGCGAATTTAAGATTGTAGATGGAGCCTGGTATGGCGACGGAGGCGAAGGTAAACTGAGCGGCGATGGTGGCAATATAGCTTCCGTAGCAGCTGGTTTCTACCAGATGGATGTCGATATGTCGGCCTATACCTACACTGTGACTCCTCTTACTGTCAGCATCGTTGGTAGCGCTACTGGCGATCCTGAATGGGGCACAGATTTCGATATGACCTTCAATACTGCCACAAAAGTTTGGGAATATACCGGAGCTTTGAAAGCCGGTGAATTCAAATTCCGTGCCAACAAACAATGGGCCATCAGTTGGGGTGGAGCCGCTCTTGATGCCCTGACCTCCAATGGTGGCGCTAACCTGAGTATTGCTGCCGATGGCACCTACAAGATTACCTTTGCCCCGAATTGTGACGACAAGGGTGTAGCTACCATCGAGGCTCAATAATTTTTCCTTTAAATACACACATCGGCTATGAAGACATTCCGTTCTTTGATGCTTATGCTGGCAGTTTCGACTGCCAGCAATCTACAAGCCCAAGGTTGGCCTGAAAATTATGACGGCGTGATGCTGCAAGGATTCTATTGGGATTCCTATTCGGCAACCAAGTGGACCAAATTGGAGGCTCAGGCTGACGAGATTTCTAACTATTTCTCGTTGCTTTGGGTTCCACAGTCGGCCTACACGGGCAGCAGCACTTCAATGGGCTACGATCCACTCTACTACTTCGACCAACGTTCATCGTTCGGTACAGAAGAACAGTTGCGTTCGCTCATCAGCACCTTGAAACAGAAAGGAACGGGTCTCATAGCCGATGTCGTGGTTAATCATCGCAAGAATGTCTCGAACTGGGTGGATTTCCCGGCTGAGACTTATAAAGGCGTCACTTACCAAATGCAAAGTACCGACATTGTTGCCGACGACGATGGCGGAGACACCAAGACTTGGGCAACCCAAAACGGCTATAGTCTTTCATCCAATAAGGATGAAGGAGAAGGCTGGGGCGGTATGCGCGACCTTGACCACAAGTCGGCCAACGTACAAAAAAACGTGTTGGCCTATACGAAATTCCTTGTGGATGATATGGGTTATACCGGCTTCCGTTACGATATGGTAAAAGGTTTCAACGGCTCACATGTGGCAGATTATAACGTGAATGCCGGTGTCCGTTTCTCAGTCGGCGAATACTGGGACGGCAATGTATCAGCTGTAACGAACTGGATTAACAACACCAAGATTAATAACGTCCCTCAGTCGGCCGCCTTCGACTTCCCCTTCCGCTATACTTGTCGCGATGCGGTGAACAACAAGAACTGGGGTAATTTGAAAAATGCGGCAGTCAATAACGACACCAATTATCGGCGTTATGCTGTGACTTTTGTCGAGAACCACGATACGGAATACCGTTCAGCTACGGCTTCCAAGGATCCTATCAAAGCCGACACCGTTGCCTTGAACGCCTGGATGCTGGCAATGCCAGGCACACCTTGCGTCTTCCTGAAACATTGGACCGACTGCAAAGAGGAAATCAAGAACCTGATTGAAGCACGTCGTCTGGTGGGCATCCACAGCCAAAGTCAGTATGCCGAATGGATGAGCGGGACAGCCTATGTCGGACGAACCGTTACCGGAACCCGAGGAACGTTGCGCGTTCTATGTGGAAACTATACTTACAACGTAGCCGCAAACTATATTGAGATTCTCTCTGGCAAGAACTACAAATATTATGTATTAAATACGCTCGAAGCCCCTTGGATTGGCCGAGGTTCTGGTACCTATACCGTTGGCGAGACCGTCAAGGTTCCACTGGTAGCAGTATCAGCTGCTTCCGATGCGAAACTGGTCTATACCATCGATGGTTCTACCCCTACGACAACATCAGCCAGTGTGCAGAGCGGCACGGAACTCAGCATTACATCTACTACGGTTTTGAAGGTCGGATTGTTGACGAATGGCGAAGTTAAGAACATCCAAAGTCGTACATATACATTCCAGGAGGCCGTAACTTCAGAATACTATACGGCCACCATGCACGTCTGCAACCAATCAGGTGTGCTTAATCCTTTGTTCGCTTACGTATGGGCCGGACCGGACAACGAGCAGATCAATGGTGGCTGGCCAGGCAAAAAACTGACCAATACTGTGACCGAAGGCAACCTGACCTGGTACACACAGTCATTCCAGATTCCCAAGAACGAAGACTATGCCGTGAATTTCGTGTTCACCACTACGGGCGGCGGCACGCAAACCGTCGATGTGACTGGAATGAAAGCCGATGTTTATTATATTATTAACAGTACCAAGTCTGGCAATAAATATACCGTAACCGATGTTACCTCCCAGTATTCCGACCTTCCGGCAGTAAGTACATCCACTCCTACCGACCTTTCGGTTTACGATCTGTTGGGACGTCGGGTTACCGAGATGAAAAAAGGACAAATCTATCTTCAAAGAGGTAAGAAGATATTGATCAAATAACAGAAACACACATTATCTTCAATGATGAAAATACAGCATTATCTAACCATAGCGTTGCTGGGGTTGGGGAGTTTATGCACCTTGAGTTGCACTTCTTCCAAGACCGCACCCGATGTACATGATCAGGTGACTAACAACGACATCATTCTGCATGCCTGGTGCTGGTCGTTCAATACCATTCGCGAGAATCTGCCAGACATAGCCGAAGCAGGCTATACCATTGTGCAGACACCACCTGCTCAACTATGTATTACAGAAACTGCTGACGATCCGGGAGGCGGTAACCAGCTCTTCGGACACGGCAAATGGTATTACCATTACCAGCCAGTCGATTGGAAAATTGGAAACTATCAGGTCGGTACCGCCAGAGATCTTCAGGAGCTTTGTACGGAAGCCAAGAAATACGGCATTCGTATTATTGTCGATGTATTGCCGAATCATACAGCTATCGATGACACCCAAGTGAAACCAGCCTTAGACGCAGCCGTTGGCGGACATGAGAATCTCTATCACGCCAACGGTCGCACAGAGATTACCGACTATAACGACCGCTTCCAATGTACCACCGGACAAATGGGCGGACTGCCTGACGTAAACACGGAGAATCCGGCATTCCAGTCTTACTTCCTGCATTATATCAATCAGCTTATCCGCTGCGGTGTACGCGGGTTCCGCTACGATACAGCAAAACATATCGGACTGCCCAGCGATCCGAAGGATGAGAAATCGCCTCAAAACAATTTCTGGCCTGTAGTAATGGGGCGGGAATCAGCGCTCGACAGCAGTCTTTGCATCACCACCGACAGCCTCTTCATCTATGGAGAAGTCTTGCAAGACCGCAACGTAAAGGAAACGGAATATGCCGAATATATGGGACTGACGGCTTCCGGTTTGGGCTGGGATTTGCGTCGGGATATTGATTCTGCCAATTGGTTAGTGTCCGATGTTGCCCTTTATTGCCATCCGGTTGAGCCATACAAGCTTGTTACCTGGGTGGAAAGTCACGATACGTACTGTAATGACCATGAGTCCGCACACCTCTCTGACCAACAGATCCGTTTAGGCTGGGTTTATCTTACCTGTCGTGCCTTTGGAACACCTTTGTTCTACAGCCGTCCTGCCGGCAGCGACGGACCTGCCGGTAACTACTGGGGCAATAACGTAGTAGGTGCTCGAGGCAACGACAACTTTAAGCATCCTTTGGTAAAAGCAGCCAATCAGTTCCGACATTGGATGCGAGGTCTTCCCGAGACCGTCTATTTCAGTGAGGAAGGTGCGCTTGCAGAAGTTTGTCGCGGTAAAACAGGTGTTGCTCTCATCAATATTCAACCCAATAAAGTGACCGTCGAACTGCCGACCACATTGCCAGATAATGAGTATCAGGACCGAATGACCGGTAAGATTTTCAATGTTCAGGACGGTATCTTAAGAGGTGAGGCAGATCCGCTTTCTGCTTACCTCCTCGTCCGTCACAGAGTTCGGTAATCGGTTAAAGCAAATCTTCAATATCGGTTTATGGAAAAAAGTGCTATTTCTTCCTTTGCAATAGTGTGCTCGATGCTATCCATGCTTTCTTCCTGCCAACAGAACGCTATCGGGCCGTTGGCAGGCAATGAGCGGAGATCAAGTGTCGTATTCCTCACTTCTCCCCGACAAGAGAACTATCTGACGGACTACTTCCCTGCCATCGAAAATTTCGATTCGATTGTGGCAGGTACTGGTGTGAGTATCGAAGAGGTCACCGACAGTACGTTCTGCTGTACGGCTCTGGCTCCCCTGGGCACCTTGCAATGCTGGAAAGACGGCAATGTGCTGACTTTGGTCACGCAAGACGGTAACGCGTTTCAAACGGGTTACGCTCATCTCTACTCAACATGGACCGATGGTAAGCAAGTGAAAATCGGCTTTACGGAAAAGCCGGAGAAGGTCCTGGCATTGTGGCAGAATACCCTGTTGCCGGCATCGAACCTCCAATGGAACGATGAACAGATTACCGTAAAACTTCCAGAACTACCGGAAGGAAGTCCTTCTCGCTCCTATCTGCGGGTATATGCCGCCACAGCCACCACACTCATGAGTGATATTCTCATTCCGCTCGAAAATGGAAAAATAGTTACGTCCACAGGTTCGCTGAATCGGCACGATCCGGAGTCTCAGATTCTCTATTCTCTCATGATAGACCGTTTCAATAACGGATCTACATCCAACGACTGGAGCATCGGCAATCCGGAGCTCGTTTTGCCCCAAGCAGATTACCAAGGTGGAGATCTGGTTGGTATCACGCAGAAGATTGAGGACGGATTCTTTGAAGATCTGGGCATCAATACGCTTTGGATTAGCCCGATAACACAAAACCCGTATGACGCGTGGGGACTGAATGAAACTCCGCGTACGAAGTTCTCTGGCTATCATGGTTATTGGCCTATTTATATTACCAAGGTGGATGAACGTTTCGGCACCGATGCCGAATTGCAGGAACTGCTCAGTGTGGCACATCGTCATAACATGAACGTGGTGCTCGATTACGTAGCAAATCATCTGCACATCCATTCTCCGCTGTTTCAGGCCCATCCGGATTGGGCGACAGATTCGTTAACTGCCGACGGCCGGCCGAACCTGGAACTCTGGGACGGCGACTATCGTCTGACCACTTGGTTCGACAGGCACATTCCCAGCCTGAATCTGGAGAGACCAGACATCGCCGACCAGCTTACCGATTCCGCACTCTATTGGGTTCGCAATTTCGAGTTTGATGGATTCCGTCACGATGCCTGCAAACACATTCCGCTGAACTATTGGCGTCTGTTCGGACGCAAACTGGCAACGGATCCGCAACTCAGCCAACGTTCCATCTGGATGATTGGAGAGACCTATGGATCACCGGAACTGATTAGTTCATACGTGAAAACGGGCATGCTGAATGCGCAGTTCGATTTCAACATCTACCACACAGCTATTGATGTTTTCTCAAACCACAATAACCGCTCGATGAAAGACTTGGCGCAAGTCATCGAAGAGAGCGAAGCCGCATACGGGGCACACAATACGATGGGTATTATTTCCGGCAATCACGACAAGACACGTTTCATCAGTCTGGCGGGTGGAGCTGTGTCTTGGGATGAAGATGGTAAAAAGGCTGGCTGGACACGCGAAATCGGAGTCGGAGACGCTAAGCGCGCCTTCGCCAAGGCACTTTTATTGCAAACGCTGAATCTGACACTACCAGGCGTTCCTTGCATCTATCAGGGTGATGAATACGGACAGGCTGGAGGTAATGATCCTGACAACCGTCGCATGATGCGGTTCAACGGTTACAACGCTCAAGAGCAGACACTTTTGGACCAAGTGCGAGAGTTAACTCATCTGCGTCGCCAAAACCTGGCATTGCAATTTGGCGATTATCTTCCACTCTACGTTGATGATGCTGCTTTTGTTTTCCTTCGTATTTATATGGGTGAAGCTGTTTTAGTGGCCATTAACAACAGCGATGCTCCTGTTTCCCTGGATGTGAAACTACCACGAGGACTACAAACCCAGATAAGTCACGTCTTGCTTAACCTCGCTCCTAACGGCACAAGTGTTCAACCGTTATAGTTACTGCCGACACACGGAAAAGCATTTCAAATCTTCAGGATCTCGCGGCGACGGTGTCGGCGGCAACTCTGGAAGATATGAAATCGTTTCCGCTGAATCAGCGACAACTCCGGAGCGCAGGAAATGAAATCCGCTGTGTCGGAGGTAACTCCGGAAGATTTGAAATCGTTTCCGCTGAATCGGCGCGAATCCTTGAATCCGGGAAATCAAAAAAAAGCAGGAGAAAGCGATATGCCTTCTTCTGCTAATACATATATCCAGTCTTTCTCTAATTTTAGCCAAATTTACTGATACGCCTCTTCCTGATGTCGTGTGAACAGATGCCTGATTTTCGAGAACATCGTCTGCCGCTTGCTTTCAGAAGGTTGGCAGTTCTGCGAATCGCGCAAACTCTCTATTGCTTTGCGTTCCTTGTCCGTCAGCGTCTCAGGCACATAAACCAGTACGTTGACGATCTGATCGCCCTTACCGTAACCTTCGGTGTTGGGCAGACCTTTGCCCTTCAGACGAAGCATCGAACCTGACTGCGTGCCCGGTTTGACGGTGATACGCACACGTCCGTCGAGTGTCGGAATCTCCACTTGTCCGCCAAGCGCTGCCGTTGCGAACGGCAAAGCCAAGTTATAGACAAGATCGTCGCGGTCGCGCAGGAGTTCGGGATCCGGCACTTCCTCGATGTTCACCAACAGGTCGCCGGGCTGTCCGCCCTGCACCTGCGACGGGTATCCTTTGCCAGCCAGCTTAAACTGCTGCCCTTCGCGAACACCGGCCGGCAAGGGAATGCTGATCTCCTCCCCTTGGATCTTACCTTTCTTGGTAACGCCTTTAGCAATCTCCTGCAAAGTGACCTTCAGCGTGATACGCCGGTCAGCACCTTTCGTGCTGCGCCGGCCGAAACCGCCGCCAAAACCGTCAAATCCGCTGAATGCCTCGCCGAACGGACTGCTTCCGCCAAAATTAAAAGAATAGGAACGGCTGCCTCCTGAAGCGCCGCGAGCCCCACCGCCAAAGAAAGCGTTGAAGATGTCCATCGGATCGAAATCGGAACTGAAACCGCCGAATCCTCCGGCACCGCTATTGGCACCAAAACCTCCAGGAGCATTGAAGCCGAACTGATCGTACCGGGCACGCTTATTAGCATCGCTCAGCACCTCGTAGGCTTCAGCCACTTCCTTGAAGTTCTCTTCCGCCTTTTTCTTTTCAGCCTCCGAAGCCTGCTGCCACTTGTCAGGATGCCACTTGACAGCCATCTTCCGATAAGCCTTCTTTATATCGTCGTCTGTAGCCCCCTTCTGGAGACCCAGCACTTCGTAATAATCTCTCTTAGTTTTTGTTGCCATAGTTTTTCGAATTATTCACCCACTACCACTTTGGCAATACGGATTACCTTGTCTTTATACTTGTAACCCTTGGTAGCACAATCTACAATCTTTCCCTTCAATTCAGGAGCCGGAGCCGGGAACATGGTGATAGCCTCATGCAGATTCTCGTCGAAGCCATCGCCCTGATTGGCCGGAATCACCGTCACCTCGTTCTGTTCCAAATAGGTTTTGAACTTACTATAGATCAGGTTGAAGCCTTCTTTCACGGCATTCACATCATCGGCCTTCTCATTGTGTTCAATGGCACGCTCGAAGTCGTCGATGATGGGAAGCAGTTTCGAGAACGCGCTCTCGCCTCCGTACTTCAACAGATCGTTGGTTTTCCTGAGCTGGTTCTTGCGATAGTTGTCGAAATCGGCCAGCATACGCAAATACTGGTCTTTCTGCACCTTGAGCTGTTCTTCCAGTTCTGCAATACGCTCTTCGGGCGTTTTTCCGGCAGCGTTTTCTGCATCTGCCTGAGCTTCTGCCTGATTCTCCTCCTGTTCAACCGACTTGTCTGTCTCGGCCGAAGTCTGCTCGTTGTTCAGCACTTCTTCCTGTTCTTTTTTGTTTTCGTTTTGTTCCATAATATATATTTTTTTATAATTTACAATTATACCTGTTTTTCTCGCAGCAAAAATCATGCCACGAGCCAGGTTTTTACGGATTTTGACAATTTGGCAGCGGATAATTTGGAGAAGTCGGGAAAAATACTCATCTTTGCAGCAAAGATACTCGTTTATGTTAGATAAAGAAATGGCATTCCCGAATGCTAAAATCAATTTAGGACTTTTTGTCTGCCATCGCCGCCCCGAAGACGGCTATCACATTTTGCAAACCCTGTTCTATCCTATCGGTTGGCGGGATGCCCTCGAAATACTTTCCGAGGGCAAACCCGGTGAATGCCGCATGGTGCAGACCGGACTCGTGATTGACGGCGATCCGGAGCAGAACCTCTGCGTGAAGGCCTACCGGCGCTTGCAGAAGTTATTTCCCGACCTGCCTGGGGTTAGCATCCATCTGGAGAAGCGCGTGCCTTTCGGGGCCGGTTTGGGTGGTGGCAGCAGCGACGGCGCCTATACCCTGCTCCTGCTTCGCAATCTTTTCCGGCTCGACATCAGCGACGAACAACTGGAGAAAGAGGCGGCTGCCATGGGGGCTGATTGTGCCTTCTTTTGCCGATGCCGCTTCCTACCGAACGAAACAGGACACTTCAATTCGGCACAATATTGTGAGGGTATCGGCAGCGAGATGGAACCCTATCCCCTTTCGCTGAAGGGCTACTGGCTGGTGGTGGTCAAACCGCCGTTCGGTGTCAGCACCAAAGAGGCCTACAGCAACGTGCATCCAGCCTGGCCAGAAACATCGTTGTTCGAACTGCTGAAGCAACCGGTTGCCACTTGGAAGAATTGCATAAAAAACGACTTCGAGGATTCCGTTTTCCCTTTGCATCCAGAGTTGGCCGATGTCAAACAGGCATTATATGACCACGGGGCCGTCTATGCCTCGATGTCGGGTTCGGGCAGTGCCCTGTTCGGACTCTTCGAGAAAAAACCGGAAGGAAACATAAACGCCTGGTTCCCGAACGGTTACCAGGCGCAAAGCAGCGAGTGCCTTTTATAATTATTTGATCACTCGGATATTCATACGGACATCCTTGCGCGGACGATCTGCTGAATTGGTTTCGAGATCAGCAATCTTATCAATAACGTCCAAGCCTTCCACCACTTCGCCGTAAATGGTATAATCCATATACAGATGGTAGGCGCCACCGATAGTGCTATAGGCCTCGATTTCCTCGTCGGTGAAGAAACGTGTGCCTGGCGTAGCACGTGCGATACTGTCAATCTGATGATTCACCTTTCGCACAAAACTATTGTAGCGCTCACGCTCGGCATTAGGAGCAAAATCGCCGGGTTTGAGGGCTGCCAGACTATCCTTGACGGCCTGAGTCATCACCTTCTTCTTAGCCGCCTTTCGGGCAGCTTCGTTGTTCACTTTTTCCCAACCTCGCCAATACTCCTTGCTCTGCACATAGCCCTGCACAATGAAGAACATCGACATATCGGAATTCTTGATGTGCTCGCGATGCGGAGCCGCCAAAGCTCCCTTCTTGGGAATATGATTCGGACGGATTTCGCCATCTATCTCCTCGTCAATATCGCCATAGCCCAAGCTCCAACCCGGACCGGCATTGCGCGAATCAGGAGCACCACCTTGAATCATGAAACTCTGAATGACACGACCAAAGAGCGTCTCGTTATAATACCCCTCCCGCACCTTTTTCAAGAAATTGGCAGTGGTCTTAGGCGTATCATCGTAGAGCATCACTTTCATGTTGCCCATATTCGTCTCGATCATGACGTAATGGGTCTGAGCCCGCAATGCTGCTCCCGTAAAGAGCAGCACCGCAAGCAGTATCAGTTTCGTAGGAAGGAATATTTTCATCGGATGGCTGAATTAACAGATGTCTATCGGTTTGTCCGGGGCCGGGATACTCCGCTTATTCTCCACGTGAATAGTTAGGAGCTTCCTTGGTGATGGTCACATCGTGCGGATGGCTTTCAAGGATACCTGCATTGGTGATACGGGTAAACTTCGAAGTGGCATGAAGTGTCGGAATATCCTTCGCTCCGCAATAGCCCATACCGGCACGCAAGCCGCCCACCATCTGGTAAATTACCTCAAGCAGGGCACCCTTGTAAGGAACGCGGCTCACGATGCCTTCCGGCACCAGTTTCTTGACATCTGCCTCGCCACTCTGGAAGTACCGGTCCTTGGAACCCGCCTGCATAGCGTCCAATGAACCCATACCGCGATAGGCCTTGAACTTACGTCCGTTGAACAGAATGGTCTCGCCTGGCGATTCCTCGACGCCAGCCAGCAAGCCGCCCAACATTACGCTGTAACCACCGGCTGCAATAGCCTTCACGATATCGCCCGAATAGCGGATACCGCCATCGGCAATAAGCGGAATACCTGTGCCCTGTAAAGCCTTGGCAACATCGTAAACCGCAGAAAGCTGAGGCACACCGATACCTGCCACGATACGGGTGGTGCAGATAGAACCCGGGCCGATACCCACCTTGACAGCGTCAGCTCCGGCATCCACCAGATACTTGGCAGCCTCGCCGGTAGCAATATTTCCGACCACAACGTCGATGCAATCGTATGTCGATTTGATTTTTTCGAGCACTCCAACAACGCCTTTCGAATGTCCATGAGCAGTATCTACCACCACAGCATCCACTCCTGCATCGACCAAAGCCGACACACGATCCATCACATCGGGAGTGACACCTACGCCGGCAGCTACACGCAGACGGCCCTTGTCATCCTTGCAGGCATTCGGCTTGTCCTTGGCCTTGGTGATATCCTTGTAGGTAATCAGACCAACGAGACGTCCGTCTGCATCCACTACGGGCAGTTTCTCGATCTTGTTCTCCTGCAAGATGTCGGCAGCCGTAACCAGATCGGTACCCACATGCGTAGTAACGAGGTTATTGGAAGTCATCACCTCGCTGATCTGACGGCTCATATCTTTCTGGAAGCGCAGATCACGATTGGTGACAATACCCACCAGTTTACGATCAGAGCCGACCACAACCGGCACACCGCCGATATGATATTCAGCCATGATGTTCAGCACATCACGAACCGTTGCATTCGGAGAAGTGCATACCGGCTGATAAATCATGCCGTTCTCAGCACGTTTCACCTGACTTACCTGATGCGCCTGTGCTTCGATACTCATATTCTTATGAATAACACCGATACCACCCTCGCGAGCCATAGCAATCGCCATCTTCGATTCTGTAACGGTATCCATGGCTGCCGAAACGATGGGCACATTCAGCGTAATGTTACGCGAGAACTGGGTGCGCAGATCGACGGTACGAGGAAGAACTTCTGAGTACTGAGGAACGAGCAGGACATCATCGAATGTCAAGCCATCCATTACAACCTTGTCTTGAATGAAAGTGTTGGACATATATTATCTGTTTAACTACAATTATAGAATCTTTTCCTTTTTCAAATACATTGGGATGTTCCGATCAGATCAGGAACTGAGGAGAAATTGGTTCGTTATTCATGACGCGACGAATCGTCTCGGCAAACAAATCGGCAATCGAAATGGTCTTCACTTTGCTGCAACTTCCACGATAAGGAATCGAGTCGGTGAAAACTATCTCCTTCAGCGCCGAAGCCTCGATACGCTCGTTGGCAGGACCGCTCATAACGCAATGTGAGGCAACAGCACGAACACTCTTGGCCCCCTTCGACATAATCAGATCGGCAGCCTTGGTGATTGTTCCGGCAGTATCGACCATATCATCGACCAGCACCACATCCTTACCTTCTACGTCGCCAATCAGGAACATATCGCCAATCGAATTAGGTTTGTCGCGATGCTTGTCGCACATCACCATCGGGACATTAAAGAACTTTGCATAGGCAAAAGCTCGCTTCGAACCGCCGGCATCCGGTGAAGCCATCACCAGATTCTCCAAACCTACATGATTGGCGATGTACGGAGCCAAAACATTCGATGCACGCAAATGATCGATCGGTACATCGAAGAAACCCTGAATCTGATCGGCATGAAGATCCATGGTGATCAGGCGGTCAATACCAGCCTTACTCAGCATATCGGCCACCAACTTGGCGCCAATGGCAACACGCGGCTTGTCCTTACGATCCTGACGGGCCCATCCGAAATACGGAATCACAGCGATAATCTGTGCTGCAGAAGCACGCTTAGCTGCATCAATCATCAGGAGAAGCTCCATCAGGTTGTCTGCCGACGGGAAGGTACTCTGCACAAGAAATACATGTTTGCCACGAATAGTTTCTTCAAACGAAACACCGAACTCGCCATCGGCAAAGGTGGTGATGTTCAAATTGCCCAGGGAATAACCCATGCGAGCTACAATCTTTTCAGCCAGGTAACGCGTTGCACGTCCTGAAACGATTAGAAAGTTGTTATTCATTATATTATATT
Organism: Bacteroidales bacterium; assembly: GCA_017449065.1. Classification (GTDB taxonomy): domain Bacteria; phylum Bacteroidota; class Bacteroidia; order Bacteroidales; family UBA3663; genus Liminaster. Next base: position 63,780 of record JAFSKF010000031.1, read on the forward strand.
ATAGAAAATGTATGTACTTATTTGGAATGGAAACGGATGACTGCCACATCGTAGCCTCGAACCTTCTGTTCGAACGGCTGATGAATGGAGTGAGAGCGCGTTTCTGTTTCACCAGTAATCAGATCTTCAAAACAGCGCTTTCGGTTGGTCTTAACACCGACGTAATGCCAAGCTTCAATAGGAATATTGATACGAACCACTTTATCTTCGGCTTCGAAGTTGGCAACAACAAGCACCATCTCCGAACCACTGTGACGTAAGAAGGCGAACTGACGATGAATGTTGTAATCGGGATTGTCGAAATTACAATATGTCAGATCATAGAACGATCCCTCACGCAGCGCTTCGCAGCTATTGGCGATGTTGAGTACACTTTCATACCATTGGCGAATCTGACGCTGCGAATTACTGATATTCGATTTACTGAAATTCTTTTTCGGACCTGCCCACTTGGCGATGTTTTCCACTGCCCAATAGTCGAAGATTGTGGTGCGTCCGTCTCGTCCGCTGAAACCTTCCTGCTCCATACCAGACTCTCCCAGTTCCTGTCCGAAATAGAGCATGAAGGGATTGGTGTTCATCAGACAGGAAACAGCCACTGCCGGACGCCCCTTTATCGCATCGCCTGCAAAGAAATCGCTGGCAATACGCTGCTCGTCATGGTTCTCCAGAAAATTGAGCATTTTATGCTGGAAGCCTTCCACGCTCTGCCAGCATCGGGTAATGGCGCAGGCACTCTCCCGGCATTCCACCACCGCACGCAAAGTATCATAAAGCCCAACCTTATCGTACAGATAATCGAAACCGCCGTACTCCAGATAACTACGATAAATGACCGGATCGTAAATTTCAGCGATGAAAACAATATGGGGATATTTCTCTTTCACCTTATCAATGGCCCAATGCCAGAAATCGACTGGCACCATGAAAACCATATCGCAGCGGAAACCATCTACACCTTTGGCAGCCCAATATAGCAAAATATCGAGCATTTTCTGCCAAGTATTGGGAATCGGATTGAAATGATAACCTCCACCTCCGCAATAATCTACACCATAGTTGAGTTTTACGGTCTCATACCAATCGTTCTTGTCAGGCCAGGCATGGAACACGTCGTTGCCTGTGGCTTTAGCAGGTTCTTCTTTGTAATCACCGAAGGTGCCGACCTTATCAAGATGCAAGGCATCGGAACAATAATAGAAATTATTCTGTGGATCAAACTGGAATCCGGGATTGTCTTTTTCACCCAGATCTTCTACTCCTTCCGGCTTAGTGACCGACTTGTATTGGCGAGCCACATGATTCGGCACGAAGTCGATGAACATCTTCAGTCCTGCCTTGTGTGTACGAATAACCAGATCGTCGAACTCATCCATACGATGAGCCGGATCAACTGCCAAATCGCAGCTGACAGAATAATAATCAGAAATTGCGTAAGGAGATCCGGCTCTACCTTTTAAAACTTGTGGATTCTGCCGGGGTATATTAAAATCGCCATAATCGGTGGCGGATGCCTGCTGAATCAAACCTGTGTACCAGATTGAATTACATCCCAACTGTTTGATACTTCTGAGAGCCGATAATGAAAAGTCGTTCATTTTGCCGCACCCGTTTTCTGCGATAGAGCCATTCGGCTTTCGCGTCAGATTGGTATTTCCGAACAATCGGACCAATGCCTGATAGATAATCAATTTCTCTTTTACGGCAGACATATTTTAGAAGGTTTCGAGGGATAGAATCCGTCCTTATCCTTAAATTTGCGGCAAAGATACAAAATTATCCCCATATTTTAGGCTAAAAAATGAAAAAAAAGTCGAAAAAGCAACTTTTTTTATTTTTTTTTCATCGAATGTGTTCCACTTATTACAAAAATTACTATCTTTGCACCCGCCTAACCGAAAAGAGGATATTTATTCCCAATCGGTGAAAATGCTGCCCTGATGGTGGAATGGTAGACACGAGGGACTTAAAATCCCTTGACCATTGCGGTCGTGCGGGTTCGAGTCCCGCTTGGGGCACAAAAAAAGAAAACCCTGTTACAGTCGATGTAACAGGGTTTGTTGGTTTATCTTTTACGTTTGCGAAGCAAGAAGAAAGCAACTACAGCGCCGGCTACCAGAAGCGCAATAATGCCATAGGCTAAGAAAGCTTTTTTGCTCATCCAAATGGAAGGAGCAATATAGATACGGATAACAGTATGTCCGTCTTTGGTCCACACACCCATATCGTTGGTGGCTCGTACATGTAACTTATACTCGCCCGGATCCAGATAGTTAAAATCAGCATAAGGCAGATACGAACCTTCACTCCAATCCTGGTCATGGCCTTCCAACCAATAGCTGAAACGACGCTTATAGTTAAAGCCTGGCACAAAGAAATCGAAATGCAAATTGTTCTGCTGCGAGGTCAATGCAATCTCTTTGGCATAGCCTGCAGAGCGCTGCAATAAATTGTTTTGAGGATCATGCAACTTCAAACGTTGTCCGTTTACGGTAAAGCCGGAAATAATCGGTTTTCTGCATTTTTCGTCAGGGATGTACCTTGAAGGATCGACAACCGTCATACCATAGTAAGTACCTAACACAAACCGTCCGTCTGGGAAGACTGCAGTCTTACGTGTGTCATAAACATTTCCCAAGGGTTCGCGGGAAAAAATATAGTTATCGCAAATGTAGGTTTTTACATTGAAACGGGTAATACCGCCAATGGCTGAAATCCACAGATAGCCGGATTTCCGGTCGGAATAGATGCCCGTGATTTCGTTATTTACCAGACCTTGTTCTGAAGTGAACACTTCATAGGCAAGCGAGTCGCCCACTAATGTGCAACGTGCAACTCCCCGACCCAAAGAGCCGACCCAGACACTGCCCGATGTTCCTGCCCAAAGGCAATTGGTTTCATTGACAAAGAAATTACCCTTGCGAAGGCTGCAATGCATATATTTGCTGGTATCTGCAATCAACTCATCCGGATCGAAAATAATCAGACCCTCACCAGTCGAAACCCAGATCTTACCATCTTTCCGACCTTGCACCATCTGCTTCATGGTAACACCCTTCGCCGAATTATCGAAGAAGGTTCTGAACTTGATAGGATTGCTCTTGGTATCAGCCAATGCCAGACCGCCACCCATCGTACAGAGCCAGATACGACCCTTAGTATCTTCTATGGCGCAGAAGACGTTATTGGACTTCAAGTCATCTGGACCACTGCCTTTCTTATACGAAACACCATCCACAATCAAACCGGCTGTACCACGAGTACAAATCCATTCGTGTCCGTAACTGTCGTTCAGAACATCGTAAACATTTCCGTTCCCTTCAAACCTGCGCCGATCAAGCACATTAAAGTTGTCATCGTAAGTAATCAATTCTCCCAATCGGTTACCGACCTGAATATTCTCCCCCTTCTGCCCGACATAACAGATGGCGTTCCTACTTGTCAAATCGCCTTCGTCGCCAACAAAGTGACGGGAAGCACCCTTTAGGTTCGGCAGAATATAACAGATACCTGTACGATTCACACCGATCCAGATTCCGCCCTGATCATCCATAAACATACGGGAAATCTCACTACTGGTAATCAGATCGTGATTGTTTTCCGTTCCAGGTGCATAATGTGCCGGCGTATCACTTCCCGCTTCATAGCAGAACACGCCGCTGGCTGTTGTGGAAATCCACAGATTATCATCCAAATCGCGCAGGACATTATAGCTTTCCTTGCTGATCGTGTTGTCCGTGCGGTACAGATCAGTTACGAGTAACTTCGGCTCCTTGCTCAAATCATCCGGAACCTGATAAAGCTTACTGGTATAATTAAAGTAGTAAGGCTTCTTTTTGTTATCAAGAAACAGTTTTCCGCCCTTTTTATCGAAATACTTGCTGAGCACAAGTTTCTTGTTGGTGAAGTCGAACTCAAAACTATTGTTATCGCCGACAATCAGCCATTTGTCGCCCACTACAGCATTCGAATTGATGCGGGACACATTCGGTTTCAAATCTTCGAAGACATACCGTTCCGGCTGTCTTGACAAATTGGAGGGATCATAGCAGGAAGCATGCCCCTTACGCCCCATCACCCAAATACGATCCTTATACTTGGTGCCGGCTTCGCAATAGATTGTCGAATCGGGAATAAAAGTAGGCCGCGATGCCGCTAACGGCGAAGCAGGGTCTATGATTATGGCTAAGCCATGCTTTGTTCCCACCCAGACATTGCCTTTTGAATCGTTAATGCTAAAACGAATTGAATTATCCGGAAGGGTATTATTGTCTTTGGTGTAGAACGTGGGAACCAGCAGTCTGTTTGCCGACAATGAAAAACGAACTATGCCATTATTGGAAGTACGGCCAATCACATCGCCATTCTTGAGAAACGACACACTTTCATATTCATTCGGATGCTCATCATCAAACGGAATATCCAAGAAACGGTCTTGAATCAGATCGTAGCAACTGATCTCTTTGCTACGGCTTTTCATCCAAAGCAGATTATTCTTATCCACACGGATATTACTGACTCGGTTATCGGCATATGTCAATGGATTGTTGCGGGTAATGGGACGTTCGATATTATAGAACAGGTTGCCATCGTATCGGGAAACACCATTGCTCGTAGCCATCCAGATAAAACCTTGCGAGTCTTGCGTAATATCGAGCACACGGTTACTGCTCAAGCCGTTGTTGGAGGCATAGATATTCCGTGATTGTAAAGAAATACTCGCGTCTGAAGAGACAGGGAAAAGCAATGCCAAGCAACTGACAACAATCAGAAGACATTGTTTAGTCATGGTTGGGTGCATATTCATAGATATGGCTATATTTAGGATTCTTAAATTTAATGCCGCAAATTTACAAATTTATTTTAAATTATGTAATAATAATTCATCCTTTTTAAACTTTTGACGTTCATTTTCTCCTCTTTCTTGAAATTTCAAGCTCTTTTAGAACAATTTTGTCGTGTTACAATCACATTTCCCATACACTTTAGAGTGTATTTTAAACAAAAAAATGGCTCTAATAGAACAATCTATCAGAACCATTTTTATATAAAGCAATCTAAAAATTACTTAGAGAGAGCCTGGCTAACAGCAACGGCAACGGCAACGGTGCAGCCCACCATTGGGTTGTTACCCATACCCATGAAGCCCATCATCTCAACGTGAGCAGGAACAGAAGATGAACCTGCGAACTGAGCAGCTGAGTGCATACGGCCCATGGTATCGGTCATGCCATAAGATGCAGGACCTGCAGCCATGTTATCTGGGTGCAAGGTACGACCTGTACCGCCGCCTGATGCTACAGAGAAGTATGGTTTGCCTGCAATGGTACGCTCCTTGAAGTAAGTACCTGCAACCGGGTGCTGGAAACGGGTTGGGTTGGTTGAGTTACCGGTGATGGAAACATCAACATCCTCCTTCCACATGATAGCAACTCCTTCGCGAACGTCGTTAGCACCATAGCACTTCACCTTAGCACGGAGGCCGTCAGAATATGGAGTCTCTGCAATTACGTTCACCTTTCCTGAATAGTAATCAAACTCTGTCTGCACGTAAGTAAAGCCGTTGATGCGGGAAATAATCTTAGCAGCATCCTTACCCAGACCGTTCAGAATAACGCGCAAAGGATTCTTACGAACCTTATTGGCCATTTCTGCAATCTTGATAGCACCCTCAGCAGCAGCGTATGACTCGTGACCTGCCAGAAATGCGAAGCACTGAGTCTCCTCGCGGAGCAGACGGGCAGCCAGATTGCCGTGGCCGATACCTACCTTACGGTCGTCGGCAACAGAACCTGGGATACACATAGCCTGCAAACCGAGGCCAATAGCCTCTGCTGCATCGGCAGCATTCTTGCAACCCTTCTTGATAGCGATAGCAGCACCGATTACGTATGCCCACTTAGCGTTCTCGAAACAGATAGGCTGGGTTGATTCACACATTGCGTATGGATCGACACCAACGCCATCGCAAATTGCCTTTGCTTCATCCAGATCCTTGATACCTACTTCATTGAGGGCCTTGGTGATCTGAGCAATACGGCGATCATAACTTTCAAATAATGCCATAGTATGATTTATTTTTTCTGATTTCTGAATTTGGGTTTGTCTTTAGGAATATTGTGTGCGATTAAGGATCGGGTCACCAGAAGCATTACGATTGCCAACGCCGCCAGGCAGAAAAACAAATAGCACCCCACTTTCGGATATTGCACTGCGCCGCCAATCAGGAGACCCAGAATGATGATCAGTACAATAATCGTGTACCAGCGCTTGAACTTCTTGAGTGTTTCGACTTTAACCATCACAATTGACGAATGTCTATTATTCCTTACGAGGATCGATGTATTTAACAGCATCCTTGAAACGGCCATAGGTGCCGGTAGCCTTCTTAACAGCTTCGTTGGCATCCATTCCTTCCTTGATCCACTGCATCATCTTACCCATGTGAACGAACTCGTAACCGATTACTTCATTGTTGGCATCCAAAGCCATACGTGTGCAGTAGCCTTCGGTCATCTGAAGATAACGGGTTCCCTTCACCTTGGTACCGTACATGGTACCCACCTGCGAAACGAGACCCTTGCCGAGATCTTCCAAACCGGCACCTACCACGAGACCGCCCTCCGAGAAAGCAGACTGCGTACGACCATAAACGATCTGCAGGAAAAGCTCGCGCATTGCTGTATTGATAGCATCACAAACAAGGTCAGTGTTCAAAGCCTCAAGGATGGTCTTGCCAGGCAGAATTTCAGAAGCCATAGCGGCAGAGTGAGTCATACCGGAGCAGCCTACAGTCTCAACGAGAGCTTCCTCAATAACACCGTCCTTAACGTTCAGTGAAAGCTTGCAGCAACCCTGCTGAGGGGCGCACCAGCCAATACCATGCGAGAAACCTGAAATGTCTTTGATTTCTTTAGCATGAATCCACTTACCCTCTTCAGGGATAGGGGCATTTGCATGAGTTGCGCCCTGAGCGACGCAGCACATGTTTTCAACTTCTTTAGAATAAACCATTGTTTTTAGTATTAAAGTTTTGTACTAATAGGTAGTAATTCAAATCACTTGGTACTACGTTACGTTCGGACTCTGCCTTACGCAACGTTGCAAAGGTAGTAAAAAAATAATAACTATCCATTATCGTTGTTCAAATTAAACGACAATACATACCTTAAAATGGGTATCCGATAGCCAAATGATATCCCAAGTTTTCAAAAAATGAACCGCTCTGATTATAGTATTTGTTATTGCTCTCCGACGGATCGTGAATCGGCACTCCCACATCAAAGCGCAGCACCAGCATACCGAGGTCGTAGCGTAATCCGAGACCGGTATCGGTGGCAAGCTGTTCCATAAACGAACCGGTGAACTGTCCTCCGGGACGCCCGCTTTCATGACGCAAGGTCCAGACGTTACCAGCATCGGCAAACAGCGCCGCATACAAATCGCCGGACAGCGGGAAGCGCCATTCGACATTAGCCTCCAGTTTCACGTCTCCTGTCTGATCCATATAACTGTACTTACCTCCGTTTGGAATGAAATCGCCGGGACCGACGCTGCGGATAGAAAAACCACGTAAGGAATTGGCACCTCCGATAAAGAACTGCTCGCTATAGGGAACCGTCGTCGAGTTGCCATAGGCGTAGGCGATGCCTCCTAACAGTCGTGTCGCCAAGGTATGCCGATGTCCTAAATCCACATAGTTACGGAAATCCACCGAAGCCTTCAGAAACTGCGAGAAAGGCTGCCATAGCAACTGTCGTTCGCCTTGTTTCCGATGTGAGCCCACAGCACCCATCACGGCATCCATGATTCCGCCTGCCTCTACCAGTGACAACTGCATCCATTGTCTGCTATTACCTTTCACGATTGTTCGGTTGTCGAAGATATAGGTATAACGTATGCTTGGTATAAACTGATTGGCAAAACTCTGTTTCAACACGGGATTCTGCGCCACGATGCTGTCAAAGTTATGGGTGGTGTTCATCAGTTTGGTATAAGCCAACTGAATCGGAGTGATAATATGAGTTGAGACTTCGTTCACCGAGAACGTATAGCTAATCTCTGCAGAAGTCTTCATCATCTGAAAGTAGCCTGAACGGCGCAAAATATCGGCAGAAAGGCTGTACTTGGTAGTGACCGGCAAATCGTAATCCACGTGCCTGAACGGCAACTGCAAACGCGGAACGGACAGCGACACCTTGCCTCCGAATTCATAGCTGTTCAACAAGCCGTTGTTTTCGCCGACGGTCCGTTTGCCCGTATTCCATTCGTAACCGGCATCGAGTTCCAGGGAAAGCAGTTCACCGCCTCCAAACAGATTCTTGCGTTGGGCTCCAAAGGAAATACCGGGTCCCACCTGATCAATGTCTTTATACACACCCTTCACCTCCAAACTGCCCGTCCAAGGCAGATCGTAGGTCGAATGTATCTGCATAAGCATCTTTGTGGTGTCCGATGCCAGACTGTCGAACGCCATCAGGTTCTCCTCTTGTGCCAATGTATCCAAAGCCACCCACTCTATGCTATTATATTTAAAGGTGTTCAAGCGCGAAAGACGGTTCTGCACTTTGGCCGACATATCCGAACGATAGGTCTCCCCTTTTTTCAATGGCAAACTGCTGTACAGGCGCTTCGGCTTCATGTGCAGCCGGCCTCTCCAACCGATTGTTTTGAAATCCCGGCTCTCGAAGTTTTTCGGCGGCAATCCTAAGCCATAGTCCAAATAGATGGCGATGCTGTCCAACTTACAGGGATGCAAATCGATACGGTCGGCCATAAAATCGGTGAAGACGCGCAAATCGACGCGTCGCGCTGCCTGGGTGCTGTCGGCCACATAATGCACATAATTGGAAGAATAGTTGAAATAGCCGCTATCGACCATCATCTTGCCGATACGCTGTTTCTCGGCAGACAATGCCGATGCACTAAAACGCTGTCCCTGCTGAATGTAACTGTCCATTCGGGTGTGTGCGATGATGCTGTCCAAGCGGGAATCGTGATTCTTCATATATTCGATCGTACCGATTCTGGTCGGTTCGCCGTAGGTCACAACATAGGCGATCTTGGCCTTTTTCTTATTCCGTTTGGCAGGCACCAGCTGATAAGATACCTTACCCTCCAGATAGCCTTCATCAGCCATCGCCACCTCAGCAGCCCTGCATCGCAACACTGGGTTCACCTGACTGATCACAATCGGATCGCTTTTCAAGTGGTTCCATAGCCAATGCCGCAGGCCTTTTTCTTTCTCCGTATAGAGACCGTTGTAGATCCATAATCCGAAAGGGAACGGTGACTGATGATAGGCACTGCCCAGAAAAGCACTGTTGGGCAACACCTCCAGCGTCTGTGCCACAGCCTCGCGGATGCTCGCATCAACGGTATCGGTCATCACCTCATCCAAACGCTTCACACCGCCATACAACAGCTCGTCCTCCGGCAAATGCTTCGTGGTGGAGCACGCACCAAGTATAAGCATAGCCGAAATACAGGCAAGCCAACTATATAATCGTGTTCTTTTCATTGGTTCGTTGGAGATAAAGATTCTTGACGCAGTTTCTGGAGCATTGCTTCACGGGCAGCCGCACGTTTCTTACTATTCGGAATGAACAGTTGCCAGAAGCGGAAGGCATCGCGCTGCTGCACATAACCCACACCGGTTTCCACCACTTCGCCTTCCAAGACGCTTTCGTAGTTCAACTTCCTAAACAGGCGGACATAGTGCGACCCGTCTTTGTTGATCATCCATTCCATCGAAACGTCATTGATGATCTCAGCATCATTCTTCTGCACTTCGTCACCGGTAGTCACTTTTCCGCCTACGGTTACCCGCATCCTATCGTTAAACAGTTTCTGCGAAACAGACACCGTATAATCGGTCTGCTGTGCTCCGGTTCCGGTGGCATCGTAGGTGTCGATGCCGACATTGATTTCCGTATGCTTCATCTTGTTGGTTAGCAGCGATTCGATTTCTTTGTTCAGCAGGTTACTGATAGCGGCGTTGGCAGAAGCCATACCTGCATTAGAGGTCGATGCACTCGGACCCGAATAGGTCTGAGCCACCAATAGCAGCAAGGCCTGTTTCGAACGATCTTCGGCCGTCAGGGTTGCCAATTCACTCTGCATGGCAGCATCATCCGGAGCGGAACAGTCGAACACCACATCCATGTTTTCGAGGGTTCCCTTAATTAAGATTGAAACGACGAAACGCACCACTCTCGCACCACTCGACACATCGTTGATCGTACACTTCACGGGCTGCGATGCCGTCAAGTATAGTTCCGGTTCATCCACGACGCCATTCCATCGCACATAGCCATCCTTATTCAGCGCAAATTCTTTGGTCATCGGCAACATCGGCAACTTGAAGTTGATGTCGCCGTTGTTCACCTCGTAAGTTCCTGTCAGGCGTATCGAACCGGCTTCATCCGCTCCCAGCAGAAGTTCTCCGCCTCCCTGAATCTGCACCTTGTCGTCGCTGCTTGTCGGCAGATAAACCAGCACCTGCGCAGTCTTGTCAATCCGGATTCTCAGATTCACATCCAACTGCGAGTTCTCTCTACGGCGCATCGGGCGTTCCTCCATATCGAGTTCCTCCCTCGGTCGATCCATTTCGGCAAACGACTTGAACTCCACCAGATCGTTCAGCTGGCTGCTTGCCACCAAGTCGTCATCTTCGTAGTAATAAGTCAGTTCGCAGCCCGACAGAATCTGGATCTGTCCGTTGACCTTCAGGTTCTGAGGCGTACCGTTCACAGCTATGGAAGTGGAGAACGGCAGTTTACCGAACATAAACTGTCCGCGTGTCTTTCGGCGGTTGTTCTTAAACAGTCTCGCTTTCTCGGCTGTAATCAGCAGGTTGATGTCGGGATTCGTCATGTCCTTACGCAAATCCACCACGCCGTCAATCACAATCGGACGCTTCGATTCCGTCTGGAATCCAATCTTATCGAACACCAGCTGTCCGTCCTTATAGACGATGCTGTCCGATGGCAAGCCCAAGGTCATATCGCAACCTTCGTACCAGACATGTGCATTATCGAACCAAAGAGATGCCGTCAGCGCATTAAAATCCACGGAATCGCAGTCGAGCACAGCCCTTCCGTTCAGGTATCCGTCGAAGGCAATACTTGTCGGCAGGAACTGGTTGGCAACCGAAAGCGGCAACTGGATCAGATGGGCCTCGGCATCGATGCGGTTGGTCAGTTTACCGTCGAACGTCGCCACCTTGAATGTATCGGCCCAAATAGTTCCATTGGCAGAAATCTCTTCCGATAGCAAGCGGGCTTTCGTGTTGACAGTATAGTCGAAGTTCGTCAGCGTATCGCAATACACCACATTGGCGAGATAGTCGTAGTTAGCGTCCCGAGGCACCAAGTGGGCATCTAAATGCGCTACACTGTGCTGTTCGTAATTCAAGGTATCCACATAGGCATCCAAATGCAGGCTGTCACTATTAACCAGTTGCACGTTCGCCTGGTCAAAACTCAATCCATAGTGTGCTAATATCGGCATCAAGGGGTTCTGCCGGTGCATATCCACATGCAGAGTCAGCGCCGGAATCGTCTGCTGCAAGGCGTTGATGTCAAAAGCCTTGTTTGTGGTCTGCATATCCAGTTCTCGGGTCACTTTATCCGCCACCTCCATCAGGTGGTTCACATCGCAAGCTGCATGCAAATCCACCAGAGCGTCACCACCCTGAATATTCAGCGACAGCAGTCTCGGTTCGCTTCTGAAGTACAGTAACACCGAATCAAAGTCACCCACCTCGGGTACAGAAACTTCTATTTCTCCCTTAGCGGATAACGTATCATTCAGATACAGGCCTGCCAGATGCACCTCTCCCTGCGCCAGCGACAGTCCCGAATGCAGTTGCAAATCATACACACCTTTTTCGAGCGATGCCTGCAAGGTCACATCGCGAAAAGTATCGATACTATGTACCGAATCGTTATTCACAACATAGACGAGACTGTCTAACGAAAGTGAGGCCTGCAAAGAAGTACGACGCTTGCCGAAATCGAAATGCTGCCCTTTTGCCTTGGCCTGTACATTCACATCTTCCAGATCAAGACCTGCATAGTAGTCGGGCACATGCAAATGCTGCACTGCCAGATCGATGTCGTAGGCCGTTGCGCGTTCGTCGAAGCTGCCTTTAGCTTCCAACACCGGCAGGGTGTCGGTTTGGAGTAGCGACAATGCGGCCTGATACAAATTCTTTCGTTGACTACCCGCTAATTGCAGACTCAGCGTATCGGGCAAACGGTAGTCGCGTTTATCCGGTGCCTATAGAAAGCCGACAACAGAGAATCCGCTTCTCTCACGGAAGCATCCAGGCTGACCCAGGCTTCCCTCCTGCCGTTGTCGAACGGATGCCAGCCGGCCCCTCTTGCCCGCAAATCCACATAGTCGGGCACTTGCAGCCGCAAAGTGTCTATCCGGCAGGTATCGGGAGTGACGAAAGCCGACACTATCGCTGCCACATCTGCTCCTGCGGGCCAGTACTGCTGCAAATTCGGCAAAGCTTCGGCACCGACCATCATCCAGTCGGCATGAGACAACTTGGCTTCCAGTTGGGTTTGCACGAAGCCTTGGGTTGAATCGTTCAGAAAGGCAAGATCCACATCTGCCGACAATCCGGCATACGAAGCAGGCAGAAGCACCCACAGCGTATCGACGTGCAGGCGGCTGTCTTGCATAACGAATTCCTCCACATGCACTTGCAACGAATCGAGGTTCCAGCGATCATATTCCACGTGTCCGTCTTTCAAGTCGAGTTGTCGCACCTGCACATTCCAGGGATCTGTCTGTGTCGTGTCTTCCTCCGATTCCTGCGCCTGATAGGCTACAGTAACCTGCGGATCGGCCAGCAACACTCTTCCTACCCGCACTTCATTGCTATCCAGATTTAACTGTATCTTCTGCACCTGAAAATCGGAAAACGAGGCATTCAGATCAAGTCCGCTGACCCATGTGCTGTCGATATGGCTCACCACGCCATTCACTTCTACGTTGTTCACCACCCAATAGGGCTGCCCCTCTTTCGGATAATCATCCAAAGCCGTGCGCAACCGGTGCACATATACCAATGTATCACTGGAAGGATACTTGCGCAGCAGCACGTCCCGCAACTCGATGTCCAACGGGTAGCGCAAACGGAGCTTTCCCACAGAAAGGTGCATATCCGGCAGCAGCGTATTCACCATGGGCACACCTCTTCTCACCAGCGTATCTTGCACAAAAGGCACATAGAGCAGTGCCGGCACGGCAAGCACCAGCACCAGCAAGAACAAGATAAGGTATCCTAAGATCTTGAAAAATCTCTTCATGTTGCTCCGAGCGTCACCCAAGGCCCTTATGTAAGCATAAAATCACCTGTACGCCGCGCAAATTTAGCCAAAAAACAAAATTCCTCCAAATATTTCGTCGGAAATTGTGCCTACTATGTCAAAATTTCACACTTTTTACCGACAAAAAGTCGCATTTCCGGGGGTTGGCATGCCTTTTGTATTTGATTGGGCAGAAATATTAACTTAAAAAATGATAGCTTATGACAACCAACACTAACAACAATCAGCAGCAAGGCGAGAAGGCGCTCGATAAGTTCGCCCTCAATCTTTGCCAGCGAGCCAAGGAAGGCAAGCTCGATCCGGTCATCGGCCGAGACGAAGAAATCCGGCGTGTCCTGCAGATTCTGAGCCGTCGTACCAAGAACAACCCTGTGCTGATCGGCGAACCGGGAACAGGTAAGACCGCCATTGCCGAAGGTCTTGCCCAGCGTATCGTGCGTGGCGATGTGCCCGAAAACCTGAAGTCGAAGCAGCTCTATAGCCTCGATATGGGTGCTTTGGTTGCAGGTGCCATGTACAAAGGTGAGTTCGAAGAGCGTCTGAAAAACGTGATCAAGGAGGTTCAGGAGTCGGATGGTGAGATCATTCTTTTCATCGATGAGATCCACACGCTGGTGGGTGCCGGCGGTGGTAGCGGTAGCATGGATGCCGCTAACATCCTGAAACCGGCTTTGGCGCGTGGAGAACTGCGAGCCATAGGTGCCACCACGCTCGACGAGTACCAAAAGTATTTCGAGACGGATAAGGCACTTGAACGCCGTTTCCAGAAGGTGATGGTCGATGAACCAGACGAGGCTTCGGCTATTGCCATTCTGCGAGGTCTGAAGGAACGCTACGAGAACCACCACAAGATCCGAATTAAGGATGAAGCTGTGATTCAGGCGGTACGTCTGTCAACGCGCTACATCACCGACCGTTTCCTGCCCGATAAGGCCATCGACCTCATCGACGAGGCTTCTGCCAAACTCCGTATGGAACACGACAGCGAACCGCAGGCGCTCGACGAGATCCATCGCCAGATCATGCAGTTTGAAATCGAACGCGAAGCTATTAAACGCGAGAACGACAAGCAGAAACTTTCGGCCCTCGAAGAAAAGATCAGCGGACTGAAAACCGAAGAGAACCGTTTGCGCAAGCAGTGGGAGGAAGAGAAAGCCCGCATCAACCGCATCCAGCAGAACAAGATCGACATCGAACAGCTGAAGTTCCAGGCTGAGCAGGCCAAGCAACAAGGTGACTATGCTCGAGTGGCTAAGATCCAGTATGAGACGATTCCTGCCAAGGAGAAAGAGATCGAAGACCTCACGCGATTAGGGGCCAACGAAGAGAATGCCCTGATTCGCGAAGAAGTAACCGCCGAGGATATTGCCGAAGTGGTGGCACGTTGGACAGGCATTCCAGTTGCCAAGATGCTGACTTCCGAACGCGATAAACTGGTGCATCTTGAAGAAGAACTGCATCGTCGTGTGGTAGGTCAGGAAGAGGCGATTACAGCGGTTGCCAATGCCATCCGACGGAATCGTGCCGGTCTGAGTGACCAGAATCGTCCTATCGGTTCTTTCCTGTTTCTGGGTCAAACCGGTGTCGGCAAAACCGAATTGGCGAAGGCTTTGGCTGAGTTCCTGTTCGACGACGAGCGTATGCTGACGCGTATCGATATGTCGGAGTATCAGGAGAAATTCAGCACCACACGTCTGTTCGGTGCGCCTCCAGGATACGTCGGCTACGAGGAAGGAGGACAGCTTACCGAGGCTGTACGCCGCAAGCCTTACAGCGTAGTATTGTTCGATGAGGTGGAAAAAGCCCATCCGGATGTGTTCAACACGCTTCTGCAAGTGCTTGACGAGGGACACATGACCGACGGTAAGGGCCGTCAGGTGAATTTCAAGAACACGGTCATCATCATGACGTCCAATTTGGCAGAGAACCAACTCCGTCAGTTCATGCGTCAGGAGTTCCTGAACCGTATCGACGAGATTGTGAACTTCCAAGCTCTCACCGAACAGGACATCCGCAAGGTGGTCGATATCCAACTTGACCGTTGCTACCAGTTGATGCAGAACAACGACATCACCTTACAAGTTACCGACGATGCCCGTCGCTTCCTGGCTCATGTGGGCTTCGACCCGCAGTTCGGTGCCCGACCTGTCAAGCGTGCCATCCAGCATCATGTGCTCAACGAACTCTCGAAGGCTTTGCTCAGCGGACACATCGACCGCTCCCGTCCTATCATCGTCGATAAGGATCCTGAGGAAGAGAAACTCTCGTTCCGCAATTAACTTGACTCTTTATACAAAACACACATCCAGCTGCTTCTCTGAAAACGGCTGGATGTGTGTTTTTGGCCTATAGAGTATAAACGAGAAAAGCAGTACGCTTAATGAGACACAAACTTGTTCATCTCGTAGCAGCCCATGAAGAAGGGACCTGTAGCTTTTCCGTCATCGTGACGGATTTTCTCATGAATATAATAGTTGAAGGAACCATCGCGATAAGGACGTCCTCCCAAACCGCCGACAGCACAGCATTGAGAAAGCGTAAGCCGACCGTCATCGTCGCGAATCAGCATCGGACAGTTCTTGTCTTCGTCACGATGTACGAACTTCGTTTGCTGCAAACCGTCGAAAACTGTCTGACACAACGACTGGTACTTGGCTGGCAGATAGCCTTTATTGATGGCTTTGGCAATCGCATAGAGGAACTGTGTGGTGACCGAAGCCTCCGGCCAGTTGCCTTCGCGATCCGGCTGATCCATGACCTGATACCACAAACCTCCGCGCTGGTACTGCGGAAGAGCATCGACCAAAGTGTTGATGTAGCGAATCAGCGTATCGCGTCCGGAAATCATGATTGTGTCTTTGTGGCCCAAATTCAGCGGCGACTGGAAGCCCTCTGGAATGTAATCGAGAATATCGACCATCGCCATAAGGTACCAACCTACAGAACGCCCCCAGAAATTAGGACTGTGTCCTTCGGCATCGCTCCAACGTTGGGCGGCTGCTTCGTCCCATGCATGGTGTAAAAGACCTGTACGAGGGTCATAGGTGTGACGCCAACAGGTAATCACCTGCTGCAAGGCTTCTGCCTGCCATTCCGGCTTGTGGAACGTAGCACCATAGGCAGCCATGAAAGGCGAAGCCATATAGATGCCATCCAGCCACATCTGATGCGGATAAATCAGCTTGTGCCAATAGCCGCCGTCGCAAGTACGAGGCTGGTTCTTCAGTTGCTTAATAAGCTGCGACTCCATAGCCTTCTTGTACTTTGCCAGTTTCCGGTTTGCTTGCTCCTTTCCTCCCACGAGATCCGGATTCGCCTGAATGTCGCGATACACTTGGCACACGACCGCACCGCCACGAATCAAGTCGAGATTATAGGCTTCCATAGCACGAAGCTTAATGTTTCCGTTATCCTCAATCAGGCTGTCGCACCATTGTTCTGCATAATCGAAAAAGCGTTTGTCGCCGGTTTCTGCATACAAGTACAGGTAAGCGTAGCCACCCACACCCTGGGTATAGCCGAAAAAGAGTTTCGACCCCCAATCGTACTGCCAAAGCTCCGGGAAACGTTTCAACTCGTCTTCGGCAAACTGCAAAGCCATTTGCTTTGGATCATCGATCAAATTGCGCGGTGTGACGCGAGGCACACGGGGAGAATGCGCAAAGCTCACCACAGCCGAAGCCATGATGAGCAGTGTGAGGAGAGATTTTTTCATTCTTCTTTAAGATTAAGAGCGATTTGAAGTTCATCCAGTTGCGCTTGGTCGATAGCGCATGGAGCATCGATCATCACATCACGTCCGGAATTGTTCTTCGGGAAAGCGATAGTATCGCGGATGCTGTCGATTTCAGCGAACATCGAAACCACACGATCGAGACCGAAAGCCAAACCTGCATGAGGAGGAGCTCCATACTTGAATGCATTAATCAGACAGCCAAACTGTTCCATAGCCTTCTCGTCGGTAAAGCCCAGCAGCTCTAACATCTTCTGCTGCAAAGCGGAATCGTGGATACGTACCGAACCGCCACCCAATTCAACACCGTTCATGACACAGTCGTATGCCCATGAACGCACCTTACCCTGATCGGTATCGAGCAACGGAATGTCCTCGGGATTCGGCATAGTGAACGGGTGATGCGTTGCGTAATAGCGTTGTGTTTCATCATCCCATTCAAACAAAGGAAAGTCGATAACCCAAAGCGGAACGAATTTCGAAGGATCGCGGAAGCCCAACTGCTGCCCCATTTCCAAGCGGAGAGCGCACAACTGCTTCTGTGTCTTGCGCATTTCTCCGCAAAGAATAAGAATCAGATCGCCGTTCTCGGCCTCCATCTTATTGAGAACACCCTCGATGACCTCCGGCGCATAGAACTTATCGATGCTCGATTTGACAGAACCGTCCTCATTCTTACGTACCCAAATCAGACCCTTGGCGCCAATCTGGCTCTTCTTGACGAAATCAGTCAGACCATCAATCTGCTTGCGAGTGTAATTGGCACAACCTTTAGCATTGATACCTGCCACGTATGGAACACTATCGAACACCGAGAACAGACCCTCTGGGAAAACAGAAGGAATCTGGTAGCCTTTCGTCTCGTTCTTCAGTTCGACGAACTTCATATCGAAGCGCAGATCCGGCTTGTCCGAACCGTAATACTTCATGGCATCTTCCCAAGTCATGCGCGGGAACTTATCGAACTCTATGCCTTTCAACTCCTTGAAGAGGTGCTTCATCATACCTTCGAACATCTCGATCACATCCTCCTGTTCGGCAAAAGACATCTCACAGTCAATCTGCGTAAACTCAGGCTGACGGTCGGCACGAAGGTCCTCATCGCGGAAGCATTTTACAATCTGGAAGTAACGGTCCATACCGGCCACCATCAGAAGTTGCTTGAACTGCTGAGGCGACTGAGGCAATGCATAGAACTGACCTGGATTCATGCGTGAAGGAACCACAAAGTCGCGAGCGCCTTCTGGCGTCGATTTGATAAGCATCGGCGTCTCAATCTCCAAAAAATTATGGGCATCAAGATAGCGACGTACTTCAAATGCCAGTTTGTGACGAAGTTCCAGATTCTTACGAACCATCGGACGACGCAGGTCGAGATAACGGTATTGCATACGGAGATCATCTCCGCCGTCGGTATTATCCTCGATGGTGAATGGAGGCACTTCGGAAGTAGAAATAATATTCAGCTGGCTGACAACAATCTCGATGTCGCCGGTAGGATTCTTGGCATTCTTCGATTCACGCTCACGAACCACACCGATGGCCTGAATGACATACTCACGCCCGAGGTGATTTGCCTTGTCACACATTTCGGCATTTCCATCCGACTCGTCGAACACCAACTGGGTAATACCATAACGGTCGCGAAGATCGACGAATGTCAGACCGCCCATCTTGCGTACACGCTGCACCCATCCGGCCAGCGTCACCTCTTGTCCAACGTTTGCGAGACGAAGCTCGCCACAAGTTTCTTTCCTATACATATAAGATAATAATTATTGTTTTTCGTCTTAGGGTCAACCCCGTTTTTATAGGGCGCAAATATAGTGCATAATTTTTAATTTTCCAAATAATCGGAAAAATATTTCGCTTGTCAGGCCGTACGGCATCAGAATGGATAGCCCACTGCGAAGTGGAAAGTGCGGTTATGATTGCTTAACGGGTGATCCAGCACCCACGACTGGCGGCCGGTACCTTCTGTAGGGTCGTAGGCCTTCACACCCAGATCAAGACGCAGAATCACAAAATCGGTCACCAAACGCAAGCCCAATCCCCATGAAGCCGCAATCTCTCGATAGAAATCTTTGCCGATAGCACCTCCCGGCTGTGAATCGTACTCCTTGAGGGTCCAGACATTTCCGGCATCGACAAACGCCGCAAATTCGAACTTCCAGAACAAACGGCTACGCAATTCCATCGAAGCATCGAAACGGACATCTCCGCATTGGTTGAAATAATCAACAGAACTATCCTTGCCTGCATATCTGCCCGGACCCAATGTGCGCACACTCCAGCCTCGCACCGAGTTCGCGCCACCGGAATAATAGCGCTTTTCGAAAGGCATCACATCGCTGTTACCGTAAGGGACAGCCACACCACCCGCCAAATGGAATGCCAGACGACTACGATCCGTAAGATAGCGGCTGAATGCCCAGTCGGCATCGAAGCGAGTGTATTGCTCATAAGGCAAATCAAAAATCTGATACTGTCCGCCCTCTTTTCGGAAATCGGCAGCAACAGCCACCGCGTTCAACAGATTGCCGGCAATTTCCGGATTCAGACGTAGGCTCCACAAGTTGCGAGCTGAAGCCGCAGCAGTATTCTGCATATTGCGCGAGTTGCCCGCATAGAGCGAATATCCGGCCGACATAATAAGGTGCGAGGTATAACTGCTGTAGCTGATTGGTCCTGCATTCTGAATGATTTTCAGGAAAGCCTCACTTCGCTTAGGCAGATAAACATAGCTCAAATCGAGCACATCGAGGTTATGATACCAGCTACGTTCGCGGCTCGTCCACTTGTACGACAAACCTGCATTGGTGATGATGCGCGTATATTCCGGACGGCTCTGCTTGCTGTATCCGGCTTTCACAGCTGTGTTAGCTGTAATTCCGCGACGTCGTTCTGGTGAGATGAATGGGAAAAGGAATCGGGGGAAATCGATCTGTGCTTCACCTGAATACTCCGTATAGTTATCGTTTACCAATCCTGTCAGATCGCCCGACAAACTCTCGTAGCCGCCCTTAGCCGAAACCGTAAGCGCTTCAGAACAACGGAAAAGATTTCGGTGCTGATAGGTCAGTGCCGCCGCAAATCCCAAGTCGCCGGAAGTATTTGTACCATCGAGTTCGAACTGGATGGCATGAGGATTCTGCGGACTCAGATAAACTGTGCAAGCCAGTTCGTCCGGTTTATCGGTCGGATCCAAGCGCACATTCACATATTTAAGGATATGAAGACGAGAGAAGGCGCTGTAGGTTTTCCGAACATCCTGTTCGCTGTAAAGCTGTCCGGGACGAATATAGCAGTTTTCAATCAGAATCGAGTTGCGCAAATAAGTACTACTGCCCGTAACACCACCCGTCACCAAATCGAAGTTCGGCACAAACTTCACGCTGGCGATCGTGTATTTATTGTGAATACCGTCGATGGTCATCGTAAGATCCACCTCATGGCTTCTGGCAAGCGTATCAGCCAAGAAACTGACATCTTCCTTGTTGAAGTCGTAAAAGCCCCTGTTACGCAATAAACTCGTCAGGCGTGTACGTTCCGCTTCCAGTTTTGAACGATCCAACCGTTGTCCGATCTTCAGTTCGGAAGCAGAGCGGGTCTCTCCTAAAATGATCGGTTCGAGAAGCGGGTCTTCGATGACGTATTTGAGTTGGGCGATGCGATGCGGTTCTCCACGATCGGCCACATAAGTAAGTTCCACCTTGCGATGCTTGCGTTTCAGGCGATGTGTCACTTGCGCATTCAGATACCCCTGATTGATGAGTGCACGCCGCATGGAGCGTTCCGTTCGGAAAGTCTGTTCTTCACTATATACTGGCGGTTCCGTACCGATCTTACCCCTCAGCCGATGCCAAGCTCTCACCGTATCATTATGCCAAATCCACGTAGAAACCGGAAGAAATCCGAAAGTGCGGTGATAGGCATTTTGTGCCACAGCCATACGCAGGGTATTGTTGTTCGAAGGAGCACCATCCACTTCGATATACACACGGCTCAGCACTTCCTGATGCGCAGGCACATGTCGCGTTACGCGACAACCTGTCACCACAAGAAACAACGACAACAAAAAAATGATTTGCCGTAAGTGCTGCATGAGGCTATTTTTTTATGGGTGAAGTTAATGGGGTAAGTTTATGTATGGGGGGAATGGGATTTATGGGTCGAATGGGGATAATGGGACTAATGGGGTTAATAACTATTAACTGATAACTAATAACTAGTAGCTAATAACTATTAGTGCTAACTAATCTCAGTCCTCCTCACCTTTCAGATCGAGCAGTTCCCGGTATTCTTCGTTATCGGGATCATCGTAAGCATTGATAACAATCGGTAATTGCGGATATGCAGCCAAAGTATCGTTAAGCCGTTGGCCGAAAGCTGCAATATTGCGACAGATGAAATTGGTTTCCCGCTTGCCCTGACCGGTATAGATGCCGGTAACAATGGCCAGTTTGTCTTTCTCCATCGCAGCACGCAACTTATCTCCCACTTCCTCCATCAGCTGAGCCTCCTTATCATCGGCAGGCAGACCTTTTTCGTCGGGTGTGTAGTTCCAGATTACTTCCAAGCGTTCACGCAGTTTGCGCGATTTTACAAACTCGTCGATTCCTGTGCGTCCGGAAATAAAAGTATATGTTCCGTCCTCGTTCTCCGAAAGGGCAGTAAACCAATTATCAGTTAATTGCATACGGTAAGAAATAGAAATTAAAATTCAATCTGCAGGCCATCGTAAGCCAACTGTACACCCTGCGGTAACCGACTGTTCGCCCACGGATGCAAGCCGATATCGTGGCTCAAGTGTGTAAAAAACGTCTGGCGAGGTTTCATCCGATCCACCACTTCCAGCGCCTGTTCGACATTGAAATGCGTGGGGTGAGTCTTCCATCTGAGTGCATCGAGAATCAGCGTATCGACGTGCTCCAGTTTCGCCCACTCCGACTCCGGAATCTCCGTGCAGTCGGTAATATAGGCCAACGGACCGAGCCGCCAAGCCAAGATGGGCAGTTTGCCATGATATATCTGCAAGGGTCTGACGAGCGTCTCTCCTATCTGAAATTCATCTTCAGGATGTGCGATATGCAAATCCATTTGCGGAACACCCGGATACTTATGCACAAAAATGTAGTCGTATTTTTCAATGAAGGTCTTACTCACTATCGGATCGGCATACGTAGGCAGCGGATTCTCCCAGCAGAATGCACGCAAATCATCCAAACCGGCCACATGATCAAAATGATTATGCGTAATCAGTAAAGCGTCCAGATGCGTAATGTGCGCCCGAAGCGCCTGCTGGCGAAAATCGGGACCGCAATCGATAAGAATGTTTTTATGATCGTCGGTCTCGACCAAAACTGAGCACCTGAGACGATTATCATGCGGATCGGCAGACGTACAAACCTCACACGAGCATAACGGCATCGGAACTCCGCAAGAGGTTCCCGTACCCAAAAACTGAACCTTCATATCAAATAAAATTCACTTCCGGTTCTAACTGCACATCAAAGCGGTCGAGTACCGTTTCGATGATGATATTGGCCAACTGTACCACTTCCTGCGATTTTGCCTTACCCATATTCACCAGCACCAGACATTGTTTCGGATAGACAGCAGCATCGCCAACCCGGCGTGTGGCACAACCGGAATGTTCGATGAGCCAGCCGGCAGGCACTTTCACCATGTTTGGATCCTGCTCCCCATTTGGTTTCGTTACCGCATACATGGGGATGTCGGGATATTGGCTATGCAAAGCACGATATTTTACAATAGGTATCACCGGGTTCTTGAAGAAACTGCCGGCATTGCCATAGATGGCAGGATCGGGCAACTTGGCCGAACGGATGGCGAGAATTGTTTCGCGCATAGCTGAAAGTGTGATTGGCCGATTCACCTTCGACGGCTTGCGACGACTGGTTCGAACGTCTTTCTGCTGCAATGAATAGCCTCGCTCGAGAAGAGCGGCCTTGATGTTGCCGTACTCGATATTGAAGAGCGCTTTTGTCCGCAAACGCAGCAAAACTCCCGTTATCACGAAACGGCTCTTGAACTCTGCATCTTTGAAGATGCTGGTGCGATAGCCGTAGCGGCAATCCTCTACTCCGACAATATAATTCTTGCTTTGCTGAACATCATAAACCGCCACAGCCACACAAACATCCTTGAATTCTGCTCCGTAGGCACCAATATTCTGTACTGCCGCCGCTCCCACTTCTCCCGGGATACCCGACAGGTTCTCGATTCCCATAAAACCTCGGATAGCTGCCCATTGGCACAAGTGATCCCACACTTCTCCGGCTCCGACTTCAACCAGCTGCTCCTCATCGCCGGAAGCATTCAGTTTGATTCCTTTGATGGATCCATGCAGAATAACTCCGGGATAATCCTGTGTGAACAACAGATTACTGCCTTGTCCGACATGCAGGAAAGGTTTTCCCTTCACACGCGGATCCTGAAAGATAGTCGGGAGATCTTCCTCCTGATTATATTCGACCAGCAAGGCTGCCTTAGCTGCAATGCCAAAGGTATTATAGGGTAACAACGAAGCGTTTTCTGTGAATCTGATCATGGATGAATGTATTTTTGCCGCAAAGTTAGCATTTTTTTGCGAACCTTCCAAATTTAAACAGAAAAAAGAGCAATAAGGAAAACCTTACCGCTCTTTTTTCGGGTTTTACTTGTGTCAAAGCACCTGTTCAACAGGGAGAACAAATGCCCTAAGACCCAAGTTCGGACTTTCGTTATCGATTTTCTTCAAACGCTCCAGAATCTGAGGTACCTTCTCATCCTCGCAAACCGACAGAATGGAACTGTTCTCTCCTGGCCAAGCATGACTGCCATAGTGAGGCTCTCCTTTTACGGAACCCCGACCCTGAGTCTGTGCCCACATGGTGAACCCTCGCATCATGGTGCTCGAAAGAGCCGCAATGACAGTATCGCGGTGCGCCTGATCGAAACTAATAAATACAGCTTTCATTTTTATTTAGTTTTTATTTTTTGCGTTTGAATATGTGTCGCTTCTGCTTCCATTCGCGTTCTACACCCAACTGGGTGGCCCAAGCGCGACGAGCCGAATTGATCTTGAAGCCTTGGAAAATACAGTAAACCGAAGGAACGACAACGAGCGTCATAACCGTTGAAACTAACAGACCGCCGATAATGGCGATACCCATCGGCTGCCACATCTCCGAACCCTGACCGGTACCTATTGCCATTGGCAACATACCCAGAATGGTGGTCAACGTGGTCATCAATACCGGACGAAGACGGCTTCGACCTGCAGCAACCACAGCGTGAATGACACTATAGCCACGCTCGCGCAAAAGGTGAATATAGTCGATCAGCACGATACCGTTCTTCACCACAATACCGATCAGCATGATTGCGCCCAACATGGACATGATGTTCAGATCTACACCCGTAATCCACAAAGCGAGCACGATACCGGTAAACGTAAACGGAATGGAAATCAGCATGATGATAAACGGATCGCTCCATGATTCGAACTGGGCTGCCATCACAATGAACACGATGATCATAATCAATAAGCCCAAAGTACCCAGATCCTTGAACGAATCCTGCTGGTCTTCGTAGGAACCGGCCACCTGAATGCTGGTATCACTGGAGAGCAAACCGGCCGCACGCATCTCCTCGATGTGAGCCTGACCTGCCCTAACCACCGAACCCAAGTCGGTTTCTTCGGTATTGATAACACACTTCAGGGTATTCACACGCTGACGGTCCTTGCGTTCGATGGTAGGCAACGTGAAGCGTTCCACCACTTCGCCGACGTCTTTGATACGCACTTTCGATCCGTTCGTACCATACATGATAATATTCTCGATTGTTTCTACGTTCTCACGCACCTCTGGAGCATAGCGCACATAAATATCGTATTCCTCGCCATCCTCACGGAAGTAGCTTGCCAATGATCCGTTGAATCGGTTACGGAGATAAGCACCTGCCGTAGAAAGGTTCAAACCGTATCTGGCCAATTTCTCACGATCGAAATCAACCTGCACTTCCGGCTGATAATCCGGACGGGAGATATTCGTCTGGCTCACACCCGGCACCGTCATCATGTATTCACGCATCAGGCGGGTCAATGAATCGGTCTGCACCAGATCATAGCCATAGATCTCGAAGTCGGCGGTAGTTTGTCCGCCCATACCCGACTGTCCGCCTTCGGTTACGGTAATCTTTGCCAGTTCCGGATACTTCTTCAGGTCCTGACGCATCTGGTTGCCCACATCGTACATGCTCTCTTTCGAAATACGCTGAGCCACCTTATACATGGAAACATTGAACGAAATGATGTGCGTACCGTTGTTCTGCATCGATGCAAAAGTGTTGTCGGTATCGGCCTGACCGGTTGTGAAGTTGACGGCTTTAAGCACTTTCTTCTCGGAAGTTCCCCAACGCGACATCCACAAGTTTGCAAGTTCGCTGGCAATTTCCTCGGCACGATCCTGACGGGTACCGATAGGCAATTCCAAGCTGACCGAAATACGACCGCTATCCTGCGCGGGGAAGAAACCGGTACCAATAAGTCCTAAGAAGGCTGGCAATAGTGACGTTACGAAGAATATCACGATGATAAGCATCATCATAGCACGATGTCGTACGGCCCAGTCGATCTTCTTGGCATACCAGATATCGAGTTTATCGAGCATTCCGCGTACGATGAAGTGGTTGTACCAGCGGCTGAACCAGTTTTCGCGTTTCTTCAGGCGAAGCATCAGCGAGCAGAGCATCGGGGTGAATGTCAAAGCCGATGTGGTAGATACGGTCATAATGATACACATCATCCAGCCCAACTCGCGGAAGAGCACACCCGACATACCTGAAACCAATGTCAACGGGAAGAACACACCGATCATGGTAAGCGTAGAGGCGATTACGGAAATAGCCACCTCGTTCGTACCGTGAATGGCCGCCTGCTTCGGATCGCTGCCTCGTTCTATGTGGTTCGTCACATTTTCAAGCACCACAATAGCATCATCCACCACATTACCGATAGCGATACTCAAGCAGGAAAGTGAAATCATGTTGAGCGAAGAACCGGTAGCGTTCAAATAAATGAACGAGGCAATCAGAGACAATGGAATCGTAATGACAATAACCACAACAGCACGCCAACGTCCCAAGAAGAGGAAGCAGACGATAGCCACGAACAACATAGCGTAGCTGATGGTCTCCTCCAACGAACCGATGGTTGCGTAGATATTCTCCGATGTATTCACAATCACGCCCAAGGTCACATCGCTTGGCAAAGTCTTCTGAATATTCGGCAACATGGCAAGCACCTTCTCTGCAATAGCCACAGAGTTGGCACCCGACTGCTTCTGCACAATAATCATGGCGCCCTGTTCGCCGGAATAACCCTTCGGATCATTATCGTTCGTGAAGAACGTGTGTACCTTCTGTGCACGCTCCTGAACCGTATCTTCAACGCGAGCCACATCCTTCAGATAGACAATCTTGTTACCGGAAGTCGATACAACAATATTCTCCATTTCCTTCGGATCGGCAAACTCGCCCTTCACACGAAGCGTATAGGCGTTGTTACCTGTATCGAACGAACCGCCCGGCACATTCCGGTTCTCGTAGCTGATAATGCTCGAAATGGCTTCTACTGTCAGATTATAGGCATCCAGCTTGTCAGGATCACAATATATATAAATAGTACGCTTTGCTGCACCCGATACGGAAACCGAACCCACTCCGGCTACACGCGCCAATGGGTTGGCCACCTGATCATCAAGAATCTTGTATAGGGCTGCCGTACTTTCCTTAGCCTGTGCACTGAGCACCAGGATCGGGATCATATCGCTTGAAAACTTGAAAATGATAGGCGTT
Source organism: Bacteroidales bacterium (assembly GCA_017449065.1). Lineage (GTDB taxonomy): Bacteria > Bacteroidota > Bacteroidia > Bacteroidales > UBA3663 > Liminaster. Next base: position 90,723 of record JAFSKF010000031.1, read on the forward strand.
CCTGCTTCGTCCGGAAGCGACGTCGATACCATATCCAGTTTATCGCGCACATCGTTGGTCAAAGCATCAATATCGTAGCCATATTCGAACTCAAGCGTAATAATGGCATAATTCTCCTTCGACTGCGATGTGATGTGCTTCAGATAGTTCACCGAGTTGAGCGTATTCTCAAGCGGTCGGGTCACATTGTTCTCAATATCTTCTGCGCTGGCGCCTGCATACGTCTCCATCACCATGATCATGTTGGTATCGATATCCGGGAAGAGGTCGATAGGCAACTTGCTCAGGCTAAAGAGACCGAAGATCGCAATGGCAATAAATACCAGCGAAGTCATAATCGGTCTTTTGACCGCACCTTCATATAAACTCATAATAGTTGAGAATTGAAAGATTAAATTAGTTCAGAATATTCACCTTTCTGCCATCAGAAAGCAGGGTCTGTCCGAAAACTACCACCTGTTCTCCATCTTTCAGACCATCGATGACAACATATTCGGCATCAATGCGACGACCCACATTGATGGTCTGGCGGCGAACCTTTCCGTCGCTAACCACATAGACGAAACGCTCGCCGGAGCCGGTCTGCTTTACGACTGCCTGATCCGGAACAAGCACATAGTCGGCCGTACCGAAATTCAGGGTTACGCGGGCGAACATACCCGGACGAACTCGCTGGTTGGCATTAGGAATCTGCACCTCAACCTGGAAGGAACGGGTATTACGGTCGAGCGTAGGATAAACGATGCTGACTTTGCCTTGGAAGGTTTCTCCCGGATAGGCATCGAGCACAATATTATCGATAGGCATACCCACCTTCACGTCTTTGAAATACTGTTCATTCACGTCCAATAGGAGTTTTACAGGAGTAATCTTCTGAACCACCAATACCGGAGTACCTGCATAGAGATCGCCGTCGTCGTAGTTCCGCGCGCTCACTACGCCATCGATGGGTGATGTAAGCTGTGTGTTCTCTACCAGATTCTTATACTGGGTTTCCAAAACATCGAGAGCTGTTTTCTGGGTATCGTAGTTCGATTTGCTGGCACCTCCCACTTTATAGAGTTCTTCAATTCGCTTAAACTCGATTCGCTGGTTGTTCAACTGAGCTTCCAACTGTGTCAGGCTGTTGTCGTCGAGCTGAACGAGCACCTGTCCTTTGCGAACACGATCGCCCACCTCTACATTGATCTTACGGATACGAACCGGACTCTGTGGGGCAATGGAGTTCACAACATCAGCCTCCACGTTGGCCGTAAATTCCACCAACTGCTCTACGGAACGGGCTGACACCTGCTTTACTTTGACATTTACGGCCTCCTGCTCCTCAGCGGTCTTGAAGGTTGTCGGCGTCGGCTTAGAGTTCATGCAACCGCTCAACAGGAAAGCAGCGCCTACACTTGCTAAAAGAATACTTGTTTTCATATTGTATGTTTTATTATTGAATATCGTATTTGAATCACTTGTCGGTTATAATCTTGCCCAGAGTCTCTTCCAATGTAGCCTGTGCAGAGACAAAATCGTAAATGGCCTGAACGTAGCTCAACTGGTTTTGTTGCAAAACATTGGCACTGCTGTTCAGTTCCAGCATAATGCCGGAACCGATCTCATAGCGCTTGGCATTGATCTCGTAGGCACGTTCTGCAGAGTAAATGGAAGACTTGTATGCAACAACCTGTTCGGCAGCCGTCTCGATGGTGTTAAGCGACGAAGAAATAGACATTTCCAACTGCTGCTTGGTATATTCCCGTTGCTGCTCCAGGTTCTCGATGTTCAGTTTGTTCTGCTTGGTCTTCATGTATTTCGACAATCCGTCGAAGATGGTCCAATTGAGCGCCAAAGTCAGGTTTGCTGTTGTGGCATATCCCAGGAATCCGGAGTAACTGCGGTTCATGGAATACTGAAGAGCGATTGTTGGAAGGTATCCCAGTTTGTTCAGCCTTTCGGAAAGAACGAGCTGCTGTTTCTGGATATCGATCTGAACCAAAGCGGAGTTGGAAGAAATATCATTATCCTCCTTCAGAATCATCAAGTCGCTGAAAAGCTTCTCCTCGTAATCCTTCAAATGGCCCTCAAAGCGAATGGGCTCGCTGACATTGACTCCCATCAGCACTTTGAGCTGCATCTCTGCCAGAGCCAAAGTATTCTTCATCGAAAGCATGTTCGGCTCAATGCTTACCTTCTGCACATAGGCAGTCAGAGTGTCATACTCTGCCACCAAGCCGAGCTTATATTTATCGCGGGTAACGGCCAGATTCTCTTCTGCCAGATTGTAAGAATTCTTCAACACCTCGTAACTGTCGCGGGCAAGCAAGAGTTGGAAAAACGCTTTCTTGACAGCCGACAAGGTGCTGATCTTGCTGTTGCGAGCCTGCTCTACAGACAGTTCTACCGACCTCTGACTGATCTTCAGACTCTCCCAAAGCTGTGGAACCACCAAAGGCAAAGTAGCTGTCCCCGACCATGTGTACGACTGATCCTTACCCATCTTGATCTTCATTCCGCCCAAGTTTGCTTCAGGAATGATGACGCCCCATGTCTCTGCCAGCGAAAAATCGACCGTAGGAAACAGACCTGTCATCGTCTCTTTCTTGGCATACTTCTGAATCTCAATAGTCCTGTTCGCTACCTGGATGTCCGGATTGTCGCTTAGTGCGACTTCCAGCACTTTGTCCAAGTCCATGCTCACGCTATCGTTCGAAGCCTCCTGTGCCCAAAGGTTGCCGGCAAAGAGTGCCGGTAGGGTCAAAAGGGAGAACATCAAACAAGCTTTCAATTCTCTTTTCATTGTAACTGATAATTTATTTTTTTGTTATTTGTATGCTGAAACAATTGGGGTTTTTAACGGAATTATCCGCTGCAAAACTGAGCGCGAATTTACAGAAAAATCCTTTGGATTAAAAACGGGCATTCAACCAACGGCAAAAGTTTTTCAACCAAAATTGATCCGAAATCATATTTTTAAGATTTTTTTACAAACAAAGCACAGTGGAGTTTGCAAAAAAAGCCCCTGAGCATGACGTTCAGAGGGCTGTTTTTGGGGTGTAGTTTATTTGCTCTAAGTCAGCGACATCCGTCAGACGATTCTTTCCGTCGGCAGCGGGCATTTTCAACTGGTGACAATTTGTCACCGTTTCATTTCCTTCCTCCTTCAGACGCTGTTTAAGCTTGTTCCAATACTTACGAGCGATCTGGAAGTCGACACTCTCGGTTAATACCTGCACTATATCCACTACAGCGAAATAGTACTTTTCTTTTTCTTCGTCCCAAACAAAGCGCACTTTCTTTCCTTCAAAGAGCTGGATAGCGAAATTATCGTTCATGTTATTTATGATTTGTGGGTGCAAAGTTAATCATTTTTTGCAAAGTTGTATCGTTTCGGGCGTTAAAAGTGCGAAAAGCGGGCGAAAGGTTTTCACTTTTTGCCGAAAACATCAATGGGATTTGCAGGAACTTTATGCCCGAATTGCTTTTATTCTGCAACATTGAACAAAAAAATCCGTTTTTGTTTGCCAGTATTAAATAAAATCCGTACTTTTGCCCACAAAAAAGCAAGATATGGCAATCACAAAAGAAAACGTCAGAACACTTATCAAGGAGAGACAGAAGACTCTTGGAGAAGCAGATATGAAGAAAATGATCTTCACTTTGCTTGCTCTCATCACGCTGATAGGGCAAACTTGGGCAGACAATGGAAAGATCATCGCCCAGACGGAAAGCAGCATTACTTTCGTGGTTGACGAGGGACTGGAGCCGATAGAGGACCAGTATAGATACTTGTTTGATGGTGAACAAATGGCTAATGCCATATTGAGGGGCGAAAATATACCAAAGGATGCTTACCACATCATTGCTACCAGCTTTGCCGATGCACAAAACTTGACGCAATCAAGCAAGGATGCCTTCTTTCAGACCATTGTCAGTGCGTACGCCAAGCATAAGTCTGTCACGCTTTCACCTGACATGATTTGGCTGCTTATCTGTCAGGGATTCGCTCGCTACGTCAATGCTCATAGTGAGGAGTTGCGCCCGATGCTGGTGAGTCATACGGGCAAGATGGACTTGGCCATCGAGACCAGCGTGGACCTGCTTTCCGGCCATGCAGACTGGCCTCTGCTGATCAACGGTTTTGCTTCGCAGATCGACCGTTACACGAAGGACAGTATCGCGCAAAACATTACCAGCGACTTCACCACCACAGGTCCTGCCGAACGGGTTGCCTCGCAGATTACGCTGATGGAGAGCGTAAAAACCTACTTCGAGTATATTGTCTATTACATATCATGCGGTATTCCCACCATCACTCTCAAAGGAACACCAGCCGACTGGCAGCACGTGCTCGACAAGACACACCGCCTGGAAGCCTACGGACTGGGCAAATGGACAAAGAGTCTTGAACCCATCCTGATGCAGTTTGTTCGTGCGGCAGAAGGGAATCCTGACCAGCGTTTCTGGCAAGATATAGTTAAGAAAAAACGGGTGGATGAGCTGAATGCTGGTGGCTGCAGTTCTGAAAAGCCTACGAAACTGGACGGCTGGCTGCTGAACTTTTTCCCCGATGAGAACGGAAAGACGCTCACCAATGTACCCTACACCAAGAGTATGCCCAGCGAGCGCGTACGTGTCGGTTTTAAGTATCGTGTACTCAATCCCGAGCAGGACAACGTCATCAGCGAGACGCCTATGGAACTATGGGCAGGCTTCATCGGCACCGAAGAGGACACTATCTCTAACACACTTACCCCTAAGATAGGCTGGCTGGTGCGCATGGCAGAGAGCGATAATGACATACTGAACGACCTAAAAAAGCAGGACGAGGAGTGGGGCATCGAACTCCGCGTGAAGGAAGTGCCGGAAGTTCTGTCCAAACTACAGCATATCAGGAGGCTGAGACTCGTATTTACCGATGCCGTAGTGCTGCCCGAATGGTTCGACCGCCTGTCTATCGATTCCTTTACCATCAGAGGTAAGATGTCAGAGGCCGAAAAAGCGGAAATCAAAAGACGTTTTCCCAAGGTGGAAATTAAAGAATAACTTTATCCTTCCGCTCTCAGTAATTGCTTTTTTCACTCGCACTCCTTCTGGATCTCTTCCAGTTTCGCAACCGAGAGTTTTTTGCAGCAGCCGGGAGTGATGATGATCGATTGGGCGATAGCGTGATCTGTTACGTTCGGTAAGACTTATTAGATGTGTAAAGGTAATCTTTTTTCGAAATCTCCAACATTTTTATCGCCTAATCCGAAAAATCACCGCAATTTTTTGGATTATGTTCCGAAAAATCACCGTAATTTTTTGGAAATCGTTGTTTATAGAGCATAGATAAGCTCAAAAAGAAATTGCACCCACGCAATGTGTAGTGCAATTTCCCGAACGATGAATATCCTGCCGATGCCGACGGATTGTCAGAGGTAGATCGGCCCGTGTCCCATACACGAGGTGGCTGTCAGCGCCGTCAGGAATGCTGTGAGCGCGGATACTATCACCTTCACCACAAGCTCAACAATCTTTTGCTTATCTTTCATAGGAGAAGTTTTAGAAACTAATTACTAATTACAAATTACTTTAATTTCACACAGAACTCACAGAACTCACGGAAAGTTTCGCATAACGAACACGGATTCAGCGGATTTTCTTTATTGCGAAAACTGCGAAAATAACGAAATACGCGAAAACTACAGACGTTTCGACAGCTTGCAATCAGGATATACCCATTTTCGCGAATTTTCGCTCTTTCGCATTTTTTCGCAATGTAAATATTTCACACAGAACTCATGGAAATATTTTTTGCAACAAACAAGAATTCAATGGATTAGCACTGATTTTCATTTCCGTGATTTCTGTGATTTCCTAGATTTCTGTGTGCCATTAATTACAGAATCACTCCGCCGCCGTTATCGTCGCCACCGTCAGAACTGCCGCCGCTGTCGGACGAACCGCTGCCGCCGGTGTTCTCCGAACCTCCCGTATTCTCCGAGCTGCCGGTGTTCTCGTTGTCCTCCACGATGCCCTCGTCGGTCGAATTGACGCGCTTCACCTCGTTGCCGTTGCGGTCGTAGCAGGAGATCTGAACGGCAGTCTTGGCCAGTTCCTCCTTCAGTTCGCTATTGGGCGTGAAGATGATGCGGCG
>JAFSKF010000032.1 GCA_017449065.1 Bacteroidales bacterium
GCAAGGAGTTCAATGCTCGTACCCAGGATAAGGCCGGCAAGGTACTTCCTGTTGTAATCACCTATTATAGCGATAAGTCGTATGACTTCGTTATTAAGACTCCTCCGGCTGCTGTACAGTTGCTCGAAGCCGCTAAGGCTAAGAAGGGTTCTGGTGAACCTAACCGCAAGAAGGTTGCTGAGGTAACTTGGGATCAAGTTAAGGCTATTGCCGAAGACAAGATGCCAGATCTTAACTGCTTTACTTTGAGTTCCGCTATGTCGCTCGTTGCAGGTACTGCACGCAGCATGGGTATCACCATTAAGGGTGAGAAGCCTGAACTTTAATCCTAAACTTCAAACTAACAATGGCAAAACTTACTAAGAATCAGAAGGCCGCCGCTGCTAAGATTGAAGCAGGTAAGGCTTATACTCTCGCCGAGGCATCAGCACTCGTAAAGGAGATTACTTTTACAAAGTTCGACGCTTCTGTCGATATCGATATTCGTTTGGGTGTTGACCCACGTAAGGCAAATCAGATGGTACGTGGTACCGTATCTTTGCCAAATGGCACAGGTAAGACTGTTCGTGTTCTTGCTATCTGCCAGGGTAAGGATGCTGAAGCTGCTTTGGCTGCCGGTGCTGACTATGCCGGTGCTGACGAGTATTTGGAGAAGATTAAGGGTGGTTGGACTGATATTGATGTTATTATCACCCAGCCTGCATTCATGGGTAAATTGGGTCCTTTGGGTCGTGTACTCGGTCCTCGTGGTCTCATGCCAAACCCCAAGTCTGGTACTGTTACAATGGACGTAGCCAAGGCTGTTAAGGAGGTTAAGCAGGGTAAGATCGATTTCAAGGTTGACAAGGGTGGTATTGTACATACTTCTATCGGTAAGGTTTCATTCTCTCCTGAAGCAATCAGTCAGAATGCTAAGGAGTTTATCCAGACCATCATCAAGCTGAAGCCTGCAACTGCTAAGGGTACTTATATCAAGAGTATTTTCCTTTCGAGCACTATGAGCGCCGGCATCAAGATCGACACCAAGTCTATCGAAGCATAAAATTAAGTCAATATGAAGAAAGAAGATAAAGTCCTCAATATCGAGAAGCTCGAGGGTCTCCTTGGCGAGTATGCTCACTTCTATGTTACCGACATCGCAGGCTTGAATGCCGAGGCTACCAGTTCACTTCGTCGTAAGTGTTTTGGTAAGGAGGTGAAGCTTGTAATGGTAAAGAACCACTTGTTCCGTAAGGCACTTGAGAAGAAGGGCATTGATTACAGCCAGATCACCGATGCCTTCAAGGGTACCAGTGCTATTATGTTTGCCAATACGGGCAACGTACCAGCCAAGTTGATCAATGAGGTAAATGGTCCGAAGGATCAGATTGTCAAGCTGAAGGCTGCTTATGTAGAAGAGTGCTTCTATGGTGCAGATTCTCTTGAGGCTCTTGTTGCTGTTAAGAGCAAGAACGAGCTCATCGCAGACGTTATCGCTCTGTTGCAGTCACCAGCCAAGAACGTTATTTCTGCATTGCAGAGTGGCGGCAATACCATCCATGGTGTGCTTAAGACCTTGGGTGAGCGTCCTGAATAAGACGCAAATGCTGGATTATTCCGAATATAAATTGAGAGTGGGGTAATTTGGCAGTAACAAAATCAAATATTAAAAATCAAAATAATAATTTAAAAATTTTACAATTATGGCAGATTTGAAAGTTCTCGCAGAAGAGTTAGTAAACCTTACTGTTAAGGAAGTTAATGAACTCGCAACCATCCTGAAGGATGAGTATGGTATTGAGCCAGCTGCTGCAGCTGTTGCTGTTGCAGGTCCTGCTGCTGGTGCTGCTGCTCCAGCTGTTGAAGAGAAGACTAACTTCGATGTTGTCCTCGTTGAGGCTGGCGCCGCTAAGTTGGGCGTTGTTAAGGCCGTTAAGGAGGCTTGTGGTCTTGGTTTGAAGGAAGCTAAGGATCTCGTTGACGCTGCTCCAAGCACCGTTAAGGAGGGTCTTCCAAAGGCTGAGGCTGAGGCTCTCAAGAAGACTCTTGAGGACGCTGGCGCTAAGGTTGAGCTTAAGTAATCTTACCAGTATTAACTGGTCAACAGGTTTAGATTCCCCATACGGGGGTCTAAACCTTTTTAATCCATCTGCTGTAGGGATTCCTTCAAGCGTAGTCGGTATTCCGTCAGCAGATTTTATCAGAGAAAGGGCACTTTTTACATGTCCTTTTTCGTCGTGTCTGGAGGTTCTATATTTTGAAAAAAAGTTTCGATTTTTGTAATCTCCAAATCACAAAACTAACGGAAAAATATTTTAAATGTCTAAAACCGTTTCTGGAAATATGAAGCCAAGAGTAAGCTTTGCTTCGATTAAGAGTCCGCTGCAGTACCCCGACTTTTTGGATATTCAGTTGAAGTCGTTCCGCGACTTCCTGCAGCTTGACACACCGCCGGAGGAGCGTAAGCAGGAAGGTCTTTACAAGGTGTTTGCCGAGAACTTTCCTATCTACGACACTCGTAACAACTATCAACTTGAGTTTCTGGATTATTTTGTTGATCCTCCGCGTTACTCTATCGAAGAGTGTCTTCTCCGTGGTCTCACGTACAATGTACCGTTGAAGGCCAAGTTGAAACTTTCGTGCACCGATCCCGATCATGAGGATTTCCACACCAAGGTGACAGATGTCTATCTTGGCCAGATTCCTTATATGACCCCTCAGGGTACCTTTGTCATCAATGGTGCTGAGCGAGTTGTGGTGTCGCAGTTGCATCGTTCACCTGGTGTCTTTTTTGGACAGAGTCTGCACTCCAATGGTACCAAGTTGTACTCGGCTCGTATTATTCCATTCAAGGGCAGTTGGATCGAGTTTGCTACCGACATCAACAATGTCATGTATGCCTACATCGATCGTAAAAAGAAATTACCAGTAACCACTCTTCTCCGTGCTATCGGATTCGAGAGCGATAAGGATATTCTGGAGATCTTCAAATTGGCAGAGTCCGTGGAAGTTAATCCAGATACTATTCAGAACTATAAGGGACGCAAGTTGGCAGCTCGTGTATTGAAGTCATGGACAGAGGATTTCGTAGATGAGGATACAGGAGAAGTTGTAACCATCGAGCGTAACCAGATTCTGGTGGATCGCGAGAAAGAGTTGGACGACAACAATATTGAGGCAATTCTCAATTCGGGTACCGAAACCATCCTGTTGCAGCGTGAGGAAGCCCGTCTTGACGATTATGCTATCATCTACAACACATTGCAGAAAGACCCGAGCAACTCAGAGAAAGAGGCAGTGATTTACCTCTATCGTCAGTTGCGTAATGCAGAACCTGCAGACGACACATCTGCTCGTGAAGTGGTTCAGAACCTATTCTTCTCAGAGAAACGTTATGATCTTGGAGAGGTAGGTCGTTATCGAATCAACAAGAAGTTCGGTTTGAACATCAATCCTGAGACTCGTGTTCTTACGAAGGAAGATATCATTTCTATTATTCGCTATCTGATCCAGTTGATCAACAACCGCGAGGATGTTGACGATATCGATCACTTGTCAAACCGTCGTGTGCGTACCGTAGGCGAGCAGTTGTACAACCAGTTCGCTATCGGTCTGGCCCGAATGAGCCGTACTATCCGTGAGCGTATGAATGTACGTGACAACGAAGATTTCAGTCCGGTGGATCTGATTAATGCCAAGACCATTTCGAGTGTAATCAACTCCTACTTTGGCACCAACGCGTTGAGCCAGTTCATGGATCAGACCAACCCATTGGCAGAAATCACGCATAAGCGTCGTATGTCAGCCTTGGGTCCTGGCGGTCTGTCGCGAGAGCGTGCAGGTTTCGAGGTTCGAGACGTACACTATACTCACTATGGACGTCTGTGCCCGATCGAGTCTCCGGAAGGTCCGAACATCGGTTTGATTTCTTCAATGTGCGTATTTGCTAAGGTGAATGATCTTGGTTTCATCGAGACTCCATATCGTACTGTGACAGATGGTCAGGTCGATTTGACTGATGCCGGTGTGCATTGGATGAGTGCAGAGGAAGAAGAAGGCAAGAAGATTGCTCAAAGTACTGCACCGATGGACAACAAGGGTCGCTTCACCGAAAAGAACGTAATCGTTCGCGAAGGAGCTGACTTCCCGGTAGTGGCTCCAACTGAAGTTGATTTGATTGACGTTGCTCCAAACCAGATTGCTTCAATTGCCGCAGCATTGATTCCGTTCCTTGAGAACGATGATGCTCACCGTGCGTTGATGGGATCGAACATGATGCGTCAGGCAGTACCTCTTATGACCTGTGAAGCTCCTATTGTCGGTACTGGTATTGAGGCTCAGTTAGTTCGCGACAGCCGTACACAGATTATTGCCGAGGGCGATGGTGTCGTAGAGTTTGTCGATGCAACTGTTATTCGTGTCCGCTATAATCGTACTGAAGAAGAGGAGTTCTGCTCTTTCGAAGACAGCGTAAAAGAGTATCATTTGCCAAAGTGGCGTAAGACCAATCAGTCAACTACTTACGATTTGCAGCCGGCTTGTGTAAAGGGACAGAAGATCCATAAGGGTGATATCCTTTCCAAGGGATATTCGACTGAGCAGGGTGAGTTGGCAATCGGTAAGAATCTGAAGGTGGCATACATGCCGTGGAAGGGTTACAATTACGAGGATGCTATCGTGCTTAGCGAGCGTGTTGTACGCGAGGATATTCTTACCTCGGTTCACGTTGACGAATATACCCTCGAAGTTCGCGAAACCAAGCGCGGTTTGGAAGAGTTGACTTCCGACATCCCGAATGTCAGCGAGGACGCAACCAAGGATCTCGACGAACGTGGTATTGTTCGCATCGGTGCATTGATTGAGCCGGGTGACATCATGATTGGTAAGATTACACCTAAGGGCGAGTCTGATCCTACTCCTGAAGAGAAACTGCTTCGTGCCATCTTCGGTGATAAGGCTGGTGATGTAAAGGATGCTTCCTTGAAAGCCAATCCGTCGCTTCATGGCGTAGTTATCGACACTGCACTCTACAGCCGTTCCGTTAAGGATCGTGCTGCCCGTCGAGCAGAGCGAGCTCAGATGCCATTGCTTGAGCAGGATTACCAGGATCGTCAGGATGCCCTCTTGAACAAGTTGGTTGAAAAACTGTTGATTCTCACCGAAGGCAAGGTGTCTGCAGGTGTAAAGGATTTCATGGATATTGACGTGGTAGCCAAGGGCCAGCATTTCACTGCAGACGTTCTCAAAAACATCGATTATCGCAGCGTAATGGTCAGCAAGTGGACGAACGATGATCATGCCAATGAGTTGATCAAGAACACCATCATGAACTTCCTGCATCTCTCGAAAGAGATAGGAGCAGAACTGAGCCGCAAGAAGTTTGATCTTTCAATCGGTGATGATCTGCCGACAGGTATCATTAAGTTGGCCAAGGTCTATATTGCCAAGAAGCGTAAGATTGGCGTAGGTGATAAGATGGCCGGTCGTCACGGTAATAAGGGTATCGTATCGAAGGTAGTTCGCGACGAAGATATGCCGTTCACAGCTGATGGACGTCCGGTTGACTTGGTTCTGAACCCGCTGGGTGTACCTTCCCGAATGAACCTTGGTCAGATTTTCGAGGCCGTTTTGGGTTGGGCAGGACGCGAGTTAGGCGAGAAGTTCTCAACACCTATTTTCGATGGTGCTACACTCGATGACCTCAATGCTTGGACAGACAAGGCTGGTCTGCCACGTTATGGTAAGACCCAATTGTATGATGGAGGAACTGGTGAGCCGTTCGATCAGATGGCAACCGTAGGTGTCACTTATATGCTGAAGCTCGGCCACATGGTTGAAGATAAGATGCATGCACGTTCCATCGGTCCATACTCACTCATTACACAGCAGCCTTTGGGCGGTAAGGCGCAGTTCGGTGGACAGCGATTCGGAGAAATGGAGGTTTGGGCGCTCGAAGCATTCGGTGCATCTCATGTCCTTCAGGAAATTCTGACCGTCAAGTCCGATGACGTTGTAGGTCGTGCCAAGACTTACGAAGCTATCGTCAAGGGTGATAATATGCCAACTCCAGGCCTGCCAGAGTCATTGAATGTGCTCTTGCACGAACTCCGTGGTCTGGGTCTCAGCATCAAGTTTGAATAAGTTAACGGGTGAATCCGAATTAACTTTTCACTGTTAACTTTTAATTTCAAAAAAGACTATGGCTTTTAGAAAAGAAAATAACAATAAGAAGTTCAGCTTTACTAAGATCAACATCGGTCTGGCTTCACCTGAAGAGATTAAGGAAAACTCTCATGGTGAGGTGCTGAAGCCTGAGACAATTAACTACCGCACATACAAGCCTGAGCGTGACGGTCTCTTCTGCGAGCGCATCTTCGGTCCTGTAAAGGATTACGAGTGCCATTGCGGCAAGTACAAACGCATCCGTTATAAGGGCATTGTCTGCGATCGATGCGGAGTTGAGGTTACCGAGAAGAAGGTTCGTCGCGAGCGTTGTGGACACATCGAACTGGTGGTACCAGTAGCTCACATCTGGTATTTCCGTTCATTGCCAAACAAGATCGGTTACCTGTTGGGTATGCCAACCAAGAAACTCGACTCAGTAATCTATTACGAGCGTTACGTGGTTCTTCAGCCAGGTTACCTTGAGAAGGCAGAAGGTGTACAGAAACTCGATACCTTGTCTGAGGACGAGTACATGGATCTGCTTGAAAAGATTCCGGAGAAATATCGCAATCTGCCTGATGATGATCCGAACAAGTTTGTCGCCAAGATGGGTGCAGAAGCCATCCTTCAGCTGTTGCAGGAAGTTGACCTCGACTCTTTGGCTTATGAGCTTCGTGACCGTGCTAACCAGGACGGTAGCGTACAGCGTAAGACTGAGGCGTTGAAGCGTTTGCAGGTCGTAGAGGCTTTCCGCGCTTCTAAGGACCGCAACAAGCCAGAGTGGATGATCATCAAGATTCTTCCTGTCATTCCACCGGAGATTCGTCCTTTGGTTCCGCTGGATGGTGGCCGATTCGCAACCAGTGATGTCAACGACCTCTATCGTCGCGTTATCATTCGTAACAATCGTTTGAAGCGACTGATTGAGATTAAGGCACCTGAGGTGATTCTTCGCAACGAGAAGCGTATGCTTCAGGAGGCAGTTGATAGCCTCTTCGATAACTCACGCAAGTCGAGTGCAGTCAAGAGCGAAGCAAATCGTCCGTTAAAGTCACTTAGCGACTCCCTCAAGGGTAAGCAGGGACGTTTCCGCCAGAATTTGCTCGGTAAGCGTGTCGATTATTCAGCACGTTCCGTAATTGTTGTCGGTCCAGAGTTGAAGATGAACGAGTGCGGTCTGCCAAAGCTGATGGCTGCAGAATTGTACAAACCATTCATCATCCGCAAGCTCATCGAACGTGGCATCGTCAAGACCGTTAAGTCCGCTAAGAAGATTGTCGATAAGCGCGATCCTGTGGTTTACGACATTCTGGAATATGTCATGAAGGGTCACCCGGTACTCTTGAACCGTGCACCAACACTGCACCGTTTGGGTATTCAGGCTTTCCAGCCTCGCATGATCGAGGGTAAGGCCATTCAGTTGCACCCACTGGCATGTACTGCATTCAATGCCGACTTCGATGGTGACCAGATGGCCGTGCACCTTCCATTAGGAAACGCAGCCATTTTGGAAGCGCAGATCCTGATGTTGGGTTCGCACAACATTCTGAACCCTGCCAATGGTGCGCCAATCACCGTTCCTTCGCAGGACATGGTATTGGGTCTGTACTATATCACCAAGCTTCGTGAGCACGATAAGGGCGAAGGATTGACTTTCTACGGACCGGAAGAGGCCATGATTGCCTACAACGAAGGCAAGTGTTCTATGCAGGCCAAGATCAAGTGTATTGTCGAGGATGTGGATCCGGAGAACAACAATCGTCCGATCAAGCACCTTGTAGAAACTTCCGTCGGACGTTTGATCTTCAACGAGAAGGTACCTTCGAAGGTAGGATATGTGAACACCGTAATCACCAAGAAGTCGTTGCGTGAGGTTATTACTAACGTCATTAAATATTGCGGTATTCCACGCACAGCCGACTTCCTCGACGATGTGAAGAATCTGGGCTACTATGAGTCCTTCCGTGCAGGTCTGTCGTTCAACTTGGGCGATGTGCTTGTTCCTGCTGAGAAGCCAGCCATCATCAAGAAGGGTGATGACGAAGTAGAGGCCATTATGGACGATTACAACAACGGTTGGATTACCGACAAAGAGCGTTACAACAAAGTGGTCGATGTCTGGTCGGGTATCAACAACGAGTTGTCAGGCGTTCTGATGAAGCAGTTCAAGGAAGCTGAGCAGGGCTTCAATGCCATCTTCATGATGATGGACTCTGGTGCCCGTGGTTCTAAGGATCAGATTGCACAGCTTTCCGGTATGCGTGGTCTGATGGCTAAGCCTCAGAAGGCGGGTGCTGAAGGTGCACAGATCATCGAGAACCCGATTAAGGCAAACTTCAAGGAAGGTATGTCAGCACTCGAATACTTCATTTCTACGCACGGTGCCCGTAAGGGTCTTGCCGATACGGCGTTGAAGACTGCAGATGCCGGTTACCTGACACGTCGTTTGGTCGATGTTGCTCACGATGTGATTATCCGTGAGGAAGATTGCGGAACCTTGCGAGGCCTGGTATGCACCGAATTGAAGAACAATGATGAGGTTATCGCGACCTTGAAGGAGCGTATCCTCGGACGTGTTTCGGTTCACGATATCATTCACCCGATTACCGGTGATCTGATTATTGCAGCAGGCGAGGAGATTACCGAGCGCATTGCTGACATCATCGAAGAGTCGCCAATCGAGCAAGTTGAGATCCGCTCTGTACTCACTTGCGAATCCAAGCATGGTGTTTGTGCCAAGTGCTATGGTCGCAACCTCTCAACCAACCGTATGGTACAGAAGGGTGAGGCTGTCGGTGTAATCGCCGCCCAGTCAATCGGTGAGCCTGGTACGCAGTTGACACTTCGTACCTTCCATGCCGGTGGTATTGCTTCGAATGCAGTGGCAGTTTCCAACTTGAAGGCCGGTTACGATGGTAACCTGATTATCGAAGAACTCCGTACCATCGATGCTCCACAGGAAGACGGTTCAGTCGAGAAGATCGTAGTAAGCCGTATGACCGAAATGCGTATCGAAGATCCGAATACCGGTATGACATTGGCTCAGGCCAACATCGGTTACGGTTCAACCCTGTTCCTCGAGAATGGTGCTAAAGTCAAGAAAGGCGATGTCATCGCTGAGTGGGACCCATTCAATGCCGTTATCGTAGGCGAGCAGGAAGGTATGATTCAGTTCGAGAACGTTGTGGAAGGCGACACCTATAAAGTAGAAGCTGACGAAGCAACCGGATTGGAAGACAAGATCGTCATCGAGTCGAAGGATCGTACACGTGCGCCTATGGTACACATTGTTAACGAGGCGGGCGATACCTTGGCATCCTACACCTTGCCAATCGGTGCCCACATCATGGTCAATGACAACGAAATGGTAAAACCGGGTGTCATCCTCGTTAAGATTAACCGTACTTCCAGCAAGGCTGGTGATATTACGGGTGGTCTGCCACGTGTTACTGAGCTCTTCGAGGCACGTAACCCATCGAATCCGGCTATCGTTACCGAGATCGACGGCGAGGTTACCTTCAACCCGCGTCCAAAGCGTGGTAACCGTGAGGTGATCATTACCGGCAAGTATGGTGACGAGAAGAAGTATCTCGTTCCGTTGTCACGACAGATTCTGGTTCAGGAACACGACTACGTTCGTGCCGGCAACCCATTGTGCGACGGTGCTATCACGCCAACCGATATTCTGAATATTCTGGGTCCAACGGCCGTACAGGAGTATATCGTTAATCAGGTTCAGGACGTTTACCGTCTGCAGGGTGTGAAGATCAACGATAAGCACTTCGAGGTTATTGTACGTCAGATGATGCGTAAGGTGATTGTCAAGAATGCCGGAGATACCCGCT
The DNA here is from genome assembly GCA_017449065.1 of Bacteroidales bacterium. Lineage (GTDB taxonomy): Bacteria > Bacteroidota > Bacteroidia > Bacteroidales > UBA3663 > Liminaster. The sequence continues at coordinate 9,990 of JAFSKF010000032.1, forward strand.
TCTTGGAGTCGCAGACCGTCGATAAGCTCGACTTTGCAGCTGAGAACGATCGCATCTGGGGCATGAAGTACATCATCAAGTCGGGCGACAGCACCGAGTTGAAGCCTGGCATGCTGGTAACTGCACGTCGTTTACGCGACGAGAACTCAATGCTCAAGCGCAAAGATAAGAAACTTGTCGATGCTCGCGATGCACAGCCTGCTACCTGCGAACAGTTGCTTCAGGGTATCACCCGTGCCGCATTGGGAACCTCAAGCTTCATGTCGGCAGCTTCCTTCCAGGAAACTACCCGCGTGCTCAACGAGGCTGCTATTCTTGGCAAGACCGATTATCTGGAGGGCATGAAGGAGAACGTTATCTGCGGACACCTCATCCCAGCCGGTACCGGTCAGCGTGAATTCAATAATCTTTTCGTAGGAAGCCGTGAAGAGTTCAATCGCGTATTCACCGCTCCACGCAAAACCCTTGACTTCGATTAAAGAAATGATTCTACACAACCTGTGAGGTTGATTCCCATAGCCAGTGACTGGAAACGACTCCGGCCACTGGCTATTATTTTTTAATTCTTATTTTAATGTTAACAAACCAAAGTAATGCCAAGTGGAAGCGCTTCAGTGGCGCTTCTTACGCAAGCTTCCAGAGTCTGCACCGGGAGGTACGCATCGGAGTTTTGAGTGTTGCCATGCTTGCATCTGTTGCGCTCAAGGCCAATGCCACAGGAACCTCGGGTTCCTATGCTGCTGCAGTAGGCAATCCGTATGTGTCGGATGTCTCAGGTGAAGATAGTCTGGTAGTTGGCTTGGAGGATGTTGAAGTCCTCGCTTCTCGTGTGCCGCTCACTCAGGTGCAGGCACCGCGTCTTGTAACCGTATTGTCTGCTGTGGATATCGCCGCGGCGGCGGTACACAGTATTAACGATTTATTAGAGTATGCCGTTGGCATCGACGTTCGCCAACGAGGCGACATGGGAGTTCAGACCGACATCTCTGTCCGGGGAGGAACTTTCGACCAAATCACCCTATTGCTTAATGGAGTCAATATTTCATCGCCACACACCGGCCATCTGTCTGCCGATTTTCCAGTGACGGTGCAGGACATCGAGCGCATAGAGGTCGTTGAAGGTCCATCTGCGCGTGTGTTTGGCACCAGTGCCTTTACCGGTGTTGTGAACATTGTGACACGTAAAGGCGATTCCTCCGCACATCTTTACGGAGGTTCCTATGGCTATGCAGGTGCCGATCTTCGCCTGTCCGGTAAAACCGGTAAAATCGAGAACAGCCTTAGTGGCGGTTATTCGCGTAGTGACGGTGCTACTCCGAACAGCTTCTTTCAATCGACCCGTGCCTTCTATCAGGGAGAATACAAAGATGAAGACTTGCAGGTCGATTTGCAGTTGGGCTACAGTTATAAGCCCTACGGAGCCAACACCTTTTATGGCGCGGCGAGCACCGATCAGTGGGAGAGTAACGAACGCTATATGGGAGCATTGACAGCTCAGACACATGCCGGACGGTTGCATTTGTCACCAGCCGTAAGCTGGAACCGTTGGTTCGACCATTACCAATGGCACAAAGGAAGTCCGTTGGGCGAAAACTATCATCAGGTTGACACCTGGTCCGCATCGCTGAACAGTTGGTTCGAAACCCGATTCGGCAAGACTTCTTTCGGATTTGAGATGCGTAATGAAGGTATTTACAGCACCAAGTTAGGAGAGCCCATGGTGGCAGGCAAGTATTTTGACGTCAGGGGGCATGATGGCTTGTCCGATTCCACACAATACACTCACCATGCTAATCGTACCAATCTTTCAGCCTTTATCGAGCACGATCTTCTCTTGCGCGATTGGACGCTGTCGGCAGGATTACTCGCTAACATGAACACAGGTCTCGATTATAAGTGGCGTGTCTATCCCGGTGTTGATGTCTCGTGGCGGCCTTCTGCATACTGGAAACTCTTCCTCTCCTGGAATATGGCTCTTCGTATGCCCACATTCACCGACTTGTATTATAGCGGAGCAAACATCGAAGGAACCACCGATCTTAAACCTGAGAAGACCAACGATGTCTCGGTCGGTACCCGTTTCCGCAGGGATGGATGGCGGGTTGAAGCCTCCGTATTCTATAGTCATAAAAGCGACATGATCGATTGGGTGGTATATAGTGACGATCTGGCGGCTGAGCAGGCACTCAATCCATCAGCCACCGGCACTTTCTGTAGCGGCAATTTCGAACTCGACAATGTGGGTGTCGAATGGAACGCTACTTTCCTTCCCCGAGAGATCTGGCAGCAATGTTATCTGAAGAAGATCGGAGTGCAATATGCCTATATTGACGAAGATATATCCTATAGCCGTTCCATCGAGAAAAGTAAATACGCCATGGAGTATCTGCGGCATAAGGTTGTTCTTCAGGCAGAAACGAGACTCTGGAAACAGCTTAACCTTTCGCTTTCTTGGCGTTGGCAAGATCGTGTCGGGACAGGTAACGATCCGTATTCGTTGCTTGACGGACGTTTATCGTGGGATGCATCCAAATGGACAATCTACGCAGACTGTTCGAATTTGCTCAACGCCACTTACTACGATTACAGCTACATCAAGCAACCCGGTCGTTGGGGAAAAATCGGATTTTTATATCATTTTTAAATCCAACGGCACTGCATAATAGCAAAATAACATTAAAAAAGGAAGAATTCCTGTCAGGATTCTTCCTTCTTATTTAAAAAATGTGTACCTTTGCGGTTGTAAAGCTCTTATTCGAAAATCAAACCAATTCAATTCAAATATCATAGCTATGAAGATTAAACAACTTGCAGTCTTGGCATTCGGAGCAGTGCTGGCTGCTGGTCTGGTTAGTTGCTCAAAGGCAAAGTACAACTATCAGACCGTCGAGAACGACCCGTTGAATGCCAAGATCTATACCCTTCCGAACGGATTGAAGGTATATATGACAGTCAACACCGAAACCCCACGTATTCAAACCTACATCGCAGTCCGCACCGGTGGAAAGAACGACCCGGCGGAGACCACAGGCTTGGCACACTATCTGGAGCATCTGATGTTCAAGGGAACCACTTCATTCGGTACTCAGGACTATGCAGCAGAGAAACCTTATCTCGATCAGATTACCGACTTGTACGAAGTATATCGGACCAAGACCGATCCCGAAGAGCGAAAGGCCATTTACCACCAGATTGACAGTATTTCCGGTATTGCTGCCACCTATGCTATTCCGAACGAATACGATAAGATGATGGCCATGATCGGTGCGTCAGGCACCAATGCATACACCAGCGAAGACGTTACCTGCTACACTGAAGATATCCCGTCCAATCAGATCGAGAACTGGGCAAAAGTGCAGGCCAATCGTTTCATGGATCCGGTGTTCCGCCTTTTCCATACCGAGCTGGAGGCTGTTTATGAGGAGAAGAACATCTCCATGACTGTCGATATCCGGAAGGAACTCGAAGCCATCGATCAGGCTCTGTTCCCAAGTCATCCATACGGCAAGCAGACCGTTATCGGTACTCAGGAGCACCTGAAGAATCCTTCGCTCATCAACATCCGCAATTACTTCAACACCTGGTACGTTCCGAACAACGTAGCCATCTGCTTGTCAGGTGATTTCGATCCCGACCATATGATCGACATCATTACCAAATACTTTGGAGAATGGAAGGCATCTGAAGGCGTTCCTCAGTATCAGTGGCCGGCTGAGCAGCCCATTGCCACACCTATTGTAAAAGAAGTTTTGGGTCAGGAGGCTGAAAACATCATGTTGGCTTGGCGTGGTGATGGCGAAGGTACCATCGATGGAGAGAAACTCAGTTTTATATCCAATCTTCTCACCAACGGAAGCGCCGGTTTGCTGGATCTCGACTTGAATCAGGCACAAAAAGTGCAGGTGGCACAGGCTTTCTCTTATGGTCGTGCAGAGTCGAGTTCGTTGATGCTCTATGGCATGCCGTTGCCAGGGCAGACACTCGATCAGGTCAAGGAGCTGATGTTGGCAGAAATCGCCAAGCTGCGTAGCGGAGACTTCGACGAAGAACTGATTCGTTCCGTCCTCACCGATCTCAAGCTCAGTGAACAGAAAGAGTTAGAAGAGAATAGCCGTCGAGCTGATATGTTCGTCCAGAGTTTCGTGAACGGACAGCCTTGGGCAGAAGCCGTTGGCCGCATGAGCCGTTTGGACAAACTGACCAAGCAAGACATTGTCGATTTTGCTAACCAGTATCTGACCGATAATAATTACGTAGTGGTTTACAAGCGTCAGGGTGACGATCCGAACATCCAGCGTATCGAGAAACCGGCCATCACACCGGTGGAAGCTAATCGCGATGCTAAGAGCGCCTTCCTTACCGAAATTCAGGATACCGAAGTGGCTCCTATTGAGCCGGTTTTCGTCGATTTCAGTAAAGATCTGCAGAAGGGAACCCTTGCCAAGGGACAAGACTTCCTCTATAAGAAGAACACCACCAACCAGACCTTCTATCTGGAGTATATCTACGACGGAGGTATTTGGGCAGATCCCTATTTGGATTTTGCAAGCGACTATGCTTCTTATCTGGGCACCGGCGATATGTCTGCTGAGGCATTGGCCAAAGCTTTCTATAGTTTGGGTTGCCAGTGGCGTCTGCGTGTCGATAATCACCGTTTCTATGCTGTTGTTTCCGGTTTGGACGAGAATCTGGAAGCTGCAGTCAGCTTGCTCGACAAGGTCTTGAACGACATTCAGCCAGACGATGCATCGTATGCCACCTATATCGACTTGGTTAAGAAGAATCGTGTTGACAGCAAGACCGATCAGCGGTCCATCGCCGTTGCGCTTCGCACCTATGCTATGTATGGCGCAGACTATGTGAAGGCCGTCACTCCAAGCGAGGCTGCACTCCGTCAGTTAAAAGCAAGCGATCTGACCGACCGGATCCATCAGCTGAAGAACATGAAGCATACCGTTGCCTACTATGGACCTACTGCTGAAGCTGAGGTTCAGGCAATCGTAAACAACAAGCATCAGGTGGCAGAAACTTTGGTTGAGGGTCCTGCTAATCACGAATATGCGTTGTTGCCTACTTCAGCCAACGTTGTTTATTTCGCGCCCTATACGGCCAATAATAGTATTATGACTAAGATTGCCAATATCGGTCATCAGTACGATGCAACGTTGAATCCTGCCGTAACGCTTTACAACGAATACTTTGGCGGATCGATGAACGGTATTGTCTTCCAGGAGATGCGCGAAACCCGTGGCCTGGCTTATTCTGCCGGTGCCTGGTATGTGACACCGGGTTGGTTGAATGTTCCTTATCGTTTCCAGGCAAACATCACGACTCAGAACGACAAGCTTGAAGATGCCTACACGCATTTCAACGAGATTATCGAGGAACTGCCACAGTCAGAGGCAGCTTTCCAGAATGCCAAGACAGCTCTCCAGAGTCGTCTGCGCACCGAGCGTGTTGTCCGCGAAGGTGTCATCAATGCCTATATTGATGCACAGGATCTGGGCTTAACCGAAGATCCGAATAAGATCATTTTCGAGCAGACTCAGAACATGACTCTTACCGATCTCGTAGCCTTCCAGGAACAATGGGTGAAAGGTCGTAAGTACAGCATTGCATTGGTCAGCGATCCGAAGCAAGTCGATTTGAAGTTCTTCAAGAGCATCGGTGAGGTGAAAACCCTGAAGCTCGAAGAGATTTTTGGATATTAAGGCCAGGAGGACTGAGAAAATGGGCTGAGTGAGGATGGGTCTGATGGGCTGAGATGGGTTTAATGAGGATGAGTCTAATGGGCTGAATGAGGATGGGTCTAATGGGCTTAATGGGGTAAGTGGGCATAATGGGGAATTTGCTCAATTTGCCCACTTGCAACCCTATTCAACCCATCAGCCTCACTCCCTCACCTAGCCCATTAGCCCCATTCAATCAGGCTTCCCCACTCACCCCATTCTCCCCATTAACCCCATATTATTTATTAATCATTAATAACTGTCACAACAATGCAGGAAGACAAGGGATTTCTACGTCAAGATAACAACTACCGGACACTGAAGGCATTTCGGAAAGCGGAGTGTATTTACGATATAACCTATTACTTCGCACACAAATATTTAGAAATGGGAGATCGTACTATAGACCAAATGGTTCAAGCTGCCCGATCGGGCAAGCAGAATTTGGCAGAAGGGAATATTGATGGTGTTACCTCAAAAGAAATGGAACTGAAACTGATTAATGTTAACCGTGCTTCGCTTCATGAATTATTACTTGATTATGAAGACTACTTACGTGTACGCAATTTAGAACAATGGGCATATAACGACCCACGGTGTCGTCAGACCCGAGCTTTTTGCAAAGCACATCTCGACTCCGCAACCTATCGGGAAAAAATTAAGGAACGTTCCGATGAAACCATCGCCAATATAGCCATCACGCTAATCCATCAGTGTGATGTGCTTATCAAGGGACTCATCGAATGGAAGAAACAAGACTTTAAGGAAAATGGAGGCATCAAAGAGGAGATGTTCCGTGCCAGAAAGGATTGGATGAAAAGAAATGGGTAGGATAAGGATGGAAGTGATAGAACTGTTGGGGGGATGGGACTGATGGGGATTATTTAAATGGGGCTAATGGGCTCATTGGGGCTAATAGGGACATTTAATGGGGCTAATGGGTTTCATGGGTTTAATAGGCTTAATGGGGGGATTCCCCAATTAGCCCATTCACCCTATAAGACCCATTAGCCCCATCGTAATTATCGAGCCCACTGAACCCATAGTAATTATCGACCTCAATGGCCCTATGAAAATCACCTCTTTCCGGCTTCCACCATGCGGAGCACACCGATGAAGTCGGTAACTTTCTGGTCGTATTCTCCGAACACCTGACGGGCAGTATTGACAGCCTGATGCAAGAGATCAAGAGCTTTTTCGTAATTACCGAGCTTATAGTTCAGCCAACCGCAGGTATAAAGTTGCTCGCAGGTATCTGCAGTAGGTTCAACGCCAGGTTTATTGACAAGCACCAGAGCACGTTCATGCATCTCTAAAGAGTTCTCTAACTGATCGAGTTCCTGATAGATGCGGGCCACTTTACGCAAGGCCTTCACTAATTCCGTTTCCGAAGTGTGGGGGAACAGACGGTCCAACAGACGGAGGAAGCCTTTTTCCACCAGACGACCCAGTTCGAGGGTAGTCTCGTAATCGTAAGCGGCGATGCCGTCCACAAAGTGACGCTCCTTATTGGCAGTGCCGTCCGTAACATGTGTGAAAACATAACGGTGCGGGCTGTCAGCCACATAGAAATTCACCTGATATTCGCGGACACCTTCCATCTCGTAAGGTGTGTTCCATTTGAACTCGACCGACACATTTCGTTCCTCAGCCAGTTGCATCAGGTGAGGAAATACTTGTCCCATCAGATACGTACGCTCCTCATCAAGGACGCCAACAGTAGGAGTAATAACAAGGCGGATTTCGCCGTGATCGTTCAATGTCTTAGCCATAGTATATATAAGTTTGTGTTTATCTTGCAATAAATAACTCAGGTTTCAATTTGGGTTAACGATGCAAAGATAAACGAACTTTTGTAAATATGCAAATTTTTGCGCAAATATTCTGTACATTGGCGTTCAAATTTGCATTTTTGGCATTTAATAGACCTGTTTTACAATAGCAGCGATACTATCCGAAGCGTTCATCGAATAGAAGTGAATACTGGGGACACCCGCCTTCTTTAGTTCCCTGCATTGGGCAACACACCAGTCGATGCCAACCTGCTTCACTTCGTCGTTAGTGGTACATTTTGCCAGTTCCTTGGCTAATGCTTCGGGAAAATCAATATGGAAAGTCTTGGGGATCATCGTTCGGTGGTTCAGCGTTCCTAACGGTTTGATGCCCGGCACGATCGGTACCGAAATACCCGCTTTGCGGCATCGGTCCACGAAGGCGAAATATTTCTGGTTGTCGAAGAACATCTGAGTCACCACATAGCCGGCACCTTTATCGACTTTCGATTTCAGCGCCTCCAGGTCCGAGGCGAGGTTCATGGCCTCCTCATGTTTCTCGGGGTAGCCGGCCACACCATAGGAGAACTGGCGTCCGTCCGACAGCATTTCATGCTTCGATCCGTCAATAAGCAACCCTTGGTTGAATCGGTTCACTTGTTCGCAAAGTTCACTGGCATGCAGCAAGCCACCCGCTTTCGGAATGAACCGTGAATCGTCCTTCGACTTGTCACCGCGTAGCAGAATCACATCCGTAATATCGATAAACGACAGGTCAATCAACTCATATTCCGTTTCCTGCTGGCTGTAGCCGCTGCAAATCAGGTGAGGCACCACCGTAATGCCATATTTCTCCTTAATGGCAGCCGCAATGGCAACGGTTCCGGGGCGATGGCACTCCTGCAACCTCACGAAGTTACCGGGCGATGTTTCCCGATAGATTGTATCGCTGCGATGGGTTGTAATGTTGATATATGCCGGGCCGAATTCCCGTAGGCGGTCGATGGTCTTATAGATTTGTTCGATACTCTTGCCTTTGACAGGAGGCAGAATCTCGAAACTGAAAGCCGTATCGTGCGGACTCTGTAAAAAGGAAGCAACGCTCATGTTCTATTTCTATTGTTTTTTGCGATGCAAAGATACTTTTTTTGACCGATATAACCTTAAAAGTAGCCTGAAAAAAGGTAAAAAACTCCGAAATACAGTCAAAAAAAGAAGAATTTTAGGGCGCGCAACCGATTGTTGTGTTGTAAAACATAAAAAAAAATTTGGTCACGTTCAAAAAAGCCCCTACCTTTGCGGTACCTTAATAACATAACCATAACACAATACCTTAAATAACACAACCTGAAAACCAAAGGTCTTGTATCGGCCGAAAGGCAATTGAATAACACAAACTAAAATGAAATTGCTTTATGAGCAAGCAAAAAAAGGGCAGTTCGAGAGAACTTCCCTTTTTTGTTTTGATATGGGGAGAATGGGGTTAGTGGGTTTGATGGGGCTAATGGGGTGAATAAAAAACAGATGACGTAGGCACCATCTGTTTTTGGGGGATACAGCCTCAAAAAAAGAACGCAGAAAATACCCTCCAAAAGTGAACCTATAGTTCGTAAAACGGATGATGATTTTGTTGAACGAAGTTATACTATTGTTTAGTCCGATCCGTTTGCACAGGTAGCATATAATCCGATACAAGCTCCAATGAAGCCGTCACTTCGGGCAGTACTCAGGTTTATAGCATCGACACCTTGCGCTAATACCTTCCAAGGTGTGTTTTCTTCAGCATAAAGGAAATCATAGTACCGCCCATGTCCAATAATTTTCAGACGTATATTTTTTCCTTGGCTTATCTGTGCAGAAGCAATCATTACGGGCGTTTTCTCCGAACGGGTAAGAGTCAGCGCCAACTGATTATCTGCAAGCATCGTCAAACCATAGACAAAATTATAGGTTTCGTTTTGCAGAAGAACCAATCCCGCAAGATCTTTATTGCTTTTTGGAGCGAAGCTAATCTCAGTTTCTGCGGTGAAATGGGTGTGCTGTTGACGGCAAAAAACAGCAGATGGTGATTCTCGCTGTCTGATGTTGACCGATTTTGGAGTAATGGTCAATTTGCCATTCCCTGTGGAATAGAAAGAAGAGGGATTGCGAAGTTTCATCCAACGGTGGTGGAGATCAGGAGTATCGAACTGATCGGTATAGGAGAAATTTCCTGTTGTGAGTTGGTCGTATTGTAATGACTTCGTTACAAAAGGTGCATCAACAACCGTAGGGAGTTTTTTATCTTTCTCCAAAATGGTCGGCCAGCCATCATTCCATGAGACCGGCAGCATATAGGTATCTCGTCCTGTATTATAATAGGGACCTTCGTAAGCACGACAACCTAAAAAAACGGCATACCAATCGCCTTGCGTGTTTTGCACCATATCGGCATGACCGGCACTTGTGACGGCGTCCGTGGGCAGATAGGGATTCTCTTGATAGTTGTAAAGATGCCGTTGTGTCAGAATAGGATTGTTGGGACATTCTTCCCACGAAGATGCCTGGGTAATGTCTGCTTTGACCGATGCGCGGAAGATAACTTCCGAATGCCAGTCACCGGTGCCGCCTTCTGCACACATCAGGTAATAGTACTTACCGATACGATAAAGATGCGGTCCTTCAATCCAGATGGGCTTTTCCTCTACATGTGTGCCGCCACGGACAATCTGATGTGGTTCTCCAATAATACTGTCCCCTTTTACGTCAAATTCCAGAAGGCGGATAGCCCGTTGCCCCTCATAGTCATGTCCACCCATAACAGGGGCGTTATGAACGATGAAGGCGCGGCCTGTCTTCTCATCAAAGAAGAAGGACGGATCAATACCGTCAATCTTTGGCAGATAGATAGGGTCGCTCCACCCTTGATGCGGATCTTGGGTCTTCACAAAGAAGTTGCCGGCACCGACGTTGGTAGTAATCATATAGAAGGTTCTGGTCTTCTTATGATACTTGATATCAGGTGCGAAGATTCCGGCAGATACTGCCTGTCCTTTGAGCGGCAGTTGGGAAGGTCGGTCAAGAACATGACCTATCTGCGACCAATGTACGAGATCCTTGCTCTCGAAAATGGGTACACCGGGATAGAAGGAGAAGGAGGAGTTGACCAGATAATAGGTGTCTCCAGCCCGGCAGATGGAAGGATCCGGATAAAAGCCTGCAAGAATCGGATTCTGATATTGTGTCTGCGGATTGTATGGCTGTTCAAAGCGGGCATCTTGTCCGGTATAGGAAAAATATTCGAAGGTTGCGTTCTGTGCTTGTGCGATAGAGACTGTCGTATATAACAAGCCAATGATGGATAATACTTTGTTCATTTGTGTAAGAAATATACAGAAATATTATTTTATTCCGTCGGCAAGACTGCCGTAAACATATTTGCGATTGTAATCTGTATTCCAAAGACCCAAGGGTTCATCATTGTCAAGCATCTGGTGCCAGACAATCCCTGTTTGCTGTGCTTGTGGTACATAAGTATTGTAGGCATTCAGAATTTTAGTCAGCATTGCCGCTTGTTCATGCAGTTGCTCTTCGGTTACTTCACTGTTAACTATATCATCTATGTCTATTCTTACATCCATCAGTTTGATGAGTTTGCCTGAATTGGCAAGTACTTGGAAAACCGGTTCGTAATTCGTAGTCGAAGAGATGCTGGTATGAAGTGTCAGTGCAATGCCGTCGATGACTGCACCCAAGTTATCTATGTGATTTACGTATTCGATCAGATTCTCCGCTTCCTGAGTTGTGTTCAGTATGCCTGCACCGATGTATAGTTTTCCGTCGGTCATGCGTTTGGCCAGTTGAAAAGCAGTTAAGGCGTAATCATTGCCCAAGTATTTTTGCCAGAAGAATTCCGATGCATTGCCAGAGTCTTCTGCTAACGGGTCGCTGATCACCACCCATTCTTTCACATACTTTTCTCCGATTCCAATCACACCACTGAGATAGCGTTCCAGTTCTGCATTCAGCAGTTGCCTTTTTTCTTCATCGGTTTTCTCGACGAATGAGGCAAGCGGGTCATATCCTTCTCCCAAAACACTGATGCCAGCTTCTTCTATGCTAGCATTGGTGTTGGTTTGTATGGCTATGGATGCAACTGTCAGTTCTTTGTCATCCAGATTTGTATTTAAAGTGTTTAAATTGTCAGTGACCTCATTGCCTCGGTTATCAACTTCAAACAGTTCAATGTCATCGACAAAAAGCGTACCCACATAGGTTCCCATCGAAAAAAGAATAGAGGTCAGTCCTTTGATGCCGGATGCCATCGTGTTCTGTAGTTCAACTTTCTTCCATTCAGTGGTTACGCTGACATTCGGGGAGAAACGGGAGCCTCGTCCGTTGCTATAGGTAGAAACCTGAATAGTTCCTTCCGTGGTTCCACGCACCATCATAGTAAGCTTATACTTGATGCCCGGTTCTACTTGAGGAGTCCGTGCAAACGTATAGGCCACTTGGGCATTGTTCTGAGCAGTGGATGTGCTGTTCGTCATTTTCAGGCAATAACCACCGTCATCACCTTCCGGACGAATGACATTGGGTGAAAGCAGAGCGTTCAGATAAGCGGCATTCTGATTCTCATGTGACAGGAGAGGAGTACCGACTAATGTCATATGGTGCTGGGCTGCCAGTTTTATCACCGAACTTAGTGTAGTCGTGTCAACAGCCCCATTGGCTTTAATCACTTGCCCGTGACAAAAAGACAATCCCGGCACCAGTTGTCCGAAGTTGGCAACACCAATCCGATATTCCATTCCCCTATCCAGAAAGACGGTGGCATCCATCACAATTCCGACCTGAGGATCGTAGGTGCATAGTTTGTCATAGTTATTCAGATAGTCACGAGATTGAAGCGATTCCGGTTCTTTCATTTTGAATTGTTCCATATCGGAGTCTGCACACGAGGTGAAGGCAAAACTTATGGCGTAAAAAGCGAAAGTTGCCATAAATATTCCGCAGATATTATTCATCTTCATAACTTCGATTATTTGGTTGAAAAGGTTTCATATTTGCTTTGGCGATCGCGCATGATAAGCGTTTCCTGTGTTCGCCGTGTAGTCGTAACAGGTTGTCCGGCCGATTCGTAACTGAAAGAGACTTCATATTGCAGGGTCAGCTGATCCCGGTCCTTCTGTCCCCAAGCTTTTTTTGCAGCCTTGTATTCCCACTTGCCGCTGCCCGTTGCCGTGCAATTCGGAGTATCCGTAGTGATATTCACGAGGTTGTCAGCATCAAAGGTCAGAATGAGTTCGCAGGTCTTGGTCTCAATCGTGCTCTTCCCACTGGCATTTACGACAGTGACATTGACAGATACCGGATAGCGTGATTGCATTAGTCCGTCTGTCGTGAGATAGACCAAATCTGCATCCTCCCAATAGTTCGGTTGGCGGGTAATTGTATCACTTTCAGTACCGATTGATACTACATCGGAACCTTTGCTTAGCCAGCAACCGTGATATCGGTTTTTGTATTTCACCGCATAAAGCACATAGTCCTTGCCGCTTAAGATAGAATCGGTTGCTGAAATCATTCGGACGGGTATAACATAATTGACCTGTGTGCAAAGCGAGTCGGTAAAGAAAGCATCAGACAGTTGCACATCCACACAACCCATAATATCGCCCGATGATATGGTAATGATATTATCGGATAGGGTATAATAGTTTCTGGGCATAGGCTTGACATCTCTGCCGTCTTCAAACTGCAAGCCTTCGCACAATGTCTCGTCAATGGCAATTTGAATGCTACGGCACTTTTTATTTTTGTTTACACCGCCCATCGTTGCATAAATCTGGCAACGATGCAGGTTGTCCAAATCAGTAGGGGCCACCTCGTCGTCCCCCAGCGTGATGGTTCTTACCGGGGTCTGGGTAGCGAAATAGACAGTCTGATAGTCGAAGTCTGGAAACTCGACATCGTCGTTCTCGCATGAATTGAGCCCGAAGACTGCACATAGAGCAAAGATAATATACTTTTTCATAATTACCATCCTTTATTTTGTTTGAGTCGTTTGTATTTAAGACATTCGCTATAGGGAATGGGTCCGTAGTATTGGTATTCTTTGTAGTTGCGGCTGTCAACGTCTATAGGTGTGTAGGTGTTGTCTGCCTGGCTGATGTTCATGCCTTTTGCCGTTTCGTTTAGATTGAGTTGCCAGCGACGGAGATCCCAGAAACGATGCCCTTCGAAAGAGAGCTCAATGCGGCGTTCATTGCGGATGAGCTGTCGCATTTTCTCCTGATCTTCTTTGATGCTTTCCAGATAGTCGTTTCCTGCTTTGCAGCGGTTGTGCAAGGCTCGGATAACATCGTATGCCGAATAGCCGTGAGTACCAGCTATGGTCGGACCCCATGCCTCATTAGCTGCTTCTGCATAGTCGAGAAATATTTCCGTGTAACGGATATAGGCTCTGTAGAAAGCAATATTTCCAGGGTTCGCCGGATTCAAATTGGCACGCTGGTTAAGCAGTTTACGCAGATAGTAGCCTGTTCTCGTACTGTTGCCACTCAAACGGTTCAGCGCATCCTGATTGGCGCCATCGGACGCAGTGATGATAGTCGCATTGCTTGAACCGATTCTTCCGCCATTCAGCAGCACGTATGCTTCCAGTCTGGGATCTCTGTTTGTGTAAGGTCGGGTTTCATCGTAGCGGCTGCTTTCACTGATAGGATAGCCCTTGTCGTCTGGGAAACAATCGACAAAATTCTGCGTCGGGTTGACCAGGCCCTGTCCGTAGATGCTGGGAGGATAGCATTGGGCCTCAAGGGTGCCGTCGTTAGCCTTGCGTCCGGTTATTTTGGCACCGCGCCAGAGTATTTCCTTCGGGTTCATTCCATTGGCCAATGAATTGATTTCACTTGTATTGTTGTACCAGGTCCAGCCTTGGCTATCCATTCCGCTGATGCCACCAATCTCGTCAAGCAAACGCCCAGCGGCATCGGCAGCTGTTTCCCACAGGTCGGTACGGCCTTGATTATATGCCGGACTTGCTGCCAATAAAGCCGTGCGTGCACGATAAGCCAGAACAATCCGGCCTACCATCCGACCATTGAACTTCGTTCCGAAAACACGTGTGTATTGACTGGCAGTAGGAGCCAAAGAGGCATACTTGACAGGAACATCAGAATCATTTTCAATGTCACCGTAGGTCATAGGCAGTAAAGCCAAGGCAGAATCACAGTCAGCATAGATTTGCTGAATACATTCGTCGAAAGTAGCCCGTGACAGGTCGAACTGGCTGGTGGCATCCATTTCGTTCAGAATAATGGGCACGCCGCAAAGTACGCCATTTTCATCGTAGCCTGCATGTGCTTGCAGCAGATGAAACATATTCATAGCCCGCAGACCATAGGCTTCGCCCTTTTCTCTGTCGCGATACATTTGTGCTGCTATCGGATCGTCAGCCCAGTCCACTCTGTCACAGCGATTGAGGAAGATGTTCAGATACATGATTTTGTTATAGCAGGTCTCCCATACGTTCATCGGGTTGTTCGATGCGGTCCAGGTTCCTGCAGCCATCGACCTATAGCCGTTAGAAGGTTGATTGCATACGGCATCATCGGTTGCCATTTCTGAAAACGAATAGCCGTCACAGACCAGATACGTGTAGGCATTGGCCAAAACGCCTTCTGCATACTGAGGATTCTTGTACATATAATCGACTCCCAAGTTGTTTTCCGGAGCGGGCTCAAAGAGATCGTCACAGGAAGCAAGTGAGGCGCAGATAATACTGCATAAAAGGGATGTTCCAATATATTTCGTTGTCCTTTTCATAGTCGTTCTCTTTTAGAATTTGATTTTTGCACCGAGATTGTAACTGCGGCATTGAGGAGCAGCTCCGACATTTGTTTCCAGATATTTGCGCTCGCCGGAGATGCAGAGAAGATCGGTGCCGTAAACATAGAACTGCAAGTCCTTGATGAAGGACTGATCTAAAACAGATTTTGGAAAATCGTAAGTGAACTGTACACGTGAGAGATAAAAGGCAGAGGTTTTGAACATCCAATAGTCTGAAGCTACAAAGTTCAGGTCGCCGCTGAGGGTCGTCAGACGTGGATAGGTAGCAGACGTTGCGGTTTCCGGCGTCCATCGCCCCAGAACAGCATCGGTGTACTTGCGGTCACCATAGACCCAGTTCGAGAGGTTGTCCTTGAAACCTTTTCCTCCGAAGTTGCCATTACCTGCCACATAAAGTGTCAGATTCTTGTATTTGCCAGTGATGTTTACGCCGCAAATGAACGGTGCTAACCATTTACCTAAAACAACCATATCTTTTCCATCAATGATTCCGTCGTTATTCTTGTCTTCATACTTTAGGTCACCAGGACGAACATTCGAATTGATGGATGGGAGAGAAGTGTTTCCCTCGGCATCGAAATCACTTTCCTGAAAATAACCGAGACAGCGATAGCCGCGCAGGGTTTCGATTGCTCTGCCTGTAGCATCGAGCCAGGGATACTCGTTGTTCTCGCTGATGCGATTGTTCTTGCTCCAATAATACATACCTGTCAGGCCCAACGCCAAATCGACTTCTCCGAATTTCTTATTAGCATTCAGCGTAAAGTCAATGCCTTGGCGTGTCTGGTTGTTGTAGTTGGTGGAGGCCAGGAAAGAGGTGTTCCAAGCCGAGAAGAAACTGGGATACATGATGCTTGGAATAACAATCTGTCCGTTCGTCTTCACGTTGAAATAGTTGGCGTCGATAGTCAATTGCGTATTCCAGATTTCGGGCTGAGCATTGAGTCCGAAACGGAATTCCTTCCGCTTGACAAAGCTAAGATTTTTATTGGCACCGCGGGTTGACAGGGATGTCTGCATACTCTGTGCGGTTTCGCTCCAGCCCCACCATTGGCCGGTCGCTGTAAACACATAGTCATACATATAATAATTAGAGATGTCCATATCCTGATTGATGACACCATACGAAGCTGTCCACTTCAGATCTTTGAGCCAGTCAGTGCCACTCATCCACTGCTCGTTTTTCATCCGCCAGCCTAAAGTTACAACGGGAGACAAGGCGTTCCTGTGTCCTTCTGCCAACTTGGCTGAATGCACGGCTGCCACCGAGAAATCTGCGTAATAGGTATGCTGATAGTTCCAGTTTAACTGCAAGCCCAGATTCGCGTTGCTTGTACGGTGATACTGGCCGGAAACGGTTTGCTGGTATCCGTTTGCTAACAGTGTGGCTGCCGCATTGTGATCTCCGAACGAACGGTCATAGTCGAACTGTGCATTGAAAAGAATGGTCTGACGGTCGTAGCTGCCCGACACATTCTGCGTACCCGTTGACTTATCCGTTCCGTATTTCGTGAGCGATGTAATCTGGTCGGTTCCATTAGCGTTGTTCCATACTGCTTCGTAGGTAGAATACTCGTTGTTGATACTCGTATTATAGGAAGTGGCATAATCGACAGCAAAATGAGTCTTGAAAGACAGTCCTTCAAGGATGCTTTTTAAGTCGAGTTTCACCCCGGCATCGAACTGCATCTGACGGGAAGTGTATTTGTTGTGGCCGGCAGCGTACATGGCAGCAAAAGGATTGGTCTGCTGGTTTTGTGTGCCGCCTAAGAGATACTTGCCGCCAATGAGGTGATTGCTGTTGTTGGCGAGAATCTGAGAGTTTTCATCATTCGGATCCAGACTGCTCACCGGAATCAGTGGTACCAGCGGGTACTGGCTCGTCGGACGCAGTGTGGCGGATGCTCCCCAATAGCCGCTCAGATCACCGCGTGCATCATAGAAGGTGGCATCGGCATCAATCCATCCGGTTACCCAGTCGTTCAAGCGGAGGTCGATGTTGCCCCTTATGCTCAAGCCATTCGTGTAGTTGTCCTTGCTTTCGCCAAAATTGAGCAGATCGTTTGCGTGGTTCATACCGATGAATGTATAGAAGTGGGCATATTTGCCACCGCCTTGAAACTCAGCATATCCTTCGTACCGTTGGTATGTTTTCTTCACATAGTCGCTACTATAGAAGTTGATCTCCGGATAACGGTATTTGTTATCGTGATTTGCATAGTGCCAGATATCTTCCTCGGAATAGACCGGTTGCAGACCATCGTTTTGCAAGGCTTCGTTATAGAGCGTCATATATTGTGCAGACCCCAGATAGTTCGGGTATCTTTTCGGAACAAAGACAGAGGCGTTGCCTCCCACTTTGACCTGCAGTCCATCCTGATGTCCTCGTTTGGTAGTAATCATAATGGCACCTTTGGCGGCACGGCTTCCGTAGAGCACCACAGCCTGTGCCGACTTCAAAAAAGTAATCTGCTCAATTTCTTCGGGGTGTACATTTGTAGCTTCTCGGGGAACACCGTCCACCAGAATAAGAACATCACCTTGGTTCCACAATCCGCCATTATAGCCGCCAACGAGTGACTGCATGTTATCGAGTGAGTAAGTGGTGAAGTTCTTAGCATTTTGTTCGTTCATATCCACCACATTGACAGCACCCATCAGGTCTTGCTTGTCTATCGTTCGGAAAGCCACGTTGACAGAGTCTGTCTGTGCCCAGGAAAACGCTGCCCAAAGCAGGATAGATAATGAAAATATATATCGTTTCATAACTCTTATTTCATAAATCATAACTCTATGTTCGTGTAGTGTTTACCATCCGGGATTCTGTTCAAACTCCAGATAGAGGCTCGCATCACTGCGCTTCAAAGGCATCCAATAATGCTTTTTCTGGAAATTGCGTGTCAGGATATTCTCCTCACGGAATTCTGCAATCTGATTCTGTTCCGGATTGCGATTATTGGTAGTGACGCGTATAAACTCTTGCGAAGTCTTCACGGTGTAAGGATAGACATCAAGGAGTTTCCATCGGCGTAAATCGTTGAACCGGTGTCCTTCATACGAAAGTTCGACCGCCCGTTCGCGGCGGAGTTCCTGCATAAAAGTATTCAGGTTGCGGTTGTAGCGCACTCC
The DNA here is from genome assembly GCA_017449065.1 of Bacteroidales bacterium. Lineage (GTDB taxonomy): Bacteria > Bacteroidota > Bacteroidia > Bacteroidales > UBA3663 > Liminaster. Next base: position 28,453 of record JAFSKF010000032.1, read on the forward strand.
TATGGCACTTACACCGGCACGTTGGCGTACGGTGTTGACTGCTTGCAGAGCTGTCATTGACGTGTAGTAACAGCCCGAAGGGTCGCCATAGGCTTGAGCGGCGGCTTCTGCATACATCAGATAGATGTCTGCCAGACGCATCCAAGGCAGGTGAATATGATATTGGTGGCTCCAGCCATAACCGTCATCGAACTTGTTGCAGTCTTTGTCAATGAACTTGTACAGCAGATAACCCGTTCGGGAACCACGCATCACGTCTCTGTATTGTCCATCTGTCTGCAGATTGGCATAACGCCATTTCTCGTTGGCAGAAGACAAGGTGCCCTGAATAACCTGCACGCCATCGAAAACAATGTCGTGATAGAAGCGAGGATCGCGGCCGCGCCAAGGGTGTGTCTTATCAAAGCCGCTGGAGGCATCGGTCAGTGGCAGTCCATTAGCCATACCGTAATAGTTGACGTAATTAGCTGTCGGTAAGTTGCTGACACCGGTATCGTTGATGTCGCACCCGCCAAACTCTCTGCTCAATCCCAGTCCGGTATCGTTCCAACCATAGCAGGGCCCCCGGAAGATGGCTTCCACGATTTCTCCCGACATGGTCTGTCCTGCTATGCGGCGTGTGCCGTCATTGGTACGGAAGTTGTTCGAGTACTCTTCAAATGGCAGTAACCCGAACTTCGTTTTTCCGCTTTCCACAATCTGCAGCAGTTCTCCGAAAGCTTCTGCAGCCCGACGGCAGTACTCACGGTCGTAGCCGGTGCTGTCCGTTTCTCCGAGGTTTTCTTCATTCATCAGTGGGCTGCCTGCCCATAAGAGGTTTTTACCCAGATATCCCAAAGCAGCCAATTTGTTTACGCGCAGTTCGTTGTTGCCCAATGTGGCAGCCCCTGTTTCTGTGTCATCCCAATCGATAGGCAGCAAGTCGGCGGCATCGCGGAAATCTTGTGCCGCCTTTTCGGCACATTCTCCGTAACTGAGACGTGGCAATGTCAGTTTCTCGTTAGAAGGAAGCACCTTGTCGATGTAGGGCAGACCTCCGAAATACTGCATCAGTTCAAAGTGGAACCAGCCACGGAAAAACAGCAGTTGTCCTTCAATAAAACGTTTCTGCTCTGCCGTAGCATCCACCAGTTTGTCCAGATTCTCTAAACCCATGTTGGCTTTACGGATGCCATACCAACAACCAGGCCAAAGCGAGTGATCGAAACGGTTGCCTCCGGGATTGAACCCGTTGCGGTCCATCCATCCGCTCTGCCATCCGTCATGTTCGGATTGCCAGCCCCAGAAGTCGCCTTGGTCAATCTTATAAACCATGTGATAGTCAATGCCCACATTCATGATTTCGTCTTCGCCCCAGTTCCAAGAGTTCGTCCAATAGCCTTTATCAAATTCGGGAATACAGCAATAAAGTTCTTCTACGAACCCTTGAAAGTTGCGGAAGTCTTTATATGCATCGGTCGAAGAAATTTCAGACTCCGGCGCTTTGTCAAGATAGTCGGTGCAAGCCGTCAGTGTGCTGCCGACAATACACATTATTATATATATACTCTGCTTTTTCATATTACAGCGTGAATTTTAGTCCGAGGTTAAAACGTTTGACGGTCGGGTAGGCGCCTTGCGAGGCGTTTCCTGTCCCTGCGAAGTTACTTTCGCGATCGTCAGGCATACGACTCCAGCACCAGAGGTTGTTGCCGTTGATGAATACTTTCAAAGAAGAAAGCCCGATGTGATGAATCCAGGAGTTCGTGTCCCAGGTATAGGCAATCTCGGCATTCTTCAGACGAATGAAAGAACCGTCATAAAGGAAGCGCGTGCCATTATAATAGGTGCCATTGGGGGTAGAGTTCCACCTTGGCATGGGAACGTCAGCGTTCTGATTGTTTACGCTCCAATAGGTTCCCTCATCGAAGGCGGTATCCAAGTGTCCGTCGAAGGTCCCGAACCACACGTAGCGCGAAACATTGGTCACACCATAGAATTGGCACATGAACGACAAACCTTTCCAGTCGAATCCCACAGTGGCGCTATACGTATTCTGTGGGGTGCCTGTATGCTGATAGGGGGCTTGGTCGTTGGAGTCAATCACGCCGTCGGCATTAAAGTCAATCATTTGATACATGCCTGGCAATTTCTGGTCATCGTTGGTATTGTGCTGCGTCATACCGATGATCTCGTCCCAAGTGCTTGCCCAGCCGTTGGTTTGCCAAGAACGGTTCTGTCCGATGGCATAGCCTTCGGTCTTCTGATAGTCCGGAAGCAGAGCGGCATCGTCATATTCCACGATTTTGTTTTCGGCATGCGTGGCGTTGAAGTTGCCCCAAACACGCCAGTCAGTTCCTAATTTCTTATTAATGCGCAGTTCCAGCTCATAGCCATGCGTCTTTACCCGCCCCAGATTCGCCGTCGGTGCAGTAGTACCATAGTAGGAAGGTACCGCTCTGCTACCTCCAGCCACCAGAATGTCTCTCCGGTGCTCCCGAAAGAAGTCCATAGATCCGGAGAAGAAACCGTCTGCGATAGAGTAGTCAACACCGATATTCTGTTTCAAGGCTCTTTCCCAATGCACGTCCATGTTGCCCACGCGGCTTTCTTTATACCATGTATAGGGAGAACGTACATCCGGATCCAGACCTTGTTGGGTCGTGCCTCCGTAAGCCCATTGCGTCACATAGAGCCAGCGGTCACCCACGTTGTCATCACCCACTTCTCCTAAAGAATAGCGTAGTTTCAGCATAGGCACCCACCAGTGTAGGGATTCCCACCATTTTTCCTCCGAGAGCAGCCAGCCGAGAGCACCCGAATTGAAGAAGGCGAACCGGTTGCGTTCCGAGAATTTTTCCGAACCGTTATAGGCTCCGTTGTATTCGAAGAAATAACGATTATTGTATGCATAAGTGGTTCGGAAGGCCCAGTCCTCGCGATAGTGTGTGAATTCCGACCCCATGGCGCGTTCTGTTCGGTTGAAGACTCCCATTGCGGTGATATCGTGTTTGCCGAACTGCCGTCCCCAGAATAATTGAGCCTGATAGAACAGGTTCCGTTGTGTCACGTTGTTGTCCACACTGCCTCCGGCAACATTCCATTTAATGCCTTCCTGATAGTCGAAGTTGGTATTTCCGTCGTTAGGTTCGCGAAGGGTAACGTCGCCTGTATCCGGATTGATCCATTTGCGCTGAGCAGAGTGTCCCGTATCGTCAATGCCTCGACGGTATTCTACAAACACATTGTCCCAGGAAACAGTAGCACTTGCTTTCAATCCTTTTAACAGGAAGGAGAGATCCTGTTCCAGGGTGAAGTCGGTGTTCACACGTGTCGTGGTTCTATACTCAATGCCGTTAATAGCCATATTATAGGCAGAGTTCGGAGCACCGATTTCATCATCGGGATAGTAGCCCCATGAGCCGTCGCTGTATTTGGGAAGGAAGGCATCGGATGGAGCAGAATAGGCAGCCTGCCAATATTGTGTCTCGAAGTAAGAGTTGCTGTCAACCCCCCATGGACCTTTCTTTTTTCCGCTGCTACCGAAGATGTTTGTCTTCAATAATGTTGTTTTCGTGAGTTGGAAGTCCAAGTTCGAGCGCACGTTGATGCGGTTATAGCCAAAGCCCGGCTTATAGCCGCGTCCATTGTCCCACTCACGGAAAAGATCTCCTTCGTGCAGGAAGTCAACAGCAGCGAAATACTTTACATTTTTCGTACCGCCGGAAATATTGATATGCGGATTGTACGAAAAAGCGGCCTTTTTAAACAATTCATCTTCCCAATCGACATTTGGATAACGTTCTGCCTCTTCCACACTGGCAGGATGCCGGTATTTGTCAAGAATCTCCTGAGGGGTTATCTTCGACCAGGAATCCGGAGTAAGACCTAACTCGTGCTCAATGGCTCGGTTGCGCAGGGCAAGAGCATCATAACTATCCTTGTGTCCGGGTAGTTTAGAAGCCACTTTTGCCACTATGTTCATACCGACTTCAATCTTAGCTTTACCGTCCTGTCCGCGTTTGGTCGTAATCAGAATGACACCGTTGGCTCCTTTCACACCATAGACGGCAGTGGCTGAGGCATCTTTCAATACTGAAATAGATTGCACCGACGAAATATCGACGGCCGACATGGGGCGTTCAATTCCGTCCACCAGAATCAGAGGATCACTGTTGTTCCATGAAGATATGCCGCGTATCACGATGCGAGGGTCTTCCTCTCCAGGCATACCTGTTGATGACATCACCGTAACACCCGGCAGGTTGCCCGCCAGTGCGGCACCCAGCGATGAGACGCCGCCTGTCCGTTCCAGCACCTTGCCCTCTGTCTGTGTGATGGCTCCCACAACGGAGGCTTTCTTCTGTTGACCGTAGCCTACTACCACCACGTCTTGAAGCACCTGTTTGTTTTCCTGAAGCACAAAACTGAATGTGCGTTGGCTGCCGACCGGTGCTTCCTGTGATGTCATACCGATGTATGAAACCACAATGCTTACGTTTTCCGAAGGTATCAGCAGCGAGAAGTTTCCGTCTATGTCGGTTACAGCTCCGATGCTTGGTCGTTCTTTCACCACCACTGTTGCACCGATGACTCCTTCGCCTGTTTCATCGACCACTGTTCCTGTAATGCTGATCTGTGCCCTTGCCGAAATTGCCGATAACAGCAAACAAACTACAAGAGGGAGCTTTTTCAGGATTCTCTGTTTAAGGTTTACTTTCATATTCCTGTTGGTTTGTATGTTTTCTGCGATATTAATATTCACGGTGCAAAATTATGGGAAAGCCTGCAAAAAGACTTTCCCATACGTTGCAGGGGAGTGGCGAAATGTCGCAATTGCCTATTTTATTACGATTTTCCTGCCATTCTGAATATATACACCTTGCTTTTCAGGTATTCTTGTCTGCATTCCTTGCAAGTTGTACCACAAGTTATTTCCGGGTTCCACACTTACCACGCTTTCAATATCCGAAGGTGTTTCTCCGTCTTCGCTGAGGAAAACGCGCTTCAGGCGAATTGCTTTGCCACCGTTGGTCTGAAAAGAAACACGGGTTACGGCCTGTTTGTCAATCTTTGTGACATTCGATAGCTTGAGTTTCGTTGTGGCACTGGTGATGGTTCGCGTATAGGATCCCGATTTGTCGTAGAGGCAGAGTGTGGTCGAAACGGCAGGCTTTTCTTCCATCTCTATCACAAGGTATGAGGTTGTCGCGATATTGAGGCCTACAGAGTATTCCCAACCGGCTTGTCCTTTGGAGGATGTGATAAATTCTCCGGTTTGTGCATTGAACGTACCTTCTCCTACGATGCTCGGATTGAAGAGACCTTCTCTGATTGGAAACGATTCAACAGCCAGTGAGAATCCGAACTGATGCTCCGTTCCTTCGTAATCTGTGTAGGTGGCAGTCACCTGGGCTTCGCCTTCCTTCAGACCCGTGACGATGCCGCGACTGATAGAAGCGATGCTTTCGTCATCAAGGTCATAGCTGCAGTTGGCTGCTATCGGTTGCTTCATGCCAGAACGCATCACGGCATAAACAGGTAAGGAGGTTGTTCCTCCATTCAGTACTTCAACGCGGCTGTCTATATCGATATGATCGAGTTGCAAGTCTTCGGCAGAGAAGGTCTGTAGTCTTTCGGGAGAATAGAACTGCTCCTCAGAGAATGCCGTTTCCGTGGAGAACCAGTCGATGTCAACATAGCCACCAGTGTTTTCCGTCGAATAGTTGAAGAGGTAGAATCTCTGTCCCGCAAAGACAGTAATCAGGAAACGCATGTCGAACGAGTTGGAAATCGCGCGTGAGTAGGTTACGTTGTCTGTACTATAATAATAGGTTACTTTCGAAGTGCCGAAGTTGGCTCGTGCCTGTAAATAGACAACATCTGTTGTCAACTCTCCGCAATCTTTTTCGAACTCAGCATTACTGTCGTATGCTGACCGATAAACATACAGGTGACGCACACCATTCAGTTGTTTTACACCTACCCATGAATAAGGGTCTTGAAATACTGCCAGACCACATACATCGCCGTCTTGCATGTGCGATACATCAACCTTCATGGTTCCATAGACCTGCGGTTTCTTGGAATTCAGAGTCCCTTCGTTATGAAGGGCGATTATGCGCTGAGTCAGGGAGTTCCTGGCTTCTTTCAAGTTGTTGGCTTTACCTGCCGTGTAAAGTCGCAGATTGCCTGGATTCTCAATCAGCGACCATGCCGAAGCATCCGGCTGATGGTTCCATTGCCATTGCAAGCCGAGATTGAGCGCTGTGAATGTTTCGTTGGTCGAAAGAGCAGCACGCGGCCAGGCTTGTCCGACGTTTGGCTTGGTGTATGCCACACCGTTTTTGCTCACATCAATGCCGTCATTACCGATGGTCGGCCAGCCGTTGTTCCATGCAACGGGTTCCAGATAGGGTATGCGTCCGATAGCCCCGTCGTCTTTGAATAAAACGGTCCACCATTCTCCGGTCGGAGTATCCACTAACGCTCCTTGGTGGATATGTTGGCCTTTCATGACACGTTCTCCGACTTCCTCATACGTTCCCATAGGCTCTGTGCTTCGGAAGATGGTCTGCGAACCTTCCGTGCCTCCATAGGTGGCATAAATATAATAGTAGTTGCCGATGTGGTAGATTTTACTGCCTTCCAGACCGCTGTCATCCCTGACGATGACTTCTTTGTCAGCCACTCGATTGAACTGCCTGTCGAGCTTCACCACATGCAAGCGGTTGATGCCGCACGAAACATAGATATAGTCCCCTTCGAACAGCATGCCGCAGTCGTAGTAGTTGTCGTTGAGCTTGCGATAGGTCCAAGGCCCTGCCGGGTCGGTGGCTGTCAGCACTGAACCGCCCACGTCAAGACTGCTTATCAGAATGTAATAAGTACCGTTGCTGTAACCCAATGCTGAAGCCCACATGCCTTCTGCATAGGCACCCTTTCCGTCAAGCAGGTTGTGCTTGTTATCATCAGCCAGTTGTGACAGCGGATTGGCGCAGTATTCCCAGTTGACGAGATCGTGCGATTTTAGCAGTGTGGCTCCCGGCAGATGATGGAATGTGGTTGATAGCATATAGAACGTGTCATCCACGCGGATAACGTCAGGATCCGGAAAGTCGGCGTTGATAATGGGATTGATGTAAGTGCCGTCTCCTTGGTCGCTATAGCGCACTCGTTCGAATGACGGATAGGCAAAGTCTGTCTGTGCGTATGCCTTGTACCAAGCCATGCAAGCCTCTCCGCAAGCTTCGGCATTACCTTGGCAGAAGGGTACGATCTCCCCCTTGTTGATGTAGGTATCGATATCAATATAGTCGCCTACACCGGTTAGGTTCATCGAGATGCCATATTTGTCAATCAGGGCTTGATAGAGTGTACCCCATCCGCTTGTCGTAGCTGTGCCCCAAGTACCGTAATTGGCAGGAACCCATTGCCCGAATTCGTTATACTTTCCTTCCCCTTCTTTCTCCGGACTCCAGTCTATTTCGGTAATGATGACAGGAGCGCTTTCCACGACGGGAACCATATTGACGAAATTCTGGATATACTTCTCCGGATTACCGATGCACTGGTCACTGCCATACCATTCTGGATAATTGTGAACGGCATAACCGATGTTGTAGCCGGCAATCGGATGCTCTTTATATCCATTGTAGATGCTTTGATATCCTGCTCCCGGCACCCAGATGATTCCGGTAAAACCATTTTGGCGGATTAGGTCGGCGATGGGCTGGAAGAAGTCGTGAGGAGCCGAACCTGTATTATCCTGCTTTCCGTTGGCATCGAGGATGTTTACTGGTTCGTTAGCCAGTTCCAACTGGATGAACCCTGCATATTTCCGGATGCTGTCATCCTGCGAGATATAGTTCCAGACTGTTTTCAGATAGTCCTGATAGCCTCCGTTCACCTGAATTTCCTCTGGGCAAACTCCTGGTGGACGTACCACTACATAGAGACCGTGTCCCAATGCTTTCTGGATAAGAGGCCAGTAGAGTTTCTCCCAGAACTGCTTGAAGCGGCTCTCCTTAAAGGCTGCATAATCGCTTTCGTCCTTGCCGTTGACGAAGCACCAGCAGGGGTCTAAGTGCAGGCGAAACACATTGCAATAAGCACCTTTGGTTGTGTCGGTCACGGCTGTATAGAGCTTGTCAAAATACTCGATACAGCGGTTGACGTATGCCGTCGAGGCGGATGTTCCCCAGCGTCCGTTGTTGAAGTAGGGTGAAGGCGTGTCCATGACGCCATGCAGCACCACGTGGTTGCCTTGCTCGTCCTGCAATTCGGTACCATGGGTGTGCAACGGTGACAAAATGCCGAACTGTGCCCGTGCCACGAATGGCACAAGCACAGTAAGGGCAAAAGTCAGAAGCAAAGACTTCTTGTTCATAACATTATTTTACGATGAATTTTCGTCCGTTCTTTACGTAGATTCCCCGGGTAGGGATGTTGACCTTCCGGCCAGAGAGATCAAAGATGAATCCATTCTCTACAGGTTCAGCGGTTACGTTCGTAATACCGTCGGCTTCGAATGGCTGAGCACCTTTCACTGAGAATACCAGTCCGTTTTCCTGTTCTTCAGCTTTTGTCAGCTTCGAGCAGTCGATATAAGCGGTATTCGAGTTGACACGCTTGGCACGACCGGTTACGGCTTCAAATGTATCGCCATCACCATTCAGAACCAGATAGTTCTTATCGGATTCCACATAGTAGGTGACGAATTCGTCAGCTACCAAAGCTCCATTGGCTTCCGGCTGAGCGACCTCGTTGGCACCGGCACGGAAGGCAGTCACGTTGCGGGTGGAGTTCGTACGTATGATGTAAGGCTTGCCGGCTTCCAGAATGCCGCTATAGGGCTTGGCATAGAGTTCTGCAGGTTCTGCAGGATTGTCGATACCGGCAATGTCGTAAACCTGAGCTCCGCAAAGAGCCGATGCAAAAGGCAGACAGAGGGTCATCACGTTGTTCTCCGAAGCATTCTCGATGATATAGTCGCCCGTATTGTCGGTACCGTCACCGATACCCGTCGAATAGGCAGGTGCTGTGTTCGTCAGCCAAGCGCCAGCGATACCGTATTCCCAAGTGCTTACGCCTCCCCATAGACTCCATTTCAGCGAGGCAATCTTCGAGGCATCGAAGTTCTCAAGGTAGGCATCTTCGTCCATAGCCGTAGATGTGATGGTTGTCAGATCCTGAACGGCGCAGCGGGCACGATTCCACCAGCCATGACGCAGTGTGCCTGCATCGAATACATTGTCGTCGGCATCAGTCAGCAGATAGCGGATGTATGGTGTACTTTCACTGGCTGGCAACTGTGGTACCACTACCAGATATTTATAGTTACTCCAGTCGGCAGGCTGGTCTTCGAAGAACAGACCGGCTTCAGCGTTTTCGTTCATGTGCAGGGTTCCGGTGTTGTCAATGTATGAGGCGCTGCCGGGTTCCTCTTCGTTCAAGAACTCGTCGGTAAACTGGAGCGTATTCTCGCTGAGCAGGTTCAGGTAGTCTTTTTCTCCATTCTCAAGGGTGCGTTCCAGATACATTGCGGAAATGGTTACGGTTACATCCGGACCGGGAGCTGGATCCACGAAATCCGGATCATAATTTTCGTTCTCCGGATTGGTCTTATCGCCGTTAACATCCCAATAGTTCCAGAATTTGAACTGCTTGATATTGGACAGATCCAGTTGTCCGTCACCGTTGTTGCGGTCAAGACCTTCACGGAAGTCAATTTCATATTCCACTTCCTCGTCCATTTCTACCACATTGTCAGGCATCGTATATTGTCCTTCTTCGCCCACGCCATTGAAGCTGGCATAGTCGCGAATATTAAATGTCAGATTGTTGCCGACAACGGATTTCAGACGAATGACCAGTTTGTCGTACTTCGACATATCAACACCGGGTTCCCAGAACGGACCTCCAAAATCCCATCCTACAGCACAGAACATACCGTGAATGGTGAACGAATTTTCAACAGCGTTGACTTCGTTCGGGTTTTCATCCCAGTCCCATACCTTCTGGTTGAACGTCGGGTCGCTGACGCGATAGAACTGACGAACCTTTTGTTGTGCGATGGCTGTGATGGCCAGACAGAACATTGCCACGATGAGTAAAATGTTTTTCTTCATAATTTATTGGTTTAAGTTTGACATGTGTATCAAATCGGTGGTGCAAAGTTACGGGAAAGCCCCCAAAGAGACTTTCCCGCATGTTGCATCGGATGGGTCGATTGTTGCACCCCCTTATTTTACTATGATTTTTTTGTTTCTTGATATATATATGCCCCGTGGAAGACCATTATCAGTGGTGTTTACGCTTCTTCCGTCAAGCGTGAACAATTGTTCGTCTGCACGGGGCAAATTAAAATTTACCGTTCTCAGATCGTTGACTTCATCAGCAGAAATGAGCAAACGTACGTAGTAGATGCCTCCAAAAATGTTTCCGCTCTTAGCCTTGAACTTTACGCGGACTTCGGTCTTGCCCTCCAAGAGGGATGCCGGGATTTCGTACTCTTTGTTGACAAACTCGTTCTTGCCGCCAGTCAGCGTCTCGGTGGCAATGGTCTGATTGTCTATCTGGATATCGAATTTCCGGTTTCCGGCATCACCGCCCCAGTAACGAACCATCAGAGTTACTTTTTCGGATTTACCTTTGGTCTGCATTTTGTAACTGACGTAACCGGAGCCGTCGCGCCAGTATTCACCCTGATATTCGCCCTTGTTTGAGTTCTGCACCTGCATGTAGTGGTCGGCTTCGCTCTGTTGCGTGCCGGCATCCACATAGTCAAGAGTTCTGGATTCGAGCAATTGGGCAGCCGCCTCTTCTGCTTCCAGTTCTGCCTTGATGCTGTTCCACTTCTCGCCATCAACGTTCAGCCAGTACATCATGTAGCGGGCTTCGTGAATATTGGCAAAAGGTTCCAGCACAAGGTCACTCCATTTTTCGTCATTGTAATAGCCGTTAATCTTAAAATGAAGTTTCGAGAGGTCAACCGGCTGTACGGCTGTCACCAGATCTTCACGGTTGCCTATCAAGAGCGGTGCCGTATAGATGTTTTTCTGTTGTCCGCTTGCCACGTGTCCCATACGGCTGTCATCAGCAAAGATGCCCGTGAGTCCGTCGGTGCCCGTCTTGGCTCCCAAAAGGATGGGACCGTATTTGAAGGCTACATAGTCGGTGTAGTTCTGCAGCGGTTGCAGCGTCACCTGCATGGGCAGGCTCACTTCCACCACATCGCCTGCCTGCCAGATGCGGCTGACGGGCAGATAACCCAGAGTCTCCGTAGCATTGACGGCAGTACCATTCACTTTCACCTCAAAGCCGGAGCACCAATTCGGATGGCGCACGTTCAGGGTGAATGTTCCGCCTTTCAGAATCGTGATTTTTGTGGCTGCCTCGTAGGGGAACGATGTTTCCTGAGTCAGTTTTACTCCCTTTTCGCTCCAGGTCAGCGTTGTCGGAACAAACAGATTGACATAAAGATTCTCTCCATCGTGGGCATAGACGAACTCTCCGTACTTCCCATGATTCTCCATGCCGGTTCCCACACAGCACCACATGGCCTGATTAACCTGTGAATATACACGGTAGTGTTGCGGACGGGCAGAGGTGAAATAGACATAGCCGCCTGTTTCAGGATGTTGCGACGAGAGGATGTGATTGTACATGGCCTGCTCGTAGAAGTCGCCGTACATTGAGTTGTGGCTGTCGGCAAACAGGTCTTCCGTCAGTTTCATCATGTTGTTGGTGTTGCAGGTTTCCACACCCTCCACGCTGGTGATGAAGTTGCCGTATTGCTGGTCGTTCGGGAACCATTCGGCAATCGAGTTGCCGCCTACGGCAATCGTGCGTTTATTGACTACGTTTTTCCAGAAGTTCAGGGCTGCTTTCTTGTAGGTATTGGAACCGTCCTGCTGGTAGGTCCGTTCGAATCCCACCACTTTCGGAACCTGCGTGTTCGCATGAACGTTATTGATGGTAGTGGTTGTGTTGGCAGCCATTCCTGTCAGCAGCCATTTGTGGGCATAGCGCTTCGAGGCGGTGAGGTATTTTTCTTCGCCCGTCATCTGATAGGCATCGGCAAACATCTCGTTGATGCCACCGTGTTCCTGGTTGAGCAGTCCCTGCAGCTGATCGTCGGTAAGTCCGGAGACAAGGTTCACACCCCAGTCGCAGAATTTCAGGAAAACCTCTTTGGCTTCTTCGTTCCCCGCATAGACCCAGGCATCACGCAGTCCGGCCATCGTCTTGTGAATGTTGTAGAAAGGTACCCACGACTTCCAGTATTCGTCCATGTTGCCCGCAGCCAGTGTGGTAAAGACTTTTTCGGAGTTATACACGGCACCACAGTAGCCTTTCATCATATCGATACCCTTGGCATCCCAAGCGTCCTGGCATTCCTTCAATCGTGTGACGAACTGATCCATACGCTCTTTCAGTTGAGCCTTTACAGTGACATCCTGACACGAGGCATACGAGATGGCCAGGGCAGAGATGTAGTGACCGCCCACATGCCCCTGCAATCCATACGTTCCGCCCCAGTTTTCGAAGGCTTTGCCGCTTTCCGGCAGCCCTGCCTGGTTTTCGTAGGGTTGCATCAGTCGTCCGAGGTCATATTGCAGCAAAACCTGATCATTCAGATCCTGTGCATGCCGGAACGGTCCGTCGTTAATCACTACATCCTGCAGATCGAACAGTTGCGGATAGAGTTTGCTCTGTGCATTGGCGGAAGCTGCCATAGTCAATGCCAGTAAGGCGACAGTTATTCGTTTTTCTTGTCGTTTCATAAATCTCTGTGATTATAGTAAGTATTATAGTTTTACGTTAATAGTCTTTCCCGAATAACTGACAGTTTTCGAGGTGCCGTCGGGAAGGATAACCGAGAACTGACGAGTCTTTGCGGAAGCATCGAATCCGCCTTTCTGTCGCCCGATGGTCAGGGTATGGCGACGGTCGTTCCATTGCATGGGTATTTCAGCATACATCCCCTGTTCGTAGGCATAGGTCTCGCCGTCATCTTCGGGATCTCTCGCTGATTGCGTCAGCGGGAACTCCGGAGGAAAAGAAATGGAATCTGCTGTGTCAGCGGGAACTCTGGAGGAAAAGAAATGGAATCTGCTGCGTCAGCGGGAACTCCGGAGGAAAAGAAATGGAATCCGCTGCGTCAGCGGGAACTCCAGGACGCTGAACTCTATTTATTTTGTGGCAATGTAATTTTCGGAATCCGTCCGTCCTTCTGGCGCTTGAACTTCAGGATGGCGGTGCTGCGGCGGAAGCCGTTGCCACCGCTGGGGATGCCGTCGTGATAGAACAGGTAGTTCTTGCCCCGAAACCGAATGGTGCCGCCATGGATGGTGAACGAGCCGGGAGCCTCGTCGGTGATGCGACCTTCATAATGCCAAGGGCCGTGTATGCTCTTGGCGGTGGAGTAGGCCCAGTGCTCGGGCACGCCACCTGCGGCATACTCCAGGAAGTAGGTGTCTCCGATTTTATAGATCCATGGAGCTTCCTCGAAGTTGGTTTTCAGCATTTTCTTGTTATACTGATAATCCTGCTTCATTACACGCGGACCGAACTGTGCCTCGTCATCGAGCATGGAACGCATGTCGCAGATGCCTTGGTTGGCGAAAGAGGTGTCGATGCTGATCATGTCTTCGTTCAGTTTGGCATACCAGCAACCGTTGTTGCCCCAGAAAAGGTAGGCCTGTCCGTCATCGTCAATAAATACGGTAGGGTCGATGTAGCCCCAGTTGCCGGGAATCAGCGGCTTCCCGATCGGGTCGGTCCAGGGTCCTTCGGGTCGGTCTGCCACAGCCACTCCGATACCGTGCAGGTGGTTGGTGTTGTCTTCAGCTGCCACATACCAGTACCATTTGCCATTACGCTCGATGGCTTGCGACGCCCAGGCATTGTCGCCCTGTCGTGCCCATTGGAAGGTGGCAGTAGTCATCACCACGCCATGATTTTTCCAGTGTTTCATGTCGCGTGTAGAGAAAAGCTGCCAGTCGGGCATGCGGAAATAAGTGGCGGTATCCATGTCATGGCCGGTAAACACATAGAGTGTCTTGCCCGAGACCACAGGAGCCGGATCGGGCGTATAGGAATCGGTTTCGATGCGCATTTGCGCTTGTCCTGCTATAGTCAGCATAACAGAGACGGTGAGGAGAAAGGTTCTTTTCATATAGTTCGAATTCATTTTTGCTGTGCAAAGGTAGGCATAACGGAGCGAAGCCATTGCGCTGTATGTCGCAATGGCTTCGCTGAATGTTGCAATACCGGATTCTTGGCATATTGTCAGGAGCCGGATGTGCGAGGCTTGGATTAATCATCCTGCCAGAGGCGGGAACGGCTGGCGCCACCCACCTCGCCTTCAGTAGCATCCCCTCCGAATCCCATAGTAGTTTCCGTTGTTCGTCCTGATCCGGCAATCATTTGCGTCTGGACCTCGATGCTAACAGAAAGAGGTTTTTGATAGTTCTTTTTCATAATTTGTGCCTCCTATTATTTTCAAATAGATTACATAAGAGAAATTATTCTTCTTCGTACCATTTGCCCCAGCCTCGGGGAGCATTTCCAACCTCTCCGTTCTGGGCGTTGTCGCCAAAGCCCATGGTGTTTCCGGTTACTTGACCGGAAGCAGCAATCACTTCCGTATTAATATCTATACTAAGCATAGATGGCTTCTGATAATTCTTTTTCATAAGGCTTCACTACGTTTAATAATTTCAATTTACTTCAGTATGATCTTCTTGCCGTTCTTTACAAAGATACCCTTTGTTGGCTGCTTCACCTGAACACCGCTGAGCGAGTAGATAGGCGTATTGGCTTCGGTAGCATTGACAGTTTCGATGCTGGTTACTTCTTCACTGAAGAGACCGATACGCATTGCACCGGCAGGGGCAGTAGTTACTTCCAGTTCAGGAACCTTTGTGAAATAGGCGCGATAGAGACCCACCTGATTCTGATTGGCTACCGTTACTTTCTTCCACTGGTTGCCTACAAGGATATAGGAATCGGCAGGCACGTAGCGGGTGGCGGCATTGAAGTAGCCAATCAGGGCGTTGCCTGTAGCAGGTTCTGTCAGATTGTCGGCTGCGCCAGTCTTGGTGAAGGTGATGTCCTCAGCATCGGTGCTCTGGAATACATATCCCTTACCAGCTTCCATTTCGCTGACAGCCTCCAAATAGACATAGGTTGCATCCCAGCCCACTACATCATAGACGTTGGCATTGCTGGGCGTAGAGGCAGCGAAAGGCAGGCAGATGGTGCCGTAGGTTGAGGCATTTTCATTATTGCGGACAAGATAAACATTTGGAGTTCCTGGCTTAGCCAGATACATTTCTTCAATGGTGGCACTAGCGTTCTGCGACCAACTCCAGAAACGGATGGAGTTAATCATAGATAAATCAATTGCCTCTGCACCATCTTGGTTTGTCGTCAACCCATTGGTCAGGTCAATGGTTGCCTGATAATTATTAGCAGTGATCAATGCAACCGTATATTGACCTGCTGCATTATTTTCAGCGTCTTTCTTTCCGAATATGCGTAACTCGATGCCAGGATAGTAGGTGTTCTCGTAATTCACAGTTTCTGTGTCTCTATACTTTGTCTCGCCTCCTTCTTCATACGCTTCCTGAACATACGGATGAGCCGCTACATCTTTCAGTTTTACGACCAGGCTGCTATAAGAGGAAATGTCTAATTTGTCAGTCCACCAGTATTCCCAGCCTACAGCACCACCAAAGTCCTTTATCAAAAAACTATTGCTTGCCTCTGTCTTCTGATTTGTACCCCAAATGGTTGTGCTGAATGCAGCATCGCTAACATTGAAATTGCTTTTTATCGTTGTAGCTTGCTCAATGACTTGATCAATGTCGGCCGGTGCCAGGTAGAATCTTTTAATTTTGATGACTTGACTCTTTCCCCATCCCGTTCTAATCATCAATTGTCCGGCATTTGTCAGGTCTATCTCCTCGCCAATGGCATGATCTGTATTTGCATCATTAGTGATTTTCAGACCGGTCAAAGGAATAGAAAGCTTTGTTTGTCCTGTTTCCAAAATAGTCATATGCTTGGGACCCCAGAAACCGTAAGGGAGCACGCAAACTTCCACATTTGCCGTAGTAGCCTCTTCCAATTCTAAAACCAGTTTAGAATAGCCGGAGATATCGGTCACTGCCCATGTTACAGCGGCATTGGCATCGTCAGTGTTCTCGTAGGTAAGGGTGTTACCGCTAAAAGTTAGTTTCTCACCGTTCCACTCCTTCGTAGCATCGGCCAGATTAAAATAGATGCGTTCAGTTGCTGCCTGCACCCCGGCGACTGCCATGAGCACGGCTGCGATTAAAAATGTAATTCTTTTCATGTTTGTTTTGATTAAATTAAAGGGTTAATATTATGTGTTAGAAGTTTGTTCTGTTGTTTTTCGGTTGCAAAGGTAGGGCTTATTCTGAAGACTGTTTGGGCGGGATGTTGCATCCAGTGGATGAAACGTTGCACGGGGCGGAAAAGGTCAAATCAGGCCGGACGTTGCTGTGCCGTAGGTTGCAAATTCCGACGCTTGCGCCGGTCTGAAAGTTCCGTCCGGATCTGTTCCCCGAAGGTTTTTGTGATGGGATAGGACCAAAGGGTGGCAATGCCTACGGCAAAAAGCAGCCCCGGAACAATGCTGCCCGTAAAGCGGATACCCTGGAGGGTGTTCCACGAATGGAGATCGGGGGCATCGGGTGTGTAACCGTAGAAGAGCAGCAAGGCTCCGGCCAGGAAAATGCCTAAACCCAGACCAGTTTTCAGCGAGAACATCACTCCTGAATAGCACGACCCTGTAGCACGACGGAAATGCTGATGTTCCACATAATCGGCAACATCTCCAGTCATCGCCCAAAGGATAGGAATCATGGGGGCAAAGGCCAGCGACTTCAAGACGCAGAGCAGAAATATCATCGAGATGTCGTCTGGCTGCGGAATGTAGAACAGGAAAGAGAACAAAGCCGTCAGCATAAGGCAGATTATCAGAATCTCTTTCTTGCCAAAAAGCCTGAAATAGCGGAGGAAAAGCCAGGTGCCAATCAGTTGCGACAGGGCTCCAACCAGAATGAAGAGGAAGAGCCCCACAAAGAAAGCATCTTTGCGAGCCACAGGAATGAACCATAACCAGGCAACCAGCGACTGGCTGTCCACGTAGTCGTAGAAATAGAACCCCAACATGGCGCATCTCAGGCTCTGTGCGATAGCGACCATTGTCATCGTCAGGGCAACAGCTCGCCAGGACGGACTTTTCATCGAGGTCTGCATCTCTAACCGTGTGTCAGCCGGACGGCTTTTGCTAAAGTAGGGGGTAACATTGACGTGGAAGAACGTTATCACTCCGACATAGCCCAATGCCAAACAGATAGCCGCCGGCAGCCCAAGAAGATCTGCAACGGGCTTCAAGAGCAACGTTGCCAACACCTGAAGCAACAGGTCTGCAGCCACATCGCCCATCGGATAACCTTTTATATATTTATCATTATTCATATCTGTAATGATTCATAAATCCGGTGCAAAGGTATCCCGATTTCTCAAGACGCATTGGGCGAAATGTTGCAACGGTTGGCAAAAATGTGGCACAGACCTCATTTTTTGCTTTTTTAGTTTGGCACTTGACAATAAAAAACGTATTTTTGCATCCGTAAAAAGAAAAAATCTTACATGATGAAACAACTTCGGTTCGAACTTACCTTATGGCTTCTGGTCTTTGCTTGCCTGTCTCTACAGGCGGCAGAAGGACACCTCTTCACCAGCGAGCAGCTAACCAGTACCAATGTCAACCACATCACACAAGACCGTCAAGGCTATGTCTGGATAGCCACAAGCTATGGCCTGAACCGCTTTGACGGCTACCGGTTTACCTCATATTTCTATCAGCCGGACGATTCGCGTTCCTTGAGTCATAACAACGTGCAGACCTTGTTTGTCGATAGCGAAGGACAGTTATGGGTAGGCACCGTCAAAGGACTGAACCGCTATAACGAAGCCACCGAAGACTTTGATCACTTCGATATGCGCCCGGACACCGACGACGAACCGCGCATCACTAATATTCTGGAAAGTCCAAAAGGCAGCATTATTGTGGGAACATCCGGATTCGGTCTTTACGAGGTAGGGAAGCATCAGAACGATATCAGGCAGATCAACCAGTATTCATCCGACGACGAGAACGACTACTATTGGGGAATCCTGTTCGATCGTCAGGGCAGGTTCTGGAAGTCGGACAACTATGGCTTCATCAGTTGCTTCTCTGCCGGAGAACAGCCGCATTTGCTGCTGAGATGCCAGCCTGAAACAGGACTTACATTCAAATTCCAGCAGGCTGATAATGGCGATGTGCTGGCTTTTTCGAAACAGGGCGGAGTGGTGTTCGACGGTGCAACCCTTTCTTCTCGTGAACTGCATACCAATCTGGCAACACTCTCCTGTGCCGCTATTTCCGATGACGGGAACCTGCTTTTAGGAACGACCGGTTATGGCTTGTGGAGATTCGGTATTTCCGGTCAGCCGCGTGAACTGGTAAACATTACCAGTCGGAACGTCGATTTTTCAACGGCCAACATCAGTACTGTTTTCGAGGATCATCAGCACAATCTTTGGGTGGGGTGCAGCCAGCGAGGCTTGCTGTTCTGTCCTAACGAGCAACGTGCTTTCCAGGGCTGGAGCCTGTCGGATAACGGTATCGTATCTGCCCGTGTTATCGAATCGCTGGCACAGGCTTCTGATGGTGGCTTGTGGGCAGCATTGGGCGATGGAGATCTCTATCATTTCGACGAGACGGGTCATATCTCCCGGACGGTTGAATGTCCGACTCGTCTGCATTTCATATATCGTGACAAAAACTTTCACTATTGGGTGGGAGCGGGTTGTACGCTATATGACTTTGACGAGCCGTCGGGACGCTTGCAGCGTAGGCAGACCTATGGGGGAGACTTCCTCAATACCATGATTGATGACGGGAAAGGAAACCTCTATCTTTCCACCTTCTCTGCTGGTATGACTGTCATCGACACCCGGTCAGGTGCTGAAAGCCACTACGATATGTATCAGCGCGAAGACTCGCGCGGGTACCTTTGTAATAACTGGATATTTAATTTCCTGTTCGATTCCCGAGGATTGCTTTGGATTGCGACCTCTTCGGGCGTGAGTTGCTACGATCCTGTGGAAGATTCGTTCAAGACCTTTGGCTGGCATAACATTCTTGAGGGTTATGCCTGTCTGACGTTGGCTGAAGACGGTAATAGCAATATTCTGATCGGTACCGACAGAGGACTGTTCTGCTTCGACCGGCACAAGAACGAAGTCGGGGCATTTCCCGATGGGGGAGGATCGCTTGCCACTAAGTCGGTCAACGCTATTTGCATTGAAAAGAACGGCGATGTCTGGTGTGCTACGTCAATGGGTATCTGGCACTATGCTGCAGAGGATGGACAGATGAACGATTATCAGAGCAGTAACGGTCTGCGCGAACGGGAGTATTCCGTGGGAATCCGCCAGCAACTGGCAGACGGTCGCATTGTGTTTTCGACGAGTGAAGGACTGGTGGTCTTTCATCCCGCCAACGTGCTGAATGTTCACCGCTCTCCCGGAGATATTACGCTGACTGCCATGCTGGTGGGCGGACAGCCGGTAACAACAGTCAGCCAAAGTGACGGACGACAGATAACCACCGAACCGCTTGACCGGTCCGGACATTTCACTTTGTCGTACCTTGACAATACTTTCACACTCGAATTTTCAACCTTCGATTTCGCCAATGCACGTAACGTGGCTTTGGAATATAAACTGAACGACGACCGTTGGACTCTGACTCCTGCCGGAGATAATACTGTTACCTTCAATCATCTGCGTCCGGGAACCTATCGCCTTTATGTGCGTGCGGTCGATAACGGTCAGTACTCACCCAGCCATGCTTACATTATTACCATTCGCGCACCATGGTATCGCAGCAACATGGCCTATCTGGTTTATCTGTTGGGCGTGCTGATGCTTTTGGGCTATATGGCATGGCGATATTATCGCAACCGTCAGCAGCAACTGGCAGAAGAGAAAATGCAGTTCCTGATCAATGCGACCCACGACATCCGCACGCCGCTGACGCTCATTCTTTCGCCGTTGCACAAACTGATGTCACGACAGGACAACGACGTGGAAACAAAGGAAAAACTGGGAATCATTGACCACAACGCTCGCCGGATTCTGAACTTGGTGAACCAGATTCTCGACATCCGGAAGATTGACAAGCAGCAGATGCAACTGCAATGCAGCGAGACGCAGATGGTGCCTTTCATCAATAATATATGTAAAGGTTTTAAGGCGCATGCCCTGGAACGCGGCATCAGTTTCCGCTTCGAACACGCAGAAGACCGTCCGGCATGGATAGACCCCGTGCAGTTCGACAAGGTGGTGCAGAACCTGCTTTCCAATGCTTTCAAGTTCACGGCAGACGGCGGCGAAATCCTTTTGGAACTGAGTTTCACGGATGAGGAGTTTACGATTTCTGTTACCGATACGGGTACCGGTCTTTCCGAAACCGACCTGCATCGTCTCTTCACCCGTTTTTATCAGTCGGCAGCCAATCAGGCAGCAGGACGAGAGGGGACAGGCATCGGACTGAACCTTTGCAAGATGATTGTAGAAATGCATGGCGGCGAAATTTCCGCCCGGAACCGTGAGGACGGCATTCGGGGCAGTCAGTTCATCGTTTCTGTGCCTCTCAGAAACGAAAAGATTAAGGCGAATGCTGAGGCACAGGCAGAGGAAATTGAAGAAAAAACACCCGAATCTGCTGTCAGCGTCTCCAGTTCTGGGGCACGCATCCTTCTGGTGGATGACGATGCAGAAATTACCGACTATATAGCGCAGGAACTGTCGCCCCACTATCGGTTCTCGACGGCTTCCAATGGCAAAGAGGCATTGCAGCAGTTGCTTTCCGGTGATAAGAAATTCGACCTTGTGGTCAGCGATATCATGATGCCTGTCATGGATGGTTTCTCGTTGCTGCGTGCCATCAAGTCGAACATCAACATTGCCCACCTGCCTGTGATTCTCCTGACCTCGGAGGCGGCAGTCGGTAACCGCTTGGAGGGACTGGAACGAGGTGCAGATGCCTTTATGGCGAAACCTTTCATTGTGGATGAACTGCACGTACAGATTGACAACCTCCTGAAGAAAGCCCAGCGGCTGAAGGCCCAATACGGAACGAATTTAGAGGAGCAGAAGGAAAAGGTGGAGCAGCTTGACGTGGCAGATAACGACAAGGTGCTGATGGACCGTATCATGCAGTCGGTGAATAAGAACTTAGACGATTGCTATTTCAGCGTGGAGCAACTGGCACAGGAGGTCGGGTTGAGCCGTTCGCAGTTGCACCGGCGCATGAAGGAGCTGACGGGCCTTTCAGCGAGCGATTTTGTGCGCAACATCCGTATGGAGCAGGCGGCCCGGCTGTTGCGTGAGCGCCATGTCAATGTCTCGCAGGTTGCCTACTCGGTCGGTTTCTCTTCGTTGGGCACTTTCTCGAAGGTGTTCAAGCAGCATTTCGGACAGCCGCCTTCGGAGTATGCCGCACAGAATTGACACCTCTGCATGATATTTTTTTAACGCTTTCTCTCACGGGAAAGCGTTTTTTGTGTTCTGCAACAAATCAACTATTCCCTGCAACATTCCGTGTAACAGGTTTGCGAGAAATCCGCTACCTTTGCACCATCAAAAATATAAGCAATATAAGTAGTAAGTTTTTTCATTTGTAGGTTAGAAAATTTTGGTTAGTAAAGTATGCAGCAAACCCTCACCGTGACGGCGAGGGTTTGCTGTTTGAGGAAAGGAAAATTTTCTCCAGTGTTTATTTCTCCGCTTTCTTGGCTGCGGTTTTCTTGGCCGGTGCCTTGGCAACTTCCTTCTTAGCGGTTTCCTTCTTGGCAGGAGCCTTCTTAGCAGCGGCAGCTTCGAGTTTCGCAATCTTGGTTTGCAGTTTCTCGATTTCCTTACCCTGATTCTCAATCAGCTTCAACTGGGCAGAAAGCTCTTCGGTTTCCACAGTAGCCGGGAACTCCTGGTTCAGACGGATCTCCATATCGCTCACCACGTTCATGTAGTTGGTAAACGCATCGAACGAAGAGTCATAAGGACTGAACGGCACATACGAGCCCTGCTTGGTGGACATGAACTTGAAGTGGTCTGCTGACAGCAGGTAGGCAAAATCCTGACGCAATACTTCGTTGTTCGACAAACGCAGACGCTCGCTGATCGAGTAGATGGCACGGATAGCCTCATGCTGCAAGTCGTTGCCCATCCAGGCACTCACATCCTTGTCGTAGCCGTCCCAGCTGATAGCGTGTCCTACCGTAGCCGTCGCTACCGATGGGATATTCTCGAAGGCTTCGATAGGAGTGACGAAGCGGATATCGTGCTGGTTTGCGAACTTCGGTAATGCCTTAAAGAACTCGAAGATACCCGTCGAAGCAGGGTGCATACCGCCAATCACATCGAAGTTCATGGCTATCAGGTAGAGCTGCTCCTGCTCAGGACCTTGTGCAATCCACGACATGAAAGTGCCGGCATCCAGACCGCCTTGGAAGTTCTGGCAGATGTCCTCCGACAAACGGGTGTTGCGGAACATCAGACCCACCTCCTGTTTGGCAGTCGTGTTGTACATGAAGTTCGGGCTGCGCCAACCGAGCACATGCTTCGTACCTTCAGTAATCACGCCCTTAAAGCCCATCGATGCCACTTCAGCACCGATTTCATCGTTGTAGATAAAGCCAGTGTTTACGAAGGTCTTCGACTTATAGTTGAAGGTTTCGAAAATGATCTTCTGGTGCATCTTCACCTGCATCTGGAAATCCTCGGGATCAACCAGCGACGACAGGCTGTGCGAATAGGTCTCAGCAGTCAGTTCGCAGCAACCGGTAGCCACCAGTTCGCGCACGATATCGAGGAATTCCGGGCAGAACATTTCGAACTGCTCCATGGCCACACCCGAAATAGAGAGCGCCACCTTAAATTGGCGGTTGGTCGAATTGATCATTTCCAGAAGCATCTTGCCGGCAGGAATATAGCTCTGGTAGGCATTGCGCTTCAGAATCTCTTCGTTGGCGAAGTCATCGTAGTAATAATGATCAGCACCGATATCGTAGAAACGATATTTTTTTAAGCGGAACGGCTGATGAATTTCAAACAGCAAACAAACGTTCTTCATAGATATATTATAATTACAAATTACTAATTGCAAATTACTTCCCTCCTTTTAATTAAGGGAGGTCAGGGAGTCAATAACTAATAACTATTAACTAATAACTTTAATAATTCATTATTAATTAACTCCATCCCAACAGTTTCTTGTAGGCATCCACAACGCGGCGACCCACTTTCTCCCAAGTGATCTGGTTCACTTCATTGCGGCCTGCTTCCTGCAGGTAGTCGTGCAGAGTCGGGTACTTGATCAGCGAATACATGGCATCCGACATGGCATCGATGTCCCAGTAGTCGCACTTGATGCAGTTCTGCAGAATCTCACCGCAGCCCGACTGCTTCGAGATGATGCTTGGCACACCGCACTGCATTGCTTCCAGCGGAGAGATACCGAACGGCTCGCTCACCGAAGGCATGACATACACATCCGAGACCTTAAACATCTCATATACCTGCTTGCCGCGCAAGAAGCCAGTAAAGTGGAACTTGTCAGCCAGGCCCTTCTGAGCCACCAGGCGGATCATCGGTTCCATCAGGTCGCCGTTGCCGGCCATCACCACACGGACGTCAGGAACATTCGGGTAGCCCGACTGGCGTTCCTTTTCGAGGGTCTGTAAGCAGCGGGCAGCAGCTTCCACGAAGTATTCGCAACCCTTCTGAGCCGTGATACGACCCAGGAAAGTGATCACCTTCTCCGTCGTTCCGCGTTTTGCCTCCATGTTCAGAACCTCCTCGCTCATCGGTTCCACGGCATTGTGCATCGCGATGCACTTGTCCGGGTTCTGATGATACTTCTGGATGACCGTCTGACGGGTCAGTTCCGATACGCACATAATCAGGTCCGCATGGTTCATACCGTCCAGCTCAATCTGGAAAGTCGGGTCACCCGAGTCGCACATACCGCGAGTACGGTCATACTGCGTAGCATGCACATGGATAACCAGAGGCTTACCGCTCACTTGCTTGGCATGGATGCCTGCGGGATAGGTCAGCCAGTCGTGGGCATGAATCACATCGAACGTTTCCTTACGGGCAATCACGCCCGCCACGATTGAGTAGTTGTTGATTTCCTCCAACAGGTTCTTCGGATAGCGGCCCGAGAAATCGATACAACCCAGATCGTTGGTGTAGAGGTTCGAAAAATCTGCATAGATGCAGTTGCGCAAATCGTAATACTCCTGAGGGTCCATGCAGTAGCCGTAGCGTTGCTGGACATAGTTCCAATCGACGTCCTTCCATACCACGGGTGTATTGGCAGCACCGATGATATGCACGAAGTCTTTCTTCTCGTCGCCTTGGGGTTTTGGCAGGACGAAGGTCACATCACATTCGCCGGTATTGACCACACCGCGCACGATGCCGTACGAAGCAGGTCCCAGACCGCCAAGGATATGAGGGGGCCATTCCCAGCCAAACATTAATGCTTTCATGTTTATTGGGTGTTATTTATTATTATGCTTTTCTACGTTCTTCCTCCGACTTTTTGGCGAAGTCTTCCACCACACGCAAAGCGCGAAGCACCTCCGCATTATTGATCGAAAGTGACTGTGCTCCGTGTCCGCTGAATGGCGGGTTGCCGTCGAACACTTCCGAAAGCGTACCGATGCAGTGACGTCCCATTTCCTCCTCGTAGCTCATGAGGCGGCGGTTGATGAACGCCACGCCCGAGCGGGTGAAAATCGACAGATATGCCTCCGTGTAGATGCCCAGCAGCCAAGGCCAGCAGGCACCGTTGTGGTAAGCGTAATTGCGTTCCGAAGAGTTGCCCACATAATAGGGGCGATACAGGCCGGCCTTCGGGGTCAGCGAACGGATGCCCTTCGGGGTCAGCAGTTCCTTGGTCACCATGTCGAGGGCAGCCTTGCGTTCTGCCTTGTTCAGCGGGGTGTAAGGCAAGCCCAAGGCAAACAGCTGGTTCGGGCGCACACTTGGGTCAGCATACATATCCGTCACATAGTCGTATAGATAGCCGCCCGGTGCTTCGAATATATTCTTGAAGTTGTCTTCATACTTGGCAGCCCATTCCTTGAGTGTCTCAATGCGTTTGCCGTCACCGTTCGAAGCCTCTAAAAGCTCGATGGCGAAGCGCAGGCCGTTATACCAAAGTGCGTTGAATTCCACCAGATAGCCGGTGCGCGGCGTGATCGGGCGACCGAAGTCGGTAGCGTTCATCCACGAAATAGCCTTTTCCTCACCGCCGTTGCAATAAACCAGACCCGTCTCGCGCAGGTCGAGGTCAGGATGCTTGTCGTCCATAATGAAGTCGATTACCTCCTGCACGAAGCTGCCATACAGAGCCTGGGCTTTCTCGGTCGAAACATACTTGGCATATTGCTGAACGGTCCAGAGTGCCCAAAGCGGAATATCCGGATCGTTGATCTGCTGGATAATGCTGTCCGGTTCGCCCGTTTCCATATAGGTGTGCAAAGCCTCGACAGCAGGAGCCATGATCTTCTCGAATTCTGCTTCGTCACCGATAATCAGCGTCGAACCCGGCAGAGCAATAAATGTATCGCGGGCGCGAACCTTAAACCAAGGCCAGCCGGCAATGATGTATTCCTTGCCGTTGCGGGTCAGGATGTTGCTGGTGGCTGAAATCTTCAGACAGTTGAAGAAGCTGTCACGATGGTGACGGAGTTTCAGCTCGCGCGAGAACAGCGCCTTCAGACCCGCAGGCTTGGCGGGAGTCAGACCAGCTGAGAAGATGATGCTCTCACCCTTCTTGATCTGCACTTCGAAGTAACCCGGCATAAACAGGTCCTCCTTGTATCCGTAGCCTCGCACTTGTTCGCGCGGGTACTCGACACCGATGTTCCAGTCCGGGCAGGAATGATATTCGTTCTCTTTCGAGAGTTGCATATACAGCGTCGGATAGCCCTCGTACATACAGGTACCGATACCGTTATCCACTGTTTCGTAATGGTAGTTGACGTTATTATTCCTTTGGGTCAACTCGTTCACACTGCGGAACGCCAGCTGAGGGCGTAGCTTGAGAGTGGTTTCCGAATGGGCATCCACCAGCGTATAGCGGAGCAATACACGGGGTTCGTTCAGAACCAGGAAACTCTCGCGGGTCATGATTACGCCACCCACACGGTACGTTGTGGTCGAAATGGTTTCGCAGTTGAATTCACGGATATATTTGTGTCCGCGAGGAGCGAAATTGTCGCCGTCGTACTTGTGGATGCCCAGGTTGAACTCAGCACCATGCTGCACCACTGTCTCGTCGAGCGACGACAGCAGCACATGATTCTCGTTGTCCAGTTCGGGCACAGGGGTAACCAGCAGACCGTGATACTTGCGCGTGTTACAACCTGCAACAGTCGTCGAGGAATACGCCCCATACTTGTTTGTACGGAGGTATTCGATAGGCAATGACTCTTCCAAGTTGGTAAGCAGCGTCTTATCAAACTTAAGATAGCTCATATGGGTTAGATTTAATCTGTGTTTTTAATTGTGGGTGTGCAAATGTAGTCATTAAATATGAGAAACTGAAATTTTTCTTTCGAAATCTGCAAAAAAACAGGCGTTTTTTGCTATTTTTATGTTTAAAAACATGAGATTGGGAACAAATTTGTTCAAAAAGAGTGAAATTTGTCCGCGACTTATGGCTAATTCAAGAATAATTCGTACTTTTGCACAGATTTTCAAAATATGAGCAATACACGTGCAGAATTAATAGAGGTAGCCCGTCAGCTTTTTGCCAACAAGGGGTTCGACAATACGACGATGAACGAGATCGCACTGACCTCGGGCAAGGGTCGTCGCACCCTATATACCTACTTCAAGTCGAAGTCCGACATCTTCATGGCGGTCGTCGATCAGGAGATATTGCGCATCATCGAGCACATCGAAGACATTCTTGCCTTGCAGCTGCCTGCTGACGAGAAACTGAAACGCTATATTCTTTGTCGTCTGGATCAGGTGAAGGAAACGGTGGTCCGCAACGGATCGCTGAAAGCGGCCTTTTTCCGCGATGTGATCAACCTGGAGCATGCCCGTCGCAGGCTCGATGTGCGCGAACTGACCATCTTGCGCAGCATCTTGCAGCAGGGCATCGACGAAGGCACCTTCGATATCGACAATGCCTCAGTGGTGGCTGTGACCATACATTACGCCTTGCGAGGGCTGGATCTGCCCAATATCCGTGGACAGTTCACCGCCTTAGGCGTGCCTACAGCCCGGCTTCGCAAATCCATTTTCGATATGATTTTCTATGGTATCGTCCGGCAGCCGGCCTACCGCGATCGCACCAAAAGTCTGGAATAATAACAATTGTTTAACAAAAAACATACAACTATGAAACTGTTAGAAGGAAAAGTTGCACTCATTACGGGCGCTGCCCGTGGTATTGGTAATGCCATTGCCCACAAGTTCGCCTCCGAGGGCGCTGATATCGCATTCACCGACCTGGCTCTCAACGAAGAGCATATGGCCAACATCAACAAGGCGGCAGAAGAGATTGCTGCCCATGGCGTGAAGTGTATCGGTTATGCTTCGAATGCTGCTGATTTTGCTCAGACCGAAGAGGTGGTTGCCAAGATCAAGGAAGAGTTCGGTCACATCGATATTCTGGTCAACAATGCCGGTATCACCAAGGACGGTCTGATGCTTCGTATGTCTGAGGCTCAGTGGGATGCGGTCATCAACGTCAACCTCAAGTCTGCATTCAACTTCATTCACGCTGTCACCCCGATCATGATGCGCCAGAAGGGCGGTTCCATCATCAATATGAGTTCTGTGGTAGGTGTGCATGGCAATGCCGGTCAGTGCAACTATTCTGCATCGAAGGCAGGCATGATCGGTTTGGCTAAGTCCATTGCGCAGGAGATGGGTCCTAAGGGCATTCGTGCCAATGCAGTGGCTCCCGGTTTCATCGAGACTGCCATGACAGCCCAGCTTCCCGAGGCCATTCGTGCTGATTGGATGAAGAAGATTCCGCTCCGTCGTGGCGGTCAGGTGGAAGACATTGCCAATGTCTGTGTTTTCCTTGGCTCCGATATGTCAAGCTACGTCACTGGTCAGGTGATTCAGATTGACGGCGGTATGAATATGTAAATAATTCAATTTCAGGCAGAAATTGAATTAAATTACTAATTACTAATTAATAACATTGCGAAAAAGTGCGAAAGAGCGAAAATTTGCGAAAATGAGCATTATCCTGATTCCAGGCTATCGAAACGTCTGTAGTTTTCGCGTATTTTGTAGTTTTCGCAGTTTTCGCAATAAAAGAAAAACCGTTCAGTCCGTGTTCGTTATGCAAAAATTTCTGTGTTTTCTGTGAGTTCTGTGTGAAATTAAAAGAATTGCGAAAAAGTGCGAAATTTTATCATGCTCTGTTTGACTGAAGGCAGTAATTTGTAATTCGTAATTAGTAATTTGTAATTAGTTCGAGCTTGCCCACGTCATCACATACTCGTCTTGCACATCGAAGTGCACCATCAGAGGTTTCTCGCGCCCATGCACGCCAAGAGCGAGGAGGTGCGAGTTCCAATCGATGTGGAGCACCGAGGTGAGGTTTTGCAGGTCATAAAAAGCAGCGCCTAAGATTTTGAACGCCGTTTCCTTGGCACACCACGCCAGGTGCAAGGCAATATCATAGAGATCGTCCGCCAGTTGAAGGCGGGCGATTTCTTCATTGCGCAGGAACTTCGGAACCACCCGCTGCACCCGAGTCCCGAGGCGTTCGATGTCGCAGCCCACAGGCATCTCACAGCGGATAGCCATCGCATAGCCTTGCGTATGGCTGATGCTGAGGTAGCAGGGCAGGTCTTTGTGCCTGTTGCCCGACAGATAGGGAGCACCCTCCTCGCTATAGAGCACCGGCACTTCCTCGCCCTCGAACAGCACTTTCAAGGCCCGACGCACAGCCAGCACCTCCAACCGCCGGCGGCTGCCGGGCTTCAGGTTCCTGATTTTATCAGCAAAAAACTCCGGATGCTCCAGCCCGGATAGCAACTCCTCTTCCGATTCGTTGATCCGCCATACGATATAGTCGGGTAACTCAGTCATAGCAGCAGTTTCATTTCAGCGACAGCAATAGATGCTTCAGTTCCTCTTTTTCGAACTGTTGGGTAAAGATGCCTTTCCCGATTCCGGAGGTCAGTTCCCCGATGGTGAAGAACCTGCCTTCATCCACCTCATCGTGATCGGGTTGCGGCTGCATGCCGTCAGCTTGCAGGCAGAAAGCCGTAACCAGCTCGCGTTCGCGTTGCGACTGCCAGATGTATTGGAACAGGAATCGCACTTGCTGAGGGTCGATGTGCAATCCTAATTCCTCGCGGGCTTCGCGCACCAGGGCTTCTTGTAGGCTTTCTCCCCAATCCACGTGTCCCCCCACGGCCGTGTCCCACAGCCCCGGAGCAATGTCCTTTTTCATCGAACGTTTTTGCAGATACACCCTGCCTTCCGCATCCGTCAGATGCAGGTGAACCACAGGGTGTAAGGCCATCGAGCCGCCATGGCAGTACGGGCGGGTAGCCTTGCCCACCACGTGCCCTTCTTCATCGATTAAGGGGAACCATTCGTTGTTGGCTTCTTGTCTCGGATAAGATAATTCAATCATATAGAAAACCGAAAAGTTGCCGCAAAGTTACGCACTTTTTGCAAAACAGGCAAATTTCCTGCACGATACCTTAGAAGTTTGCCTGTTAAATGAAAACTTTAGGCACCAAAAATGTTAAAATGGGCAGTTTTGACAAAAAAATATTTTTTTTTCATTTAAAAAAGGGGGCGGTAAAAAAAAAATAATTACCTTTGCGTCGGTAATTACTCGGTCTTGAATAAAGAAATTTAACATCAGAAGTGTGCTTCTTTGTCTCCGGTTCGATGATTACTGACAGGTTCGGATATGGGCCTGGTATTGAGAGTCATGACTCTTGAAGCACCGCCCAACGGCAGCAATGCCGGTATCCGAAACCATTGGAAAAAAGAACAGTAAAATGCCCGAAAAAGGGCAAGGATAGATTATGTCCCTTGCAACCCCCAAACATTCGCACGACCGCTATTGGTATGTCCTGCTTCACCTCGATCCGTCGCTTATCGAGAAACTGCTTCATCTGGAAAATAAAAAGCGGAAAGAAGAAGGAAAGCAACCGCTTCTGGTTATGATTCCCTATCTGTTTCTTGATCGGGCTACGGTCGTCAAAGATCAGTCGTCCGGCGATGGATCGAAGGAGATTCAGGATGCCAATGAGGTAGATGAAAGCAACATGATGCGCCGGTATCTGCACAATTTCGTCTTTGTTCAGGGAACGGAGATGGAAATTGACCAGTTGCTTCGAAGTGAATGGAATCAGAGCGGACGGCTTCACCTGTGCTATTATAAGAACAAGGCAGGTGTCCCCATCCGGATCAGCGAGAAGGAGATGATTCCTTTCATTGCTTTGTTTGTCGAGCACAGGCAGCGGTTCTCGTTCCGGCCTTATGGCGAAGATACGTTGCAGGCACGGACGGTTCGCATCAAAAAAGGCTTGTTCAAGAACTACAGTGCAGTGGTGCAGGAGGCGGTACGCACCGACAACGGTTTCAAGCTGACGCTCCACATTCCTGTTTTCAGCAACGAGGCTGTCATGGTTCTCTACGATTATTCCGACGCGGACGTAGATATTCCGGGTGGAGAAATCGAACAGGTGTTTGGCAGCTATTTCGTTCAGAATATGGAAGACGAGTTGTTCGCGATTCTCCGGCGGCGAGCGCTTCGCAAGAAAATCACCGCTGACCAGCAGGAAGCTGATAACAAGCGGCTCGAATCGTACAGTCTTTTCGACTATCTGAAGTTCGAAGACACCGCGAGCCAGTCGCACTTTCAGGCGCTGATGCTGCTTTGTGCCACACTTCGCCGCGACGCAATCACCAAGAACCTGCTCATACAGCAGCTTCAGGTGTTTTTGCCCGATCCGGATCATCCCGCAACCGACGAGGAAGCCTTCATCACAGCCATGCTGTTTGTGGCCACCCGCAAAGGCTCTTTCCGCAAGTCGGCAAAAGATTACTGTCAGGCCCGCAACGTCACTTCCGAGTCTTTGTTGCACCTGATGCCGTTGGTCAAAGAACTGCAGATGCGCTGACGTTACAGACAAAATATTGGCATTCGGTGCCAATAGCAGAAAAGAATACATTCGAAACGTTTCAATTAGAAAAATCTCATATATTATGAATAGGATAGAAAAAATTATTTACTGGTACTTTTCCAAGCGGGCCCTTCCTTATTGGGGGGTTCTGATGCTTGATTGTGCCGTTTTGGTGCTGTCGGGAATGGTAGCCTTCTATTGGGCACATTCCGGAACTGCGATAGCCTCGGTTTGGTGGAGATTACTCGGGACATTCATATTTTCCCTGCCGTTCTTCTGGGTGGGCATGCGCCTGTTCCATACCTATTCGGGCATCATCCGCTATTCTTCGTTCATCGATCTGTTGCGCGTGGCGGTATCGAATGTCATCGGATTCCTGCTGTTTGCATTGATTCTGAAGATCGTTCCTGTTTTAGGCATGAATCCGGTCCGCTTGGGTCCGATAGAGCTCCTACCGATGTTTGTGATCTCAACCGTCGGAATGTGTGCGCTTCGCGTCGTGGTTAAGACCTTGTACGATTCGACCTATAAGTCGCAGTCAGCCACAGGCGTATTCATCTATGGTGTTCAGCAGGGCGGTGTTTCCATTGCCAAGAGTATGCGCAACCAGCATCCGCAGGAATACGTGGTGGAAGGATTCGTCACTTCCGATAAGCACGAGGTGGGTCGTTTCCTCTTGGATGCGAAAATTCATTCCTCCGAGGGTAACATCGTGGCAGAGATGCAGAAGAAAGGTGCCACAGCCTTGTTCGTAAGCCCGATGTGCAGCGACGAGTTCCGCGAGAATACCATCTTGGTCGATGCCCTTATGTCAGCAGGCATAAGCATCATGATGATGCCGGCAGCACAGAGTTGGGACGGCAAGAGCGACTTGAGCTATACCACTTTGCGCCCTGTGGATATTGAAGACCTTCTGCCTCGCGACAAAATCGAGGTCGATATGGATGCCATCGGGGAGTTGCTGAAAGGCCGCAAGATTCTGATTACCGGAGCCGCCGGCAGTATCGGATCCGAGATGGTGCGTCAGATTGCCCTCTATGCACCGGCAGAACTCATCCTGATCGACGAGGCAGAAACTCCGATGCACGATATGCGTCTCTATCTGAAGCGCGAGCATCCGGAAATCAAGGCTTGGACGCTGGTGACCAGCATCACCAATGCCCAGCGGATGGAGGCTGTTTTTGCTGAGCACCGCCCGGATTATGTCTTCCATGCGGCTGCCTACAAGCATGTTCCGATGATGGAGGATAATCCGTCGGAAGCAGTACAGAACAATATTGGTGGTACGCGCATAGTGGCTGACATGGCTGTGAAATACGGCACCAAGAAGTTCGTGATGATTTCCACCGATAAGGCGGTGAATCCGACCAATGTGATGGGCTGTTCAAAGCGCATTTGCGAGATTTATTGCCAGTCGCTCGATTGGGAGATCAAGCGCAGCCAGCGTGGAGAGTCCGAGTGCAAGCAATTCGACGGAAGTCCGGCCATCACGCAGTTTGTCACCACCCGTTTTGGCAATGTCCTGGGTTCGAACGGCAGTGTGATTCCATTGTTCAAGGAGCAGATTCGTCAAGGCGGACCGGTAACCGTCACCGACAGGAATATTGTGCGTTTCTTTATGCTCATTCCTGAAGCCTGCAAGTTGGTGCTCGAAGCTGGAACGAAGGGTAATGGCGGCGAGATTTTCGTGTTCGACATGGGTGAGCCTGTGAAGATTGTCGATCTGGCAAAGCGCATGATTAAGCTCTCCGGTGCTCAGAATATCGAAATCAAGTTCACCGGTTTGCGCGATGGCGAGAAGCTCTACGAAGAGGTTCTGAGCGAACTCGAAGGCACCAAGCCTTCCTTCCACAAGAAGATCCGCATCGCTGAGGTCCGTAAGTATGGATATAAAGATGTCTGCGAAGAGATTGACAAGCTGATTGAGATCTCGAAGAGCTTCGATGATATGGAAACTGTCCGCAAGATGAAGATGATTGTCCCCGAGTACAAGAGCAACCAGTCGGTATATGAAGTTCTCGATGCCGAGATTGCTCAAAATGGGGGGGGTAATCTGAAGCCCGTAACCGAATCCTGATTTTCGCAATAGATAAAAATAAATGCGAAAGACTGCGAAAAAACGAAAAGTTACGAAAAAGGAAGTTAATAATTTTTGCGTATTCAGCCAGTTTCGTAAATTTTCGCAATAGATAAAAATAAATGCGAAAGACTGCGAAAAAGCGAAAAGATGCGAAAAAGGAGTTAATAATTTTCGTGTATTCTGCCAATTTCGTACATTTTCGTAAAAGATAAAATAATTGCGAAAAACTGCGAAAAAGCGAAAAGTTACGAAAAAGGAAGTTAATAATTTTCGCGTATTCTGCCAGTTTCGTACATTTTCGTAAAAGATAAAATAATTGCGAAAAACTGCGAAAAAGCGAAAAGTTACGAAAAAGGAAGTTAATAATTTTCGCGTATTCTGCCAATTTCGTACATTTCGCAATAGATAAAAATAAATGCGAAAGACTGCGAAAAAGCGAAAAGATGCGAAAAAGGAGTTAATAATTTTCGCGTATTCAGCTAATTTCGTAAATTTTCGCAAAAGATAAAATAAATGCGAAAGACTGCGAAAAAACGAAAAGATGCGAAAAAGGAGTTAATAATTTTCGCGTATTCTGCCAGTTTCGTAAATTTTCGCAATAAAATAGCAGACTTGAAATGATAATATACAATGAGGAGTCTCATAAGATAGTAGGTGCGATATTTGAAGTGCATAAGCGGTTAGGAGTGGGTTTATCAGAGAAAGTGTATCAAGAAGCACTAGCTATAGAACTAGCATATAGAGAGATTCCATTTGTACGCGAAAGACATTATGATATATATTATCGCGAACAAAAGTTGGACGCTTATTACGTAGCAGACTTTGTTTGTTATGATAAGATAATAGTCGAACTGAAATCTGTGAGTGAGTTGACTGATATTCATAAAGCACAGGTTCGTAATTATCTTGCGATTACTGGTTATAAACTGGGATTGCTGATAAATTTCAATTCGCTATATGTCGAACCGCTCAGAGTATTGAACAGTAATGCGAAGGAAACGTGAATCAAGGTTCTATATTGCGAAAGACTGCGAAAAAGCGAAAAGTTACGAAAAAGGAAGTTAATAATTTTCGCGTATTCTGCCAATTTCGTACATTTTCGCAATAGATAAAAATAAATGCGAAAGACTGCGAAAAAACGAAAAGTTACGAAAAAGGAAGTTAATAATTTTCGCGTATTTTGCCAGTTTCGTACATTTTCGCAATAAATAAAATAAATGCGAAAGACTGCGAAAAAGCGAAAGGCTACGAAAAGGAATTTATAATTTTCGCGTATTCAGCCAGTTTCGTACATTTTCGCAATAAAGGAAAATAACGGAATAATTCCCAATTTCGCAACATAAAGAAATCGGAAGTACACATCTTTAAATATAAATACTATGGAACTGAAAGGATCAAAAACAGAAAAGAACCTCCTCGAAGCATTCGCAGGAGAGTCAATGGCGCGAAACAAATACACATTCTTCGCATCAAAAGCGAAGAAAGACGGTTATGTGCAGATATCCAAGATTTTCGAAGAAACTGCCGCCAACGAAAAAGAGCATGCCGAGATCTGGTATAAGTACTTGCATGGCGGCAAGGTGCCAGGCACAACAGACAACCTGAAGGATGCCGCTGACGGCGAAAACCTCGAATGGACGGATATGTATGCCCGCATGGCAGCAGAGGCACGCGCTGAGGGCTTCGACGAGATAGCAGAGAAATTCGAGCAGGTGGGTGCCATCGAGCGCGAACACGAAGAGCGCTATCGCAAGCTGCTCAAGAACATCGAAGACGGCATTGTCTTCTCTCGCGATGGCGACACCATCTGGCAGTGCTCCAACTGCGGTCACATTGTCATTGGTCCCAAAGCTCCCGACATCTGTCCTGTCTGCGATCACCCGCAAGCCTACTTCCAGTTGAAACCCGAAAACTACTAAGAGATTAAACTTCACACAGAAACCACAGAACTCACAGAAATTTTATTTGGCAGGTAGTTTCACGTCAGGAACATTTCCGTGCTTTCCGTGTTTTCTGTGTGACAAAAACAAACGGCTATGTTTACACTTATAGAACTGCCATACGCATCATTGGCACCAGTGATAAGCGATCAGACACTTGCTTTCCACCATGGCAAGCACTTGCAGACCTACGTAGATAACCTGAACAAACTGATAGCAGGCACAGAATTGGAGAAAAAACCGCTGGAAGAAATCGTCAAGACATCGGAAGGCGGCATCTTCAACAATGCTGGTCAGATACTGAACCACAATCTGTACTTCACCCAGTTCTCCCAAGCTCCACAGGCTCCGAACGGCAAGCTTCAGAAGCAGATCGAGAAACAGTGGGGCACCCTCGAAGCCTTCCAGAAAGAGTTCGAGGCCAAAGGAACCGGCCTGTTCGGTAGCGGTTGGGTTTGGCTCTCCGCGCAGACCGACGGCACCCTAGTCATCACCCAGGAATCAGGAGCCGGCAACCCCGTCACCAAAGGTTTGAAGCCCATCCTCACCTTCGATGTCTGGGAACATGCCTACTACCTCGACTTCCAGAACCGCCGTTCGGCTCATCTTTCCGCCCTCTGGAGCATAGTCGATTGGAACGTCCTGGAGCGCAGATACACAGAGTAATGGCGTTACTTTGCTGCGCGCAAGGCGACGAAACTTAAACTCATCCCAGACAATCAGGCGAGTTGCCTCGCTCTTAGCAAGCCCATAGCAAGCCCAAACAGCTTGCTTGGACTTGCCAAGTGCTTGCTAAGAGTATTTGAAACTTGAAACATGAAACTTGAAACCAGCAACGAAGTTGCCGCAGAAGGGAAGAAGAAGTAATTACTTTAAATATGGATCAAACCGATAATATGCTTGACTTTGAAGGTCTGGCACAACATATATGCAATGCGAGCGAAGCACTCCGCAGCCATGCCGCACATGCCATCAACCGAGACACCACCACTCGTGCGTGGCTCACAGGCTACTATATCGTTGAATACGAACAGCACGGTAGTGACCGGGCTAAGTATGGCGAAGGCCTGATTAAGAAACTGGCATCCCGTCTCGATGACAACAGCTTAGGCGTTACATACCTTAAAAACGCCCGTCTCCTCTATCTGGTCTATCCTCAGCTTGGCGCACCTGTAAAGACTTATCTGACAAGCGAATTCGGAAAAAGCCACTCGTCGAGTGGCCAATTGTTGCTGCCTTTGAAAATGGCTTCGGAAAAAAGCCACTCGTCGAGTGACCTTTCTCTACAGCCCTCAGCAGACGAGCTTTCCGTGCCGTCAGAGGTGCTGTTCTCAAGGCTTTCGCTAACGCATTTGGTGAGGCTGACCAGTATCAAGGATTCTCTTCAGCGTACTTTCTACGAATTGTCTGCCATCAGTGGCGTATGGAGCGTGAAGGAACTGGAGCGTCAGATGAAGTCCAACTACTACATTCGCAGTGGGTGGAGTGCCAAGCCTGAAAAGCTCAAAGCTCTGGTGAACGCCAAGGCCACGAAAAGAAGCCTCCGAGAAGATTTAAAGTCACCCTTCGTATTCGAGTTCCTTGGGCTGGCCTCAAAAGACGTATGGGAAGAGAGCGACCTTGAACAGAGCATCATCGACCACCTTCAGGAATTCATTCTCGAGATGGGTAAAGGCTTCTGTTTTGAGGCACGTCAGAAGAAAATCCTGATAGATGACGATTACCACAAGATAGACCTCGTGTTCTACAATCGCATCTTCAAGGCACACTGTCTTGTGGAGTTGAAGGCTCATCAACTGGACTATGCTGATGTCGCCCAGTTGAATATGTATCTCAATTACTATCGTAAGAACGAGATGCAGCTCGATGATAATCCGCCAGTAGGCATATTGATGTGTACCGAGGTGGGCGCAGAGACCGCAGAATATACTACTGCAGGTTTGGATCAGCAGTTGTTCATCAGCAAATACGAACTTCAGCTTCCAAGCCCTGAGAAAATCACCGCCTTTTTACGACAGGAGAACAGTGGCAAACAATAAAGAGAAAGATAATCCTGATGACTCAGAAACATAAGATACAACTATTTGAAGAGAAGAAAGTGAGAACCGTATGGGATGACCAGGAGGAGAAGTGGTACGCCCATCGTGGTGGTAAGATCGCGGGCGAGACCCGAGCCAAGATTGAGGCGCAGACAGGGCGCTCCGTAGTGACCAGAGAAAAGGCTTCCGATTATCTGCCACCTGTAGATAGGGTGGAGGCTTTGCCCGAACCAGAAGATGATGACGATTGATTAAGGATAAGGAAACGGCAAATAGGAATAATGAATCGGTAAAGTTAAGGTTAACGTTTTCGTTATCGTTGGGTTTAACCCTTAACCAAAACGTAAGCATCCAAGCCCTATTTTGGCGGATTGACCAATAGTCATTACCTTTGCGTCATCCACGACTGCGACAGGGAGAAACTGGCAGAGCTGGGACTTGAGTTCATCCGCGACACACGCCCGGTGGACCAGTTCGACAGGATCAGCATCACGCGGCAGCAGCGTGGCTCACCTTCATAGAGACGTGCAAGCTTCGGAAGAAGGCGGCACTGGACTTCTTCAATGAATATTTCCGGAGGGTGACAGAGGGCAGGAGTGATTACGAGCTCATAGCCCAGGAGGTATTGATTTAAATACAGTTAAAACAACAATAATCCAAAAACTTAGAAACACCGAAAACCCCAGCTGAGGCTGGGGCTAAGGCTTGTGGTAAAAGGGCTTGGATGCTTACTTTGTAATTCGTAATCAGTAATTAAAACTTGTTTTCTGTGTTTTCCGTGCTTTCTGTGTTAAATTAAAAAATTACTGATTGCTAAAATCACTCAGTTCCCAGCGGATCCGATTCATCTCCGCATCCACCCTGACCGGAGCATTCCTTACGGACGTATCCAGTTCTCGCATCCCCAGTATCGGTGTTTCCGGGTAGAGCTGCCGCAGCCTGACAAGCTGACCAATCAGTTCCGCTCTTTCCTCAGAGCCACGCACTCTGCATAAGGCCCCCACGCAACAAACAACACACAGTCCAACCTCTGGTACATCCCATTGCAGCACCCTGCAACCGGCATTCTTTCGACCCTGTTCATCGACTAAGATATATTCAACCTGTTTCATAAAATAAAGTTTTAATAGGTTCATTCTGATTCTAAGTAATTAGTAATTAATACTTGCTTTCCGTGTGAAATTCTAATTCTCTTTATTGCGAAAACAACGAAAAAGCGAAATGCGCGAAAACTAATAATATTTATGATTCAATTGTGATCATTCGTGGTAATTCGTGTTTAAAATATTCAGACATATAATTATCGTGTAATTGACCATAAATTCAATTTTCGCATCCTTTCGCTCTTTCGCACCTTTTCGCAACCAAAACCCTTCCGTGCGAATATTAATGGCACACAGAAATCACAGAACTCACAGAAAAATCAGCAAAGTAATTTGTAATTCGTAATCAGTAATTAATACTTGTTTTCCGTGCTTTCCGTGCTTTCTGTGTGAAATAAAAATTTGAAAATTACAGCATTTTCACACAGCTCGTCGCCCCTAATGCCGTCAGCACCGCAGCGAGAATATTGATCACCGTCTGGATGACGAACTTCCAGACCTCCTTCTTCGAATTACGGTCAGGTTCGCCCTCAGGCACCAGAATAGACACCGACCGACGTACAGCTTTCTTGGAAAGCAAAAGAAAAAGTTTCTTCATAGTTCACAGAATTTTAGAAGTTAATACTTGATTCAATAGTTTTAGCAACAGTTTCAGGTTCCAGTTCAGGAGCGAGTCCGAAACCTGGAGCCTGAAACATCATTCACAGCTTAGAGCACACCGCCCTGTCCGTCACCGGAGTCACCGCCATCGCCGTTCTCGCCGCCAGTAGAAGAGCCCGAACCGCTACCTCCGCTTGACGAGCCACTTGAGCCGGAACCCGATGAAGAACCATTGGAACTACCGGAACCCTGGGACGAAGAGTTTGTGACAACGGTCGTACCGTCCGCATTGATAGTGGTAGTCGTTCCGTTCTCTGCCACGATAACGATGATGGTGCCGTCTCCCTGTGTGGCATTCAGCGTGATAGTGCTGGGCCACTCACCTGTGAGGAACACCTCCTGATAGCCACTTTTCGAAGCGATACGAATCGAAGTCGGATGCTCAGTCGCATAGGCGCTGATAGCCGCCTCGATGTCCGTGATGGTTACATCCTCACCAGCCACATACTGCTCAGCCAGCGTCTGCAACGCCAGGCTCAGAGACTTGCTGTTTAGCGAGTAGTAGCGGTTGCAGGGAGTTCCCGTCTTGGACGTGAAGGTCTGGCGGATGGTACGA
>JAFSKF010000033.1 GCA_017449065.1 Bacteroidales bacterium
ATGCCCTTATAATACCCGACTCCATGAGGTTTTCAAGCAACTTGGTCAGCGTTCCGCCACTTTTGACATCTATGGCTGTACTAATCTCCTTTTGGGTCATACCATAAAACTGACTACCCAATACTTTGACTATATCCACATATCTTTCCTTGCTGGCATAAAGGCCGGCATACACATCCATAAACTCCTGATGTATCTTTTCGTCGGCAAAGAAAATGCGGTCTATATTCTCCGTAATGGTCTGGCTGTTGCGCAACTTGTCGAGATAAAAGGGAACACCTCCCAATGCCATGTAGCAGATGCACATTTCGTATCGGGAAAGGCGGAATCCGTTTCGCCGGTAATACTTCTGACATTCGGCCAGCGTGAAAGGAGCAAGCTTGATGGTCTCAGTGAGTCGTCCGTGCAAACCTCCGTAATCGCGTATGACATTATCAAGCATCCAACTCGTAGCAGAACCACATACCACAAGAATGATATTTCTCTGGCTGTCTGCCCACGAGTTCCAGAAATAGCCAAGTTCTGAAATCATCTCGGATGACTGAGGGCCGGCTAACCAAGGCAACTCATCAATAAGAATGACCTTCCGACGGGAGCGTATGCCTTCAAGCAACTTGCGTAGAAGTAGGAAGGCTTCACGCCAGCATGTAGGTCTTTCTGTTGCAGTGGCATCCAGCCCTGACATTATCAACGAATCATAGAAATGATCCAACTGCAACTTTCGGTAAGTCTCGTAATTCTTGTCCCCGTCTTTTACGTATGTTCCGACGGCAGTAAAGACAATCTTGCTGCCATACACTTCACTGACCAGATAAGACTTGCCAATACGTCTGCGTCCATAGATGGCAACAAACTCGGATTTTTTCGATTTGTACAGGCGTTCGAGTGTGGATATTTCCACTTCTCTGCCAATGATATTAGGGTACTTCATGCCAAATTGGTTTTTATTGCTCTGCAAAAGTACAAATTTTATTTTAGACTCACGCAACTTTTGCTTAAAAATCAGCGAAAACAGGAAAATATTTTTAATTTTCGCTGATTTTTGAACAGTAAAACTACTCAAAATGGAAGTGATAGTCGCCCTTGTCTGGCTCATCTATCATGATACTTCCAGTATCGGGCTGGAACTTGAAGTTGCGTATGCTGTCAAGTTCTATGTCCTTCATCACATTGGGAAACATCCTTTTGACAAACATGGCGCGTACTTCGCCCGTATAGTCTTTCTTGCTGCCCAACCTCTCGGCTATGTTCCAGACAAAGTGCCGCAGGTCAAGGGTAGTCAGGGTGGACTTCAGCCTGATGGGTACAGGTACATGTCGCCAGTCGTTGGCCCACATCCTGATAGCATCACATAGCTTTTCCAACTCCTCATTGTCATAGATGTATGGTGACATGGTATGGGTCACATATTCCATGATAGCTGAGATGGTGTCCTGCCGCCTCTGTTCCTGCTCACGCTGAAACTCCTTGCAACGCAGGACATACAAGTCTGACTGCTCCATACTCATCTCTGTCATATCGGAAGCCTCTACTGTCGGTTCTTGCAGTTCCTCATACAAGGGTTCTTGTGCAGATTCGGTTGGAGGAGGAGTTTCCGTTATACATTCTTGGACTTGTTCAAGACTCTCATTGCCTGATGAATCTTCTGGTACATCTTCCGCTTTTTGGTCGGTCAGAAGCATGGTTTCTTTTCTTTGACTTTTCTGCAATTTAAGTGGCACCTCGACCAACACGGACTGGAACAGATAATAGACCGTACCCAACAGTCCGCTGGATATTACAAAGGTTACAAACTTGGCAAAGTTGTCTTGTCCGAAATCATTGCCCACCTTCAATGACACAAAGAGGGAGATTGTGAGTATGACCAAGCCGGGGCATCCCCACAACAGGCAATAGTCT
The DNA here is from genome assembly GCA_017449065.1 of Bacteroidales bacterium. Classification (GTDB taxonomy): domain Bacteria; phylum Bacteroidota; class Bacteroidia; order Bacteroidales; family UBA3663; genus Liminaster. The sequence continues at coordinate 1,900 of JAFSKF010000033.1, forward strand.
CTCATTGCCATGTTTACTGTCTTGCATTTTACGCTGTTCATCTTCTATGTTCCTTTCTATATGTTTTGATTTGACTTGTCGGAATTGTCGGTATCTGCCAGCACTCGGCAGACCGTTTTCCGGTGCAAAGTTACTCCGATTATTCCCGACAGCTCAATTTCTTCTCAAAAATCCACTCCGTTTTTACATTAGTTTAGAAATCGGTCCTACCGAGTATGATTTTAGAACCAATAATCATACTATAAAGTGTTGAAGGATAAAGACGAAAGGGAAAGAAATAGGGAGAGGCAATGCCCCTCCCCACAGATGATACATATATAAAAGGTGTCCGATAGAACAAGATGTAGGTCGTTATTGCCCCACGACCTTTAGTTGCACCGTATTTACTGGTCTAAGGGTGATACGGTTTACCGACTCGCGCTTGCTCTCGTCTGCCATGTTCGCATAGATCTGCGTGGTCGATACATTCTTGTGACCCAACATGTGCTGGACGGTATAGACGCTCGTACCAGCATCCACCTGCAACGAACCGAATGTATGTCTGCTGCAATGGAAAGAAATCTTCTTGGTGATGCCAGCGGCTTTCAGCCAGTTCTTCAAGGGTGTCTGCGTGAGTTTGTCCGTGAAGCCTGTAAATACGATACCAGTTCCACGCTCACCTATCAGTTCAAGTGCCTCGTCACTGATTGGATTGTTCACCAGTTCCTTTGTCTTCTGCATTCGAAGTGTTACATACATTCCACCATCGCCGTAGGGCTGGATGTTCTCCCATGTGAGTTGCTTGATGTCACTCTTTCGTAGTCCTGTCAGACAGGCAAAGAGGAAAGCAGTCTTTAGAATGGGATAATCGCAAGGCGTGTTTGCCAACTTGACAAGTTCATCTTTCGACAGATGTTCCTTTTCCGTTGGGATGGTGTCAATACGCTCCAAGAAACCATTTGGGTTCTCCATAATCTTATGTTCCCTATAGGCGGTATGGAGTACGGCACGGAAGGTTGCCCAATAGCCAGCCACGCTGTTGATGTGTAGCTTGTGCTCTGTGTGAATGGTCTGAGGTGCGGTCATCAGGTACTCACGGAACTTGTTGCACAGGTCAACGTTGATTTCATCGAAACGACACTTGTCGTTACAGAATCGAGCGAAATGCTTATAGACGTGCTGCCACTTGCAGTTCTTCTTATCTGCCTTCTGCTTGAAGTAGGCAAGGAAATCACCCTTCATCTTTTCCTTGTCAAAAAAGTCGTACCTCTCATTGACTATGGACTCATAGCGGCGGCAGCGGAGGGCTTCTGCCTTCTCACGCATACGGTCGTTGTAGTCCTTCTCTCTTTGGGACTTCGGCGTGGCATAAATGTAGATGCCAAGGGATTCATGGCGCATGACCTTCATGGTGGACTCATCACGATAACCGGGATAATAGTCGAGATAGAAGGATAGCTGTTCTCCACCTTTGATTTTCCGTGTGCGGAGTGTCACGGTCTTGCAGATGTTACTCATAATAGTATCCTTATTATTGTTTGTAATCATGGTGAGGTGTTTCCTCACGAGTGCAAAGGAACTCAATGATGCCATGCTGATTCCGATTATTTCCAATAATCAACGAATAATCTGTCAGTATGGTAGAAATCAGAATCCAACAGCCATCATTCCCAAGGTTTTTCGTTCCTCCATCACTCTCTCCACATCGGATCGGAGCAGAAGATTCAGCCGTCCAACCTTTGTCTTCTCAATGTGCTTTACCTTGACGATGTGGCAGATGTTGGCCTTGGTCAGCCCATAGAGTTGCTGAACCTGTTCAACGGTATAATAGTTCTCACCCTCCAACAAGTCTGTTCGGCGCAATTCATCAAAGTGGCTTTGCGAGTAGTAGGTGTGTCCGTATTCACGTTTGCTGGGTATCTTGTGGCGATGTGCATAGGAGCGGACTGCCGTGAGGTTGATGCCATAACGGTCTGCTACCTCTTGGGGTGTAAGCCAATCGACAATGGCATCAAGGTCAATGGGAGTCCCAAAGACAGCATCAATATGTTTCTTGCTGTAGTAGTTGCGTCCTGCGATTCGGCACATGGGAATCTGATGCCGTTTGGCAGAGGCATATAACCACGATTGTTTGACCTTGTAGGTCTGCATCACTTCCTCGCCAGAGTAGTATTCGAGGACTTCATCAGAGTTTGAGGAAGTAGGTTGATTCTTCTGCTTCTTGTCACCAACAGATGCCTTTTTCTTTGAAGTTTCTTTCATTGGCTTCGTACAAGGAAGTACACGGTTATAGGGGTTAGCCGCAAACATCTTCTCGATGTCGCTCCTGCGGACGAGAGCCATGCGACTACTCAACCGTGAAGCAGGCAACTTCCCTTGTTCAACGAGTTTATAGACATACTGACGGGTACAGCCTAAAAGGATGGCTGCTTTGGAAAAGGTAAGGTACTCCTGCTGTTGGAGTTCCATCACTGGTTCAACTGCCCGAAGAAATTCCCTTTGTTTTTTCTTCTTGGCTTCCTTTGCTGCCGTGGCACATTCCTCGGAGCAATACTTCTGCATTCCGCTGTTCGAGGTGAAAACCTTACCACAATAAGCACATTTTCTGGTCTTTGTCATGCTTGCGATATTTATGGGTTCAACATTTCTTTTGTTGTACCTCTCCGCAATTCATCACAGGTAAACCATTGACATCATTTGTCATCTTTTGTCACGATGTTTCTTTTCTCAAAATCGGAGTGGGATTCTGTCATCTGCCGTAACCTGTCAGAAACCCTTGTCAACTCCGTTCACGATGTGGCAAAAATAAAGCCCCGTAAATTCCCTGCGGTAGAAATACGTTGCAAATTTATAGGGAATTTCCGAAGCGACCAAAAACAGCTTTCGAAGTGTTAAAATCTAAAAGTGTCTGTATTCCAGCGATTTAAGTCTGGTTAGTTTTCGTTATTCATGGTAGTTTAGGAGTCTCTAAATACAACGCCAAAATGTAAGGGTACCTATACTTATTACATTATTAGGAATCGACATTGATGAAAGACCTATACGATCACAAAATGCGTCATTTTCAATTCTTATCACATTGTCTGGGATAACCGTATTTTGACAACCCAAAATCAATGAGTTACTTTCAGTATGAATAATTGCATTACAATTGTTTCTGGAATCATATATAGGGTTATCTTCTGCAACTACTATTGATTCCAAACTTGTTAAGCCATTTGTCGCAAAAGCTGAATAAACAGAAGAATAAAAGTTTTCTCTATTGTCTGCGTTACTACCTAAATAGATAGACTTTAAACCCGAACAACCTTCAAACGTCCGTTGCCCCAAGTCTATTACGCTATTGGGTATTATAATAGAATCAAGGCTTGAACAACCGACAAAGGCAAATTCGCCAATAGTTGTTACATTATTGCCGATGGTGCATGATGTCATTTCTGTGCAAACTGAAAAAAAATAATTCCCTATTCTTGTCACGGAATCACCCAAAGTAAACTCTTTGACATGTTTACCAAATATGTCTTTCATATAGATATGATTACTACCAGCAATTGCGTCAGAGTTAAGTGTGACATTAAATAAACTATCGCAACCATTAAATACAGTTTCTACGCTCTTTACACTATGGGGAATAGAGACAGATTGCAAGCTCATGCAGCCAGAAAAAGCATAATTACCAATTGTTGTCACACCATTGGGAATAGCAATAGATTGCAAGTTCTTGCAGCTGGAAAAAGCATAATTACCGATAGTTGTCACACTATTGGGTATAGAAACAGATTGCAAACTTATGCAGTTAGAAAAAGCGTAATTACTAATACTTGTCACACTCTCTGGAATTTCCAAATTTATAATTTCTGTGTTCTCATCGCTATATAAACGAGCATATCCCATTTCTGCTATGCCCTCCTCCATATTAAAAAAACGAACATATCCAAAAGGATTATCCTTGAATGATACTTTACACCATGAACCAATGTTAGGAACGACAACTTTTTGAAGGTTCTCGCAGCCATAGAACGCGTCGTTTCCAATGTCTAACAAACTATTTGGAAAAGTAATAGAAGTAATTCTAGAACAACCTTGGAAAGCGTATGCCCCAATCTTGGTCACATCATAAACGGTTCCCGTATAAGTTACTTTTTCCGGTATTACAATGCTACCTCTATAAGCGTTTTTATTGTCTGTATATGTAACCTCTGCTGTTTTTGTTTCGCTATCCAGCAAATAATAAATACCCTCAATTCTGACTCCATTAGCCCATAAATTTATAGTAAAGACGATGAAGATAAGGGATAAAAGATTTTTTTTCATAGTTTTAAAAAGAAAAGGACGGAACTGCTTTTTGCTTTTCCGTTCTGTAGGCTACCGCCAAGTGGCCCAATAGTAGAAAAGCAGCATGCAGCTCACGCCCAAAAGAAGCGTGAACTCCTGTCGCTTGTTCTCACTATTAAAATATTGGCGGTATTCACAGAACGAGAACAAGGACCTAAGTCCATGTATATTGAAATGCTGAAGCAGAAACGTCGGGTTAATACTGAAAGTTCAGATTGGAGACCTCAAGCACAGAAGCTTGAAAGAATCTCCTGATGTAGGGCGACGTTTCGCCAGAAAGAACAGGTTATGTCATAGGCATTTTGTTTGTTAGTTATAAAAAATTTGCGGCTCAGTTAAGAAAATATTTTTTCTCAGTTAGGGAACAAATTTTCTTTGGCCAGAAAAAAAATCTCTCAGTGGAAATAATTTCTTTCATCAGAAAAATAATTACATTCCGCCGCAAAAATACAGATAATTTTTAGAACTGCCAAATTTTTTGCCAAAAAACGATTGAATGGACATAATGGATACTATTTTTTGAATCATTTGCACCATTCTGAGAAACACAACTATTATGAAGAGGAAATGTGCTTTCCCCTATTTTTTATTTCCTGTTTCGGTATCTTTTTTCTTTTCCTTCGTACCATTTTATGTTTCCGGTCGTGAAACATATGTTTCAGCACCGAGTACATATGTTTCCGCACTGGAAACATATGTGCCACGCCCGGAAACATAAAATATATCACTATGGAATTAAATTTATTTCCCCATCGAACTTGATGCGATATAGGATTACGCTTTTTTCTTTAACCAAGAGCCAGCGTAGAACAAAAGCATCAAAGTGCTACACGAATCTGTCAAACCATCGGACAAAAGCCTCTGCAAGGCAGAATAACCGGTTGCTTGTTTGTTTATATAGAGGATTTTGCATACCTTTGCACCCAAAATTCACAAAAAACTTTGCGATTATCAATAGGATTTGTTTCTTTAAAACCAAAATTATGAAAATCAAAGACATTTACCTCGCAGGAGGATGTTTCTGGGGAACAGAACAGTATTTCAAACAGATTGAAGGAGTGCTTGAAACAGAAGTCGGCTTTGCCAACGGACATACCGAGAATCCGACGTATAAGGAAGTATATACCGACCAGACAGGCCATGCTGAAACCGTACACGTCCGGTATGATGCTGATGTGGCAGATCTGGAATTTCTGCTTCAGATGTTTTTCAAGGCTATCGATCCCACCAGCGTGAACAAACAAGGTCACGACGAGGGAACCCGCTATCGCACCGGCATCTACTATACCGATGCCGCCGACTTACCCGTCATCAATAAGGTGTATGAGGAAGAACAGGCGAAATACGCCCTCCCCTTAGCCGTAGAAAAGCAACCCCTCGACAAATTCTATACTGCCGAAGAGTATCATCAGGATTACCTCGACAAGCATCCCGACGGCTATTGCCATCTGCCGCTTGAGTTGTTTGAGTTTGCCAGAAGGGCCCGGAGGAAGAAATAAAAAAGAGCGTGGAAACTTTCGAATCCACGCTTATTATTTTTATAATGAAACTTTGCTTAATTACTTCTTAGCCTTATAATATGGAGTGTTATAAGTCAGACGGATGCCGGCATCAGTCTTGCTGAGCAACAGGGTGGTACCTTCGCCATCGAGAGCATAGAGATAACCTTCAGCCGAATTGGAAATCTGATGATAGATAACATTCAGCAACTGAGCATTGTCAACAAATGCTGTTGGGGAATTGTTCGGAATATCGACGATGAGCTGACCAATGTGGTTCTTCTCAGTGACGTCAACATAGTTGAACTTCAAGCTGATTCTGGTTCCCTGGCACAGACCTGTGAGTGTGTTAGGATCATCGAGAGAACCTACGTAATTCTTCATGGCAACTGCCTTAGTAACTTCGCTTACTGAACCGTTCAGGTTGATACCATCGAAATCGAAAGCATACATGCTGACACTGGCCACAAAGGCACAAGCGATAAGGAATAATTTTTTCATAATTGATTAATTGATAAAAGTTGTAGTTTATTGGGATTGATTTATAGTCTTATTTTTGACACGCAAAGATACGGACAAAATTGCGTAAGTTCGCCTATTTACTGTCATTTTTCTAAAAAATCACATCAGATACCGCCGCATTTGCCTATTGCAAGTATCAATTTTCCACAAATCGGATTAAATTTCGCTATAAAGTGCTGATGTTTCCTCTCCGATATGTGTCCAGCTGAATGCGCTTTCTATCTTCTGAAATTCCGCTTCCCGCTGTTGCATTTGGGCTATTTCTTCGGGATGGGAAACCAGCCGAACCATCTCCTGACCTAAGCGGTTATCTTCCAGTCGCCCGATGTTCCAGCCAATCCGTCCTATCTGCAAGATTTCGGACAATCCGCCCACAGAGGTAACCAAAACCGGGGTTCGCCGGTGAACTGCAGAAAATATCAGTCCACTTTGCGAAATACGCCGGTAAGGCAGCAACAACACCTGAGTCTGCGACAACCAGGCTTCGAAATCGAGATCAGTCAGCATCTCGTCCAGGATGGTAACATTCTTGCATGAGGCAAGCGATGTATAATCGAGCCCGTGATTTCGACCGGCTATCAGCAAATGGCAGGCCGGATTATCGTGCAGTTCCGGATGCTGCCCCCAGGCTTCCACCACTTCCTGCGTGCCTTTATAGGGTTTCTGCACACCCAGGCTACAGAATAGAATCACGTTTTCGCCAATGCCGAAATCCTTACGAAGTTGCTTGCCTCGCGGTAGTACTTCTGCCTCCGGAATCAGACTTTCGAGCATACCATGACGAATCACATGAATCTTCTGTGCATCAATGTGCATCGTTGCCATCATCTCGTCGCGGGTACATTCATTATGAACAATCAGCGCATCGGACAACTGGTAGTATTTCCTGTATTGCCAGGCATCACCCCGATAGCGGACGTGTGGCAAAAGGTTGTGTGCCGTATGAACGATACGGATGCCTCTCCGTTGTAGCAGCCAGGCAAAAAGATAATCGACCAGCCAAAGGCGTATCCACTGAACATGCACCACATCCGGCTTTTCGCGCCAAGCATCCCGGAATATGCCCCAGATCGACCGCACATAGCTGAAAGCCTTTGCCAGACCTTTCTTCTGGCTATAATGGAAGCGGCAGCGACAATCGGCAGGCGGAAAGACTGTAAGCTGATACATATCACTATAATAATATATGAGCTCATCGTCCTTGGATATATGCTGCAACAAAGAATAGTCGTAAAGACTCAGATTGTTGTACGATTGCGGGTCGATATAATATACTTTCATAGGCACAGGAAATAATATCAGGCTGAAGGACTGACAGGGTTTTGCAAGTGGATCTGTGTATTTTCCAATCCGGACAAATCGGCAGTCGTAATGATTCCGTCGATATAACTCTCGGGGAAAAACTGCCAATGCAAAGTTCGGGGAACGCCAATTTCATCGATGCTTTTCAGTTTTCCTTTGAAGACCGAAACGAATGCGGAAAGACTGAATTGACGCGTTTTCTGTACCGTTGCAATGGTAAATCCGAGAGCCGTGACGAGCCGAGTCAGCCCTTTCTTCGGCCTGTACGACATAGCATAGAAAAGAATATCGCCTTTCTTTTCGCCTTCAGTAACGACATGATGCCAAACGTTTCCTTGGGCACAAGAAGGAAGGTTAAACAACGCACCGGCAGATTTCATATATCTGAAACCTCTTATATTGTGAAACACATTGTAGGCAGGAGGACTCATCGGACCCTCAGAGAACCCATGAAAATCGTAGTCAACCGGGTTAAACACAGGGTTCAGATAACAGATATTCCGGAAAACATTACGATAGGCATTTCCTTCGCCACCCATCATGTCGGCAAAGTGGCTATAAAAAGTAATATCCTCGAATAAGCAATCGCAGGCGTGTCCGTAAAACTTGATACCCTGATGTCCGTCGTAACCGCCAATGCCTACTTTGCTTACCGAAACGTTGCGACTGTCGAGCACGTAAATCGGGTTGGTGAAATTACGGATTGAAACGTTGCTTATTGAACCATGTGCAACACGCTTCATGTTGATAGCATTCCAGCCGTAATCCATCTGCTGCGACATTTTTATGCTGTAATACAGCGGAAAACCATGATGCCGGAAGTTTCCGTTCCACCAACTATCTAAGCATAAATTACAGATTGAAATATCTTCGAGCATTTCAACATTGAATACCGTAGGAGTATATTCCATCTGAAAATCGCGCAATAAAGGTCTTGCCAATCTCAGTTTATGGCTATCGACAATAGATTCCACTTCGATAAGCCACTGGAAAGAAGGCGCCTGTTCCGGACCGGCACGATGAGCTGTGGTCCATTCCTGCCGGAGTTCCTTCAGTCCGAGAATATCTTTGATCAAATTTCCGTCGGATGTTGTATTGTAAAGACCTAACATGATGTAGCGTCCTATTCCATCTGTATTCTCCACTTCAAGAACAGAATCGCCCTTGTAGGCAGGCTTACTCAAAATAGTGACCGCTTGCGGGGTAAGAATCTCTCCGTCACTACCCGGATCAGAAAGCGAGGCACTCTGGCTGAACGTCTTTTGACGCTTGCGGAACTGAAGCCCGAAAAAGTTATTACTGGGCTGCAGAACCTCTCCTGTTGAAATAAAGAAAGGTGAAAGCCAAGGATTTTTATGTCCTTCGGAAGTAGGACCACAATTCACGAGGGTTGCCAAAGGCCTGCCTTGTGTATCGGTTTCTCCTTCGAGAGTGATATGGGAGTAATTGATTTGAATAAACCGGCCTTGTCTCTTATTGAAGTAGTATTTTCCGCATGGAAAGAAAATCCTTCCTCCCCCCTGACTTCCCACATGATCTATAAGTTTCTGCAAAGACTCCAACTGATCGGTCTTCAAATCCGGATGAATGCCAAAATCGGTAACCTTGAAAACTTGCTGATTAATCTGTTTATTGTAATGATTTCCGGCATAAAGCATATAGGGAGTTATGGAATCTTCCCCACCTTGAAACGTAGCAAGTTGTGGTGTTTCGCTCCTACGGCAAAGGTAGGCTAATGCCAGATCTTTGCCATGGGCAATGCCGAATGGAGAATTCCGGACATAGATACCCATCACCCAAAAAGCAAAAACCGGTATAATGCAGAACAGAGAACAAGCCAGATAGGAAAGAAGCAGAACTACACACAATCTGAAAAGCCATGAAACGACAGCCTGTCGCGGGTTGATCTTACTGATAATCCATTCCGACAAAGCAGATATAGCCAAAAAGGCAAGACTAAAAAAGAAAAGCGACAGAATGCTTTGGCTATGCAGGTTCCAAGCAAGGATAACACAACCGGCAAGAAAGCTCAGAAAGGTGAAGGACTGCGCCTTCTGGCATCGGTAGTTGTACTTCCCTGTCAGCAGTTTCAGTTCGCGCAACTGCAACTGAAAGCCGACAAAGCAGGAGAATACGGAAAGTAAGAAACAGTATAAATACATCATGATCGCTCAAATTCCTGTAAATAATTCCTTAACTGGAGCATGACTTCCATTCGGGACGGATCGCTCTTCCCGAGGAGACCTTTCACTCTTTGCATGAATATCAGGAACCTGATATTGCGAAGCCGGTTGAGGATGGTATCCCGCCGGGAATAACCGTTCTTTTCGTTGAGCTTGACGGCTGCCAGAATCTTTGTTTTTTCGTAATCGAGCGACCGGTCTTTTGCAACATGTAAGGGATGGATATAATGCAAAGATGAATTGTAACGGATATTGCCATAACCGAATCGGCGCCCTAACCGGCAATGGATATCGTCTTCCTCGCCATACATGAAATTGGTTTCGTCGAACATTCCGATTTCCATAAACTTCTGCCGGTGAACAAAAAAGAAAGAACCTTGAATATACATCCATCGCGAAAGATACCAATCGAACCTGTTGCACAAGCCTGTCAGCAGAACCTGAGCATATCCGTTCATCATGAACGTCCCACAAAAAGACTTGGAACTGGTTTTCGTTGGCGAATGCATCTGTTTCAGCCCCAGCATGACTAATTCCGGATCCGTATCGAACGAACGGACAGCACTTTTGAATATAGGCTCGAAAAGACGGACATCCGGGTTCATGACAGCCACTACAGGTGCAGATGCCTCTCGTATGCCCACATTGTTTCCTTGTCCATAACCGCCATTATGCGTATTATGAATCAGTTTGACCTGTTCTCCATAACGCTCCCGAATAGCGGCAAACAGAGAGGTACTATCGGAACTGTTATCGACGACAATAACTTCCAATTCGTCCGCCGCCAGATCATTGTTCTTCCATACGGAATCCAGGCAGTCGAATATGTCGTTTTCGGAGTTATAGGTGACTATAATAATTGATAATCTTTTCATCTTGTAACGGTTTGATAGATTTTCAATGTTTCGGCAGCAATGTGCGACCAACTGCGATTGCCAATGGAGAAATCTTCCTGAATGGCAGCCGACATGGCTTCAAGCCTACCGGGCTGCAATATGGCTTCGATACCTTGCGCTAATGCCTTTGCGTCACAAGGCTCAACCAATAGTCCGTGCCGCCCCTCCTCGATCTCCTCAGGCAAAGCTCCTACTCGTGTTGCGAGCACCGGTTTGCTCAAGGCAAAGGCAGAAAGCACCACACCGCTCTGCGTTGCATCCTTGTACGGGCAGCAGACAAACAAAGAACCCTTAATCAATGTGTATAGCTCCTCATTGGTGACAAACCGGTTGATCAGATGGATGTTTCCAGCTGCGAGATAAGGCTGTATGTCGAAATCGAACTGTCCCCGTCCGGCGATTACCAAAGGTAGCGGCTCTTTAAGCAAGGAAAGAGCCTCACAAAGGTAGCGGATGCCTTTGTGCGGATTGATGCTTCCCGTGAAAAGCATATATCTGGCGGGCAGATTCATCGGGACGCCAACCGTATGCTGCAAGTGAGAAAAAACGCCCATCCGGGAAACAAAGACCTGCTTCTTTTGCAGATGGTAGGTCTGAATGAACTCATCGCGCAAAGAAGCACTAAGCACAATAAAACGACTGACACATTGGAAAGCCATCCAGCGCTGCAAGCGGTTCAGCCGGTTCCGGTCGCTGGAATGCGGCAACGGATCGTGCATGGTGAGCACCATACGCCGACGCAGCAAATAAAGCAGGAAAGAACCGTAGCGCAAAGGACTGGTTACATGGATGACATCGAACTTTTGGGAACGCAGCATCCGATAAAGCGCCCACACCGCCCGCAGGCTCTGCCAATGCAAATCCTTAGGACGAGGCATATTGACCACAAAAACCTTATCAAGAGGGATAAATTCGGACAAGGAAGCCAAATCCGGGAAGGCTGTAGCCGGATAGACACCACCCTTCGGCTTCATCGCTTGCACATTGATGATAGTGGCCTGACGAGATGAATCGGACATCTGCAAGAAATAGCAGACATCGGCACCCTGTCTGGTCATCTCTTGAATCAGGGGCAGCTCACTATCAGTCAGGAATGCTGACGAAATATAGGCTATTTTCATTGGTCAGGTTCTTTGAATGTCTTGTTAAAATGATCGAGGCTCTGCTGATAGGTCTTGACGTTACCCAACAGATAATTCTGATACTCGTTGACCGGAGTATTGATAGTCACCAACATACGGAAAATAAAGAAAAGAACAAAATATCCGGCAAACAGGCAACGGTTTCCGACATATTTCAAGCAAAAGACTAACTCGATAAGAATAACCCAATTGGCATAAGAGAAAATGATTCCTAATCGGTTGCTGACCTCAACGATATCGTAAGTCAGGGCGGTGCTGAGCATATAAACCAACAATGAGTTAACGATTATCCGATTGGTTGACCTGCGTTGCATCAATGTTTCGTAGAAACAGAAAACCATTCCGCAGGTGATGAGGCGCTGAAGCAAAATGGTAATAGGCATACCGTGCCAACCATAATCCGTATAACTCTCGACCTTCTGGGCAACAATCGCATTATCTTCAAAAAGCTGTGCAGCAATCGTCATAATGGGAGAAAAGCCCACAAACAAAGCCAGATGGCAAACAATTACCAAGAGAAGGAATACCCATTTGTTGAGCCTGAGGTGCAGAATGAAATACAGCGGCAGGAAGATAAGACTGGAAAAATGCAAAGACACGGAAAGCAGGCACATACCGAAATAGGGCCAGAACTGCCGGTTGCGTAGGAAGTCAAGCGCATTCAGGAAAATCAGGATAGCCAGAGAATTTCTCATCAGATTGATGCTCAAGACATATCCGTTCATCGCCAGAAAAGCCGCCAAAGCCAATAGGAAATTATCGGTATAACGACGCAAAAAGCGCACCAAGAGGAATGTGCTCAAAAGCGTCACAGTAATTTGCAGCATCGGGTAGGTAAAACCCAATGTTTTTAACACCAAATCAAACAGCAACCATCCCGGCTCGCGATGCTCGAAATAATCATATTCAAGGAAATCGGACCAAGTGCGATCTTCGTGATAAATATAATAAGAGGTCCAATCGTGCCAGATGTATCCTCTGAACCCGAAAAAGAGGACAAAACTGAGAACGCCAAACAATTTCACCTTACGACACAGTTCCACATCGTCCTTGCGTTGTTCGGTAATGATACCCAACACCAGGATAAAAAGAAAGAACACTATGTAAGGAATAGCGTATATCATTATTCACCCGATTCTGATCCGGCTTCTTCTGCCTTTTTCTTGTTCTTTGAAGGGAAGAAAATAATTTTTGCAGCACAAGCAGCTCCACCCAACATTGCCCATAGGATTGCCACTACAATACGTGGCATACTGGCGGGTTTCATGGGTGTTACTGGACGTTGCAGAATGGTGAAAGCCGGTGTGCGCTCCTGCAATTTCGCTTCAGCCTGCTTAAGCATCGTAGATGTCTGTGTATAGATGCTATACTTGAGCTGCATATCGTTCTCGAGTTCTTCAAGACGAGCCTGATAGGAAACCAGATTCATGGTCTTGTGAGCATCTGCATACTTGACGTATTCAATACGGGCGCTGTCGTATTGTTGCTTCGCATCCGCCAACAGATTCCGATAGTATTCAATGTCAAGCAACGCCTTGTTGGTGCGATACTCCGTGATATAATCTTGCAGACGTTGGCGAACCGTATCTGCTATAGCTGCCGCAGCCAACGGATCCTGATCGCAGACGGCAATGGAGATAACACTGGACTTGCGATCGACAGAACAGATAACCAAATCCCGGAACTGGCGAATCATCTCCCAATCGTGACGGGAAACCACCAGATTATTACCCTCTCCGCCACCGGGAGGAGGCAATAACCGTTTTTTCCACTGGCTGAACCACACTTTCGGATAATCCCAGAAAGGAAATTTGAATTCTTTCTGAACATGATAATAATAGGTACGCGGTTCCGGATTGTCCATCGTACTTACCGGAACATCATAGAGAGACATCAGGAAATCCGTAGAAGAAATGATACTCGGATACAGATCCGGATAAATAGCATCCATAGAACCGGAACCGCCTAAATCGACGCCGAAACTGGAGGCCAATTCTGCCAGACTTCCGGACATACTCATTCCGCCACCGGAAAACTCAGGGGCCAAAGCCGTTTCGCTAACATAAAACCGCGGAATGCTAAATGCCACGACCACACCGATAACGCCTCCGATGAAGCCCCATAAGATGACCTTCTTCCGTTCTTTCCAAACTTTAAGAACCATACCGATAATGTCGAACTCGGTTATTTTCTTTTGTTCATTCATAGTTTTTTATTTTATGTGAACGGCAACCAACCGTCACAAATATAATTCAAATTCTTTTCTTTGCGTTGACCTATCACCACAGCCGGAACTCCTCCGACGATGGCATAATCGGGAACGTCTTTCGTAACCACGGCACCCGCAGCAACCACAGCACCCTTTCCGATGTGTACACCCTGCAAGACGGTGCACCCGACTCCCAAGAAAGCATAATCGTCGATGACAATCGGCTTGAACTTGCCCATAAAAACGGGACTTTCTATGTCGTGACTGCCAGTGATGAGCGATACACGATGTGATATGGAAACTCTATTGCCGATGCGTATCTCTCCACGTGCATCGAGGATGCAGTCTCTGTTGATGTGACTGTGAGTGCCAATCACCAAATGATGAGGCTGCAACAAATAGTTCTTCTTCATGATGAAAGATCCCTCACCTATCGTCAGCCCGACATGTTTCAGATAGAATCGTCTCAATTTCCAGAACGACACATGGGTAATCACACTGTTCACCATGTAATCGCGGACAAATGCGCTTAGATAGAGATTCAATCCGCTTTGCTTGCGCCAAGTCCGCAAAGCTACCCGCAGGAAGTGCAGCATCTTCTTCAAAGAAAAACGCCCTTGCGAAGTAATCTTGTAGTTCAGCCACAGATTCTGATAAGGACGATTCGACGTTCCCTCTAACTGATAGATCTCAACATCCGTATCGACCCGCTGGAAACGGTAACCTTCTTTATAAAGGGTGAAAAGCATCTGCCAATCCAAGGCATAATGCAGATCCTTTTTGCGAGAAAGGTCGAAAAGATGGGTCTTCTGAACAACTGCACGAACCAAAGCCGAACCGTGACGGAAAGTCGGTCCGTACTCCAAGAACCGGGGATCCCGAGCCGGGACTTTCCGATAATAGCGACCATTATCCTCAAGACTATTACCATATAAAACGGCGGTACCTTCTTCCCGTGGCGCATTTATCAGACTACTGAGCGAATCGGGAGAAACAAAAAGATCGCCGGCATTCAAGATGCCAATCCAATCGCCCTGACAATGGGCAATTCCTTTGTTCATGGCTTCGAAGATGCCGCCATCTGGTTCGGAGCACCAATAAGCCAAAGAACCGGCATATCGCCGGATCACATCAACCGTCCCATCCGTGCTTGCGCCATCGATGACCACCAGTTCCTTGTCCTGATAAGTCTGCGACAAGAAACTCTGGATGGTAGCTTCGATGTGAGTGACATCGTTTCGCACCACTGTGATGATACTGATTTTCTCCATGTCTGCTGCAACCAAAAATTATTTGTACCAAATACCTTTCGCCCGACGCCGAAGGATGAGATGACACTGATAGAGATGCACGGCACTCATCAACGCATAACTGCCTGCCAGACAAAGTATCATTCCCTCCAACGTCAGGGAATGACCCATCAGGCACACCACTCCTACATAAAGAATGGTTGTTACCACCGAAGAAATAATCTGAACCCGAATAACGTTCAAACCATTGATCAGATAGGTGGCACAGTTATTCAAATTGAAGAGCAATACATATAATAGTGTACATACGGACACACTCAAAGGAATCTGAACCTTGTCGCCTATCCACAATTGGAAGAAAGGTCCGGAACCAAGCAGCATCACAACACCCACCACGACGAAAAGCCCCCATACCTTCAGGGAACGATAGAAGGTTCGTTCTATCCAAAACCAATCCCCTTTTACGGAAGCGTCAGTGTATCCGTTCCATAAGGGTGAAATAAAAATGGTATATCCGACAATAAGGAGATTAAAGATCTTGAAAGAAAGATTATAGACGGTAACCGCTTCGGGTCCGCAGAAATGCGAAATAAACACGTTGGAGCTTCCGAATATCACCAGACAACTGGTAATCTGGATGCCAAAGAAACCCAAACCTTTACCGATAACTTGCCTACGCAGAGTCAAATCCACCTTACTTCGGGAAGGAAGCATATCGGGATAACGATGAAACGTAGGAATTGCGCTGAGAGCAAAAACAATGACCGGAGCTGCCGTAAGACTCGCCACCAGATAAAAAAGACTTCCCTGCGTGGTATAGGTGAGGATAATGATGGCTATAAAGCCCAACAAATGACCTAACAGGTTCAATACTTCCGTGACTGCATAACGTTGCATAGCGGCGTAAACATAACCGATGTTTTTTAAGACAAACAACAGTAATGTAAACGTCAGTGCAACCAGCATCACTTTCTTCAGATAGGATTCCGGCAAGATATAGGTATTCAAGAGCTGCGAAAGGTTCACAAAAGGCAGCAATAGTACAGCAACCAGATAAGCAGCGCCGAAAATCATCGACAGCAAAAGCATCGTGGTGGTGAAATACCTGCCGGCTTTGGGCATATCTCCTTCAGAAACCGACACCGCCATATAGTTGCGCATTCCATTGCCCAAACCGACATCCAAGAAAGCGAACCAATATAGGATCGTAGAAATCGTCATCCAGATACCGAACTCCGCTTTCGAAACATAATCAAGCGTCAAAGGCACCATCAAAAGGGATATGGCCAAGCCTGCAACCTTCATAATGGCTGAAACCAATATGTTGGTACGCATCTGGAAAGTACGTCCACTTCCCCCCAGCAGTTTAATTATGTATTGCGTAATATTTGCCATACATTTATTTGAGCACGGAAATAATAACAGCAGCAGTTGTTGCGACTGCACTGGCTACAGCCACAAAGATACTGGTCTTTTGTGTTGCATTCATTTCTGTTGTACGCTCGCGCAAAACCACTTCAGATCCGGCCTTGACACGAGTACGACGTTTGGCCGACCATGCCATTCCGTTTTGATCTATGACATAGCTACGTTTGATATTTCCATGAGAAGCCGGTAAGCCGCCTCGACGCAAATAGTAACCCACCCGTTTGCCTTCCATATAGGGCACATGAATGGAATAAGCCACAGAACCGGAAACTTTCACCACATTCTCTTCTTCTTCTACGATGATCCGGTCTCCATCCCGCAGCAAAAGATCGTATTTGCTGCCCGGTTTTTTCAAGGCCTTTCTGATATCAACTGCTACCTTGTAAAAATCCTCGCGAGTATCGCGCTCAATAAGTAAGGAATCTGAAATCGGAAGTGTGGTAACACCTTGCATCTGAGAAGATCGGATAATAGCATTGTATGTTGAGCCATAGCGATCAATATCGAGTTTGTTCTGACGAAGACGTAATTCCTCTTCATTCATCAGACGAAGCACATAAACGCCATTGGCAGCCGCCTTTTCTGTCAAACCTCCTGCCAAAGCTATGATGTCGGAAATGCGTTGTGTCTGCATATTGAGCGTATATGGCCCTTCATAATTCACTTCTCCTTCGATGCTAACCGTTCCGCCCACCTGCTCTTTGCTCTTACTGCGAACATAAACCTGATCGTAGGGTTTCAAAATCAGCGCATCGTCCAAAGCAAGGGTCTGTGACGAGCCATCACGATGTGCCACCGTTATGCTCAAATCATTTCCCATCGCCTTATCGGTCAAGCCGCCTGCTTGCAATACGAAATCGGAAACCGTGGTGTTATGCGAAAATGGATATACACCAGGTTCCATCACATCGCCGTAAAGCGTCAGCGTCTGACTCTCGTGAGCCGACTGCATACTGGGGACAATCAGCACATCCTCATTCTGCAATTCAATATCGGAAACTTTTCCATCCAAAATGCCTTGCAAATCTACGGGGATGGTCTCAAGCATACGGTCTTTACGCATACGTTGCAATAGTGCACGTTCCGTATAAGCATCCTCTGTTACTCCATCGGCAAATGCAAGCAAAGAGGCAACGGAATGAGTTTCAGCAGACAACTGGTACATGCCTTCGTGGAAGACAGCACCTCGCAATTCTACCATATTCTTGTAACGAGGCAGGATGGAATCGACACTAAGGGAGTCGCCATCGGCTATCATGACAAGATCTTTATTACTGTCGTTGATGTTCAGCACCAGATAATCACCTCCTGCCTTTCGGAAAACACGCACGGTCTTGGTATAGGCATCGGAGGCAAAACCTCCTGCATACTCCAATGCTTTGGCGAACGATTCTGTCGGCTTCATTTCGTAGTACATCGGACGTTTCACTTTTCCTGCCATATTGACCAAAGCCTCGTAGGTACCAACTACAATCACGTCATTATCTTCCAAACGGATATCTCCGGAAAGCTGACCGTTCAGAATGTAATCGTACATATCGGCGGTGGTTACCAACTGGTTGTTCCGGTATAACCTGATATTTCGCAAAGAACCGATCTCGCTGACACCTCCGGCACTATAAAGAGCATGAAAAACGGAAGCAAAAGCCGAGAGTGTATAAGTGCCCGGCACTTGCACCTCTCCCATCACATTCACCTGGATAGTTCTGGTCTGTCCGACAGTCAATGAGATTTTCGAATCGGCATAAACGCTACCTAATTTGCTTCTCAATCGCTTGGTTGCCTGCTCTACACTAAGTCCTCCCAACTGAACCGGACCGACATTCTCGACCGTAATCTTCCCATCTGGAGAAATCGTTCCATCGATGGTCATTTGGCTGGCACCATATACGTCGATAAACACCTGATCGCCGGCTCCAAGGATGTAGTTGCTTGGCGTAGCGATGTTCATGTTGGGTTCGAAGGTGATGTTTTCGTTCTTGAAAATATCTCGTCCGAAGACCTTAATCGTCTCCTCTTCTTCTTTGACATTCTTGATATACAATGAATCGGAAGCCGGCTGCATCAGATCCTGCTGATTCAACGAAGCCTCTTTACTATTCGCAATATTGGATGTGCGCCTACGGGAACCTGTTGCAGAAAGTTCGGCATCAGATCCTCCATTGGCATTCACCTTACTCCATTTTTGCTTCAACGACTGAATCTGCTGAGGAGTAACTCCGTGCTTGATGAGATACTGGATCATTTCTTGCTGGGAAGTTCCTTTTGCCTGTTGTTCTGCCACATATTTCATTACCTGCTGATCGGTCATATTGGCCGATGCCACCAATGACACCGACAAAACAGCACAGAGCATGAGCGCTTTCTTCAAATTCATATATTTCAGTTTTTTAATTAGCGATTGTTGAAACTCGGTAACAATATAACGCACGCGCGAAGAAAATATTGTTCTCAGCTGATATTTTTGTAACTGGAATGCCAATTTTTCTTAGGACACATAAGCCTTGCGGTTTAATTTGCCGTTGTAGGTCCGTTCTATGTGATCGACTTGTTCGTATTGAACAGGAACTTTATAGCTTTCCAGTTTCTGCTTCAAATAAAGGGCAAGGGTTTTCTTGTTCAAAGTATATCCTTCTGCCATTACCACCAAAAGTTTGGGCACAAAACCCATCAGCGGATGTCGGACAGGAATACAGATACAATCGGCAACACCCTCGACAGCCAGCACCAGTTCTTCGACCTCGGCAGGAGCGACTTTGAGCCCGCCGACATTGATGATGTCGTTGGTACGACCAATCAGATACAAACGTCCTTGGTCATCCCAACGTCCCATGTCGGACGTGATGATTTCTGCAGGTCCGTCGGCCGATAAGTTTTCGTCTCCGAGGTAGCCCATCATTTGAGCCTCCCCATGACAAACCACTACCCCATCGCGAAGTTCAACGTGCGCCAGTTTCATGGGTCTTCCGACACAAGACGGGAACTGATTTCCGTCATTGAAATTGTAAGTGCAAACAACACCCGTTTCGCTCGATGCATAGGTATTGAAGAGCCGGCTGTCAGGCAACAGACGGCTTAGTTCCTGCATATCGCTCTGTGCGATGGGCGCTGCTCCGGTTTCGAAAAACTCAATGATATCACAGTATGTATGCAAGCGTTCACCGGAAAACTGCATCAGCATCCGAATGCTGGCAGGCACCAGGAATGTGGCGGCTCTGCCTTTTCCCCGAATAAAATCGAGCGCTTTGAAGAAGTCTTCCAGATTCTTCATGCTTTCCATCAAGTAGAGCGAAGCGCCTTCTCGGACAATCGGAAGCACCTTCGAGTGGTTTCCGAAATGGTTGATGGGGCCATTGAGGATAAAAATAATATCGCGGTGAAAGCCCATCGCTTCGGCCAGATTCACAGCATCTGCCACCAACGAACGATCGGACAACACTACGCCTTTGGATGCACCAGTGGTTCCTGTGGTAAACAAGATATCGGACGCACCTTCGGGCAAGCAGACCTCTTTCACCTGTGCTTCGACCGATGCCATCTTGTTGGCTGGCAAATCGTGCTCTAAAGGTGCGATGACGATTCCCAAATACTGACAGGCAAAATACAACACCAAATAGTCTGACGTCTGCGAGGCACGCACACAAAGCACCTGTCCCCGTGTCCACCCATGGTCCTTGAGTTCTCCTGCTTTTTGCAACACCGACTTCCAAAAATCGGAATATGTGATCTGCTCCCTTCCTGCCTGTTGATAAATAAACACCTTATCCGGCAAGTTCTGGGCATGCTGCTGCAAATAATCAACGATTCTCACCTTTCGCTGCCAATTTCTTTTCAACCAAACATACCAAAGCATCCAGATTCTGCAGATTCTTCGGGGTAGCATCGCGGGTATCAAGTTCAATATCGAACTCCTCTGACAAAGTCATCAGAATGGTAGTTACACCCAATGAATCAAGATCATCATATAGACGATCAGAATCCAGATCGACCAACGGCAGCTGGTCTTCCAGTAATTTATAAATTTTCTGCTTCATATTTATTTGTTTAAATAGTTTCTGAGCGGTTTGTCGATTTTTATGAGCCAATGGAACAACATGGGAGGAATCAGCCAAGCCATCAGGACGACGACACTCATACCGACGATGGTAACTTCTGCTAAAGAATGCATGGCAGGATGCTTGGCAAAAATGAGCGAACCGATGCCCACCAGCATAATGGCGGCCGACAAGAGAATGCTACGCTGATAACTTATCAGCACCCGATGTCCGCTTCCTTGCTTATAATCCTTCAAAAGTCCTTCGGTGATAAAAATCGTATAGTCATCACCTTGACCGAAAATAAAAGTCGCCAAAATAATGTTCACGATATTAAATTGAACACCGAAAATCTGCATCAGCCCCAGAATCCAAATCCATCCGACTGCCATCGGTGTGAATGCCAACAAAGCCAGTTCAATGCGTCCGAACGAGATCCAGAGGAAAAGGAATACAATGAAGGCACAGGCGAAGCCGATATAATTGAAATTATCGGTCAACGCATTGGCAATCCGGCTATTGGTTGAATGCAAATCGAAGGCTCTGCCCTGTTGCAAACGGGCGTTCAAGGTTTCTTCGACCTTCGAAGCAGCTTCCGGATCGGAAACGGTCAGTCGCGCCACCATAGCATCCGAACTTGCATAGCCCGTGAGTATCGTCGAAGTCAGCGGATAAAAATCGGTATAGGAAAGAAGCGGATGATCTTCTTCAATCAACAACTGGAATGGTTCGAAAGCTTCTTCGCTGAAGCCTTGGTTTCTGGATTCAGACAAGAGAGAAAAATAGTCATGCGAACGCCAAAAATCCTTCCAGCATTGCAGACGATATTCCTGTTTCGAGCAAGAAGGCAAGAGCAAAGCGGGGTTCACCTGATTTATCAGCAGTTTCTCAGACGATAAACTGTCAAGAACCGGTTGCAATGATTCCAATTCTTCGGATGAGGCTGCTACATAAACGACGGTTCCGGAAGTTTGTCCTTGCAGGGCAGCAAGCTGATTCATATCGGAACGCTGCTCTTCTGTCATATAATTCAAATGCGACACATCACTATCGAACGTGGTGTGCAAGCTCAACCAGCCGAATCCCGCCGTAATCAACAAGAGCGCCAGCATCGTAACTGGATGTGTCACCAACCGATCGACAAAGGCATTGGATTTTCCGGATTCCTCCTGTTTCTCGGTCACCTTGACAGAAGTGCCGGATGTACAATGAGGCATCACCAACAACACAAACAAGATGGTGCCGACCAACATGAATGCGCTGAAGAGCCCCAGCTGACGAATGGCAACCGCTTCTAACGGAACCAATGTCAGGAATGCGGCAACGGTGGTGATATTACCGATCAGCAAAGGCTGAACCAAATCGGACAATACCCGCCTGCCACGCTGTTCTGTCGGCAAACCAAGTTCCGTCCGGGAAATATGCTGGCTATGACAGATAAAATGCAGAGGATAATTAACCGCAATACCGATAATAACCGATGAAATGCCGATAACAATCAGAGAGAGCTGATTGCCCCAAAGAGAAAGACCGGCTAAAGCGATCAGGAACCCGAACCCCGTTGACAGCATAATATGCCACAAAGAACGCAGACTTCGGAAAGAACCCAATAACAGGAGGAGAATCAAAACGACAGAAATCGTCAAAGCCAGAATGGTATCGTGCTGAATCTGTCTGGCGTTGCTTACCGCAATAACAGGAGCTCCAATCAGATGCACATCCACATCCGCTCCGACTTCTTCTCCAATCTGTTCGAGCAATTCGACCAAACGTCCGTTCTGATTCGTCTCGCTACTGCCGAACGGACTCTCGACCGTCACCAGACAACTCTTTCCGTCGGACGTAAGGATATAGCCGTCTTCCTGTCTATAGTTCATTTCCGGCTGGTAATCGCGCAACAGTTCCCCTATCCGATTCCCCATTCCCATAGGATCAAGCTGTAAGACAGGCATCAGGAAACTGCCAGTCATACTTCCCAATTGCGTACGAATCCAATCGAAACGCTGGCGAACGTATGCGCTGTCTTTCAGTAAGGAATCCATCCGCTGATAATCGGATTCATCCAACAAATAGGGCAAGCGACCGTAAACAAACTCTGTCACCTCCTGAATTCTGGTGTAATCGACCTGCGGCTCATATTCGGCAATCCAACCAATGGTATCCTTTTGGGCAAGAATTTCTCCGTAGCGTTCAACCGCCGAAATGATGGAATCTTTTCCATTTTCCGATTTGAACTGAATGACAATCTTATTGGCAGACGCCACTTCCTGATAAATCTTCATCGACTGCCGATAATGTTCATCTACAGGAAGAAAATCAGTAATCTCTTCCTTAAACTGCAAACGGGAAGCCAGCAACAAGCATCCGCCTATCAGCAAAGTCAGCAAGACTCCACTCCATCGGCGATGCTGTTGCACCCAAACAAATATGTGAAGGAAGAGATGTTCCATAATATATTACATCATTCTTTACCTATCAGGCATACGCCTTGTTATCGACCGGAGCCGCATAGATTTTCAAGAATATTTCTACCAAAGCATCCGTCTCGAAATCCGTTCCCAGGTATTCGGTTGCTTTCGCCAAAAGTTGTGACACCCGAAGTTCAAATGCCTCTTTCTGTTTATTGCTATACAACCGATGATAGGTGTTTTGGGCATAAAGTTTGTCGTGGGCAATGTAATTGTTCGGCCACAAACGGAAATGCTCATGAATGCGATGGTCAATCAGGTGAGCCACCTGTGCATGATACTCGTTTTGCGTCCGATTGGCAAACGCCATCAGCTCGGAAGGATCAATAGGCGGACAAATCTCGAAGTGAACTCTTCCCTTCGGTTGCATGATTCCCGTCAGAATACTATTGACATCCTCTCCCGGCTGCTTGATATATTTGCCCTCTTTTTGGGTGCGATACAATTCGAACGCCTTCAGAAAGTCGCACGATTCCCATTCATACGAAACACTAACCGGAAGAATATGCAATTCAGAAAGCGTTTCAATCTTGTCGTTCGGTCCGCTCATCGAGAACATTTTGATGATTCCCTGATCGGTACGATCGTCGCCATCCTTGGTTCTGCCATTTCGCTGGGCAATCCAGACGCTCGCATTCTTCTCGGTAATGACGTGACGGATATATTCAGACAAGTGCATTGACAGCCGATAGAATTCTTTCGGAGTCGCCCCTCTCTCCACTCGGAACATCTTATTCGATTTTCCGATATCGACAATCAGTTCTCCCTGCATCAGATTGGCTCCGAAGGTGATTTCTGTCGTATCGAAATGATTCTCGTGCAGAACCGTTTGCAGCAAACTGCTGTCGAGCACGATGTCGCGATGATTGCTGACAAAGAGATAAGGTTTGCCCCGTTCAACGCGGTTCAATCCGTCGAAGGTAAATTCGGTAATACTCCGACGAATAACCTCATGATTGAAAACATTCATCACGCGGTCCTGAAACTCTTCGATCGTTTTCAAGCCGGCAACCATTTTTCGAACCTCTTCGACATGTTTATCCGGGAAAACAAACTCAGACAAAGATGGGAACATCCGGTTGTCGGCTATCCGTTGCATTGCCGCCGGTATTTCCTCTTCGTAATAGGGACGTATATCATCAAAATTCATCGTTCAACCAATTTAAGAATTCTTGTTTCCAACGAATGGCTTCGGCTCCTGCCTTCACCGAATCGGCACCAAATCCGTGTCCGCCAACCTGGTATTGAAGATAACGGTGCCTGATACCTTCTGCAGTAAGTGCAGAATCCAGCAACTCGCTGTTATGATAATGCACAATGGGATCGTCGATACAATTCACTAAAAACGTTTTCGGCATTTTGGGAGTGATATGCTGTTCGAGAGACAAACTGTCGCGCCACTTCCAGCTGTGTTTCCGATATTCGCCCAAGAGCGCACGACGGCTGCGTCGGTGCACATAAGGCTCCTGACGAAATGTGACCACCGGATATACGGGAACCACAAAATCCGGACGAGCCTCATCTTCGAAAAACGCTCCGGCGGACGCCACCAGATGTCCTCCGGCAGAAAAGCCCATCGCACCAATCCGATGCGGATCGATTCCCAGGCTGTCGGCATTTTCCCGCAACCAGAGAATCGCCTGCTTCAAATCCTGCTGTGCATCCGGATACTGATGCCCGCGAACAACGAAACGATAGCCGGAAGCAAACGAGAAACCTCCTTGCACCCGATAATAAAGCACAAAGGCTGAAATACCCTGACTTTGCAACCATGCGGCCACTTCGTGACCTTCTGTCTGCTTGTCCAACCAGCTGTAGCTTCCGCCCGGACAAACGACGACTGCCGTCTTCCCTGCCCGATACTCGAACAGGTGTTTCGGCTTTTTCGTTTGAGCCGCAAGAGCGCTCATCAAAAGCACAAACGTCAGCAACGACAACAGTTTCTTCATCAGAATGGTTTTTCGAAATCAATATTCTCGTAATACTTGTGCCAGTACCGGGTCTTTTCACGATAGTTCTCTCCGGTCGATGTATCATCGGCAGAGAAACGCTTTCCGACATGAATTCTGATCTCTCCCGGATAAATCATTGTCTCCTTTTTGGGGAATACCCGACCGGTACCGTCCAAAAAGACCGGTACCATATCGGCTTTCAAGGTTTCCGCCAAATAGAATGCCCCGCGCCGGAACTTCAGAATCTTACATGCTGCAGAACGGGTTCCTTCCGGAAAGATTACGATGGAATAACCGCGCTTCAAAAGACTCTCGATGTGGCCTTCACTGTTTTCCAATCCTTCGGTAGCCGGATAATACTCCAAATATCGGAGAACGGGTTTATAAATCCAAAAATCCCACACCCATTGGTTAGTCATAGCGACCACACGCGGCGACAAGGATAAAACCGACAGCAAATCGAGGTGCGACTGATGGTTGCAGAACAGAATGGACGGTTTGGCGAACTGCTCCCTGTAAGGATTATCGAGGGTAACCTTTACCCCTGGGATATGGTGCAGGAGGAAACGGAAATAAGCACAGAGAATCTTGTGATATTTCAATTTCTGCCGATCTGTTTTCGGCAAGAACCACTTGAAGATAAATACCAAAGGTAGGGGAACAAGCATCGCAGAAACCAGAGCGAAAGTCAAGTCCCAGATGGTCAGCAATCGCACTCTTAGCGAACGAACCGGCGATGAATGCCAAACCATCGACCACCAGCCATAGCACAAACATAGAATACACAAAACGGTATTCAGCAAAGAAATGCGCATAAAATCGTGGAAGGGACGGAAATGACTTACCCGTTCTTCTTTGGGGGGATAATAGACACGTATCGGCGTTGAAACGAGTTTCACTCCGTGCCAAGCCTGAAACACCAACAATTCCAATTCTGCCTCATAGCGGCTGGTCAGGAAACGGGTTCCTCTCAATTTACGCAAAGGATATACACGATAACCGGTTTGCGTATCGGGCAAATACTGCCAGGTCTGAACCATGAACCAGAAATTCGAGAAGTAGTTGGCAAATGTGCTCTTACCCGCCATATTCTCTTGCACGAGTTTCCGGTTACCGACAATCAAAGCTCCGGGATGTTTTTGCATCGCATCGGCAAACAACGGCAAATCCTCTGGGTAATGCTGCCCGTCACTATCGATGGTTATCGCATTCTCAAAGCCCAAGGAAAGAGCCTTCTGGAATCCCTGACGCAAAGCATAGCCTTTTCCCTGATTCTGCGGATAGCTGACAAGAGTAATCGGATGCTGATAGTTTTCCAACAGCTGCTGCGTGTTGTCTGTCGATCCGTCGTTGACCACCAGAATATCGTCGGCAAAAGGCTGCAAACGCTCAAGCACCTGTATGAGTGTCCCCTGATTGTTGTAAGTGGGAACAATCACACAAGTATGCGTCGCTTTGAAATAGGCCTTGCAATCTGTCATTAACTTGATTCTCTAATTATTTTTCCGATGCCTTTGAATGCTGACATTCGGCTGTTTCCAACATCATTTTTGCGAAGAGGATTCCCTCCTCTTCAATAACGACGGAGTAGGAATCCTGCGACTTACCGATCCGGACGATCAATGCCGGCGTCGCCTGCGGCTGATGGGGTTTCAGGAACTTCACATTCCGCGCGTTCGTCAACTCTTGCGCTGTATCTTCCGAAAGATTAATTAGTTCCAGTGCCATCTGCATCAGCATCGCACCCGGAGTAATCGGGTATCCCGGGAAATGTGCCTGATAGATCGGATGCTCGGCATTCATTCGGACACGATACAACCATTCGCCATTCCCCTCTTGCCTATCGGTTACTTTATAAAACTTCTCCATCGCCTTACTTCATTGAAACCAACATGCAACCGCCGATAATCAGACATACGCCAATCCATCCCCAAACTGACACTTTCTCGCCCAAGAGAAGAATAGCGCCCAAGAGACCGAAGATATAGCTCAGGCTATTGAGCGGATAGGCCTGACTCAACGGATAGTGTTTGATGATCCATAGCCACAAAAGGCCAGCACTCCCGAAACTAAGACCGAAAAGGAAAAGCGGACCATTCAGCAATATACTCTTGAAATAGGACCAATTCCAGCCGAATGCACCTATGCTATGCGTGGACATTTTCAGAAAAATCTGACCTAAAGCCAGCAGCATCGACTGTAACAAACACAAGAGGAATAGTTTCATATTCTCAAATTAACGTTTTAACAAAACAAGAGCGGCATCTCCGGCTCTGTCGAGCGTCAGTAACAAAGCGTTGTTCTCTTTGCCCAAATGAATATACTCGGCAGCGGCATAAAAACCTAATGCCGAAGCAGAGAAACACTCGCCGAACCAGCGCTTATACGGGATGGTGGCCTTCCCAGGGAGAATGGCAGGTAGCAACTCAGCATACAAAGCGTCATTGGCGGGATGTCCGTTTTCTCCGCTGAACACCACCAGATCTTCCGGCAATTGCATAGAGGCAATGACCGTCTGCCATTGTTCCCGCGTTGGCCGATGCAATAATTTCACACTCACCAACTCGCACAACGGGGAATTTGCGAAAGTCTGGTCTTCGGTTCGCAACAACGCAGCCATAGCAGCTTCGCCACAGGTTCCCTGCATTCCGTTACCCACATAATCTGCCAATTCCAGCAATCGGAAATAATTAGGAGTGGTACCATCGTGTCCACCCACTAAGGCATTCCCAATTTCGCCAGCTTTCAGTTGCAGCCAGGCATCGTACAGAGCACTTTCGAAACTGATTTGTTTGTGACTATAAGTTGCATTATACCCATGACATTGGGTTTGGATAGCGACTAAGGAACCGATGGTGTTGTGCGTCGATTGCATGAAATGGGTCGGCTTCAGCAACTGTTCTCCGTTCTGGCACATATCGAGCAAGAAGGCTTCTGTGCTCTCGACACTTCCTAAGCCCGTTCCTGTAATGACTGCCTCCGGTTTTTCAAGCTGACAATCGCGCAACGTCTGCAAAGAAACAGCCAAAGCTCTTTTCAGGATCTTCCCCATGCGACGGCCTTCCACTGGAGAAACGTATGGTTTGAAGTCCGGATCGATGCTGCGGCAGAACGGTTCGCTATAAACAATCGGATGCTCCACCCAATCATTGCACAAAGGCTGTTGGATGGAAATCTGGTTTGCTGCCTGAACAAAAATCTTTCTCATAGTCGCCATTTTACAACTCCAAAAGAATTGAACTGTCGTTACCGCCAAAACCGAAGGCATTGCACAACACCCGATGAACCGGTTGCTGCAGATGCTGAGTTGTCGCTGTAACAGGAACATTCACTGCAGACACATTTTCTTCATCGCAAATCGGGGAAACAAAATGCAGGTTGACCGGCAGGAACTGGTTTTGCAACGCCAAAAGACAGAATACGGCTTCGATGCTTCCGGAGGCACTGGTGGTATGTCCCGTGAAGCCCTTCGTACTCGAAAAAGGAGGCAAAATATTGCCGAACAAACGGTGCATCGCCTTCAGCTCGCTGGGATCGTTATTAGGGGTTCCTGTTCCGTGACAGTTGATATAGTCGATATCCAAAGGTTGCAGATTCGCTTTCTCCAAAGCCTGTTGCATAGCCAGATAGGCCCCAATTCCGTCTGGAGAAGAAGCCGTCTGATGAAAAGCATCGCAGGCATTGCCATAACCGGACAACACGCCCAGCACTTTGGCACCACGTTCTTGGGCCGATGCTTCGGATTCCATTACCAGATAAGCCGCCCCTTCTCCAAGATTCAATCCGGCGCGCGTCGCATCCATAGGACGGCAAGGCTCGCGGTCGAGAATCATCAAGGTATTAAACCCGTTCAAATGAAACTTCGACAAACACTCTGCTCCACCGACCACCACCCGTTCGTATTCTCCGGATGCAATCATGCGTGCGCCTAAGATGATGGCATTAGCGGCCGATGAACAAGCGGTTGACAAACTGGTAGTCATACCAAACCGACCGAAGTAGTCGGCAATCATATCCGTACTTGAACCGCAATCGTGACTTTTAATGTAAGCAACCGGTGCATTCGGTTCCACCGGTTCTTTCAGAAAATCCAAATAGAATTGTTCGCTCTTATCCATTCCCCCCACGGTGGTTCCGTTGATGAAAGCCATTTGCGACAAGTCTTCCTGTCCCAATCCGGCTTCCTGCAAAGCCTCCTTCAGCGCCATCATCCCCAAAAGGGAGGTCCGAACAACGGGTGTTGTGCCTGGGATTCCCAACCGATCCATCATTTCTTCGTTGGTCAGTTTGACCTCCCCGACCATACATTCCGTATGTTCAGTTTGAAGGTAGCGAACGGGAGCAACACCTTCGGCACACGACTGAAGGCTCCGCAGGTTTTCTTCTTTCCCTACGCCGATAGCCGAAATCACTCCAGCACCCGTTATGACAATTCTATTTTTCTGCATATTCTACCTGTTTGGCGATGCAAGATTTTTGACTTATTTTGTACGATGTGCATCGATATAGGCAGCCATGCAGTTGATCGACTTGAATATCTCCTTGCCTTCCGCCGGATTCTGCAACTTGATGCCATAAAATTTTTCCATCAGAACGATCAGTTCCAATGCATCGATGGAATCAAGTCCCAAGCCCTCACCGAAAAGAGGTGCTTCATTATCGATATCATCGGGCTGCATGTCTTCCAGATTCAACGCATCGATGATCTGTTCTTTCAATTTGTTTACATCCATAGTTACTCAATTTAATATTTTTTCTAACTGACAAAAATTTTTTCTCTAACTGGGGAAAAATATTTCCCCCACTGGGCCGCAAATTTTCCCTAACTGGAGCGTAAAAATCATTCTTTCCGATATAGCCTCAAATCGGCTTCGAAATGCTGCTCGTCTTCATACTCCAGCCAACCTGCCAAAACCGATTGGATTCCGTCATCCTGAAACGAGGAAGCGATAATCTGTTGCATCGTGGCTTCATCGGGTTCTTCGAGAATGAAGCATGAGGTTTCGCCATAATAAGCATTCCTCAATGCCAATTCGCCCGTAACGATATTCGACAACGTATAGACGAAAATGGCAGGACTCGGGAAATAATTGTCCGGATCGCTTATGGTCTCCATATAAGCCTTATCGTCGGCCATCGAACCGCTTCGGGTGAAGATAACGATGGCCCGATCTTCTCTCGGTTCGAAACGCGTTACCCCCGATTGCTCTGCCTCCTCCTGCAACAACAGTTCCGATGCCAGGAATCCCAACTTACAAAGCGGATCCATTTTGAAGAATTTCGGATAGTCGCCCCAAACCGCTTTATGCTGCCGATAGAAGGATGTCAGCCCTTGCGGCATATTGGAGGGATTCAAGGAAACCTGAAATGCAGACGAAAGATTGCCAGGCTCGTTCTCCAAAGAAATGTTGTCAACGACTGAAGATTTCGTGTACCACAATGCTGCATTGCATCCGCCAAAGCCGGACATAAGCTTCAATACATCCGTATTCCGTGGCTTTTCTTCGCCATGCGTCACATGGATCTGATGTCGGGTGCCCGATTCCTCAAAACCTTTCGTTGCCGGAATCCAACCCTCTTCCATTGCATGTAAGGCTATGATGCTTTCCAGAATGCCGGCAGCTCCCATAGTATGACCGAAATAACCTTTCAAACTAAAAGTCGGCAGTTCCGAAAATCCGGATCGGTCGATTGCCGCTGCTTCCATTTCATCGTTGTAAAGTGTGGCGGTTCCGTGAGCGGAGATGCACCCCGGAACATCTTCTTCGCGACAAATCTGCCGCATAGCGCGATAACTGCCTTCACCCGTCTTCGAGGGATTTGAAATGTGAACAGCATCGTTGCGGATGGCACCCGATTTCAGCTTCCAATCTGCTGGAGCCGGATTCGTTTGTTTCATCAGGATTATCGAAGCGGCTGCTTCGCCCAAATTCAGACCGCAACGATCGCCATCGAACGGCCGGCAAGGATCGGGCGACAAAGCCTTGAACGATTGGAATCCGCTGACAATGAACTTCGACTGAATATCCATTCCGGCCACAACGGCCACACGATAATGTCCGGCATTGAGCAAGCGCATCGCCAGAATCTGAGCCGACAAACCGCTGATGCAGGCATTCGAGACGACAATCGGACGATTTGGATTCCCGAAATGATCGGCCACACGTTGTGCCGATATGCCGATACGCTCGAAGTCCATTACGTTTCCTTTGGTACTCGACAGGATGAAAACCACTTCCTGAGAAGCCGGATGTATGGTTACTCCCTTCTGCTGAGCTTCCTCGAGAGATGCCTCAATCGTTCTTATCAGACCTTCCTCGAATCTCATCGGAACCTCAAACAGCGAAGCTACAAAAGCGTCAGGCATTCCTTCATGCCGATGCTCTGTCAAAGCCGAACGGCCTTGACGCACCGCACTCAGATTCTGAGCGGTTGTAACTCCCAATGGAGAGATGATGTTATCCGAAAGAAGGGTTATCATACTTATATCCTATAGTTTTCTTGTTGCTTATAATGCCGTTTTCATCCGTCCTTGCGCCAACACATTTCCTGCTGCATCATAAACGTAGGCTTTGAACGATGTAATACCGAATGCTTCGGCTTCGACCTCTATGCGGGTCCTAATCTTCTCTGAAACCGAAGGCGTTCGGAAAACGCTGAACGATTGGATGGCTCCCACATAACCGATCTGAACAGGTTGCTTCAGGACATATTTGTAATAGTAACCGATTCGTGCCGCACTGGTTTGAGCTATATTCTCGACCAATCCGCAGGCAGAAAAACGTCCGTCCTCGCACATCATATTATCAGCTTTGATTTCGAATTCGGTTTCTGCATAGTTATCCTGATACGTCACCAGTTTGCCTATCATTACAAACGGCGGACGCTGGGGCAACAATTCCAATATGTCAATATCTCTAAGATTCATTTCCATCTTCTCCCGTTCCTTCCGGCAAGGATTCAATCCTCCCAAAATTCAAAATAGTTGAACCACTGTGTAGGATAAAGTCTGACTATCGATTCCATCTCGCGGGCAAAATCATCGGCCAATTGCTGAGCCTGTTCTTTCTTGCCCAAACTTTCGTCTGCTTCCAGAAAGCGGAAATAAATCTTGTAAGTGTCCCATCGCTCTTTCATGACGAAGATTGCGACCATCGGAACCTCTCGGAGCAATGCCAGTTGGAAAGGTCCGAACGGCAGCTTGACCGAATGATCCATGAAGGAACTTTTCAAGGACTTTACGGAACCGAAAATCCGATCGCCCGGCATGCTGACAATCTGTCCGTCGCGCAAGGCGTTGTTCAGTTCGAAAATATGACTCATATCCGACTTGACAGGCACCATTTCCACGCCCTTGGCGGAAAACATTTTCCGACGGTTCTCCATCACAGTTTCCGTTTCGCCCCAAAAGACCAAAGCATATATTTTCTTTATCTCCTGTTTCAGAATGTAGCCGGCCAATTCGTAGTTGCCCATGTGACTGCTCAATTGGACGAACCCACCATCCTCGCGAGCCAATGCTTGGTACTTCTCCTTGCCTTCTGAAAACTCGAACTTGAATGTCCGTCCACCAAAAGCGGCAAAACGATCGACGATGATCTGCCCGAAACGGAAATGATTGGCATAGACATGAGCAAAAGCCTTCCACCATGATTCTTGAAAACCATCCCGAAAGAAATGATACATCGAAATGTATCCTTTATGGTTGAACAGCATGTAGAAAGGCACAACAAGACACAGCACACCATAGATAATGCGCTGATCGACGATTGCCAGCAAACGGATAAGTGTCCTTTGCATCCAAGGCATTCCTCCCGTCGTTCCCTTCCAGTTTTCGTGCTCTAAAGCCATACGTTACTTTTTGCAGACAAGGATACTATGCCCATGACCCAAATGGTCGTGAATCTCATCAATATGTAAGCCGGCCGCCTTGATGCAGGTTTCCATATCTTCTGTATTGTACATCTTGCTGTTTCCGTTGGCGATATCGGTGAAATAAACACTCGTCATCGTCAGACAGAGAGCCGATGTTTCGTATTTCTGCCGATCCCACAGGGTTTCCATGATGCACAACCGGCTTTCTCCATCCATGATGCGGGCAGCACGACTCAAAATGGAAATGATTTCGTCCATACTGAAACAATCCAGGAACTGGCTCATCCAGAGGATATCATAATGACGATCTGTAGGGAATGCGTTGGCCGGATCAAGCAGATTCATACCGTATCCGCTAATCCGATCTGCTCCCGGTTTTCCTTGTGTCTGCTTTCTCATCATTTCAA
The DNA here is from genome assembly GCA_017449065.1 of Bacteroidales bacterium. Classification (GTDB taxonomy): domain Bacteria; phylum Bacteroidota; class Bacteroidia; order Bacteroidales; family UBA3663; genus Liminaster. Next base: position 35,381 of record JAFSKF010000033.1, read on the forward strand.
GCTGCTGTGGCAAATCCACAATCGTCACTTCGACCTTCGGATCGAAGTTCACACATTGCATCGCCCATTTGCCGGTGTTTCCTCCCACATCTAACAAAGTTCGGGGATGATAGCCAAAAACCACCTGCAAGGCTGACGGGAAGGACGCATCGCTGTAAAAGTGATCGAAGTCGAACCAGCTCTTTTGAACTTGTGCGGGAAGTTGTGACAAACCTTCGTAAACCGTTGGCCACGAACCGAAATGCGACAAACCGGCAGGCTTCCCCTCTTTCAGGGCTTCTTCCAAACGGAACAAGCCTTCGTAGTTCACATCCTGATTGAAATTCATATTGACGCGAGTAGAGGCATCGGTCAGCAAAAACCAACCTGCCTTCGACAGGCTGTAGCGGTCTGTTTGAGGATTGACCAGCACCGTTCCGATAGACAAAGAACCTTCCAGCAGCACTTTGACGGCATAGTCGCTCAAACTCGTCTTTTCCACCAGTTCTGCTCGGGTCAATCCCTCATTGCTGTCACGCAACAAATCCAGTATTCCGAACTTAACCATGAGACGGGACACCTGAAAAACCATCGGTCCCCAAGCAATGAACTGAGCCAAGCGTTGCGCTTCGGGCGCCGACATCTTCTCTTGGGTATATCTTTCTTCCAGTGCAGGTGATAAATGCATAGTTAGCTATTTAATTCAAGAATATATACAAGCGCGCAAAGATAATTATTTCTCTTGAAAAGAACAAATAAAAAGGGCAAATTCTTTCGAATTCACCCTAAAACTACTTCATTCATCGGCATATCCCAAGAATCAGTTGGCAAATCTTCAAACAGTTGACAGCGGAATGCGACACCGATTTTCGGACAATCCAGAACCGACAGCAACCTGTCATAATAGCCTTTTCCTCGCCCCATTCTCGCTCCCTGACTCGAAAATGCCCGCCCCGGAATAATTGCCAGATCTATGTCCTCCAAATCTGTCAAAGGTTTGGCATCAGCGCTTGGTTCTGGCATCAGGACTGTCTTTCCCTCTTCTGCCGCCAGATTGATCAGCTCCCGCAAAGAGATTTCGTCCGATAAGGCTTCGTACAATAAGACTTTTCTTGCCCGTTGCCAGATCGGCATCCTCACAATTTGCCGACAAACGCTATCGGATGCCCGTTGTTTCTCTAAGGCATCGAGCATCCCTACCCTTTTCCGGATTTCTTTCCGAAGTTCCTGCTTGTTCATTCTCTTCTCATGAATTATCTTTAATCCCTTTCTTCCGGGCTTGATACAACTGCCAGGAATTGATTATATTGTGCCAGACGGAATAGAATCCTCCGACGACCGATGTCACCGGATTCAGGAAGACTTGTCCGAGCCAGATGATAAAAACGGTGTTTTTTTGTCCGAATGCCTGTCCGGCAGATACTCTCTCCGTAAAGCCATAACGACTGCCGATTGCTTTGCCTATCCGGAATTGCAGCAAACAACATACGCCTGAAATAATCGCTAAACCCACCAGATACCATACGCTGACCGAACTATGAACAATACTTCGGACAGTTACGGCAATGGCAATCGACAACGATATCGTCCACAAATAGAACGAAAGGTTTCTGAAACGAATCAGCCATCGATGTAACGATGGGATGCAAAAACGCACAAACCACGCGGTGGCCAAAGGGAAAATCAATAACGGGGAAACCTTTCCCAAAATGGAAAGAAATGCTTCTAAGAATGAGATATCGGAGGGCTCCACTAACGGCAAAAACAGCGGTGCTATCAGCGATACCATGATATTGCAGATCATCAGATAGGTGACTACACCCGAAACAGAGCCTCCCAATTTGCCTGTAATGACTGCGGATGCTGTTGCTGTCGGACAAATCAGGCTCAGCATAGCGCCTTCGCACAAGACTTTCATCCCTTCATTCGGCATAATCATCGCCAACAGAGAGAAGCCAACAAACAAAGAGGCCTGAGCCAACAACACCCACGCCTGCCATCGGTGAGGCCTCATTTCTTTCGGACTTACCTTCATGAAAGAAAGGAACAACATCAGGAAAATCAGAATGGGCTGAATATAATGAGTTACCACACTATAAGTGACGTGATGTGTCTCTGCATCCAAGGGCAAAGCAACAAAGACAAAATATTCAGCAACTCCCACTAACATAGCCAGTGGGAGTATCCAGTTCCTGAGAAAAGCCTTTATTTTACTCATCCTAAAAACATCGGATTATTCTACCGTTACGGATTTTGCCAAGTTACGAGGCTGATCCACATTCAATCCTCTCGCAACGGCGATATGGTAGCTAAGCAACTGCAAAGGAATGACAGAAATCAACGGAGCTAGACAGGATAATGTCTGTGGCACCTCAATATAGGTTTCTACCATCTGCTTAACCTGATCATCCCCTTCGTGAATAATTGCAAGGATTTGTCCGTGACGGGAAATTACTTCCTGCAGATTGGAAATAACTTTCTGATAACGGCGATGATGGTTCGTCAGGAAAACCACAGGCATATCTTTATCGATCAGGGCAATCGGTCCATGCTTCATTTCAGCAGCCGGATAACCCTCTGCATGGATATAGCTAATTTCTTTCAACTTCAAGGCACCTTCCAAGGCGACCGGATAGTTGAAGCCTCGTCCCAAATACAAGAAATTCGAACTATTGGTATATTTCTTCGACAATTCCTGTATCTTATCGTTCTGCTTCAGCACCTCCTGAATCTTATTCGGAATGTTGGTCAGTTCTTCAAGAACGTCCTGATATTCCTGCTGATCCACCGTTCCCTTGTACATACCTAATGCCAATGCGAACAATGTCAAAACAGTAACCTGACCGGTGAAAGCCTTCGTTGATGCCACACCGATTTCCGGTCCTACGTGAATGTACGTACCTGTATCGGTATTTCGGGCGATGCTCGATCCGACGGCATTCACGATTCCATAGACAAAGGCTCCTTTTTCTTTCGCCAACTGAATCGCAGCTAAGGTATCTGCCGTTTCTCCCGACTGACTGATAGCAATTACAACATCATCTTGCTCAACAACAGGATCTGCATAGCGGAATTCTGACGCATAGGCAACTTCGGTCGGAATCTGGCAGAAATGCTCAATCAACTGTTTTCCGATCAAGCCTGCGTGCCAAGAGGTTCCACAACTTACAATCACGATACGACGGGCTCTAAGCAATTCCCTGCGATGATCCTTTACGGCACTCAAAACCACATCGAGCGTAGGTTCGTGGGCTTGTCCGCTCTCCGAACTATATACATTATTTATAATACGCCCGCGCATACAATCCCGAAGTACATTCGGTTGATCGAAAATCTCCTTCAGCATGAAATGCGGAAAGCCGCCTTTATCCAGCATCGATAAATCAACGTCCACTTCCTTCACTTCTGCTTCTTTGTCTTCGCCATACAGATTCATGACGTGGAGATTCTTTCCACGCTCCACGACAGCCACCTCATCATCGTTCAAATAGACGATCTGATTGGTATATTCTGCTATCGGAGAGGCATCGGAAGCCAAAAAGAATTCCTTATAGTCTTCTCCGATACCGATAGCCAAAGGAGATGCCTTGCGGGCAGCAACCAGCTGCGTCGGGTTTTCCTTATCGATGACAGCAATAGCGTATGCACCAATCACCAAATGCAAAGACCTGCGCACGGCTTCTGCCAAATCGCAATGACGCAGTTCTTTCTGAAATTCGATCAGTTGGACAAGTACCTCGGTATCTGTCTGACTCTTGAAAACGAAACCTCTCTTTTCCAGCTGTACACGCAAGGTTGCATAATTCTCAATAATGCCATTATGCACCAACGTGATATTTCCGGACTTAGAGATATGAGGATGTGCATTTACCTCCGATGGCGCACCGTGTGTTGCCCATCGGGTATGTGCAATTCCCAAACTTCCCGTAATATCCTTTCCTTGAGTGGCTCGCTCCAGATCGCTAACTTTTCCCTTGGCTTTATAAACGTTCAGCTCGGAAGTTCTGCTCACTAATGCACAGCCGGCACTGTCGTATCCTCGATACTCCAACCTGTGCAAACCTTTAATCAAAACTGGGTAGGCATCCCTAAACCCAATGTATCCCACAATTCCACACATAAGTTTAAATATTTAATGATTAAATTGCCTTTAATTCTTTTTCAAGACTCTGAATAAAATTCTGATATGTCTCAACCGTAACATCGCCTAACTTGAATTCTCTTTCTGCATCTTTCCGGATTTCTGAAATCCAAGTTTTGCGGGCCTCCTTGTAATCTTGTTCAATCTCTGCGACCTTCTCTGAAGTCAGACCTCCTTCTGACTGATAGTAGCTGCAAAGAAGCGGATAAGTCCATGTCCATCGGAATTCGTTATAGTTGGTGTGTACTTGTTCAAAATCCTCCACAAGCGTCTGAACCGATTGGTAAGCGCCTTGGCGAATAGCATGCACCAGACGTTCTTCTTCTGTCTTTGGCAGCAACAAGCCCGAAAGATCGCTCCAATCACCGGCTCCTGTCTGCTGTTTGGGTAAGTTAGATTCGTGAGACGAAATAACCGAACCTAAATACAGACGGATGGCAAGATCGTAATACTGTATTCCTTTTTCTAACGACGACCGCTTTACGATTCCTCCCATGAAGGAATACCTTTCCTGATCTTCCGTCGTAACGAGCAAGTCTTCCAACATCTTTTTAGCCTGTATCACCTTGCTGATTGTGTAAGGGGAAAGCCAATCGAAATTGATAATAGATGCTTTTGCACTTCCCTTTCGCTTGTCTCGATGTGGCCATTTATTCACATCACGGTATAAACCGACGGTTACGATGTTCTTGCCTGGCACAAGCAGCATATCATTGCCATCTGCAATCAGATAAGAGAACGGCAGGTTCCGAGTATCCGGATGATTTATCAGTTTTCCCAAACATACACTGAAGGCTCCGATATGAGCGGGCAACAACAAATGACTTCCCGATGCGGTCTTCGAGCCTCGTTCCAACACGCCCCAATGCAAAGGTCCCATCTTGTAGGCATGATTCGAGAAATTGGTTGCAGAACCTGCATTGTAAAATGAAAAATCAGATCCGATCAGCAAAGAACCCTTATGATGACTGACCGTAAACGGACCGCAGAAAGCTGCACAAGCCTCGCCATTGCCCATAAAACTATTGGCAAAGAAAATAGAATGCTCTGCGCTGAAACCGTTAGTTACGGTTGTTGCCTCACCAATAAAGCAACCTTCAAGATTGGCATTTTTGGAAATCTCAGAACTGCGACATACAACACATTCTTCCGCAATCACGCCTGTTCCGACAGTCACGTTGTCTGAGATTGTGCACGACTTCAACAACTGGGCACCATCCACCCTGCAGCCTGTTCCAATCCGTGTATCTACGATTCTACCGACATTCTGGATATGAACCTCGGAGGCGACTTTTCCGATAGGATCCGACCCTAATCTTTCAGCAATGTCTTTGCAGATCAATTCGTGAATGGATCGAGTAACCTCCTTGTCTTCCTCATATTTGACCTGAATGGCTGCCAATTGTGATGTCAGGCCCTCAAAAATCATCACATTTCCATCACCGGCTTCATTCAATACCGGAATAAGCCTTCCTTCTCCGAAATGAGGACGATCGGTTGTTTCCATACTGTAGATATGGCTTATCAGGCAATTATCTCCAATTTCATAATTGTCGATAAATCCCTTCACATTCTCAACGAGGCAATTATCCCCGATGGAAACATTCCTCAATGTAGCATTGTAAATTCCACAAGGTTTCTTAAAATTGTCAGAAACCGTAATACTGCCTGAGTTTTCTCCTATAACAACGTTTCCAAAAAACGACACTTGCCTGACGCAAGTGACATCGAAAGAATCTGCCACCTGAATTCCGGCCCAATTTTCTGCCGTGCATCCGGAAGCGGTCAACTTTTCAATTTCCTGTTTTGTTAAAGCTCTCATAAAGATAAATATTTAGATAACGAATTATCATTTATGTCCAATTATGTTCAATGCATTAACTTATACAAAAGCTCCTGCAAGGCTTCATCATCCGGAACCACCACCCCTCGCGCTCCTTTCTGTCGGGCATCATAGTCGCGAAGCAGAGCGATGTTCTGCATGGCTTTCCAAGCATTGTATATCTTCATTGCTGACGAAACATCCTTGGCTTGTGGGTAATTCAACCCGATTTCACGCATCAGACCATTGATTGATTTGTCTTGCGCATAATGTGCCAGCATGACATTCGTAAAGAAAGTAAAAAGCACCGAAATGGTAATCTGTATCGGATTTGCTCTCGGATTCTGGGCAAAATACCGGCGTATCAGTTCGCACTTCCTGAAATCACGGGCTGCCACAGCACTTACCAGTTCGTAGGAATTAAACTCCTTCGATATACCGATATGGCTTGCAATCATATCAGCTGTCACTCTTGTACCCGTTAAGGTAATCTTGAGTTTTTCTAATTCGGAAGTCAGGCGTGAAAGATCCGATCCAATGAAATCCACCAGCATCTGAATTGCCTTATCATCGAACTGGAGTCCGGTTGCCGACAGAAAACCGGGAAGAAATTCTTTCAGTTTATACTCTGGAATGCGAGCACTCTCAAATACAACACCTCCGGCCTCTTGAATCTGCTTTATCCATTTCTGTCTGCTATCAGGCTTTTTGCCAATCATTGTCATCACAAAAACGGTGCTCGGCAAGGGATGGGCCGTATAGGCTTCAAGCTGTTCGTATTTGGTCAGTTCTGCATTCTGTTTCAGCATCTGCGCTTCCCGCAAGATCACCAACTGGTATTCCGACATCATCGGATAGCGCCTGCACGTACTTACCACATCGCCCAAATTCGTAATGTCTGCACCGTACATCTGAGTCAGATTAAAATCCTTCTCTTCTTCGGTCAGCACTCGGTCTAACAGCAGATTCGTAATACGGTCGATGAAATAACTCTCATCGCCATACAGCAAATATATGGGAGCGAACTTTCCGCTCTCGATATCTTTCATTATACTTGCATAATCTGCAGTCTTTGCCATTTTTTTATCGTTATATTTGGACAATTATATCAAAATGCGTATCTTTGCGGCATGAATTATCCGAAGTTGAATCTACCCGAATGCACCCTGAAAACCCGCATCAATCCGGAAACCGGAACCGAAGAGGTTTTCGACCCTCAACGCAAGAAATACGTCCGCCTGAGTCCCGAGGAATGGGTTCGTCAGAATTTTGTGCATTATCTGATCCATTCTTTGGGTTATCCGCAAGGCCGGATTGGAAACGAAGTTCCGATTCGGGTCGGACGCATGGAAAAAAGGTGCGACACCATCGTCTATGGAAAGACTGGACATCCGGCCGTCATCGTCGAATACAAAGCCCCTACTGTAGCCCTGACTCAGAAGGTATTTGACCAGATTCTTCGTTACGACTTTGCCCTTCAGGTTGACTATCTGATTGTAAGCAATGGTCTGAAGCACTATTGCTGTCATCTGAACCGGCAGTTGAACCGTTTTGAATTTCTTCCCCAGCTTCCGATGTGGTCGCTGATTGAGCCTCCGCAATAACCGTTTCCGGTGCTTGGTGTTCCGACTCTACTGTCGAAACCTCGGTCACTTTTCCATTCTCTATCTTCAGCACTCTTCCCGGGAACCGGTTTAGCAGTTGCAGGTTGTGTGTTGACATCAGGACTGTCGTATGCCGCTCTTTGCAGATGTCGTACAGCAGTTTGACAATATTCGAACTTGTTGCCGGATCCAGATTGCCAGTAGGTTCGTCAGCCAGAATGACAGCCGGATCGTTTAGCAAAGCTCTGGCAATAACCATTCGCTGCTGTTCTCCGCCCGAAAGCGTATTGGGCATTCTGTAACCTTTATTCTCCATGCCCACCAGATGAAGCACCTGTTTGATGCGGTCTTCCATCTCTTCCTTGTTACTCCATCCGGTAGCTTTCAGCACAAACTCCAGATTCTGCTGTACCGTACGATCGACCAACAATTGGAAATCCTGAAATATGATACCCAACCGACGACGAAGATAAGGTATCTGACGGCGACGAATCGTTTTCAGATCGTATTCAAATACGGTTGCCTCACCTTCTGTAATGGGAAGTTCCGCATAGATGGTTTTCAACAGGCTGCTCTTGCCGGATCCTACCTGACCGATCAGATACACAAATTCACCCTTGTCGATATGCAAGGTTACATCTCTGAGAAGCAACTGCTGCTCTCGCTCAATATTCACACCTTCGAAGTTTATCATACGCAAACGGTTTATGTATCTGTAATTCTGAGAACAATCTGGTGTTCTATCTCATCAGTGTTTCTTCCAACCCGGATTATGGCGTTCACGAAGTTCCGCAGCCATATCTTCAATGCGGAGGCCTTTGCTTGTCAGCAGGACAATCAGGTGGTATAGCATGTCCGAACCTTCATAAATCAGACGGTCGTTGGTACCGTTGGTTGCCTCAATAACCAATTCAAGGGCTTCCTCGCCCACCTTCTGTGCCATGCGGTTCAAGCCGTCTTTGAACAGACTGGTGGTATAGCTTCCCTCCGGCATTTCTTCATGACGCTTTTCAATGAAATCCTGCAACTCGGAAAGGAAAAGCAAGGCATTGTCTTTATCGTTGGCTGCTTTATGCGGATTGGTTTCACCCCAGCAGGTGTCTGCACCTGTGTGACAAACCGGACCGGCAGGAACTGCTTTGATTAGCAAGGTATCCTGATCGCAATCGTTCAGAATTTCCTTTACGGTCAACGTGTTTCCCGAAGTCTCTCCTTTGGTCCACAAGGTGTTCCGTGTACGACTCCAGAAAGTAACCAGACCCGTAGCAACGGTCTTATCATAGGCTTCCTGATTCATAAAGCCCAGCATGAGCACTTTGTTGGTGGTGGCATCCTGAATGATAGCGGGCACCAGTCCACCCAATTTCTCGAAATTAATTTCCATGACTTATAGTTTTTACTTATTTTTCTTTTCTTAAACGCATCGGACACAAATACCATTGTCTGCCAGATAGTTTTTGAGTTCTCGCATCGGAATCTCGTTGAAATGAAAAACCGAAGCTGCCAATGCCGCATCCACATGAGCTTGCTCAAAAACTTCCAGGAAGTGTTCTTTGGTTCCGGCTCCCCCCGACGCGATAATCGGAATACTCAGTTCCTCATGCAGACGATGTAATGCTTCGATGGCAAAGCCCTGTTTCGAACCGTCGTGGTTCATCGAAGTGAAAAGAATCTCTCCGGCGCCACGTTCCTGTGCTTCATGGGCCCACTCGAACAAAGTCCGCTCGGTCGGAATCCGTCCGCCATTCAGATAGCACCGCCAAGTGCCGTCTTCTTCCAGTCGGGCATCTATAGCACAAACACATTCCTGAACTCCAAAACGCCGGGCTATTTCCGAAATCAGTTCCGGACGACGTATGGCAGAACTGTTGACAGACACCTTATCTGCACCGGCTGCCAGCAGGCGTTCCACGTCGCTCAATTCGTGAATGCCACCGCCCACGGTAAACGGAATCGAAACCTCAGCTGCAATACGTTTCACAAGTTCCGTAAACGTCTTTCTGCCTTCATGCGATGCCGTGATATCCAGATAGACGAGTTCGTCAGCCCCCATGTCGCTGTACTGTTTACCCAGCTCTACAGGATCGCCCGCATTGCGGAAATTGACGAACTGAACACCTTTTACCGTGGTTCCGTCCTTAACATCCAGACAGGGAATGATTCGTTTTGCTAACATATTCTTCTATTTCGTGATAGGTGATACGACCTTCGTATATTGCCTTGCCTATAATGACATCCGGCACTCCGATATCGTCCAATTGTTCCACATCTGCCATGCACGATACGCCGCCAGAGGCCGTCACATGCAAACCCGGAAATTCCAGAAGCATATCGCGATAAAGTTCCACCGACGGACCTATCATCATACCGTCGCGCGAAATATCGGTCGAGATAATCTTACGGACGCCTCGTGCCACATAGCTTTCCAGGAAAGTCTGCCAACGGGCATCGCTCTCTTCCATCCAGCCGCTCACGGCAATCTTGCCGTCTTTGATATCTGCTCCGAGAATGATTTTCTCGGGTCCGTATTTTTCCAGCCACGACAAGAACAGCTGCGGACGGTTGACTGCAATACTTCCGCCGGTAATCATGTGTGCTCCGCAATCGAAAGCAATCTTCACGTCTTCATCGCTTTTCACACCCCCTCCAAAGTCAATAATCAGTTGAGTTCCGGAAGCAATACGTTCCAATGTCTTGTAGTTAACGATGTGTCCGCCCTTGGCGCCATCCAAGTCAACGACATGCAGTCTTCGGATGCCTACGCCCTCCAGCTGCTTTGCCACTTCCAACGGGTCGTGACTGTATTCGGTCTTGGCGCTGTAGTTGCCCTGCTGCAAGCGCACCAAGTTTCCATCAATAATATCTACTGCAGGAATCAGTTCAATCATTTCTTTGTCAATTAAAATACCTTAATAATTCAAAACAACAGAAAATTCTTTAATATCTTTTCTCCTACCGAGCCGCTTTTTTCCGGATGGAACTGTGTGGCCCAGAAATTATCTTTATGCAAAGCGGCACTATAGGGTCCGCAATAATCGGTTTTGGCAATGGTGTAGTCGCAAACCGGCACACGGTACGAATGCACATAATAGACATAACTATCATCTTTCACATCTGCAAACAGCCGGTGCTCTCCTCCGGTTTCTAATCCTTGCACCCGGATCGTATTCCAGCCCATTTGCGGAACCTTGAACGATGAATCTGCCGGACGGAAACGTTCCACCGGAACATCAAAAATTCCAAGGCAATCCACATCTCCTTCTTCACTGTGCCTGCACATCAGCTGCATACCGATGCAGATGCCCAACACCGGCTGTTTCAGGTTTCTGATGATGTCGCTCAAGCCTGTTTCATTCAAATAATCCATCGCAGCACGAGCTTCACCGACACCCGGGAAAATCACCTTATCTGCATTCCGCAACTCCTCCGGATCGTTAGTGATAACCGGATCGTAGCCCAAACGCCTACAGGCACAGAAAACACTGTAGATATTCCCAGCATTATATTTAACAATTGCTACTTTCATACTTTTCACACCTTTGGTTAATCGTCATACCAATCGATCTTGTTCGATCTCGATACGGACGACTTCTCATATTTCAAATCGCTCAGCAACGAACTCTTCACCGCGATGCACACATGGAAACTGGCATATCTTCCCAATGGGTTCATGGAAGCCGTAAGTGTCCAGCAGTGCATATCTCGCGATGCATTCATGTTCATATAGGTTACCTTCTTGTCGTTGAAGTTATAGGTCAGGTTGTACGAGAAGTTCCAGTTCTTAGTGGGCTGGATACTGCCCGAAACCGTCGCACTATGCTTCAAGTCCAGATTGTATTCCATTTTCTTGTAGTTAAAATCACTGTAAGCATAACGCATGGTGTACGATATGTTCATCGACCACGGGATGCTCCACAGCAGATAACCATCTGCGTCATACTTCGACGACGCCGTTCCGGCATGTTTCTTGCGTCGTCCGGATTCCTTCTCTTTTGTCAACGACGGATCCAGATTCTCGTCCACTGTATCGTCCTCCGTTTCTCCGGTCGGATCCACATCGAGTTCAGACGAAGTGTCTCCCTCCTCTCCATATCCAAACCATTGCGCCAGTTTCTTGTTGTTCAGCTGGAAACTGTAGCTATATCCGGTATTCATCAGTCGGGGAAGCTTGCCCACTTCCCATCGCGGCACATCAATATGGTGAGGTGATCCGCTGCTGGTCAAATCGTACATGTAAGTATCAAACGAGGCAGACAGGTTCATCGAACTGTTTTTGCCCATTTTGATTACCATCGATACCGGAATGGTCGAACTCCATCGCATGGAATCAGCAGCCAGATTATAGCTGATGCTCGAGGTCAGGTTGTCGATAATTGAGACTTTCTTGTAACCGGTAGAATCCTTCTCGCTACGGAATTTCGCCTCAATGTTGTTCGACATCGAGAAACTGATCGATCCGGTCTTTCCGCGGCTTGTCGTACCGTAGGTGTAACCCGAGAAAGGTGAATACTGAACCGTTGTAAAGCCTGTCGGTGAAGTAGAGCTTGGCATATCATAAGTTGACCAGCTGTGATACTTCTTCTTCGAAAAGTCCGGTGTATAACTGAAGGAAACCGTCGGGGTGAACAAATGACGCACAGCCACCAGTTTGGCGTTTTTGAAAATGGGCAACGGATACCAGAAACCATACAGTTTGGTGTTGGCACTCAACGTCGTCGAATAGTTGTAAACATTATAGAAGCCGTATGTGGTATCACGGGCAACACCGCCATAAGTACCGTTAGCGTTTTCTATCGAAGGATCGTAGAACTGGTCGGTCTTATGGGTGTACATTCGATCGGTAAAGTTGAACGAAGGCGTAATGTTCAGATAGTTGAAGAACGTGAAAGTGGCAGAAATCGGAATCGTATGCTGCATACCGTTCTTCCAGTCGCGGATCAGCGACTTGTCTTTGAACTCGTTCTGCTTGGTGGTAATACTGTTCGTCAGACGTCCTGTATATGACATCGCGATCTTCTCATACCAGCGGTCCGCTCCGTTCTTCACTTTCCGCTTGAAGGGATAAATACGGCTCATCGAAATTGTCAAGTCCGGCAACTGAAGCACCAGGGTACTGTCTTGGGTGCGCTGTGTCAGGGATGTAGATGCCGAGAACGACCAGCTTGAGTTCGGGATTTTATAAGTGGCATTCACCGTCGATGACTTGGTGGACTGGGTCAGATCGGTTGAATAATAGCTGGTCAGGTTGTTTCGCTCATAGCCGGAGGTCGTAAAGTTCACCGATGCCGACAACGTCATATTCGGATTGAAGCGGCTGTCCTGCGTATGACTCCAGACGGCTTTGATGTTCGTCATCTCCGAATAGTCGGGCATACCCTTGTCGCCCGTAATGGTCTTGATGTAGCTGAACGAATAATTACCCTTGAACTTATATCGCCATGCGTATTTGGAAGCAGCAGAAATACCCCACGAACCCTTGGTGTAGATCTCTCCCCTGAGCGCCAGGTCGATATAGTCGTTGATGGCAAAATAATAACCGCCATCACGCAGATACAGACCTCGAGTATTGTCTGCTCCGTATGTCGGCATCAGCACGCCACTCGAATAACTCTTTGTAAAGGGGAAATAACCGAAGGGAATCGCCAATGGTAAAGGGACATCAGCCACTACCAAATAGGCCGGACCCGTCACGATATTTTTCTTCGGACGCACTCTGGCTTTCGTCAGATTGATGTAGAAGTGTGGACATTCATGGTAATCGCAAGTGGTGTAGCGGCCGTTTTCGAGGAAAATGTCATTATTAGGCATTTTCTTAGTCGTTCCGCCCGTAACATATCCTTCGCCTTGCTGAGTCACCACATCGGTGATGTAGCCTTTGGCACTCTTGAAGTTGTAGGAAATGGTTTTCGTTTCATATTCGCCCGATTTGTCCTTAAACACCGGGGCACCGATCTGTTTATGACTGCCTTCCTGCGCTGTGGTATCCGGCACGCCTTTCGCATGAACCAGACTGCTGTCCAGCGACAACTGAATCTGTTCAGCAGTCAGATTGATATCATCGTAGGTCACCTCGCTCGATCCGAACAGATAAGCCATATTGCCTCGGGTGAACACCAGCGAGTCGGTTGCCTTGAAGTTCACGACTGCCGTCAGACCGCTTCCTGATTTCTTTTTCTTGTACCCGACAGAATCGGTAAGCAGCGAATCTGCAAGCATCTCCAACGAATCCGGTAGGGCTAACGAATCAACTGCAAGAGAATCCGGCAATACGGAAAGCGAATCTTCCCCGGCTCCTTGGGCTTCCGCCGGAGCCACATCCTGTGCATAAGCCAGCGATGTTTGCAGACCTAACGCTGCAGACATCACAAGAAGCAATAAAACGATATATCGTAGTGTACGCACGGATTTCTATTTAAATATTGCGGCGCGAAGTTATGTATTTTTTCAAAAAAAAACAACTTTACGCGGGAACTTTAAATAAAAAAGCGCATTTTTTAACTTTATTCGGGCTTTACATCGTCAAATGAAATGCGGAAAGTGCAACCATTTGCATAATTGGTACAACCGAAAGCAGTCTTTCCCCGCACAATCCGACCGGCTCCACAAACCGGACAGACTTGCGGCAAGGTAGCCAAAGTGTATTGGTAGCTCTTTTCTTTTTTGGTGGTTTTGCGAGTCGTTTTGGCAGGTTTCTCCGCTGTCTTTTCTGCCGTTTTCCGCTTCTTGCCCGCGGTTTCCTCTTCGGGAGTATAGGCAACTCGTGCGGTTCCCGAATCGTGAATCACTTCGTTCACAATTTGGGTAACCATCGCCTTCAGTTCTTCGATGAAAGCATGCGCATCGTACTCTCCGCGTTCAATCTGGCGCAATTTACGCTCCCATTGGCCCGTAAGTTCTGCGCTTTTCAGCAATTCCTGCTGAATGATACCGATCAGCTCGATGCCCGTCTGCGTGGCGACCAACGATTTTTTCTCTTTTCGGATGTAATGGCGTCGGAAAAGCGTTTCGATAATGGCTGCACGGGTGGAAGGACGCCCCAATCCGTTCTCTTTCATCGCATCGCGCAATTCTTCGTCATCGCACAGTTTTCCGGCCGTTTCCATAGCTCGCAAAAGACTGGCTTCGCTGTATAGCGGAGGTGCTTTGGTCCACTTTTCCAGCAGCGAAGGGACATGGGGTCCGGTTTCTCCCTTAACAAATTCTGGAAGAATCCCTTGCATAGAATTATCGTCCTCGTTCTGCGAATCCTCTCCGCTCTGCGAAGATTTTGCCGATGTGATGTCGTCGCCCCCCGACTGCAGGTCTGCATAGACGGTTCTCCAACCTGGCGAGACAATGACTTTTCCGCTTGCCCTGAACGGCACGCCCGTCTCGCTGCTGTCACCGGCAAAACCATTGACGGTTGTCGTATTGAATATACACTCCGGATAGAACACCGCAATAAAGCGACGGGCAACCAGGTCGTACACTTTCCGTTCGTCGGGAGTTATGGTGTTTGCCGGCACTCCAGTCGGAATGATGGCGTGGTGATCAGTGACCTTGCTATTATCAAATACTTTCTTCGTTTTCAACAGTTTGGCTCCCGGAACCAGAAGAGGCGCTGTCACGGGTTCATAACCTCGCAGTCCTTTCAGAATCAAGGGACATTTCGGATAAATATCGTCACTCAGATAAGTGGTATCGACACGCGGATAGGTAGTCAGTTTCTTCTCATACAGGCTCTGTATCAGTTTCAGGGTGTCGTCAGCGCTGAATCCGAATTTCCGGTTACAATCCACCTGTAATGAGGTCAGATCGTACAGTCTCGGTTGCTGCTCCTTTCCTTGTTTCTTCTGTATGTCGGTCACGGTAAAAGGCTTACCGTCTATCTCCGCAATCGCCTTTTCCGCCTCTTCCTGCTTTTCATACCGGCCTTTGGTAGCGTTGAAGGTAACGTCCCTGTACAACGTCTTGATTTCCCAATATTGGGTTGGCTGGAAATTGACAATCTCCCAATGGCGCTTCACAATCAGAGCCAGCGTGGGGGTCTGCACACGTCCGATACTGATAACCTGACGTTGTTCCCGATGTCCGTAATGAACGGTATATAGCCGGGAGGCATTCATCCCAAGCAGCCAGTCTCCGATAGCCCGGCTCAATCCTGCACGATAGAGCTTATCGTATTCTTGCTGCAATCTCAAGTGTTCGAACCCTTCCTTGATGGCATCGTCGGTCATCGAATTGATCCATAACCTGTACACCGGACATTCCTTCCCGTCCGGACGCACATACACGTTGCGATTCCTATCATATATAATGCCAGCCTTCTGCATGACCCATCGCTGAATCAGCTCACCTTCCTGACCGGCATCACCGCAGTTGATGATTTCATCAGCTTTCGAATAGAGGTCAGAAATGACGGCAAACTGACGGCGCACTCCGTCATCGTTTTTAAGGGTGATACCGAAAGTTTGCGGAATCATAGGCAGACGGCTTTCTGCCCACGCTTTCCAGTAAGGGGTATATTCTTCCGGAGCTTTCAGTTCACACAAGTGCCCGAAAGTCCAAGTCACCTGATAACCGTTCCCTTCGTAATATCCCTGCTGACGGCTCGTCGCCCCCAGCACTCCTGCTATACTTTGCGCCACACTTGGCTTCTCGGCAATACAAACTTTCATAAATTTCTACAAAAACGGGTGCAAAGATAATGATTTTTCCGATAAAATTGCACAATTATTCGTTTTTTTTATATATTTGCCCCCAAGAAAAAAATAAAATTAAAACTACAACATGAAATTTACCGAACTTTGTGCACCTATCTTTGAAAGATCGATTGCCGATTATCACGTTACCGATAATGTAGATACTCCGATCAAGAATCCGTATCCAGAACGCAGTATCGAGTATTTCCTGTATCTGAAGAACTGGATTGACACCGTACAATGGCATTTCGAGGACATTATTCGCGATCCGCAAATCGATCCAGCTGCTGCCTTGGTTCTCAAGCGTCGCATCGACAAGAGCAATCAGGACCGCACCGACCTGGTTGAGATGATCGACAGTTATTTTCTCGATCAATACAAAGATGTCAAAGTAGATGCACAGGCTACCATCAACACAGAAAGTCCTGCATGGGCTGTTGACCGTCTTTCCATTCTTTACCTGAAAATCTATCACATGCAGGTCGAAGTCAATCGTACCGACGTCGATGAGGCACACCGCCAGAAATGTCAGGAGAAGCTCAATGTACTTCTCACCCAGCGTCAGGATCTTTCTACAGCCATCGATCAGTTGCTCGAAGATATCGCTGCCGGTCGCAAGTACATGAAGGTCTATAAGCAGATGAAGATGTACAACGACCCGAATCTGAATCCTGTTTTGTACGGCAGCAAATGATCAAGAAACTTCTGGTAATCCGCTTCTCCGCACTGGGCGACATAGCTATGACGGTTCCTGTCGTAGCTTCGTTCTGTTCCCAATATCCGGACGTGGAGGTCACCATGCTGACAAGCAAGATGGGCGAGAAAATCTATCGTGCCGTCCTGCCCGACGTGAAGAACCTTTCCATTCGCGGATGCAATCCGAAGGTCGATTACCCAGGCATTCCGGGCCTAAACCGTCTTTTTAACGAACTCCGTGCTGAAAAATTCGACGCACTGGCCGATTTGCACAATGTCTTGCGCACCCAATGGCTGGGACTTCGGTTCTCGTTCAGCCATAGTCTGCAGGCTTCTGCTTCCATCCACAAAGGACGCAAAGACAAACGGAATCTGGTTAACCATCGCATCAACTGGCAACTGAAAAGCAGCATCGAGCGCTATTGCGATGTCTTTGCCGGAATCGGTCTGCCTGTTACCTTGAATTTCGAACCCAAGCCCCTTGCCGTCAAAGAAAAACAGGAATTTGCCGTCGGTATTGCTCCCTTTGCCCAGCACAAAGGGAAGGTTTATCCGAAAGAACTGATGCAACAGGTCATCGACCGGCTTTTAGAGTCACGCAACGACTTGCACATCTACCTTTTTGGCGGCCCCAACGAACAAACAGAACTCGAAGAATGGGCAAGCCGGCATCCGCAGCGAATCACCAATACGGCAGGGAAACAGACTTTGGGCGACGATCTGAAACTGATGTCCCAGCTCGACTGTATGGTGTCAATGGATTCTGCCAACATGCATCTGGCATCGCTGGTGGGTTGTCGGGTGGTGAGCATCTGGGGAGCAACCGACATCAAAGCCGGCTTCTTTGGCTATCGTCAGAATACGGCAGACGCCATTTCGACGGATCTCGATTGCAGACCGTGTTCCATCTATGGCAACAAGCCTTGTCATAAAGGCACATTCGAATGCTTGTATGGCATTCAGCCTGAACGCATCGTCCGGAAAGTGCTGGACTAAGACTTTATTGACCCTGAGTCACGACTTTATCGAAACATGAAAATTTACATTGCTGAAGACGAACCTTTGGCTGCAGCCAAACTGAAACTCTTTCTCGAGAAACTCGGAGAAAGCAGCGATGTTTCGCACTTCGACAATGGAATGTCAGCACTGGCTGCCGTCGAAAACGAGCCTCCTGACTTGCTTTTTCTCGATATCCAGATGCCGGGACTGACCGGCATGCAGGTCTTGGAGCGGATTTCCGGCATGCAGGTTATCATCACCTCTGCATTCGATAAGTATGCAATCGATTCTTTCCGGTTTCAGGTCACCGACTACCTCCTGAAGCCCTATACGCTCGAACGACTCCAGACGGCACTAAACAAAGCCAAGGAGAATATCCGGCTCCAGCAGCTCGATCGACAGGTGAACGCCGCCCGTCTGACCGTGAGAGCAGATGGAAAGACTGAAATTCTTCAACAGGCTGACATCCTTTATTTAGAAGCGTTGAAGGATTATGTCCGGATCGTCAGCGAGGAAAGCGGCAGGCGCATGCAACGCCTGACATTAGGCACGTTGGCAAGCATCGGAGAACAGCTCGACCCGCAGTATTTCAAAAAGGTACACCGGTCGTTCATCGTCAATCTCCGGCACGTTGTCAAGTTCGAGTATCCGGCTTTGACCCTCACCGACGGAACACAGATTCCCGTAAGCAGGGCACATCGCACCGATCCCAGCCTACAATTGAAAACAATCATAACACATTAAACAATAAAACATGAGCAGTTATTCGTTCATCGATTTCTTGACACTCGTCGGTTCCATCGGACTTTTCCTCTATGGAATGAAGCTGATGAGTGAAGGTTTACAGAAAATTGCCGGAGACAGTCTCCGCAACGTACTTGCTGCAATGACCCGAAGCCGGTTCACGGGCATGTTGACGGGCGTAGTGGTTACCGCTCTGGTGCAGTCTTCGTCTGCAACCACCGTCATGATTGTCAGCTTTGTGAATGCCGGACTTCTTACGCTTACCGAGTCGATGGCGGTCATCATGGGTGCCAATGTGGGTACCACAGCCACAACCTGGATCATCGGAGTTTTCGGTTTCAAGTTCAACATTGCCGCATACGTGTTGCCGTTGGTTGCCATCTCCCTGCCGTTTTTCAACTCCTCTCACTCGAAGCGCAATTCCTGGGGCGAGTTCATCATCGGTTTTGCGCTCTTATTCCTGGGCCTTGAAGTGCTGAAACAGTCGGTTCCCGATCTTGCCGACTACCCTGCGGTGCTCGAATTCATGCGCAACTACAGCTCGATGGGCTACATTTCTGTATTCCTGTTTATGGTGATCGGTATGCTGCTCACCATGATTGTGCAGGCATCCAGTGCCGCCTTTACGATAGCGCTGCTGATGTGTACGAACGGCTGGGTTTCGTTCGAGATGGGCTGTGCCCTCATTCTGGGTTCCAAGATCGGTACCTGTATCACCCCGCTCCTTGCCTCTTTGTCTGCCAACACCATGGCCAAACGGGCTGCCATGGGTCACCTCTCCTACAACATTATCGGTGCCATCTGGGCGCTGATCATCTACTATCCTTTCTGCGATTTCATCACCTGGCTCTGCGTTGAGTTCGGATTCGGTGATCCGCACGAGGTGAAGAATGTCACTATGGGCATGACGATATTCCCGACGGTTTACAGCGTCATCAACGTCTGCCTGATGCTGGGCTTCACCAAGCAGTTCGTAAAATTGGTTACCCGCCTGGTGCCCGGAAAGCAGGTCAAGGACGAGGCTTTCAAGTTGCAGTATCTCGACAAGGGTCTGATTGCATCGGGCGAGTTGGCATTGCTGCAGGTGAAGAAAGAAACCTACCGCTATGCAGAAGAGGTCTATAAGATGTTCGGTTATATTCGGACGATGATGAACGAACCGCTGGGTTCCGAGAAGCAGTTGGAACTCTACCTGAAGGTCAAGAAACTGGAAAACGACAGCGATGTGGCTGAAAACGAAATCGCCAATTTCCTGAATCAGATCAGTCCGAAGAGCCTGAGCTACGAAAGCGACCGCCTTTCGCGCCGTCTGTATAAGATGGTCGATGAACTGGAAAGCATTGCTGACAGCATCTATCACCTGGCATGCACCCTGAAGGAGAAAAGCGACCAGCGTGTCTATTTTACCGATGAGGAACGAAGTGATGTCGGTAAGATGATGTCGCTCACCGATGCCGCCCTGGTTCATATGCTCAAGTGTCTGGAGAAAGAAGAGTTGCCCGAATCTTCACTGATGAAGGCCTACAACTACGAGGATGAGATCAACAATTACCGGACACAGTTGCGCAGCGAATTGCTCGAGCGTCAGGATACCAACAAGGATCTGTATTTGCAAACTACCTATTTCATGGATCTCGTCAACGAATGCGAGAAGGTGGGTGACTATGTGATCAATGTTCTCACCACCATGATCTAAGTCTCACCGATATCCGAACGAATCAGAAAACTACAAAAATATTGAAAAAAACTTATGTATATCGAAAGTGATCTCCATGAACAAAGACCCGGAAGTATCGAAGTCGTTTGCGGCTCCATGTTCTCCGGCAAGACCGAAGAACTTATCCGTCGTGTGAAACGTGCTCAGATTGCACGCCAGAAAATCGTGATCTTCAAACCGACCATCGATATTCGCTACAGCCGTGAGGACGTTGTGTCTCACAACCAGACAACGATTCAGGCCATTCCTGTCGAGCATTCCCGCCTCATTCTTCGCATGGGCAAGGATGCTGAGGTTGTCGGTATCGATGAGGCCCAGTTCTTCGATGAGGGACTGGTTGAGGTCTGCAACACTTTGGCAAACATGGGCAAACGCGTCATCATTGCCGGACTCGACATGGATTATCTCGGAAAGCCTTTCGGTCCGATGCCCAGTTTACTGGCGATTGCAGACGAAGTAACCAAAACTCGTGCCATCTGTATGCGCTGCGGACGTCTGGCCACCTTCTCCTACCGTATTGCTGAAGGTGAGCAGCAAGTCATGTTGGGCGAGAAACTTGAATACATGCCTTTATGCCGTTCTTGCTATCAGGAACTGATCGAACTGCAGAAGAACATCAATAAATGAAGCACCTCATTATTTTCCTCAATTTCTGCCGTTCCCGACTCGACAATCCGGTGTATCAGCAATTTTCGAAAGAAGTTGCAGACCGACGTGGCATGACGATGCTGTTTCTGCCGCGTCCCTTGGAAGAACGCGAACTGTTGCACGAAGTGGCTGATCTGCGACGCAAGGAAAAGCAGCATCTCAGCGATGTCACCTTCCATATCTGCGCAGATTTCGAACGGAACGACGAAGGGGAAGCTGCCGCACAGACCGTCCGGCTCATCCGGCGTCTTTTTCATTCCGATGATGAGCACCATTATCATTGCTTAGGATATTTCCTGCTGCCCCATTTGAAGGAGTGCAATGAGAAGCAGATCAAAACCGTGTGGACCAATCTGGCAACCACCAACAATGCAATTACCGAATATACGGAATTTCTGCTTTATAATCGCATCTATCTGTACCACGATGCCTCTCAGCAGTCGTTGGCGGAGTTTCTGTATGAATCGATTCATTCCGGCATCAGCATCGATATGGCTCCGAAGATCGAGCATCTTTCCGACTCCGATCATGCGGACTTCCCTCCCATCTTTGCCACCTTCAATGCGACGGGCATCACTTATCCGGAAGAATATGTACGTCTATACCTACACCGGCAGTATGTCAGCATCCTGCTGAAATACAGTCTTCCTTCCAACAACGAATGCTCGATCGAGACCTGCAATGAGGAAGCCAAGCGTATCCTTTCGTTCATTCCGATTGATAACAAACGCATCTGCTTGCAGGAAGAGATGTTTCTCAATGCTGAAGGCGAACGTGCCCAAAGCTGGAAACCCGTCGAAACGTTCTGGAAGGAATGTGTCGAACGTGAGTCTCAGGGTTTGAATGACATTCCTCGTGAAGATTGGCTCAACAAAATCCGGCAGCGCTTAGATGTGATGTATAAAAGCAGGTTCCGCGATACCGGTGTTGAATATTTCTTCCAGCTTCAAAGCAAAAAAAGCAACACCTATCTCCAGGTGATGGAAGCTATCATCGAACAGGAATTCAACCGCACTATTCAGAACAAGCCATACACCCCGGAGGCGCAGAAAAACATCCTGCGCTCTATTGTCAACCTGCTTCAGCAGAAGGTGATCGAACTGCAAAAGGAGAAGGAAACGACGTTGCGTACCGTCAGCGAACTGGAAAGCAATCTTGACGCCATCAACGAGAAATGGGGTAGCATGAATTTCATTTCCCGCTTCATGAAGAAGGACGCTGCCATCTTGCAGACCTATCTTGACACCGTCACGCCTCTCTTCATTGCCCGAAGCTTCGTCCCGGGTTGCGAATTTGCCATCAAACTGCTCAACGAACTGATCCCGACCATTCTCGGGTTGACCGACAAATGCGATCTCTGGCGGAAGATTTTCGACGATGCCATTGCCCTTAGCGAAGAAGCGGCGCGCAATGCCAACCCGTCACAGTTATTGGGCAAATTCAGCCAACAGCAGGTCGAAACGGCATCTTCGCAATTAGGCAACGACAGCGACTACTTCCAAAGCCGCTACCAGCAGGTTATTCTCTTGTTCTTCGAACGCACTCCCATCGCTGATGCAGAAGATCTCATCGCCCGCATCAACACAAATCTGGGAAAGGAAATCGAGGGATATATCCGCGTTCGCATCGAAGACCAGACACTTCCCCCTGTACTCTATCAGGCCATCACCGACCGTATGAGCGCCCTTTATGCCAATCAGGGCGGCTTACAGGCATTCATCAATGTGATGAAAGAGCATACCAGACTGCAACTGGAACTCAAAGAAAACACAATCGCCAGTCGTTATGTGCTGGTGACTCCAGCCCAAACGGGCGACGAGGAAGTCGATCACATAATCACCGACGATGTTTCGCACATTGAAATGCTCCACTTACTGCAAGGTGTGCGACTTACAGATCTGGAAGGATTCTCAGGTCAGAAGATGTTTATCGAACCGACCATTTTTTAAGCCTTTAGACTGATAGGTTCTGGCAAACATCTGCAACATGCAGAGGGTTTCTAAACTCGGACCTGCTGTCTGAATCGATGTTTCCAGCATAGAAGTCTTAAAAGATGTAGAACGATGTTGCATAGGCTATATTGGTTTGAATGAATATTAGATTGCAAATACCAGTCTTTTTTGCGTTCATATATATAACGGACAGTCCGCTACTTTATTGTAAAAGCAGCGGACTTTTTTTTGTTATGAGAACAAAGGTCATCTCATCTGATGTCTTCGTACCTCATCAGATAGGTATCGTATTGGGTTTGGAACGGCTGATAGGGAGCCGGAACCTGACTTGGACTGATAAACAGACGGGAAAGAACAGCGGGCAGGCTACCGGCATCGGTGTCAGACACAAGGAAATCACCCTGCACAGGAGGCATACCCGGCTGCCAGCCCGGGAAAGCCGTTCGGGCAAACTTGGGTCCTTGCCCACTCACCGAAGCATTCACCGAAAGGACAATCCCCCGATCGGTCTGCTCGAAATTCAGATTCAGGGAATCGCCCATAATCAGAAGACCGTTGCCAAGACTATCGGACAGCCAGGCTACATCCACTCCCCCATGATTTCCTTCGAAATAGAGATCATCGCGGTGCATGGCCCAGAAGCCGTAACGGGTTGCCTGATGCCGTCCCGGATAGGATGCGAATGGACCATTTCCTACCCATTGAACCCGATCGATGGATGCGTCGAGCAAATAAGCCAGGCCCAATTCCGCACGGAACACATCAGCCGTATCGGGCGAAAGAGTGAAACTTACAAGCACACTCCCCTCCTCCTGGAAGGTCTGAATCTCCGTTCTTACCTGCGGGTTATCGAGGGGCAACAGATATTTTTCAGGAAGACGTCCTGCCTGTTTGATCCGTTCTGCTAAGGTAGGCTTGCGTCCCGCGCGAACAGACGTTTCCCGCACCCAACGGAAAGGATCTCCAGTGCCGGCCTCCACCGGAAAGTATTTCTGCAGCACAAACGACTGACTCAGGAACTTATACCCTTGTGCATCGCTGATATCGAAATGAAGCACAGCCAAAGATGAAGATGTGGCATCAGGCAGCGAAAGCGCGTATGAGGCAGACGAATGCGGCGCACAGTCCGGACTGAAGGCTCCTTGCCGGATGGTATCGCGTCCGGAAGTCAGTGCCCAGCGGAAAGTGACATTGTCCTTCAGATTCAGGAAGTCATAACGGTTTTGAAGCGTCAAGCTGACGACATCTGCCGCAGCCTGCACCGAAGACACAAAGGCACGGGCATAGTTGTGCTGCAACTCGTAGTAGTTAGGCAGCGGTGTGCGATCAGCATAGACCAATCCATCGGTGCCTTTATTACCAAACATTTCGAAGCCGCGATGATCGGAAGTATAAACCTTCTCTTCATATCCATACTTCTTCCCTCCCTTTAAGGAAGAAACTGGGAGGGATCTGATCTTCATTCCCTGGTCAGCCCATTCCCAGACACTTCCGCCGGCAATGCCGGGAGTCCGTTCGATGATTTCCCACTGCCGGTCGTGATCTTCGAACGAAATGCCCAGCGTGTGGCAATATTCGGTAAAGATGACTGGTCGGTCCAGATGCTGATAGAAGCCACGGATCTGCCCCGTGGTCGGATAATGGGGAGCAAAAACGGGGGCCTGACTCGGAAAACCTTTCGCCTTCTCCCCTTCGAAGAATCTGCGGAAATACGAACCCACTTGCGGGAAGCAATACGGACGCGACGGATCGAGCTGTCCCACGTAATCGCCCACTTCCACACAGGTTTGCGGCAACGGATTCTCATTACCCACACTCCAGACAATCACCGACGGATGGTTCTTATCGCGCGTCACAGTTGCCTTGGCTCTCGTCAAGAGAATATCCTGATAGCTTCTGCTCGACAAATGCTTATCGCCATAACCGAACGGCACTTCATCCACCAAGTAGAAACCCAGGGAATCTGCCAATTCGAAGAAACGCGGTTCGCGAGGGTAATGCGACAAGCGCATATAGTTCACCGACGCCTCCTTCATCATCCGCATATCTTTCAGCGTCAGCGAATCGGAAATCACCTTCACTGTATAGGGATCGGTGCTATGGGTATTCACGCCACGCAACTTGACCGGCTGTCCGTTCAGCTTCAAAACGTTTCCGTCGATGCTGATCTCGCGAATACCGATCTTTTGCGTGAACGCCTGCAGCGTTTTCCCTTTCTCCTTTACATACACGCACAACGTATATAAATAAGGAGTCTCTGCGGTCCACAACTTCGGACGTTCTATCTTCTCTCCTGTCGAAACCCGATTGGAGTGTGCATCGTAAATCTCATAGCTGACCGACGTATGCTTTGTCGCATTCGCCACCTCCGTTCGAACGGTTACCTCTCCATTCATCCTCGTGGTAACGGTCAGGTCGGAAAGATGAATTTTGGGCACCGACATCAAGGTGACATCCCGGAAGATACCCATCGTTGCCCAATCGTCGAAACAATCGAACTCATAGCCCTTAAAACGGCTATACACCCGCATCGCCAACTGCTGCGGTTCACCCTGAAAGGCTTTCTGGGTCAGATAGGGCGTCAGGTCGAAAAGACAAGTGTTGTAGCCCGATTCCCACGTGCCCACCTGCTGGTTGTTGAGCCAGAGGTTGTAGCCTCGCAGCACACCGTCCAGGCGTACCCACACCTGGTTACCCTTCCATGCCTCAGGCACCACGAACGATGTCCGATAGTAACCCGTCAGCGAATCCGGATAATCGTACTTTGGCTCGCAAAATCCGTATGCCTCCCAACAGCCTGGCACCGGAATCTCTCCCCACGAAGCATCTGCTTCGGGCACTGACCGCTGGTCGGTAACTTCTTTCACCACTTTCAGTTTCCAGGTACCGTTCAGCGACTGCTGCATAACAGGATCCG
The DNA here is from genome assembly GCA_017449065.1 of Bacteroidales bacterium. Taxonomy (GTDB): domain Bacteria; phylum Bacteroidota; class Bacteroidia; order Bacteroidales; family UBA3663; genus Liminaster. Next base: position 61,281 of record JAFSKF010000033.1, read on the forward strand.
TAACCGGCCACACTCCCTTGAAGGCGTCTTCCGGCTCTGTATAAACGAACGTGACGATGCTCCAAACGAGCGTAAGCAGGGATAGTTTCCTCATCTTGATATACATTCTTTCGAAATAATCTTTTTTATTTTACCGAAACCGGAATCACATAGAACTTACGGTCCAACTTAAAGTCGATCATCCACTGGTCGGCAATGATGTGATCGTCGAGCGCCTTGATGCGCAACGTATGACGGCCCTTCGTGAGGTTGACCGAGGTCTGCTTCAGTGCCTGTCCTCGCAACACACTCAGTTTCCAGAATTCCGAACGGGACTTTTCCTTCAGCGAGATGATTACCGGTTCCTGATTATCAATCTGCACCGAATAGCGCAGGTCGCCCTTATCGTTTGGCTGCGTCGGAATCATGGCGGTATAAAGGTTCGCCTGCCCCTCCTGCTGGGCCTCGAACTCATACACCAGTTCTCCGTTCTTCGGCACTGCAACCGCATTCATCGAGTGACCCAACATCTGAATGGGCTGGCAGCCCTCCGAAGCCTGCTTAAAACGGCAGGCATTCATCGCAATAGCGCTGGTTCCCAATCGGAAGTCTGACGATGATCGGTACTGACCGAAAACGCCGGAAGCCGTCTCCTGAGGCAGATAGGGCAAGATCGGTGGATTGAACACATTCAGGTCGCGCGGCATCATGTTCATGATTCCCTTCCACTTCCCTCCTGCCAGCTTATTATTATAATAGTCGGTCAGCTGCTGAATCTGGCGATAGGCTGCCATCGAGCGGGAAGCTGCCTCGTGCATATACTCCTCGCGGCCTTCCATGGCCCGATCGGTCTGTCCAAGGTACTTCGAACGCGCCTTCTGGGCCTCCAGCATCTTAACGGCCATTGCGTTGGCCGACAGTACCGGATACTTGACATGGGCGAAGAAAGCATCCTTCAGTGCCGGACGGACCGACTTCTCCGCCTCTTTCACCTGTGCACAAATGGCTGCATAATCAGCCAGATAGCGGTTCAACTCGTCACCGAAGACATCCATCGAGAACTCCGTATCGATCACCTGCGAGCGTCCGCGAGGATAGCGGTTCCGGTCGAGCTCCACTTGGGTCCATCCCATAAACTCCGGACGACGTATGCCGCAAAGGCGATAATACTCGCGCATGGCAGGTGCCAGCTGTTTTCCTGCTTTCTCTCCGAACTGCGTGCAGAGCCAGTTCTCTAAATGCTGACCGATGGTGGTTGGCGTGATGGCATCGATGTTCCACGCCATATCGAGGAAGAATTCCAGATCGTAAGCTGCCGCTTTCGGGTCGTGCACGTTCACAATCCACAGCTTCCGGCAGTTGTGGTCGTAGGCAGCTTTCATTTCCGAATAGATCAGACCGGGCTGTGTGGTGGTGAGCCACAAATAATCGTGCGGACGTCCCCAATAGCTCAGGTGATAATAGACGCCTCCGCCACCTGAACGCTTCTGCTGTTCCTCATCGCTCAGGCGAGTCATGTAGCCGTAATTGTCATCGCACCACATAAGGGTCACATCGTCGGGCACCTGTAAGCCGCTCTCCATGATCTCGAGCACTTCCTTGTAGGGAATAAACACCTGCGGCACCTTCTCCACGTTCTTGCTGTAGTATTTCCGGATCAGTTCGCGCTGGTCGTCGATGACCTGCTGCAAGCCGTTGAGCTTCTCTTCCCGGGTCTTCACACCTTCCATCGAACCGTCGTGAATCCCTCGCATACCGATGGTGAAGAACTCCTCGCTGCCCTTCACTTCCTGCAATCGCTCCGTCCAGTATTGCTGCACCTGCTCGCGGTTGGTGATATAGTTATAGGCTCCTCGCTTAGCGTGATCCCATTCTGCCACATTGTTTCGCAGCAACGGTTCGCAATGGCTGGTTCCGATCAGGATGCCGCACGAGTCTGCCATCTCTTTGTTGCCCTTGATGGTAAAGAATCCGGGTGTACCTGTATGCATGCCCGGCCAGATGGCATTGGCACGCAGACGCAGCAGGAGCTGGAAGATTGCTTTGTAAGTCTTCGGACCCATGGCTCCGAACTGGTCGGTATGTTCGTAGTTCTTCCATGCCCAATTACGCAGACTCCAGTCCTCATCGTTGATGAAGATGCCTCGGTATGCCACACTGGGCGACTGGAGGGTGGAGAAACTGTCGGACAACGTAAGACGCGCCTTCGTTTCGGGCACCACATCGCCCCACCATACCCAAGGCGACACGCCTGCCATGCGGGAGAGTTCGAGCAGGCCGTAGGCACAACCTCGTCCGTTGCTGCCCACCACCAGAATCTTCCCGTCGCGCACGCCTATCCAGAAGGCATCGAGTTTGCCCGCCACTTCGCCTACTGGCACTCCCATCTTTTTCAGCGATGATTGGGCACTGCGGTTCTGATCAAGCTGATAAATGCGAATAACGGCATTTTTGCCCGATTCAGCCCTTTGCCCCGTTACTTGCTGCATATCTCCGGCAAACATATCGGTCGCAATAGCAACCACCGGTGCCGACTTTCCGACCACAGAATAGGTCACCGGATGCTGTCCGTCAAACCAGACGACATCGTCAGCCATTGCCGTATGGTTGCACATAAACAGGAATGATAAACAGAGTGCAGTGAACTTCACTGGATAACGCAGGTATTTCATAGAGGTTAAAAATAGGTGAAAGGTTATTGTTACGAGTGCAAATGTACAAAACATTTTTCAAAACGCCCGAGGATTTGTCCAAAATTTTTTTCCCCCGTCAATTTTCTCTATATTTATCCCCGATTTTTCCATATTTGACGTAATTCTACTGGTAAAAGGTACACTCTTATCCTCCTGCAGCCAAAACAAGCCATACCCAAGGTGCACCCATACCGTAGCCCTACCTTTCCCAAACCCTTGCCTCAATCCTTGTCCGGTATTTATACGGTACTTGTCCGGTATATGTTCGGTATTTGTTCGCTCATAACCGAACAAGTAGCGTACAAGTACCGGACATATACCGAACATATAGCGAACATCAGAAGAGAGAAAGACGAAGCAAAGACTTGGTTAGGACTTGCGTAGGGTATAGCTATAGGATGCAAAAAACTTCTTCATAAAATTGAGCTATAACCTATATTTTTTTACCACTTATAGCCAAGAAACTTTAGAGAATCTATGCCTGCGGAACCCTACTGTATATCTTCGAATAAATGTTTCAATTTGACCGTTTGATCTATGACTCCTGCATTGGCATTTAGCTTTAATCCCCATGGAGTAACCAATGTTATGTGCAAAGCGTATCGGGTCTTAGTCACGCTACGGAACGTAGAGCAACGTTCTCGCAACTCCTTATTGTATTTAGGGGTAATCTCATAGTCGTATGCAGAATATTTCATTTCACAGAGATTGATTACTTTATCACGACGGGTAATAAGCATATCTATCTGCACACCGGCAGTGTACTGATCGCCGGCAAAGCGCCATGAACTCACTTCTGTCTGTACGCCGGCAATGCCCAAGGCTTGTTTGATTTGTGGGACATGCAATAGACACACCTGCTCAAAGGCAATGCCTGTCCATGTTCTTCTTGATGGGCTGTCAATAAGATTTGTCCAATGGTGCTCATCTTTGCCATTATATTTTTCCACAAATCTTTTGTAGAAAAGGATAGACAAATCTGTGAGCTGATACAATACATCACGTTCTTTCTTACCGAATGCACTATATTTCCTGATAAAATCGCAACTGACAAGATTCTTCAATGCTGTGGTAAGCGTCCCGTTTGGGTTCACTTTAGCTTGAGCTGCAATCTCCTGCCGGGTAATGCCCATATTCTTTTTGCTGATAGCATCAATAATGCGCATATAGAGATCTGAATCCTTGAACAACGATCTGAAGAGAAATTCATATTCATTATGAAGAGGCGCACCTTCACGGAAGAACATTTCGTCAACATTCGCATCCAGACTCAGATTCTTTTTCAACATACTCAGATAAAGAGGCACACCTCCAAACACCATGTAAGCGTCAAGTATCAGAGAACGATCCCAATCCACTCCATTCGATTTTAACAAGGCTTCCGATTCATGAAGATTAAATGGAGCAAGATAAATGCGTTCAGTTGTACGGTTATAAAGACCACCCTTACCGCTTATAAATTTGTCTGTCATCCATGTTGTTGCACTTCCGCAAACAATCATCTTCAGGTTGTTTTGCGTGGAGCCCCAACTATTCCAAAACCATTCAAATGCCTTGAGGAATTGCCCAGATGGGACATCGAACCAAGGCAACTCATCGAGAAAAACAACGATGCGTTTCTTACGCAAGCCTTTTAAGTAGTCGCGTAAAGCGGTAAAAGCATCCATCCATGTTTTAATGGGAGGCAGAACTTTGCTATCTTTGGAATTTTGGCGAAGCATATCGCAGAAAGCATCCAGTTCATCTTGCTTACTGCCTTCGAAGATGCCTGTAGCATAATAATCAAACTTCTCATTGAAGAATTCCTTTACAAGAAACGTCTTTCCGATACGTCTGCGTCCATATACTGCAACCAGTTCTGCCTTATTTGAGTTAAAGACAGAACCCAACTTTTCAAGTTCCTTTTTCCGTCCGATGATTTTCCGTATCATATCTTTAAGATTTACGGCACAAAGGTACAATATTTCTTTCAAACGAACAAAGAAAATGAGAAAAAAGTGAGCTATAAGTCCAAAAAAAATCGAGTTATAGCCAAAAAAATTCATCCCGACCCTCACGGGCCAGGATGAACCCCAATATTAATCCGGAGATGAACTCCGATAATATTCCAGATCTAACACTGAAATATTATATTATTCGTCATCACCCCACAGGGAGTTACGATAGCTGCCGGCAAGATTGCCATTGGTCTCTTCTGTTTCACCTCCGTAACCAGGCGATCCTGCAAATACTTGTGTTGTCTGTACCATAACAATCTTTATTTCCGGGTTCTGATATGTCTTTTTCATAAATTTGATTTCTTTTTAGTTGAACATTTGTTACTAATCTCTTTTTCCAAGAACAGATTACTTGATCATAATCTTCTTGCCATTCACGATGTAGAAGCCCTTGGCAGGCTGGCAGACACGCTGACCCTGCAGGTTGTAATAACCGTTAGCCGTTACATCTTCATCCTGAACCGCATTGATTCCTGTCGTTTCGTCCTCGAAAAGCGGGTAGTATTTGCGGGCACCTGCTGCAGGTTCTGGCAGTTTGGCCAAAGGAATATAAGCCGTGTTAGCACCTACCGTGAACGCATTCGCATTCTTATAGAAGCCAAGTCCATTTGTAGCATCGTTCATCAGCACCCAACCTGTTCCTGCTGCTATTTCGGTTGCTGCGGTAACACCTGTCAGGATGTTATCCGATACGTCCGTCGAACTGCTGGCAACAACAGGGATTGTCACGGTACCTGCACTTCCCTTCAACAGCAAACCAGTATTAGCAGGAACAGTTCCGCCTTTGACTGTTGTTTTCTCCAGGACACCATTATCTCCACCAGTAACGATATAAGCATCTGTCAATCCTGTCGCATTCTCCAAGTCAAGAGCGTATGGGCAGCAGTAGGTTGCCCAGCCAGCATCGGAAATAGTCTTTGTCTCCTTATAAGGAATCAGAGTCAGATAGTCAATTCGCGCCTGACTATTGTTTGAATACACTCTAGCCCCTTGGAATGCGACAAAGTATCCTTCTGGTACTGTAATTATCGCGTTAAAATTAGCATAATTATTTTTTACTATGCTGAATGTTTCTACAGGATCACCTAAAGATGCAACATCGTTTGTGACATACACGTAAACTTTATCAGCATCACCAGGAGTATTACCATTGTAATAAGGCATATTCAATTCATAAACACCTGCAGACAGAGCTGGGGTATAGAGTGTTGCATACGAAGCAGAGCTGTTGGATATGCGACCTACAGTATTATTAGAACGCGAAATACCCGTTTCCGTAACTGTTGCAGAACCGCCAGAACGTGATAATGTCTCGAATTCATAGAAGTAAGAAATACCTGATGCAGTGAAAGCTACATCAATATTTCCGGCAGAAGTAATATTTTTACCATAGTCTGCATTCGTTTCATACCATTGGTTATTGAATTTTTTGAATTTGTTCCAGTAAACAGTTGTGCTGCCATCTGTATAGGCATTGCCCTCTGCCAAAGTTCCCAAAGCTGTTTCGCCATTCTTAGCTGTAACAGTATAAGCCACCTTATCATACTCGCTGAACACAAGAGTGATAACATTGTTGGCTGCTGTTGATGTGGCAGCAGTGCTTGTATTACCAGAAGCATAAACATACTTCTTAGAACTGTCACCATTATAAAATGTAGCCATATCAGAAGCCGAAGCAGTATAGGTTTCACCAACATAGGTGTCATATACTGCATCTGCTTTCAAGGTTGTTCCTTCCGCATTCTGATATTTTACAGTGTAAGTAGTTGCCGATGCAGTGGTGAATGTACCTTTCAAGGTTGCAGTTTTGGACACAGTTAAAGTCCTACTTAAATTCATGCCTATTGCAAAAGAAATGTAGTCTTCATTATTGGCTATTGCAGACTCAACGTATGTGGTCACATCAACATCAAAATTTTTTGTAGTGTTGTTGCAACTCAAACCTGAATAACCCGAACCTAACGGCTGAAAAGATTCCGTATCAGTAACTGTTCCATCCAAAGTGCCTTTATTGCTTCCGTTATTTGTTAAAGTTGCTTGTGTCACTGTATTAGCTGACCAATCGCTATTATAGCCTACGGCATATATATTGTAGCAATTGTCACTTGAAGTCGTTGTAAATTTAAACGTTACACTTGTAAGAGAACCTGAAGCATTCTTTATGTCTGAAAGAGCAAATTTGAATAATGCAAGTTTACCTCCTGTGTTAAATTTAATAGAACCTTCTGCACTTGAAGATCCGTCATTACGGAATTGTGTGTTTGATGCGTAAAGGTTGTCGATATCAGACCCATTGTAATTTGTAGTAGAGTTGGCCAAGTCAACGTAAGCACACTCACTTACAGAGATGTTTACATCATCTGCCCACACACTTGCTCCACTCGCAAGCATTCCGGCTGCGACGAGGAGCGTTTTCAGTAAATGTTTTTTCATTTTGTTTTTTGTTTGTTAGATTGGTTAATAATTTATAGGGATTAACTCTAAGAATCGGAGAAGGATGATAGGAATCATGGTAAAATGATGGGCTTCGTATATACAAAAAGAAGACGCGGAACTGAAGTAAGTTCTACATCTTTCGATTGAGGCCCTGAGACTGCCCACGTTTAAAGATATAGTGATACATCAATCCCACGCCAAAAGCGTGAGAGATTCACTATGCCATCTTGTAAACGTTATGAAATTTCTCAGGTTTCAATCGACAAGACGAAGCACAATGCTTCTCATTTTTTACCGATAAAATGGAGAATCGGATCCACTGACCCGTTTGTAACCTCATGCCCCAACGGACACGGATTCACAAACTCCGCCGCAAAGATAAGGAATAATTTTTAATTTGCCAAAACTTTTATGCAAAAAAATCTGGAACTATAACAATTATTCCATATATTTGCACAAAAAAACATATTTTATGTGTTTATGATTTTTTCGTTCTTTATACTGCCGGTACAACTTCTTCTATACCCAATCGACACATTGCACACCCGGCATTTCCCCGAAGTGCTTAATGTTGTGTGTAACAACTGTCTATCTCCTTTGGCTCTTGCAGATGACGTTCCACAGCGTTACTGTGAAGTGCGCCATAGGTAAGTTCAGCAATAGTAACTTCAGAAGCAAAAATTTGATTAGCAGGGGTCTCTGCTATGTGTTTAGCAACTTCACCACGATGATGGAAAAGCTCAATCCATATATCAGTATCGAGAATATAGCCTTTCATGTCAGTTTAATCATCAAGGTTAATTTCACGATTGCCAGGTCGGTTGTCGTTACGATGTTTCATCATCTGATAATACTCTTCACCTTCAGCGTCCGACCAACTGCCTGCCAGACGGAGGAAATTAGCTTTACGTTCTTCCGCATCCAAATCCGGAACTATATATTTATATTTCGGCATTACCAACTTGTTGGCAAGCCATTCGCGATCCCTCTGCGACAGGGATAACCCCTGCAGATAATTCCATAGATTATTCAAAGCAAACGTAGTCATAAATGTTGTTTTTACGGCGCAAAGATAATAACAAAAATGATATGTTGCAACATTTCATCGAAATATTTTAAAAATGAAATCCTTCCTGTCTGGACGAAATATTTATTTTTGTAGGGAAAAATTTGGTGTTTTGGCGATAAGTGCTTATATTTGCGCACAAAAATTAAACCTGCTAAAGAAAGAGGCATCTAACTTATAACAGAAACTACTGAACAATGAAAAAGATAATGATTACGGCACTGCTGGCTGTCACAACGATGGCCGCCGCCACAGCAAAGACGAAAAACAATGCAGACGCATGGGACGTAGCCTGCCGCCTGCTGCAAGCAGAAAAACAAATGCAGCAGGGAGGAAAGGAGGCTCCCAACCTGTGCGTATCGCCCCTCAGCCTGGAACTGGCTCTGGCAATGGTGGCAGAAGGCGCATCGGGCGAAACCGCCACGGAACTCAGCTCGCTCCTACCCGCCAACGTGACGAACCTTTCGAAGGAACTGACCTCCGACGGACAAACCCTTACGGCTGCCAACAGCATCTGGGTGAATCAGGACATTGCCACAAACGTGAAGAAGAAATTCATTAAGAATAACGTGAAGAAATACGATGCTGAGGTGACCCGCCTCGCCTTCAATCCTGCAGCGGTAGCCCGCATCAACCTGTGGTGCAAAGACAAAACCCGGGGGCTGATTCCAAGCATCATCAGCCAACTGAACGCAGACGATAAGATGGTGCTGGTGAATGCACTGTACTTTAAGGCTGAATGGAAAAACGAATTCAAAAAGAACCAGACCCACGACAGGCCTTTCCATTTGTCCGACGGGTCGGACATCGAAGTACCCATGATGCTGCAAACCAGCCATCTGTCGTATGCAGAAGACGACTACTGCCAGGCAGTGGGTCTGCCATACAAGCAAAAGGCAGACGAACAGAGCGGAGAGCCTATCGAAAAAACACAGTATGCGATGTATGTACTGCTGCCCAAAGAAGGCATCCGGATTACCGACTTCGTCAACCGGCAACTTTCAGCCAGCTACTGGAAACAGCTGAAGTTCGGTGCAGAAGAACAGGTGCGGCTGCAGTTGCCCAAATGGGAAAACAACTACAGCACCAGCCTGGTGCGCCCGCTGCAACAGATGGGCATTCAGCGCATCTTCTCCCCGAAGGCACAGTTCGGAGGCATTAGCAAAACCCCGCTTACGGTGGGCGACATCCTGCAAAAGACCTATATCAAGGTGGATGAGAAAGGAACGGAAGCCGCAGCCGCAACGGCTGTCATCATGCGGCTGACCAGTGCTGCCCCTGCCAAGAAGCGTCCAATAGAAATGACGGTCGATCGCCCGTTCGTATATTTCCTGGTGGAAACCACCACGAATACGCCGGTCTTTGCCGGCATCGTAATGAACCCGAAAACAAAGTAATTATGGGCATCAACATAAACACCCGACGCCTGCTCCGCATCCTGGAGGTCACACCCGCCAGCCAGAACATCATGCTGGTGGGAAAGCACGGCATCGGAAAATCGGAAATCCTGACCCGCTTCTACCAGCAAAAAGGCATGAAGGTGGTGGTGCTGTTCTTAGGACAGATGGCTGATCCGGGCGACCTGATCGGACTGCCGCAACAAGCAGACAACCGCACCCATTTCGTGCCGCCCTTCTGGTGGCCTGACGACAATCAGCCCATCGTGCTCTTTTTAGACGAACTGAACCGTGCCCGCCCGGAACTGCTGCAAACCGTGATGGATCTGGTGCTGAACCGCACCTTAGCCGGACGGCAGTTGCCCCCAGGAAGCCGCATCATTGCCGCCGTGAACGAAGGCGACGAGTATCAGCTGACCCACCTCGACCCGGCGCTGGTTTCGCGCTTTAACGTTTATAACTTCTGTCCGACGGTGCAGGAATGGCTGCAATGGGCAGAAGAAGAGAAACTCGACCCGCGCGTGGTGCGTTTTATCTCCTTAGAAGGACATTGGTTAGACGGCATGGAGGGACAAGCCGGCATCGATACGGGCTTCGACAAGACGCCCGACCGCCGTGCATGGAAACGGGTGTCGGACGCCATCCTGCCCTATCCGGACCTGGCGGAAGAAGACATCGACCTGCTGGCGGGCATGGTAGGACCCCAAGCCGCCAGCCGCTTCATGGGAAGCCTGACGGGTCATGCAATATTGACTGGTGCGGAAGTGCTGCAGCATTTCGAACAGCACGAGGCTACCCTCCGCAAATACCTGCTGCACCAGTTGGCGATGGTCAACGAGTCGGTTTTCCGCCATCTGGAAGTGGCTGCCTCCGACGCTCCGGCAGAATATGCCCTCAACCTGAACCTCTATTTAGACCTTTTGGTCGATATGCAGTCGAAGGAAGCCATCGCCCACCTGGCGAACCTGTTTGAAAGCGGAAGCTACCCGAAAGCCGTTCTCTTCATTTCGGAGAAGGCGCCGCAGGTGGCACAGAAACTCATGACGTTCATTGCAGAACTGTAAGACCCGATGACCCCCAAAGAAATGTTGCACGAAATAGCAGAAAACTGGTTCCTGCAGGAGCCGGCTTTCTACTCGCTGCTATGCCTGCAGCAGGAGGTGGAGAATCCGCACATCGAGTGCCCCATCCGATGCGGCGAAGGGCGTATTGAATACAATCCGCTCCTGCTCGCCCGTAAAAACTACAAAGAAACGGAACTGCTGCTGCGCATCGAAATGATACGCCTGTTCCTGAAGCATCCGTATGAGCGACGCCCCGAAGGATGCAGCGGCGAAACCATCGCCCTGGGCAGCGACTGCACCATTGCAGACGGCTACTGCCTGCTGAAGGAAGCCGGTGCGCTGAAGGGACCGGGTTACTATCACCTGCCCATGGGCGAATGCTACGAGTGGTATTGCAAGCAGATCGAAAACCAAAAGGAAAAGGAACCCGACCGGGATTCGTCGGACAATGCCTCGAATACATCGAACCGCCAGAAGTCGGAGTTCTGGCACGACGATTCGCTCATGCAGATACGCATCAACGAACTCATTGAACGCACCACCGACTGGGGCTCGCTTTCCGGCGACATCGTGGAACGCATTCAGGCTTCGACCCGTGCCCGCCTGAACCGCAGCATGGTGTTTCAGGGTTTCAAGAGCAATCTGCTGTCGTCGAACCGCACGCTGACCCGCATGCGCCCCAACCGGCGCACGGGATTCCTGCAGATGGGCAGCCGCCGCCAAATCGAAGCCCGGCTGCTGGTGGCCGTCGATGCCAGCGCCAGCATCGACACCGAAACGCTTTCCCGTTTCTACAGCATCCTGAACCGGTTGTTCCTGAACAGCGATATCGACATCGACGTGGTGAGCTTCGATACCACCTTGGGAGAGATCCGCCCGATGAGACAAGTGGAACTCAGCATCGACGTGAACGGACGCGGCGGAACAGACTTCCAGCCCGTCGTGGATTACTTCACGGCATCCTCAGCCTACGACGGACTCATGATCCTCACCGACGGAGAAGCGCCGCCTCCCGTTGTGGAACGGAAAACGGCGCCTATTCTTTGGGTATGCAAAGACGAACCAGCCTACAATGCGCACCGCCGCTGGATGGAACGCACAGGCAGATGCTGCTGGGTGTAGGAATAAACGGCTTAAACAAAAATAAGTTTCAGCCGCTTACCGGAAGTTCTCATCTCTTCATAGCGTTCCCGGTTCAGACGATAATAGATGTTGCGTCCCTTGTGCGGAAGCATATCAAGCACGCCTGAGTCGAGCACCTTACGGGCAAAATTACGACGGTCGAAATTCTTACCGAGCACCTCTTCATAAACATGTTGAACCGCAGTCATCGAGAATACTTCCGGCAACAGGTCGAAGGCAATAGGCTCGAAACAAATCTCTTCCTGCAAACGGTGGTAGGCACGCTTGACAATCTCATCGTGATCGAAAGCCAGGAAATGGAATCCGTTTGGCATGTGACCGATTACTTCAATCACTTCATGGAAATTCACCCATTGTGCCGCCTGCGCATCGTCGCCGCCTTTCACTGGTGTCGGATTAACTAATGCATAGAATGCATCGGTAATCACAACCCCGCGCGGATCGCGTCCCGGAGTGCTGAACGTACCGAGTTCTGCCATAAAATTGACATGTAAGCCCGTCTCTTCTTCCAATTCACGCCGGGCACAGTCTTGCAGGCTTTCGTTTCTTTCACTGATCACGAAGCCGTCTTCATCGGTGGTACTCTTAATCTGTATAAAGCCACCAGGCAAAGCCATCTTGCCGCTGAAGGGCTCGATTCCTCGTTCTATGAGCAGAATCTTCAAATCTCCCGCTTTCATGTCGAATCCGAAGATTACACAATCGGCCGTCACAGCAGGTCTTGGATATTTATATCCGAAATTGGGTTTCATCTTTAAATAGTGGTTAAAGTGACGCAAAGTTATACTATTATTTTTAATCTGTGTCTCTATTTAATTATTTTTAACATATTTAATTTCATTTTCTCCCCTTTTCTCCTTACATTTGCATCCAAAATCCAACAATTATGGCAACAGTTGACGACAAAAAAATTATTTTCTCGATGGTGGGTGTAACTCATACCATCCAGCAGACACAGAAACAAGTTCTTAAAAACATTTACCTCAGTTTCTTCTATGGTGCGAAAATCGGCATCATCGGTCTGAACGGTGCCGGTAAATCGACCCTGATGAAAATCATCGCCGGACTGATCCAGCCTTCACAAGGTGAGGTGGTCTGGAGTCCCGGTTATAGCGTTGGCTATCTGGAGCAGGATCCGAAACTCGACGAGACCAAGACGGTGAAAGAGAACGTAATGGAAGGCGTGAAACATATCTACGATGCATTAGCAGAATACGAAGAGGTGAACATGAAGTTTGCCGAGCCCGAATATCTGGAGGATCCCGACAAGATGGACAAGCTCATCAACCGTCAGGCGGAACTGCAAGACATCATCGACAGTACCGATGCCTGGAACATCGACTCAAAACTGGAACGAGCCATGGCAGCACTTCATTGTCCTCCTGGCGATTCTTCTGTCAAAACGCTTTCAGGCGGCGAACGCCGTCGCGTGGCTCTCTGCCGCATACTGCTGACCAAACCCGATGTGCTTCTCTTAGACGAACCGACCAACCACCTGGATGCCGAGTCGATCGACTGGCTGGAGCAGCATTTGCAGCAATATGAAGGAACCGTAATTGCCGTCACTCACGACCGCTATTTCCTTGACGACGTATCGGAATGGATTTTGGAACTGGATCGCGGCGAAGGTATCCCTTGGAAGGGCAACTACTCGTCGTGGCTGGATCAGAAGACCAAACGCATGGCACAGGAGGAAAAAGTGGCTTCGAAGCGACGCAAGACTTTGGAACGCGAGTTGGAGTGGGTCCGGATGGCTCCGAAAGCCCGTCAGGCCAAGGGCAAGGCCCGTCTGAACAGTTACGACAAGATGCTGAACGAAGAACAGCGCGAACGCGAAGAGAAACTGGAAATTTTCATCCCGAACGGTCCGCGTCTGGGCAACAAGGTGATCGAAGCCGTAAATGTCAGGAAAGCTTTTGGCGACAAGGTGCTGATGAGCGGCCTGAACTTCTCTCTTCCGCCCAACGGCATCGTGGGTGTCATCGGTCCGAACGGCGCCGGAAAGACCACCCTCTTCCGCATGATTATGGGATTGGAGAAACCCGATAGCGGCGAGTTCAGCGAAGGCGAAACCGTGAAGTTGGCTTACGTTGACCAGCAGCACAAGGACATCGACCCGAACAAATCGATTTTCGAAGTGGTGAGTGGCGGCAACGAACTCATCCGCATGGGCGGACGCGATGTGAACGTTCGTGCCTACCTGTCTCGCTTCAATTTCTCAGGTGCCGATCAAGGCAAGCTCTGCGGTGTGCTTTCGGGCGGAGAACGCAACCGTCTGCATCTGGCTATGGCCCTGAAAGAGGAAGGCAATGTACTGCTGCTCGACGAGCCTACCAATGATATCGATGTCAACACCCTGCGAGCTTTGGAGGAAGGTCTGGAGTCGTTTGCCGGGTGTGCCGTAGTCATCAGTCACGACCGCTGGTTCCTCGACCGCATCTGCACACACATTCTGGCTTTTGAGGGCAATGGTGAAACGTTCTTCTTCGAAGGTTCATATACAGATTACGAGATCAACAAGTCGAAGCGTCTGGGCATCGAAGAACCCAAACGTGCCCGTTACCGCAAGTTGATGGAAGATTAACCGGACAAACTTATATTTTATGAAGGGAATTTACAAGCTGTCTCCTCTGGTTCTGTTTCTGCTCAGCTACGTAGGCCTGTGCCTGTTGGGCGGCGACTTTTCGCATTCGTCGATTACTTTGGTAGCGTTTCTCATTGCTTCCGTGTATGCGATGCTGATTACGAAAGGTACGCCCTCCGACCGGCTCATGCTTTTTTCGAAAGGAGCCGGACACCCCACAGTGCTCCTGATGGTATGGATTTACCTGATGGCGGGTGCTTTTGCCTATTGTGCCAAAGAGATGGGCTGTATTGAGGCTACAGTCGATATGACGCTGCACCTTCTGCCTGCATCGTGGCTGCTGCCAGGCATTTTTCTTGCCGCTTGTATCGTCTCTTTGGCTGTGGGCACCTCGGTGGGTACAATCATCCAACTGATTCCTATTGCCGTCGGTATTTCACTAAAGACCGACATTTCGTTGCCACTGATGGCGGCGATTGTGGTGGGCGGTGCCTATTTCGGTGATAACCTTTCGTTCATCAGCGATACTACCATCGCTGCTACCCAGACACAGGGCTGTCAGATGCGCGATAAATTCCGCACCAATCTGGCATTAGTGCTTCCGGTGGCTATAATTATGATTGCCATCTATTATTTCATAGGACGTGATGCCCAAGTGCTTGAACAACCTCATGAACTGGATCTTCTGCTGGTTCTCCCCTATTTAGTGGTAATTGTGGTGGCCGTTTGCGGACTCGACGTGATGCAAGTGCTTTTGTTGGGCATCCTTTTGGCAGGCGGCATCGGCATGTGGCGCGGCACCTTCGATCTGTTCGGTTGGATGGACCGGCTGGGAACCGGCATGATCGGCATGGGCGAACTCATGCTGATGGCAATGATGGCTGCAGGACTGCTGGAACTGATACGCTACAATGGAGGTATCGACTATCTGCTCCGGCATGTGACGCGTGGCATCAAGACCAAGCGCGGCGCAGAACTAAGCATCGCCTCATTAGTCTGTCTGGTGAACATCTGCACGGCCAATAATACGGTAGCTATCATCACAGCCGGACCTATTGCCCAAAAGATTGCTCAACATTACGGCATTTCACCGCAACGCAGTGCCAGCATTCTCGATACGGTCTCGTGCTTCACGCAAGGTCTGCTTCCCTACGGTGTCCAGCTTTTGTTCGCTGCCACACTGGTCTCGCAACAAACCGGACAACCATTCAGCCCAGCCAGTATCATTCCCTATCTCTTCTATCCGATGGGACTCGGGATAGCAGTAGTGGTCAGTTCCTTGGTCAGGAACAGAAAAAGTGCTTCATGATCTGACTCATGAAGCACTTTTTATTTTAAAGGTATCGGAACTTATTCTTCGTCCAAGCTGGTCTGCTGCTTGTCTTCAAGGTTGATGACAGGCTTAACCACCAAAGCAGGAGCGGCAGGAGCCACATTCGGTTTGTCAGCAGGAGCACCCGGAGTAATCACTTCGTTGTAGAACTTCATACCGCGGTTGGTGCTGCGGATGTTCTGCTTCTGAATCAGCTGACCGGCCTCATCGTAGGTATAGGTGGTATTGGTAACCTCATACCAGGAAGAAGTACCGCTGTTCCACTTCTGCTCGTAAACAAGGGTAACCTGACCCTTATCGTTGTACTCGTAGGTGAAGAGGCGGCTGTTGATATCGTCACGTTTCTTGTTGTTCTTGTGGCGAATCACAGTGCTCTTGGTAACCTGACCGGCAGCATTGTACTCGTAGTGAGTCTTTGAATCGTGTTTCAGTTTCTGGGTCTTCATGTCGAAGCGATAGAAATCAAGCTGCTCAATCTGGTTGCTGCCCTCAGCATATCGCCAGGAATAGCTGCAAGACTGCTTGCGATCCTTACCGAAACCGGTGAAGTCCTGACGGCCTGACAGACGGCCCTGAGCATCGTAGGTATAGGTCCACTCGTAAACAGTTTCCCAGCCCTTAGGTGCAGACTTCTCTTCCTTCACGCTGGTAACGTCGCCACTGGCATCGTAAGCATAGACATAGCGCTGAGCCGGAGCAATGCGCTTCAAACCTTCGTTATACTCTTCGATGACCTCTTCGGTGATAGCACCCTTCTCGTTGTAGGTGAAGATGTCGTGACCCTCAACGGTTCCGTCTGCTCTCAATACATTACTGTAAGCCGGTTTGCCGTTCTGGTAGATGACGTGCTCCGTCTGATACATTTCCTTGCTGGTCTTATCGACTGTAAACTTATCTACAGAAACAATCTGACCGTTAGCACCGAAATTGGTAACTTCCTTACCGGTAGCCTCACCGTTGGTGTCGAAATTGTTAACATCGGAAAAAACGGTTGGCTCCTCCTGAGGAACAGCCACCTTGGTTTCGCCTCCGCCACAGCTGGTAGCGGCAACGAGCGTTGCGCAAAGAGCGCTGAAAGCAAAAATCTTGTTCATGATGATGAAATTGACTTATGGTTTATGTTTGTATTGATTTGCACAATTTATCGGGACAAAGATAAGTATTTTTTATTATATGATGCAAATTTTAGTCTAAATTTATACTATTTCGCCCCGATATTCTGCATCTTCGACACACGATTTATTCAAAATACTCGATTTTAACCACAATCTTGCGAACGGTCTGCGGCTGTCGGGCGATGCCGCAGCACTCGTGGATATCGCCCGGGAAAAACAGATAGAATCGCTTCGGATGGCTGTCGAGCAACAGGTATTGTCCGGGAGCGGGCGCCTTCTTGAACTTGAAGTTCTGCACGTCTTTCTTGTCGCTGTACTCGTTTTTCGGAGCCAGCACCGACACTTCGTGTGTCACTGCCATACGTTCGCTTCCGGTCACCACCCACTGCAAGTCGATGTGCTTCCGGTGCTGCTCCCACTGGGTGTTCTCCGGTGTGCGCAGGTCAAGGTCCTGACAATGGGCAACCGCATGGCTCCAGGTCATCACGTTCTTGGCAGGCTCCATCGTCACGGGGTCGATGCTCTTCAGCCACTGGAAGATACTGTCGTACATGGCTGGGTGCTGCTGATACTGCTGATAGAAGGTCTCGACATCCATCTGCTCGTAGGGTTTCACCTTCCAGCCCTGACGCCATTTGCCTTTCTTATACCACTGGCTGGCTTCAGTTGACGGGTTAGCTGCGGGATATGCCACTTGGGCTGCGGACGGAAGTGCAACCGACAAGCCTGACACAAGAAGAACAAGTTTCAATAAAAACAGATTCGGTTTCATCGGATTTATGGAATATATGGGTTTGTTTATTGATTTTTTCGTCGATTTATTTGCATTCTTCCGCAAATCTCGCTATCTTTGCGGCTGCATAACTAAATCTTTCTACACATGATTATCCAGCAACTCACTCTTCATATAGAAGACCGCAGCGGCGCCACTTACCTGGTGTTCCAGACATTGGCAGACAAGGGCATCAACATTCTTTCGTACAGCATCAACGACGAACCCGAATACGGTGTGCTGCGCCTCATTGTCGATAATGTGAACCGGGCAACCGAAGCCCTGAAAGTGCTCGATCTGTTCGTGGAGCAGACTCCGGTCTATTCGCTCAATGTTCCGAACGAACCGGGTTCGATGAGCCGTGTGCTGAAGGAACTGAAAGACCACGACATTTCGCTCGACTTTCTGTATGCGTTCCAGTATCGCGGCATCTCGCAGGCTATTCTCCACTCGAAGGACATGCAGGGGCTGATAAACTGCATGACGGAGTATGAGAAGGCCCGTCTGCAAGATTAGCCTGCTTCCTTTGCATTGCCTCTAACGAGAATTCGCAACCGCAATAGAGCTGGTTGTAGAATCCGTTCTCTTTCAGCAGCTCGTTGCGGCGTTGCTGCAAGCCTCCTTTGCGCCAGTTCCTGTCGTCGAAACGGACGGGATGCGTGCAAAGGGGATTTTCATTTACGTGCTGCGCTGCCCACTGTCCGGCAGCATTGATCTGTTCCAGGCTCTTCCAGCGGCTGGATGCCAAAGTGGTCGTGAATACATCGAAACCAAGCTCGGAGCACTTCTCAGCAGCCCGCAGCAGCCGCATCCGGAAACATTGCAGACACCGGGCCCCACGCTCAGGCTCCTGCTCCATCCCCTTCACCTGTGCCAACCAGGCAGCATGGTCGTAATCATCGTCGATGATGGTGACTCCCAAGCGGGCTGCATAGCGGGTAATCTCATCCTTGCGGATCCGATACTCCTCTGCCGGATAGATATTCGGATTGCAGTAGAACAATGTCGGACGGACATCGTGCGAAAGCATCCATTCGAGAATGGCACTCGAACAAGGCGCACAACAGCAATGAAGAAGGACGTTTTGCATTCGGGTTATATTTACAGCCGCAAAATTAGCCATTTTTTTTCAATTCGCCTACTTTTTGAACGACAAATTTGCTTTTTTGAGCGAAATACCGTACCTTTGCCTCGAAATTTAACCCAACTATGACTTCTATCAAACGCATTGTGCTGACCGGTGGTCCGTGCGCCGGCAAAACCACAGCCCTGGTTCGCATCAACGAGCATTTCTCTGCTCTGGGCTATAAAGTGTTTATGGTTCCCGAAGTGCCCACTATGATTACCCAAGCCGGCTGGAACTATCTGACCGACAACAAGGACTTCTACTACGAAGGCGAAAAAGTGATTCTGGAAACCCAACTGGAGCTGGAGGACAAGGTGATGCGCCTGGCTCAAACCTGCACAGAACCCTGCGTGATTGTCTGCGACCGGGGAGCCATGGATATCTCTGCCTATATCTCAGCTGAGATGTGGAACGAACTGACGGAAGCGTGCCACACCTCGACCGAGGAACTCCGCATGGGGCAGCGCTACGACGCCGTGCTCCACCTGGTGAGTGCGGCAGACGGTGCAGAGCAATTCTACACGACCGCTAACAATGCCCAGCGCTATGAACAAGCGGATGAGGCAGGACTGGCCATTGCCCGCGAACTGGACCGCAAGGTAATCGAAGCATGGACGGGACACCCGCACCTGCGCGTTATTAACAACGGTGAGGATTTCGAAGAGAAGATGAACCGCGTGATTCGCGAGATTTCTGCCGTGCTGGGCCTGCCGCAACCTATCAAAGAGGAGTGCAAGTACATCGTGCGCATCACGGGTGAACTGCCGCCTTGCACGGAAAGCGAGATCATCCAGACCTACTTAGTGGCGGAACCCGGCACGGAAGTGCGTCTGCGCAGACGCTCCACCAACGGCAACGTGGTAAATATCCACACCACGCGGAAGCGCCTCTCGCCCACCGAGGAACTGGTGACCGAACGGCAAGTGACCAATGCGCTCTACGAATCCCTGCTGAAGCAAGCGGATCCTTACCGCCGCAGCATCATGAAACGCCGTCGCAGTTTTATCTATAAAGGACAGTTCTTCGAATTGGACACCTACGAGGGCGATTTGCAGGGTCTTGTGATTCTGGAAACCAAAGGCATCGCCTGCTACGCTGACCTGAAGGTCCCCCCCTTCCTAAACATCGTGGAAGACATTACCGGCCGGACCGACTACTATAACGCCAACTTGGCGCTGAGGAAATAAGATAAAAGACACATATTTGCGGTCGAAAATATGTGGTAAACCACAAAAAATCAACTTCAAAAAATGATAATATCTCGCGAAAAATATCTTCGACAGCTGATAGACTCAAAAGGAAACGGAATGGTCAAGATTGTTACTGGCATACGCCGTTCCGGCAAGTCGTTCCTACTGATGACTCTATTCCATCAGCACCTTTTAGATCACGGGGTGGAAGAAAACCATATTATTGAAATATCTCTGGACAATCGAAAGAATAAACGGCTTCGCAATCCAGATATATGACAGTACCATTCGGGACTATATTAGCTATCTGCAAGATGCGTTCTTGATAGAAGAATCCATGAGATATGATGTGAAGGGGCGCAATATATAGGCACTGAAACAAAATACTATTTTGCAGATATGGGGCTACGCGCTGCAATTCTCAACATGAGACAACAAGAAGAGACGCACATTATGGAGAATGTCATCTACAATGAATTACGTATTCGAGGCTTTCGTGTTGATGTTGGTATGGTGGAAACTTGGACAACCAATGCAGAAAATAAGACGATGAGAGTCCCCTTGGAAATCGATTTTGTAGTCAATAAAGGAGCAGAGCGCATCTATATTCAGTCAGCGTTCCGTATGCCGAGCGAAGACAAGGAAAAACAAGAAAAACGTTCCCTATTGAGCACCAATGATAGTTTTCGCAAAATAATAATAACCTACGAAGACATCAAACGAAAAACGGACGAACAGGGAATTGTCACTATCAGCTTGCTAGATTTCCTTCTAGACCCCAATAGCATATAACGCCAACTTGGCACTGAGGAAAATAAGGCTCCTTAACCTCCTTTCAAGCTCCTTCTAAGCATACTCATGAGTATGGCAGCAAGCAGCCTAAGAGCAGCCTGAAAGCAGGCTAAAGGCTATCTGAAGTGAAGAATTACAGACACTTTTTGATTTTTTGTCAAAATATTTGGAAATTTCGATAAAAGCACCTATCTTTGCACCCGATAGATCCCGCCACCGCTTCTCGTCCGCAAGGAATGCAGCGTACCAGGGCGGGCCATTTTTTGTCTGTACATTCATGAAATATAACAAATCATTTCAGACCACCCCAAAAATCAACAGGCTATTCTCAATTATTGTAACATTGAAGGCATAAAAAATCGGTCAGACTACTCATATTTTCACTTTTTACACACTTTTTCGTCAAAATATTTGGAAATTTCAATAAAAGCCCTTATCTTTGCACTCAATAGAACCCGCCACCGCTTCTCGTCCGCAAGGAATGCAGCGTACCAGGGCGGGACATTTTTTGTCTGTACATTCATGAAATATAGTAAACCGTTGCTGACCATTCAGCAGCAGATTGACATCCTCAAACAACGAGGACTTCTTATAGAGGATGATGCTGAAGCGAACAAAATTTTCGATACGATTAGTTACTTCCGACTGGCAGGATACTGGCGCCTAATGGAAGCAGACAAGCAATCGCACACCTTCAAATCCGGATCCCGGCTCTCTCAAATTGTCAGTCTCTACCACTTCGATGAAGAACTTCGTCTCCTTGTTTTCTCTGCAATCCAGCATATTGAGGTTGTTGTTCGCGCACGAATGATTCGGTTGTTTTCCGAAAGACACGGAGCTTTTTGGTTTATGGATTCCGCATTGGCAGAAAGCAACGCAATGTTTTCGAACAACCTTCGTAATTTACAGGAAGAGCTTAACCGTTCCGAGGATGAATTTATCCTAGAGCATTTTAGTAAATACGATGAACCCTCGATGCCTCCTGTCTGGAAAACGCTGGAGGTATCATCTATGGGAACTCTCTCCAAGCTTTACAGTAATATGGGTGATAGTGCAGCCAAGAAGGCCGTTAGTCGCAGTTTCATGATTCCAAAATTTGAGTATATGCGCAGTTGGTTGCGCTGTATAACTGTAATCCGCAATATCAGCGCACATCATGCTCGTCTTTGGAACACCAACTTCGTTGTTAGCCCCAACCTCCCAAAACACTTACCTAATAAATGGATCACAAACCTACAGGTTGCGCCGGATAAACTATATCCTCACCTTTGTTATATTGCTTATTGGCATCAAGCCATTACTTTACAAAACACATTTACTGAAAGTATAAAAAGCCTGCTCTCAAAGTATCCTGTCGCTGATCCAGCTGCAATGGGATTCCCAAGAGGATGGCAAGACGAGCCCTTGTGGCAATGAAATAGTAGAATCTTCTCCGAAATCTCTTTTTTGTTACCAATTACCCATACCGAACAGCCCGACCTTTGGATCTGGTTCTGGTTGCCACGTTCTAACTCTGATAATGGGTTAAATCTACTTGCAGATAAAGATATCTTTCGTCTGCCGCTGGAATGCCTTCGGTATGGACAAAGAAGGTGTCGACTACCGCGCTTGCCAGAATTTCTGTGCGCTGTATTAGTAAAGAACAACCTTTTAATCTTTTTTTATAAAATGTAAGATGGCGTGTCAAAATGATACGCCATCTTTAATACTGTTATTTAAGTTTCAGCATCAAGTTTGCCAATTCAATATACATCATCCCCAAACGAACCGTCTCTGATACATGTCCTAACCCCTTGACTTCATCAATTGTTAAACTTAAAACCGTATTTCCAGACGATGTCTCGATGATTTCCGCCGTTCCTGACATAATACACCCTCCTGCTTTCGCTTTGGCCATAGGAATCATTGAAAGACCGCCAGCTCCCATATCAAAACTTATGGGCCGAATTATAATTTTGTATTCAGCTTGAGATTCTTCTGAAGTAGTAGTAAGGCCTTTACCTTTTTTATTCTTCGTATCCAAACGATTTGTAAAATATTTAGCAGCATATTCCTTGTTTTGCGGACAATCACGCACAAAATCATCTCCACGACTTTGTAAATATTCATCTAATGTCATGTTTTCCACTTTTGCCTGAGAATAGTCAAAAACGACATACGCTTTAGCCGCTTTTTTCAGTACATTAACATCTCCACTATTGACTATAACTTCATTTTTGGCAAATGGTAACTATTCAGCGAATCATCCATAGCCGCTATCCACGCTTAGAACAAAGCATGAATGGCAGCATAAGGCGACTGGTTGTGTTTTTTGGTAGTCTCCACAATGGATAGGATGTCAAGAAAAGCATCAGCACCGGCATCAG
>JAFSKF010000034.1 GCA_017449065.1 Bacteroidales bacterium
TGATGCCGGTGCTGATGCTTTTCTTGACATCCTATCCATTGTGGAGACTACCAAAAAACACAACCAGTCGCCTTATGCTGCCATTCATGCTTTGTTCTAAGCGTGGATAGCGGCTATGGATGATTCGCTGAATAGTTACCTGTGAAAAACTATGTTTTTCTCGGTGAATGATTTACAATCGAAAGATAATGTTATAATTTTTTGTGCACTTTTCCCGAAAAGTTAGTATCTTTGCATTCGGAAAATGTAATTTCCGACTTGAAACTTGCCGCTCAGGAACTTAAATCGGAAGACTGTCAGCTGAAGACGGAATGAAAGAAAGTAAGATCTTCAATCTTCAGGGGCAGGAGGTAACGGCTCCTCAGCGCGGACGGATCTATGTCCGGAAGGAGCAGAGATTTATTCAGAAGTAATCTCTTATTATCGGGATTATAGGAAGTTAGGGCGATTGGATAATCACTCTATCTTTTGTTTTTTATGTCTAAACAACGATTTTAGGGAAGAAAATTTGGTGGATACGATTTATTTTTGTACTTTTGCATCGTAAAACTATTCCGATGAAATACACAGCGTGCTTCATTCTCCTCCTGTCGGTCGTTCTGCTGACGAATGCTCAGCCGAAAAGCACAGGTCTGCCTGCCTTGGGGAAAAGCGGGGAGGAGATAGCATGCAGTCTTCAGGATGCAGAAGGATATTGGTGGTATGGCGGGAAGGGAACCGGATTGTGCCGGTTCGACGGCTATGAGACAGAGTCTTTCCGTAGCGACCGGCAGCATCCCTATCTGTTGCAGAGCAACGATGTCCTTTGCCTGACGGAGCAGAAGAATAAGGCAGAAATCTGGTTCGGCACCAAAGAGGGAGCCTACATCCTGAGTAAGAAAGACTATACGGTGCGGCCCATTACAGTCGGAAGTGAAACAGACGGGAACGAACTTGCCGACAAGCGCGTCGGTTTTATGCTGTCGGCAGCCGATGGAAGTGTCTGGTTAGCGTTTCGCAACCAGTTGCTTCATTTTTCGGAGGCAGCCGAATTGCTGGAACGTTTCGAAACCACTTGGGAGGGCAAAAACCGGAGTATATCCAGCTTACGCTTCGATGCCGACAGTTCACTTTGGGCGCAACTTTGGAATGGTGGCGTCGTGTGCTTGAAATCGGTGGATGGCAAAAGGACAATCGTCAGCGGAACATGGAGCGACTTTCCGGAAGACGCGCCTAAAGGGAGATCGTCCGACGAAATCAAACAGATGCTCGACTCGGTGATGACCCAACTGGCTCCGCCCAACGATGCAACCGTACTTTCGTGGGCGCTAAGAAAAGCTCCGTCAGCGACGGGAGAGGACACATTCTATATCGGTACCTATCATTCGCTTTATTTTTACGACGGACAATATTTGCGTCCTTTGCAGAGAGAACTGGATAAAGTGCGCAGCTTAGCGTATTCCGAGAAACTTCAGACGCTCTATCTGCTAAGCAAGGCGCGTGGGGTGTGCCAATGGAAAGACGATCAGCTGACCATTCTGTTGGACAGCCTTTCTTTCCGTCAGTTGCAATTGCAGGGCGATACGGCCTTGCTGCTGTCGCAGGGTGTGACGGGCACCAGTTTGCTCCATCTGACGACGTTGCAGCTAAGTCCGGATGAGACCGTTGCTGATGTCAAGCCCGTAGCTACCGCTTGTCTGTACGACGGAACACGTCAGCTGATCGGTTTCGGCCAGCATTCGCTTACCTTGCCCCGGGGGACCGATCTGGTGGAAGTCTGTCTTTCGACCCTCACATTCCGGCAGGCATCGCAGGTGCAGTTCGCCTATCGGATGAGCGTCAATGGAGCATGGACCGTATTGCCTGAAGGAGATCATGTGGTGAAACTCTCCCGTTTGCCGAGCGGACAAAGCCAGCTGCAGGTGCGAGCCACCGATGCCTTTGGCCATTGGAGCGAACCGAACACGGTGATTACCTTGATGCGTCTGCCGAAGTGGTATGAGCAAGGCTGGCTTTGGACGCTTCTTGCTTTGATGATGCTGGCAGCTGCCGCCTTCTTCGTCGTGAAGAGAAAGACCTCAAAAGAGGAAGCGTCGCAAGCCCTTTCGGAAGAGACCGCTCCGCAACTTTCCGTAGCCGATCAGACGTTTGTCGATAAGGCAACGGCTGCCGTTTCAGAGCATATTATGGATTCCGAATACTCGGTGGATGCGTTGGCGAACGATCTCTGTATGAGTCGGGCGAACCTGCACCGGAAGATGCGAGCCATCACCGGACAGACACCGACCGATTTTATTCGCAACCAACGACTGGAACGTGCTGCGCTGTTGCTCAAAACCACATCGTACAATATGAACGAAATCGCCTATATGGTCGGTTTTTCATACGCCAGCTACTTCTCGAAATGTTTCAAAGAGAAGTATGGAGTATTGCCCAAAGACTACTGAAACGCATATTTGCAACGATTTTTTTATTATCTGCGACGAGATTTTTAGTACATCTGAAAAAAGATGCTTACCTTTGCACCCGAAAAATCAAACCAAAACTTATTACATGAAGTTATCCAGAATTTTTGTAGTGGCCGGCATGCTGATGATGTTGCCACAGTTAATGACCGGACAACGCCTGCAACAACAGTTGGGGCGTGGCGTGGTAGCAGTGAAACGAAGTGGAACCAGTCGTACGGGAGACGGCGGCAGCGGTGCCTTGATCAGTTGGCGAAAACTGGCTCAAGAGCCGGAAGGAACCACCTACAATGTGTATCGCCGTGCAGCAGGTAGCGAAACTTACACAAAACTGAATTCTACCCCGCTGACGAAAACCAATTTCACGCCGACATCGTTGGTCGCTAACTCGGAATACGCAGTCAGCGCCATTATCAATGGGGTGGAGGGCGAAATCAGCCATCCTTTCCTCTACAAGACCCGTAATTGGGACAATGTCTGGTTCGATTTCGATTTTGACAATACGGTCATCAAACGCGACGATTATCGTACGAAGTTCGTCTGGCCGATGGACCTGAACGGTAACGGCGAGTACGATGCCGTTTTGGTGGATCGTCTGTTTGCCGGTGCTGCCGACAACGACGATGCTGAAAACCAGCAGGACAATACTTCAACCACCAGCCATAAGATTCAGGCCTATAAACTGGACGGCACATTGCTTTGGACGGTAGATATGGGCCCGAATGTGAACATCTGTGCCGGACAGAACGATATGGTGGTGGCTTACGACATCAACTGCGACGGTCGCTGTGAGGTGATGATTCGTGCAAGCGACGGCACCCGTTTCTGGGATAAGGCCAACGAGACCTGGGGTAAATATGCGATGGGAAGCACGGTGGCCGATGTGGATGGCGACGGCATCGTCGATTATCGTACGCAGACGAAGCGCAACCGTCCTTTCTATGTGTCGGTCATCGACGGAGCGACGGGTGAGGAACTGGCTTGCAGCGAATTGGACTACAGCAAGGTGACGGATGGAAGCGACCATTATACCCGCGACAATCGCAGCGACTATATGAGTGATAACTATTCCGCGATGGACGGACATTTCTCAATCTGTTATCTGGATGGTTTGCATCCGTCTCTGGTGATGGAGTGTCTGGATCGCGACAACAATAAGACACATCACAATTACGTGTTCTCATGGGATTATGACTGGACGGGCGGTAAGGCCTCCAACTGGCATCAGAGTGCGACTTGGAGCCGTAACGACAAACGTCCTTGGCCGGCAGAGTTCCACCAGTTGCGTGTGGCCGATGTGGATGGTGACGGACGCGACGAAATGCTGCAGGGCGGCTACAATCTGAATCCGCTGACGGGTTGGTTCCAGAGTCCGGGCATCGGACACGGCGACCGCTTTATAGTGAGCGACATCGATCCGGATCGTCCAGGTATGGAGGCCTATGCCATTCAGCAAAGTGCGCTGCTGGGTCAGCTGCTCTACGATCCTGCTACCGGCGAGCGTATCAAGGAATGGTATTTGCCCAGTGTGTTCGATGTGGGTCGTGGTGCCTGTATGGATATCGATCCGAACCACAAAGGTTATGAGATTTACAGTTTCACCGACGATTATATCTACGACAGCAAGGGCGATCCGACCGGCGAAACGCGTACGCAATGGGGTATGTCAACCTGCTTCGAAGGTTTGTGGTGGAACGGCGACCTGCTGCGTGAAGAACTCTCATCGCCAGGCGGTAGCGGCTGGGGCACCAATCTGATGGTGACTACCGTGAGAGGCAAGTCGCGTCTCATCGAGTTCTCCCGTGAATCCAGTTGGGGCACGATGGGCGGTACTGGCACGCGTCCTGCATTTATGGGCGATATCACCGGCGACTGGCGTGAGGAAGTGATTCTTGCCAAGCAGAGTGCCGATCACAGTACGGGTCTGACGGGCTATAGCACAAACATTCCGACCAATTACAGTATTTACTGCTTGCAGCAGGATCCGCACTATCGCGGCGACTGCACGACACGCGGTTACTACCAGCATCCGAACACCGCTTTCTATTTGGGCGCAGGTATGCCTTTGCCGCCTCTGCCTCCGTTGATGGAGACCGATTTGCGCTATGCTTCCGGTTCATGGAGTGCAGGCAGTACCGGTTTTACTTCTTACGATCAGACAAAGAATCAGGCCTTTGAAAATGGCCAAAGTGTTATTTTCGATATTTCCGGCGATAATTCTGCTGTTGTAGAAATCTCGGGAGAGGTGCAGCCGGGTGCTACTTATCTGATGAATCCGAAGGGAAAGGATTATGCTTTCAGCGGTAATCTTGGCGGCACGGGAAATGTCTTCAAGTCGCAGCTCGGCACAGTCACTTTCAACGGAAACTTCACCACAACGGGTACTACGATTATCAGCGAGGGAACATTGGCAATCAATGGTACAGTGGCTGGTCCGTTGGAACTTCGTGCCAAAGGTACATTGGCCGGAAATCCGGTGCTTAATAGCAGCGTGTCGTTCGAGGGTGGCCTGAACTATGAAGGTTGTCGACTTTCTCCGGGCACTTCCGATCTTCCTTTCGGTACTATCACCTCGAATACAGACATGACGCTATCGGGTGGCGTGTTTGTGGAACTGAACCTTCAAACGGCCAACGAAGTAAAGTGCGATTTGCTGAGGGTTAATGGCAACCTGACGCTGAAGAGTACGAATACGCTGACGATTGTCGCTTCGGAAAAAACTCCTGAGGCAGGAGAATATGTCGTAGCCGAATGCACCGGAACGCTGACGGCCGATGCCAAGAACATCAAGGTGCGTGGTCTGGTAGGCCTCAACTATGTGGTGGAAGTGCGTGAAAAGCAGATTGTGCTGGTGGTTCGCGGTATGCGCGATGCTGCAGTAGATGTGCGTTGGACGGGTGCAGAAAACGGTAACTGGGATTATCAGACAGCCAACTTCTCGTTGAACGGGGATGCTGTGGCTTTCGTGACCGACGATGAGATCGTCTTCCCGGAAGAGGCAACACAGCGCACGGTGAACCTGACCGATAAGATGGTAACCAAAGGCGTACGCTTCACGCACGAGAGCGGTACCTACACCTTCAATGGTGAAGGCGGTATCAGCGGTACGGGCAATCTGGTAATGGATGGTGCCGGTACATTGGTGCTCAATGCCACCAAGAGCAATTACACGGGCAAGACCATTCTCAACAACGGAAAGGTGACTGTGAAGAATCTGGAAAACAAGGGTACGGAGAGTTGCTTCGGTGCAGGCTCGACTATCGAAATCGGTAAGGCGGTGCTGACTATCAATCACACCAATGCCGCATCCGATCGTAGCGTGGTGCTGACCGATACGGCAGCGATCAATGTACCTGCCAACAGCACGACTACCTTCCAGTCGGCTGTGTCCGGAAAGGGCGTATTAGTGAAGCGCGGTGCCGGTCAGCTGAATCTGAACTATGGCGGAACCAATGGCTATGCCGCAACAATCCTTGAGGGTGGAACGCTTTCGCAAGGTGCCTGGAACGCTACTTTGGGTAAAGCCGGTTCTGCTATCGAGGTGACAGGCAATGCTACGATCAGAGTCTTCAACAACAATTCGACCAGCGCAGTTCCTTCGCTTAGTAACGCCATCACGGTGGCAAAGGGCAAGACGCTTACCATCAGTGGCGGCCAGCGCTGCAAGGTGCAGGGTTCTCTGGCGGGCGAAGGCACGGTGAAGATCAGCTTCCCTTACGTGCGAGGTGATTTCTCTACCACGCTCACAAACTTTGAGGGTGTGCTGAATCCGACCAGCGGACAGTTCCGTATCACATCGAGCATGGATATGCAGAAGGGCACGCTGACGCTTGGAGCAGGTGTCTATGCAGTGGGTGTACAGAGCCAGAGCGGAACGGAAACCAGTTTGTCGCATAAGATTGGTGCCCTCAGTTCTACGGCAACCGATGCCCAGCTCGGCACCAGTACCTGGAATGTCGGTTATTTGGGAACCAATACCACTTTTGCCGGCATCATCGGACAGAATGCTACGCTTAACAAATATGGCGAAGGTACGCTCACACTTACGGGTACCAGTACGGGCCGTGTGGTTGTCAACGAGGGAGCTGTTGCCGGAACCGGTACGGTGGGTACGCTTACCGTAAAGGAAGGGGCTGCTCTTGTGGTAGTCGATCGTGCCGCTGGTCTGGAAGTGCTGAAAGTGAATGGTAAAATCACGCTCAACAGTCCTGTCTTCCGTATGCAGCGCATTGTGGGCGATTGGAAGGCAGATACCGACTATCAGGTTTTCTCGAAAGCCGTCACACTGACCGGCACACCGACATTCGAACCTGCTGTTCCGCTCGAAGGCTATCAATGGGATTACAGCCGGTTGGCCTCCGAAGGTGTTATCCGAGTGGTTTATGATCCGACAGGCATTGATGAAATCGCAACGGATGCTCCGAATGCAAATTCCGTTTATGATCTGCTGGGTCGTCCGTTGAACGAAGATCCTTCCGGTACCGTTTCCACACGAAAGGGGCTGTACATCCGCAACGGAAAGACCATCTTAGTGAAATAACGTCCATATACCTATTAAATATATATCCCACACCCGTTCTGTCGGATGTGGGATATATGGTTGTGTTTAGGTGAGTGAAAACACCGCCTTGAATGGCAATTCGTGCAAAAACTTGGGTAAGTGCCACGTTTTTAAGGGGAAAATTTGCGTATGTCGGCTAAAATCAGTATCTTTGCGCGCTAACATTATGCACGAAACCGTCTGAACAAAATTTTATACAATGCCAGATATTTCCGAACGCGGCAAACGGATGCCGCTCTCTCCAATCCGTAAACTGGTGCCTTTGGCCAATGCCGCCAAAGCCCGCGGCGTAAAGGTGTATCACCTCAACATCGGTCAGCCGGACCTGAACACGATGCCGGCCGGTATCGAGGCGCTGAAACACATCGACCGCAAGATTCTGGAATACTCACCTTCGGAGGGTATCCTGTCTTTGCGCCAGAAGCTGATGCACTACTACCATCGCTTCAAGATCAATGTGGATCTGGAGGATATTATTGTGACCACCGGAGGCTCGGAGGCTGTGTTGTTTGCCTTCATGTCGTGCCTGAATCCGGGCGACGAACTGATTGTGCCGGAACCTGCCTACGCCAACTACATGAGCTTTGCGATCGTGGCCGGCGCTGTCATCAAGTCGATTCCGACTTCCATCGACGAAGGCTTTGCCCTACCGCCTATGGAGGAGTTCGAGAAACTGATTACACCACGCACCAAAGGTATTCTGATCTGTAACCCGAACAACCCGACCGGCTATCTCTACACCCGCAAGGAAATGAACCAGCTGCGCGACATCGTGAAGAAGCACGATCTGTTCCTCTTCTCCGACGAAGTGTATCGCGAGTTTTGCTACACAGGTGCGCCCTATATTTCTGCCTGCCATCTGGAGGGCATCGAACAGAATGTGATTCTCATCGATTCCGTCTCGAAGCGCTACTCCGAAACCGGTATCCGTGTGGGATCGATTGTGACCAAGAATGCTGCCGTCCGACAGAACATCATGAAATTCTGTCAGGCGCGCCTTTCGCCACCGTTACTCGGACAGATTGTGGCTGAAGCTTCCATCGATGCCGATCCGGAGTATATGCTCGACACCTACGACGAATACGTGGAACGCCGAAAATTCCTGATTGATGGGTTAAACCGCATTGAAGGCGTTTATTCGCCGATTCCGATGGGCGCTTTCTATACGATGGTGAAGTTGCCGGTGGATGATGCCGAGAAGTTCTGCGCCTGGTGTCTGAGCGACTTCGAATTCGAAGGCTGCACCGTGATGATGGCGCCGGGCAACGGTTTCTATGTTACGCCCGGTAAGGGCAAGAACGAGGTCCGCATGGCCTACTGTCTGAACAAAGAAGACCTGAAGCGTGCTCTGATTATTTTGGCCAAAGCGATCAAGGTTTATCAATCGACGGTCATGAATCAGGATGAAGAGTCCGAAGCATAAATTGTAAATACCGAATACATTGTCGCTCGCGTTTTTCCTTGCAAAGAGAATCCATTTCTCGAAAGGCGACGACACACAGCGCGTGTCACCGCCTGCCGTCCGCTTTGCCATTGCCGGCATTGCTATCGGTCTGGCGGTGATGCTGCTTACAGTAGCCATCGTGGTGGGCTTCAAGAACGAGGTGCGCAACAAGATTGCCGGTTTCGGCGGACATCTGGAACTGTTGGCTATGACATCGAACGCCACTTTCGAGAAACTGCCCATCTGCTACAACGATTCCCTGCTCGACGAACTGAGAAACATGCCCAATGTGGCATCGGCAGAACCGTTCATCACCAAACCGGCCGTGCTGAAAACCGATTCCGATTTCCTGTCGGTGGTTGTAAAAAGTGCTGACGTGGAGGAACGCGAGATCCGGATTTCGGAAACCATCGCACGCAAACTGAAACTGCAGACAGGCGACCGCGTGACGCTCTATTTTGTGCAAAACAACCGTTGGGAACAGGGACTGGAGTTCGGTGCCGACGATGTGTCGATCAAATCGGCACGACTGACGGTAAGCGGCACCTACCAGACACACTTCAACGAATACGACAGTCAGGTGATTTTGGGCAACATCGGCCTGCTGCGCGAAAAAAGCGGCTGGGACGAAGATATGGCCAGCGGAATAGATATCCGAGTGCACGACTTCGACCGTATTGACGACACCTATTTAGATATCAGCGTGAATTGCAGCCAAAGCCAGGATCGGAGAGGAACCGCCTACATGATCCAAACCCTGCAACAGCAGAATCCGCAAATATTCGGCTGGCTGGATCTGTTAGATACGAACGTATGGGTGATTCTGGGTCTGATGGTCGTGGTTTCATCGTTCTCGATGATCAGCGGATTGCTGATTATCATTCTGGAACGGACGCAGATGATTGCCATCCTGAAAGCCTTAGGTTGCAGTAACCGGCAACTGCGGCACACCTTCATCTGGATGGCGTGTTTCCTGACGCTGCAAGGCCTCTTCTGGGGCAACCTGTTCGGCTTGGGCCTCTGTGCCATTCAGTACTTTTGGCATCCGGTGGCTCTCGACCCGGAAAACTACTATCTCGAATGGGTGCCAATTGCCCTCAACGGATGGCATGTGATTGCCCTCAACATCGGCACACTGCTGATTACCCTACTGATGCTGGTAGGACCGTCGGCCTTAGTGGCACACATTTCGCCAAGCAAAGCACTTACTACCGACTAAATTACTAACCCCAAAACATATCTCTATGAAGAAAATTTTCTTTGGAGCCCTTATTTCTTTAGGTATGCTGGCACTAACGGGCTGCCAGTGTGACACGAAACAGGCCGGATGCGAGGCTGACTTCAGCCAATATACCCAAGATCTGCCGTTCCAGATGCCAAACGTGGCTCGTCCGACCTTTGCCAATACAGAACGTAGCATCATGGAATTCGGCGGTGTGGGCGATGGCGTGACCCTCAATACGGAAGCATTCAGCAAAGCCATGAAAGAAATGTCGGCCCAAGGCGGTGGACACCTGATTGTGCCCCAAGGTGTCTGGTTCACCGGCCCTATCACTTTCGAAAACAACATAGACTTGCAGTTGCGCGATGGAGCCGTTATCCTCTTTACAGGGGATTATAATGCCTATCCTATCGTCGATTGCTATTTCGAAGGACTCAAAACCCGCCGCTGTCTGGCTCCTCTGAATGCCAACGGCAAAGAGAATATTGCCATTACAGGTTTCGGCACCATTGACGGCAACGGCGGTGCATGGCGCTGGGTGAAGAAAAGCAAGCTGACCAGTGCGCAATGGAAGGAACACCTGAGCCGAGGCGGCTGCACGGACGAGAAAGGTTCGATCTGGTTCCCGACCGAAGCGATTCGCGATGCTTACAACCGTGCGGACATGAACGTGGTGCGCGGGGTGGAAACCGAAGAAGACTGGCTGGCGATCCGCGACTATCTGCGTCCCGTGCTGCTCGATTTCTCCTACTGCAAGAACATCTTACTCGAAGGCGTCTGCTTCCAGAACTCGCCGGCCTGGAACCTGCATCCTTTCATGAGTGAAAACATCATTGTGAACAACGTGATGGTGATCAATCCCTGGTATAGCCAGAACGGAGATGGTATCGACGTAGAATCGTGCAAGAACGTAATTATCGCCAACAGCAAGTTTGATGTGGGCGACGATGCTATCTGCGTGAAGAGCGGTAAAGACGAAGACGGACGCGCCCTCAAGACACCTTGCGAGAATGTGGTGGTGGATGGCTGTGCAGTTTATCACGGGCACGGAGGCTTCGTGGTGGGCAGCGAAATGTCGAGCGGTGTGAAGAACGTGAGCGTCAGCAACTGTATGTTCTTAGGCACCGATGTGGGTTTGCGCTTCAAATCGAAACGCGGACGCGGCGGCGTGGTGGAGAATATCCACATCCGGAACATCAACATGATCGATATTCCTACCGACTGCATCCTGTTCGACTTGCACTATAGCGGTATGTCGGCCAGCGAAGAAAAAGCCCTCGGCCTGCAGAAAGGCGGCAACCTGGAGAACATCCCGGCTGTGGATGAAACCACACCGCAGTTCAAGGACATTTATATTTCCGACATCGTTTGCCAAGGTTGCGACCGTGCAATGTACTTCAACGGCATTCCGGAAATGCCTATCACTAATATCAACGTCAGCAATGCCCGCATTAAAGCCAATTATGGAATGACGCTCAATCACAGCCAAGGTATCACGATCAGCGACATCCAGCTGACGCTGCCCGAAGGAGAAGAGCCGATTTCGACCTTTAATGTGAAGAATCTGACCGTAAACGGCAAAACGATTG
This sequence comes from Bacteroidales bacterium, assembly GCA_017449065.1. GTDB lineage: Bacteria > Bacteroidota > Bacteroidia > Bacteroidales > UBA3663 > Liminaster. Next base: position 11,261 of record JAFSKF010000034.1, read on the forward strand.
AATAAATTTTAAGACGCATACGATGAAGAAGTTTCTCCTGCTTTCAGCCATAGCCTGCCTGATGGGTTCCGTACAAGCCGAGACCCTCAGCATTACCCTGCGCAACCCCAATAAGAAAGCGCTGACCGATGCTCCCGTCTGCATTCAAGTGCCTGCCGGCAAGAACTACCGGAGTGCAACCGTACGTATTGGCGGCAAGGAAATTCCCAGCCAGATGGACGATCTGAACGGCGACGGACAGAAAGACGAACTGGCCTTTGTGGTGAATATTGCCAAAAAAGGAAAACTGAAGGCTGAAATCGAGTTTTCGACCACCGAAACCCAACCGGACCGCTATCCGAACCGGGTGCACGCTCAGATGTGGTTCAAGGACAACGACAAAACACGCTCCTATACCGAAAAGAAACATATTCCGACCGATACCGTTTCAGAACGCGTCGATAACATGTATTCGAAGATGATGCATCACGGTCCGGCGTTCGAAAACGAGAAAGTGGCCTATCGTGTCTATTTCGACAAGAAACAAAGTACCGACCTGTATGGCAAACGTGTGCCACAACTGGAGCTGGCAGACGGTTTGTGGTACAGCAGCGAGGTACCGGCACTGGTAAAGGAACACCGTTTTGGCGACGACATCATTCTGGTGGGACAAACTATCAGCATCGGCACGCTGCGCGGTTGGGACGATTCGAAGGATACTCCGGAATATGCCACCTCGGCACCTGCCACGAAAGTGCCGGATCCTTGTATGGTGATGATCGATCCGTTTGCCTACCGGCAGGCACATATTGTGGCCAAAGGTCCTGTGCGGACGGTGGTTGATATGAACGTGGAGGGCTGGCAGTATAAAGGTCGGACGCTGAACCTGAAGAGCCGTTACATCCTGTATGCCGGCAATCGCGAATGCGAAGTGCGACAAATCTTCAGCGGCAGCGAAAAAGACATGAAGGATTTGGAGAAAGTGGAGTTTGTGACAGGTGTGCTCAAAGTGGGCATCTTCAACACCGACAGCGTCCAGCTGGCAGGCATACACTACTTCACCGACCGGAAAGGCCTGTGTGCTTCGTATGGCAAAGACTGGCCGGACGGCAATCACAAGCTCTATCCGCAAATGTCCGCTGCTGCTTTGGCTGTAAGCATCCATCCCGGATTCGTCACACGTACCATCGACCGCAAAGAACAGATTCTGTTCGGCATCCATACCAACGAGCTTCACACCGTGAACTATCGGATGGCGTTCTGTGCCCCGGACAAAGAAGAGGCGCCCCTGGTGGATAAACCCTGGACGCCCAAACGTTGGTTCAAGTGGTGCAAGCAATGGAACAAAATCAAGCCTTTGGAGGTGAAGTAATATGCAGATTTTCAAATTATACGAAAACAATCCGAATACCCGGATCCTGGCGGATATCGCCGACGTGATACGCGACGGAGGCGTTATCATCTATCCTACTGATTCGGTGTATGCCATCGGCTGCGATGCCTTGAACCAGAAAGCCGTCGAAAAGATCTACCAGTACCGCAAGGAAGAACAGAAAGAGAGCCACCTCTCCATCATCTGCAAGGACATCAGCCAAGCCGACGAATATACACGTATCTCGAAGGAACAGTTCAAGTTGATGCACCGGTATCTGCCGGGACCTTTCACCTTTATTTTGGAAGCCGGCCTGAAATTGCCGAAGGTATTCCGTAGCCGGAAGACGGTGGGTATCCGCATCCCGGACAACAAGATTCTGCATGCCTTGCTCGAAGAGCTGGACGGACCGTTGCTGACTACATCGCTCAAGGCACCTGTGGAAGAAGACGATCCGGACAGCCTGAGCTACATGACCGACCCTTTCCTTATCGAAGAGACGTTCCGAAACCAGGCAGACGTACTGATTGACGGCGGCTACGGCGAGGACAAACCTTCGACGGTAGTCGATCTGTCGAAAGGAGAAGTGAACATCTTGAGACAAGGAGCAGGAGTATTGGAATAATGATTTATCCTGAAAATTTTGAAGCGAAACTGGGTTTCGACAAGATACGCCAGCTGCTGAGGGAAAGCACTCTCTGCTCATTGGGTGCAAATCGTGTGGAGGGAATGTCGTTCCTGACCGACCGTCGTGCCCTCGAAAAAGAACTGACCCTCACTAACGAAATGATGATTGTGCTGCAAGACCAGTTGCAGCCGATGCCTACCGACGGGTTCTTCGACGTTACGGAAGCCTTGAAACGAATCCGCGTGGTGGGCACTTTCCTCGAAACGGAAGAACTTTTCAATCTGCGTCGGGCTTTGGCAGGCATCGATGCCTTAGTGCGTTACTTCAAGCCGCCGACAGAAGGCGAAAACCTACACCCGCTGCTGAGTCAGCAGGCCTCGGAAGTGACCACCTTCCCGGAACTGGTTCGCCGTATCGACCAGACCTTGACCCCTACCGGAGAAATCAGAGACAACGCCTCACCCCATCTGGCAGAAATACGGCAAGAACTGTCGAGCACCGTCAACAGCATTTCGCGAATGTTGAACCGGATTCTGCATGCAGCACAAGGCGAAGGATGGGTGGAAAAGGATGTGACACCGGCTATGCGCGACGGACGCCTGGTCATTCCGATTCCGCCATCGTCAAAACGGAAACTGAAAGGCATCGTACACGACGAATCGGCTACCGGCAAAACACTCTATGTGGAGCCTGCGGAAGTAGTCGATGCCAACAACCGCATCCGTGAACTGGAGGGCGAAGAGCGACAGGAAATAATCCGCATACTGACCACACTGGCAGGTTCCATCCGTCCCTATCTGCCCGACATACTCGCCAGCTTCGAGTTTCTGGGGCTGATTGACTTCCTGCGTGCCAAAGCGCGTTTCGCTGCTTCCGTCGATGGTTCGATCCCTGCGTTCTCTTCCGACGGATCGACCGACTGGGTGCAGGCACGACACCCATTATTATATCTAAGGTACACGCGTGAAGGGAAGTCGGTGGTGCCGCTCGATATGCTGCTCGACCACCGCAAGCAACGCATCATTCTGATATCAGGCCCGAATGCAGGCGGCAAATCGGTCTGTCTGGAAACGCTGGGTCTGGTGCAGTATATGCTGCAATGCGGTCTGCCGGTTCCGATGAGCAGCCACTCGAAGGTAACGGTTTACGACCATATTTTTATTGACATCGGCGATGAGCAAAGCATCGACAACGATCTTTCGACCTATTCGAGCCACTTGCAGAACATGAAGTTCTTTGTGCGCCATGCATCCAACCGCACCTTGCTGCTTATCGACGAGTTCGGAAGCGGCACGGAACCTCAAATCGGAGGAGCCATCGCACAGGCACTGTTGGGCAAGTTCAACGACGCCAAAGCCAACGGAGTTATCACCACACACTTCACCAACCTGAAACTGTTTGCCGACGAAACCGAAGGCATTGTGAATGGAGCGATGCTGTACGATCGGGGCGAAATGCGTCCGCTGTTCCGTCTGGAAGTGGGACGTCCCGGTTCTTCGTTCGCCATTGAGATTGCACATAAAATCGGCCTGCCTGTCGTAGTTATCGAAGAAGCCAAGCGTATTGTCGGCTCCGATTACGTAAATATGGACAAGTACTTGCAGGACATTTCGCGCGACAAACGCTACTGGGAACAGAAGCGCGAAAAGATACATCGGCAGGAAAAAGATTTGGAGCAGAAAACGCAGGAATACGAAGAAAAAAGCGCCGAACTGAAAGCCAAGCGCCAGGAAATGATGGACAAAGCACGCGATGAGGCCACTTCGCTGTTGCAGCAAGCCAATGCGCGCATCGAACGTACCATCAAGGAAATCAAGGAGGCTCAAGCCGAAAAGGAAGCCACCCGTAAGATTCGGGAAAAACACGAAAAGTTCAAGGAGAAAGTACAGGCGAAACCCAAGCCGCAGAAAGTGGCCGTTGCAGCCGACAGCAGCCAGACGCCTTTACAGGCAGGCGATTATGTGCGCATCAAGGGACAGACGACCGTCGGCGAAGTGATTGCCATGAACGGCCGGCAATGTCAGGTCGCTTTCGGCATGATCAAAAGCATGATCGACATGAGCCGTCTGGAAAAAGTCTCGAAGAACCAGCTCAAGAAAGAATCGGGCGACAAGTTCGCCCATCTGGCAACTGCCCGTTCAGGCAATGAAGTGGATGTATTGGCAGAACGTCGCAAAAATTTCAAACTGGAACTCGATGTACGCGGAATGCGTGCCGAAGAAGCCTTGCAGGCCGTCATGTATTACTTAGACGATGCCATTTCGCTCAGTGCCAGTGAAGTCCGCATCCTGCACGGAACCGGTACCGGTGCCCTGCGCGTGGCCATCCGTCAATATCTCGACACTTGTGCCGGCGTCGCCAACTTCCACGATGAACATGTACAATTGGGAGGTGCCGGCATTACGGTGGTGGAATTGTATTGAAAAGGCGAAGAATATACCTTCAGCTCCGCTTAAAAAATGTTTCGCAACACATTTCGTGCATTTTTTTTGTGGAATATTTCGGAAATTCAAAAAAGTTATATATCTTTGCGCGGTAAAGTTGAACCCAAAATATAAAACACATCATGGACGAACAGCTTATTAAAGAGTGTACCGCCAAGGCGCAGACCTGGTTAGGTGCAGGTTTCGACGAAGAGACCAAAGCAGAAGTGAAAGCGATGCTCGAGGCTGAGGACAAGACCGCCCTCGTCGATGCTTTCTATCAGAACCTTGAATTTGGTACCGGCGGACTCCGCGGTATTATGGGTGCAGGTACCAATCGTATGAACAAGTATATTGTAGGTATGGCCACTCAGGGCTTTGCCAACTATATCAATAAGGAATTCCCCAACATCCGGCCGGCTGTGGTGGTGGGTCATGACTGCCGCAACAACGGACGTATGTTTGCCGAAACCGTAGCTGCTATCTTCAGCGCCAACGGCATTCAGGTATATCTGTTCGAGAGTCTGCGTCCGACTCCGGAAATCTCGTTTGCCATCCGCCAGCTCAAAGCTCAGGCCGGTGTGAACGTGACTGCTTCGCACAACCCGAAGGAATATAACGGCTACAAGGCCTACTGGGATGACGGTGCTCAGGTGCTTTCTCCACACGACACTGGCATCATCGACGAAGTGAACAAGGTAACAGTCGATCAAGTGAAGTTCACCCCGAACTACGATCTGATCAAGATCATCGGCGGCGAAATGGACGTTGACTACCTGAAGGCTGTGAAAGAGGCGATGGTAGATCAGGACGTCATCTTGCGCCAGAAAGATCTGAAGATTGTCTATTCTCCGTTGCACGGCACAGGTCGCGTCATCATTCCTGCCGCTCTGCGTTCTTGGGGCTTCCAGGACATCAACGTGGTGCGCGAGCAGATGGTGATCGACGGCAACTTCCCAACCGTAGTTTCGCCTAACCCGGAGAATAGCGAGGCTATGACCCTGGGTATGAACTTAGGCACTAAGCTGAATGCCGACCTCGTATTGGCTTCCGATCCGGATGCCGACCGTCTGGCTGTGGTTTGCCGTGACAATCAGGGCAAGTGGATGATCCTGAACGGCAACCAGACCGCTATGATGCTCTACTGGTACATCATCACCAACAAGAAGAAGCTGGGTCAGCTGACCGGCAACGAGTTTATGGTGAAGACCATCGTTACCTCCGAGCTGATTGCCAAGATTGCCAAAAAGAACAATGTCGAGATCTTCGACGAATATACCGGTTTCAAGTGGATTGCCTACCGCATCCGCGTGAACGAAGGCAAGAAGAAATACATCGGCGGTGGCGAAGAGAGCTTCGGCTTCCTGCCATTCGATAAGGTGCGCGATAAGGATTCACCGGCTTCTATTTGCCTCTTGTGCGAGATTGCCGCATGGGCTAAGGAGAACGGCATGACGCTGTACGATCTGCTGCTGTCTATCTACCGCGACTACGGCTTCCAGAAGGAAAAGGCCGTGAGCGTAGTGAAGCCGGGCAAGAGCGGTGCCGACGAGATCAAGGCTATGATGGAGAACTTCCGCAAGAACCCACCGACAGAACTGGCCGGCGAGAAGGTCGTTCTCTCGAAGGACTTCAAGACCTTGAAGCAGTGCGACGACAAGGGCAACGTTACCGACATCGATATGCCGGCTACCAGCAATGTGCTGCAGTACTTCACTGCCAGCGGCATCAAGGTGAGCGTACGTCCTTCGGGCACCGAGCCGAAAATCAAGTTCTATTGCGAGGTTCCTGCTCCATTCGACGGCAAGGACTACCAGAAGGCATCGGATAACGCTGAAGCCAAGCTGGCAGAAATCTGCAAGAGCTTAGGAATATAATATATTAGATAGAAGATTTCTCACTTCTATTTATTACCACTATTTCGGGACAGTTCATCGTGACGGTGGGCTGTCCTTTTTGTGCAAAAATATGCAAGGTTTGAGAAGCAGAGTTTGCTAAGACCTGACAATATACCCGAAAACAACAAAAAATAGGGATGGACCTATCCTAAGTGTAAGAAAAAAGGTTAACTTTGCAGCAAATTTTACAGTAATACAAGCTAAAATCTAATAAAATCTTATGTTTACCAGTTTTAAGGGAAGCCATTTGGTGAATTCTTACCACAAGAAGAAACTGAAGAACCGCTTCCAGATGACGGGCTACGTCAAGGCAATCATTGCTGCCGTTGTGGCCATCGTGATTGCGCTGCTGCCGACAGAGATGCTGGGCATTGCCGATCTGAATCCGGTGCAGCAACGTGTGATTGCCATTTTCGTATTTGCTGCCATAATGTGGCTCACCGAGGCTATCCCGTCGTGGTGCACCTCCGTGCTCATTATTGTTGTCATGCTCTTTACGATCTCGAACAAAGGCCTCACCCCGCTGATGGGTGTGGAAGGCGCATCGTATGTGAGCTACAAAGCCATTATGGCATGCTTTGCCAATCCGACGATTCTGCTTTTCATCGGCGGTTTCATTCTGGCGATCGCGCTCACCAAGACTGGTATCGACGTGGTGCTGGCTAAAGAGTTGCTGACTCCTTTCGGCTCGAAATCGGAGAATGTGTTATTGGGCTTTATTATTGTGACAGCCACGTTCTCGGCCTTCGTATCGAACACCGCTACAGCCGCCATGATGCTGGCATTCCTGACGCCAGTGCTGCGCGCCATGCCTGAGGGTTCGAAAGACCGTGTGGCACTCACGATGGCCATCCCGCTGGGAGCCAACATCGGAGGCATCGCCACTCCTATCGGTACGCCTCCGAACACGATTGTGCTGGGTTACCTGAGCGAGAATCTGGGCATCAACATCGGCTTCGGCGAATGGATGCTGAAAATGATCCCGTTTGTCGTGATATTGCTGCTGGCCGGATGGGTGCTGCTGCGCTTCATGTTCCCATTCCAGCAGAAAAAGATTGATCTGGTGATCGACGGAGAATTGCACTGGACCTACAAGACCTGGATTGTGATTATCACATTTATCGCCACCATCTTCCTGTGGTGCTTTGCCGACGTATTCGACATCGGCCTGAACAGTTTCATTGTGGCGTTGGTGCCTGTGGCTGTATTTGCCGTATCGGGTGTGATTACCAAGCACGATCTGGAGGAAATCAACTGGTCGGTGCTCTGGATGGTGGCAGGTGGCTTTGCGCTCGGTGTGGCGCTCTCCGATACCGGTCTCGACAAGGTGCTGATCAATGCAATCCCGTTCAGCGAATTCCCGGCGATGGCAGTCATGATTCTGGCTTCCTTGGTATGCTTCGGCTTCTCTAATTTCATCAGCCACTCAGCTGCTGCTTCGCTGCTGGTACCGGTATTGGGTGTGGTGGCAGGTGCTATGGCCCATCCGACACAGCCAGGTGTGGTTGCGACCCTCGATGACGGTGGCGTAGCCCAGATGTTACTTTGTGTTGCTATTGCGGCATCGGTTTCTATGATTCTTCCCATCTCGACCCCTCCGAATGCTATTGCCCACTCTACCGGTTTCATCAAGCAGAGCGAGATGATGAAGGTGGGTATCGTGATGGGTGTGCTCGGACTGGTGATCGGCTTCCTGTGGCTACGTCTTCCCTTTATTTTCGGTTAACCTAAACCCCTATATATTATGAAAAAGTTACTTTCATTGGTTGCAGCGACGCTGATGCTGCTCCCTGCAATGGCAGCCGAACCTGCCGAAAACAACTCTGAGGTTGAATACGGTCGTAAGGTTACTGATTATGTCAGTAAGCCGAAATTCGGCGGCTACTTCATCGGCCGTTATTCCTATAGTGATCAGGACGGAGCCAAAGGCGGAGCCGGCTTCAACCAGCGTCTGATCCGTGCCTATGTGGATGGCACCATCCTGAACGACTTCAAGTATCGTGTGCAGATTCAGACCAACAATAACTCCTTCCACATGAAGGACTTCTTCGTTGAGTGGCAGCGCTATAAGTTTGCCATGATCAAGGTGGGCCAGTTCAAGCGTGCCTTCGGCTTCGAGAACCCAATGAACCCATGGGACATCTCTACAGGCGACTACTCGATCTTCACCAAGAAGATGACAGGTGACTATAAAGGCGACACCTGGGGTGGCGGCGGACGCGATCAGGGTATTCAGGTGCAGGGCGACTTCCTGAAGGTAGGAGAGGACAAGCACAATCTTTTCCACTATCAGATCGGCTTATGGAACGGACAAGGCATCAATACCAGCGACACCGACGGCAAGAAGGATCTGATCGGTACCATTCAGGTGCAGCCTATCAAGAACCTCTATGTCGGCTTCTTCGGCTGGACAGGCGACTACTATGCCGGTGGTGTGGAAAAGAGTTGCAACAAGTATGCCTTCGGCGTGAAGTATGATGACAACGACTGGACTTTCCGCGGTGAGTGGGCACACGCTCAATATACGGGTCAGGGCAACGACGATGCCTGGTATTTGGTGGCCGGCTATTGCTTTACCGACTGGTTCAAGCTCAATGGCGAGTATCAGACCTACCGCAACGGCAAGTCTTGGCGCACGGCCCAGTGCATGTATTCGCTGATTCCGGAGTTCCAGCTGCACAAGAACCTGAAGTTCCAGATCCAATATAACTGGAACAACAACCGCAGCAGCGCTGTCGATAAGCACTACAACGAGTTGTGGGCTGAGTTCTACGTACGTTTCTAATTCATTTGAAAATATTATCCCGGAGCCTGGATACTGACAATCCGGGCTCCGATTCTGTTATGAAGATTGTTACTTTCGGCGAGATTCTTTTGCGATTGAGCAAACACAATGCCTATCGCCTTTTTCAGGGAAATACCTTCGATGCCCAGTACGGCGGATCGGAGGCAAATGTGGCCATCAGTCTGGCGCAGCTTGGCAACGATGTTGAGTTTATCACCCGCGTGCCCGACAACGGTATCGGCGAAGCGGCTTGCATGCATTTGCGCGAGTTCGGACTAAGCACCCGGCACATTGTGCGAGGCGGCAAACGTATCGGCAGCTATTATTTCGAGCCGGCAGCCGCCATGCGTGGCTCGAAGGTGGTGTACGACCGGGAAGACTCGTCGTTCAACACCATGCAGAAAGGAGATATAGACTGGGAGCCGATCTTGAAAGATGCCGGTCTGTTCCATTGTTCCGGCATTACCTGTGCCACCAGCCAGCAGGCGCTTGAGACTACGTTGTCGGCCGTCCGTCTGGCGTTCGAACAGGGCATCGAACTGACCTGCGACATCAACTATCGCAAGAACCTTTGGCAATATCCTGGGGCAGATGCGCGTAAGACATTGAACGAACTGATGCAATACAGTTCCTTCATCTTTGGCGATCAGAACGAGTGGTTTGTGGCAAGCGGCTTGAAGCCGATTCCATTCACAGCGCTCGATGCCTCTTATCAGTATGATGTGCCGGCTTACGAAGCCTATTTTGCCCAACTGCACCAAATGTTTCCCCGCTGCAAGCGGATGCTGATGGCACATCGGAACCAGCTGAGTTTTGAACATCATGTGATTGGCGGTGTTCTGTGGGCTGAAGGCCGACTCTATTTCTCCCGTATCTTCGACGTACGTCCGATTATCGATCAGATGGGAGTGGGAGATGCCTGGGTGGCTGCTTTCATCCATGCTCGCCAGAAATGGCCCGACAACGATCCGTTCTGCTCCGATTTCGCCACCGCCGCCGCAGCCCTGAAGAACACGATCCCCGGTGATCAGAACATCGTGACGGAAGAAGAGATCCTGTCGATATTGTAAACCAAGAAATTTATATTTTTTTGCTATTTTGTCTCCCACGCCTCAATCCGCCGGGCTACGTTTTCCTTCAGATTGACAAAGAAGAAGGCATAGTCCTGGGCGTGGTAGCATTCTGGTCCGAAGATGGCTTGCATGTTTTCTGGGATGATATAGGGCTTGGCCGCTTCGGTGGTGACAACGACTACGCCACGTTCGATGTCGAGTTGGGCATCGGCAATGCCTTCAACTATCTGTCCGTTGATGCGCGAGCCGTGATTCTCACTGACGGAAGCGTAAGTGGCATCACGACTCCAATTCAGCGGATTGATGCTAATGGCTCCTGACTCCACTACGAGATTTTTGGCATTCTTGTTGCCCACGCCCTCCGTATTCCACGACACGATGACACCCGTGTCATCTGCACCCTCGGCGAACTTCAGATGCGGATTTGCTGCAAGATAGCGGTCGGTGACGCTGTAGCCTATCGGATAGGCAGCCACCATACACTCGAGCAAGTCTCGGTGGTGGCGGAAATAGGTGGCGAGCAGTTTCAGTGTGGTCATCGACCCCTGCGAGTGGCCTGCGATGATGAATGGCCGTCCTTGGTTCAGGTGCTCAAAATAGTAGTCGAGCGCACGGGTGGGGTCTTGGCTGGTCACGTAGTCAGTGAGCGTATTGAAATCCTCCTCAGACTGCAAGTTGGCATAGTTGACATCCACCTGACGATAGAATGGTGCAAAGACATTGCAGTAGTCGGAAAAGGCCGGCCCATTGTTGCTGAGGTTGGTGGTAGCCTTTGAGCGCATGCCCTTGTCGTCGATGCTTGCAATGGCCTCTACTGAGAGGTCTGGGCTGGTATAGGCCGTGGGATAGAGATAGAACAAATCCACCGCCTTGTCAGTCGATGAAGGGAGCGAGAGCCAGTTCGACGCATCGGTATAGTCAACCGCTGACTGGAACTTCTCGATGCCCGGAACGTCTTGTATCGCCTTCGGTATTTCACCATGTTGCGTCTGCCATGCTACAATGCGGTCGGCTATGTTCTGTCGTAGGTTCATGTAAAACAGGCCGTAGTCCCAGCCGTGGTAGCATTGCGGGCCGAAGAACTGTTGCATTGAGGCATCAATGGCTGCTTCGTTAGCCGCCTGCTCTGTGGTTACAATCACCACCCCTCGGCTTACGTTCAATCGTGCATCGGCCATAGCGGGAACAAGTTGCTCGGTGTTGTTGTTGAATGAGCCGAGATTCTCCGTAATCGGGGCATACGTATCGTCAAGTCGCCAGTTGAGCGGGTTAATACAGAGTTCGTTCTTCTTTACCACCACGTTGTCGTGACCATTGTTCTGCGGGCCTTCGGTGTTCCACGAGATGATGACACCCGTATCGGTCGCACCCTGAGCAAACTTCAGATGTGGAAAACGCTGCAAGTCGCGCGGGGTCACACCATAGCCAATCGGATAGGCAGCAATCATACGCCCATAGCGGTCGGGATGCTCGCGGAAATAGTCTTCAAGGAGCATCAGCGTGATTGCCGAACCCTGCGAGTGGCCGGCGATGATGAACGGGCGGCCCTCGTTCCAGTGCTCAAAGTAGTAGTCGAGCGCACGGGTGGGGTCTTGCGAGGCAGAGAAACGCATGGCATCCTCCACACCCTCTTCACTCAGTGCCGCGAGTTTGGGTACAACACTGTACTGGCGATAGTAGGGCATGAAGATGTTGCACGACTCGGCAAACACCGAGGCCTCGATGCGTAATATGCGCTGTGCGCCCTGCCGCATACCTTCGTTGTCGATGTCGCACACGGCTGGCTCGGAGGCCTCTTCGGGCAGATAGCACGTGGGGTAGATGAAGAACACGTCCACATCTTTGTCGATAGTGGCGGGCACGTTGAGCCAGTTCGATGCGTCGGCATAGTCTATCGCAGTCTGGAATTTCTCGATACCCGACAGTCCACGGATGCTCTCGGGCAGCGTCTGCAGCCAGGTTTCTGCGGTGGATGTTGCGGCATTATCCTTGCTACAACTATATGCGGGGATTATCAAAACCGCAATGAACAGTAATAGGTTTGCAATGAATTTGACAATGTGATTCTGAAACATAATTCTTGATGCTGTATCATTAATAATTCTGACGGTTTTTCTCCCATTTCTTTGGGTGGACGATGTTCTTGATGTTTCTGATAGGCAAGGTGTCACGCCTCATAATGGGTGCAAACTTCCAATTCTGTGTCCACCATCCGCCATCGTTCCATTTATGTTTGATATGCGACCTGTCTGCGTTCTGTCTCCAGCCTTCCAACCACTCCGCTTTGTCGTAACTGTCGCTCATGGGATGTAGTTCCGAACCTCCCGTTGAAGAGAATACACGGTCAACCTTCTCATCAACGGTAAGGCCGATGGCTGTTATTTTCCGGCTCGGGTCGTCCCTCTTGCTGTTGAAGTATTTTACCCAAGTGTATCTTGGATTAGGATAGATGCCCATCTCACCATGATAGCTGTCATCGCCACGCTTGAAATAGTCATCGCTGGGCTTGTTATGGGCAAAGTCCACGTCGGTCAAGCCGGTACAGTCCTCCTCGTATGCCAAAGAGTAGTACCAATAGTGGTCTGCATCATTGCCAATCACATTATAAGGGCTGCCGGAAGTCTCCAGAGCATAGCCCCAGTTGCGCTCGTCCTCTGTCTGGAACTGGTTGACCATCATGGGATAGTAGATTCTGTACTGTTGGTCTTTGTCGTCGAAGCGTATCAGCGTCTTTGGGTCGTCCTTCCGATGGCCGTCATCAGACTTTACCATCATGAAGTCGGCCACGACCAGTCGTGTCCGGGGATATATTTTGGAAGCCTTCTCGGCAATATACTCACTACGTTTTTCGGCCAGTCTGTTTGCAACAGCCAGCCATTTCTTAGCAGTTTCTTCATCCGAGGGAAGAATGCTGTCTTTGTCCAAACTGAGGTAGTACCCGATAGCCATGTTCTGGATGTACTGGTCGATGGGATAGAGATAAGGTCCGCCTTCGCTTCCGTCTGCCGGTGTTATGTCACTGCCGACATGGTAACTCAGCAGGTCCCAGTTTTCAGGATTATCGAATCCCTTCATCCATGTTGCTACATCATCCGCCTTATGAAGGTCTCCGCCCAGGGACAGTTCGAAGGACTGGGCCTTTGATGCTTCCGAATAATGGGAGAGGTTGTATGTGGCGGACGCTTCGCGTGACACGTAGTCGGCGTTCTTGGCCTGGAAGATCTTCACCCAGTCGCCAGTATTCCCATTGTTCATTGCATCGGTGTTGGGATAGGATTTGCGGAAACTGGCCATCGCGTCTATATCGACCGTCTGTTCGTAGGTATTCTCCTTGCGCCCATAGATGTAGTAGTATCCACCACCAAACCGAGCCTGCGTGATGATGTCCGTACCCCACGTGTAATAAAAGTTGGCTGCACTGAACCCTGCGGCTGTTGTATCGCGGACATTAGCAATTGCGCTGCAGAAGGCCGGATTGGTAATCGCCCAAAGCAGTTGCACATCAGGAACATGCCCATTGCCATCGGTCTCAAAGCGGCTCATAGTCATGTGTACATCTGACAGTTGCGCACGATACATGTTGATATAGTATTCGAAACTCTCACTCGTGTCAAAATTCCCTGATATTCCGAAATCGAGCGCACGGCTCTTCACGACTGTTTCTGCACGAGTTCCTCCTCCCATTGCCCAGTTTAGCGCATTCAGGAATCCACTTTCGTCGCCCGAAGTAGAAGGGGTTACATTCAGCACCCTGTTCACCACATTTGCTAAGTTTAAGCCCTTCTGACGTGTTTTCTTAGACGACAGACCTATATTCACAGAGAAAGAATGGGCAGTCTCCTCAAAACTTGAACCCGAATACTCCACATGGAACTCTTTGGGTGTAGGATTGTCCTCTCGCATCAATGTGTCGCCGAATGTTTTTACTTTATCGTAGCTGATAATGGTATTGACCGTGGCTCCGGGTTTGCCGAAATAATACACAGATCCACCGATATAACGTTCATACACTTTCTCCTTCCCGTTCGTATCCGTAGCACGTGTTCTTGCAGACTGAGGAAGTGCTGCGGGATTATAGAATACAAGGAACACGTTGCGCCCTAAGTTGGGATTGGACTTCGGAATGATTTTGGTACGCACACATACAAGAGGCTTGTCCTGCGTTTTTTTTTGTACGGGTACTACATACTTTGTTCCGTTTTCCTCAATGATTTCGGCTCCATAGTATTCATTGTTAGCCGGGGTTACTTCTATGTCATCGAACTTAGCCAATGGTACTTTGTGCTTGTAAAGACTGTCGGCATGGATGATACGGAACAGGGCTCCCTGAGCAACGTCTTCTGGGATTTCCGCGATAACCTCCCCGTTATCAACTGGGTCGTCATCTGTTGAGCAGGCTGTCATGAGTCCTGCCGCTGCTGCCAGCATGAATAGTGAGGCAAGCATAAAAAGATTTGTTTTTTTCATACGATTTGTTCTTTTGTTTTGTGATTATGATTTTTGTTTGTCTCTTTCAGTGTTGTGTCATCTTCTTCGGGCAACCGCTCCACGAGGTCGCAGGCGGAGGGCGCGAGTCCTTATGGTTCGATTTCGTGTATTCGCTTAGGATTAATCCTATTCGACTTCGCGAACGAGGCGCACCGAGAACCCGCTGTAGCGGTAGCCGCTGTTCGCGAGATACAGATCGCCCGAGTAGAAGCTCACGCGGTAGGCGTAGCTCGTGCCATAGGGCGACGACGACCAGTAGCGGCCGTTGGAGCCGGCACCGGGGACCGACGTCCCATTCCGGTAGCCCGCGGCGGGCAGGAAAACACAGCCTTTGGCAGCAAGGGCAGTCCACTGAGCCGAGGTACACTTGGTGCCCCAAGCACTGTTGCCGTTGACGGTGCCTGGGGTGGTGACCTCACTGGATGCGATGTCCACACCGTCGGGGAACAGGATGATGCCGTTCACACTGGTGCCGTCGGTGTTGATAGTGGCGTGGGCGTAGCGCGCCTGCGAGGTGCCGAACACGGTGCCGCCGGTGGTGCGGGTGTTGAACAGATATTTCCACTCGCCGCTGTCACCGCCGCTCAGTGTGCGCCATGTGTAGCCGTCGCTGATGGTGTTGCCCCAGTCGCTCTTCAGGGCTTCGGTGGCTACGTTGCCGTAACCATTAGTGTTGTTGGTTGTGGTCGAGGAGGTGATGCCGTACTGGGCGGCACCCGTCCACGTGCTAGACGCACCCACCCAGCCGAACAGGTCGACGGTGGTTGAAGAGCCGCTGTAGCCAAACACGAACGGAGTAGAGTCCGTCACCTTGGTATTTCCTTCTGCATTGTCGATGTAGTCCCACTGGTTCGCGGCGAAGGCCCATGTCCACGACGAGCCGTTGTAGGTGGCCTGAAGGTTGCCGGGGGCGAAGACGACCTTTGTGCCGCCAGAACTGACAGTAAACGGGTAAATCTGCACCATCCTCCAGTTGAGCGAGTAGCCGTTGCTGGCGGCGTAGGTCTTGCCGGTCAGCGACTTGCTGTAGTTGGTGGTGCCGTCGGTGGCGGTCACAGTGATGTTAGCCGACGCCGTGGGCTGGATGGCCACGTAGATGGGGCCGGCGGCTGCCGTGCGGGTGACGGAATAGTTGTTAGTACCGTCGCTCAGGGTCACGCCCGTGATGGTGCTGGTGATGTCGTTTGCTGTGGGAGTGGCATTGTCCTTGAGGGTAATGGCAAGGATGGCCAGCTGGTTCTCCAGCGTGGCAGCGGGCAGAGAGCCGTCATTCCAAGCAGCGGTCTTGGTGGCCAGGTCGAGTGTGCTGGAGAGAGTGGCCAGTGTGCCGTCCTGCGTGGCGAGAGCGGCGTAGTTCACCGTACCGTCGGCGTTGGCCATGGCTGCGGGGTAGATGTAGGTGACATTCTGCGTCCTGTCGGGGTCGGTCATCTCGAAGGTGAACGTGGCGGACTTGCCTGCGTTGGTGATGTCGCCGTCGGTCAGGGCTGTGCTCACGGCCTTCACCGTCGCGCTGCTCGTGTTCTTATAGACAAGGGCCATCGTCTCGCCTGCGGCGAAGGTCTTCACACCGCCAGCGGTCAGTGCACGGGTGGTGCCTCGTGCCTCCGCTGTGCCGCCGTCCATGCTGACGGTGGTGGTCAGGGTCACTACGTTGCTCTTGTTCTCGGGCTGCTGCGGTTCGTCGATGAAGTTGTCGTCGCTGGAGCAGCCGACGATTACTGCGCCCACCAGTGCGAGGGCGGCCATGCTAAGAAATCTCATTGTCTTCATTTTGCTCTTCGTTTTAGTGGGTTTGTTACTCTTCATCTACATTATTCCAGTTGTAGTCCTGCACTCCTGCCTGTCCTGGGCTGGTGCAGATGATGCTTTGGTGTTGCAACTTGACGACCTTCATCGTCGGTTTCTCATACATTCTTTTCTTCATAGGATTTGTCTTTTTTGTGGTTATGATGCTTGTTAGTCTCTTTCTGTGTTGTATCATCTTCTTCGGGCAGACGCTCCACGAGGTCGTGGACGGCCTGGGCCATCTGCTGCATGGCGATGTTGCGGCGGCTGATGGTCTGGTAGAGCAGTAGCCCGAGACCGGCAATGACGGCTACGAGCAACAGTACGAGGATGATGATGAGCAGTTCCATACGTTTCGTTACGTTTTAGAATTCGGTGGCGAAGATACGAAAAAAGACGGACTTCCGATGTGGGAAGTTCGCCTGTTGACAGTCCAAAACGGCAGAAAGCACCGTCCATTTTGGCAAAAGCAGCTATTGCAGCAGCGATTTGCGGTAGTCGGAGGGCGACATTCCGTGCATGTCTTTACAGAGTCGCTTGAAGGTGGTCAGGGTGAGACCGCAGTCGACAGCAATGGCCTCGATGGTGTAGTCGGGATGCTGGCGAAGCAGTTGTTCGGCCAGTCGCATACGCTTCTGGTTGAGATAGTCCTTCAGGTTCTTGCAGCCGCTCTGCTCCTGAATGATGCGGCTGAACGTGGTGCGGTCTACACCCATCAGGTCGGCGAGCATCTCGCGGCTGAGGTCGCTCTGGGTATAGAGTCGACCTTGCTCTATGGAGCGGTCGAAGGCTGCGAAGCGGGTGGATTCGGCATCTTCCGCAGGTGCATCGTCAGCCGTAGTTTCAAGTTGGGCCATGTTTCTCACGACATCAACAATGGCCTTGTTCTTTCGCTGGCGGACGGTCTTGATTCTGTAAGCCAACAGCAGGACGGTCAGGACGGCCACTATTCCGCCGAGTATGATAATCCACAGACGCTGACGGTTGATTTGCTCCGTCTTCAGCTGGTTCTGATAGACGGCCTCCAGCTCCTGTGCGTTTTCCTCCGCCTGACGGGCCAACAGGGTGTCGTTAATCTCGTACGACTCTTTCAACAGCAGGAAAGCCTCGTCGCCATGTCCCAAGGCGGCTTCAGCCTCGGCCATCTGGTATTTCGACGTGCGCTCAGAAGCCGTCCACTGGCCTTTCTTCTCGCGTACCCATTCCACATATCGTCTTTGAATTTCCACAACCTCCTGATACCGTCCGCGACTGGTCAGGTAAGGGCAGATGTCACGCTCGTTGGAAACGGCCATGGGCAGGTGCTGCTGCCATACGCCATAGATGCTGTCGGCTTTCGCGTTGCTGTCCGTCATGCAATAGAGGTAGGCTTCTGTCCCCAAGGTACGGACCAGCATCGGCTCTCCCTTTTCAGGTTGCGGCGACCCAGCCAGGTACGTCTCCACCGCCTTGGCGTCGATGAGTGCCTGAGCGTAGTCTTCGTCAACAGTCCTGCGTTTCATCAGCTCATAGTGGTAGTAAGCCAGCAGATAGGGCGCATCGGCTGCGGTACTTTTCTCCATCAGCCTGACGGCTTGCGTCATGTAGTCGTAGGCCGTCTGCTTGTCGCCCGTTTCGTAGATTTGCAAGCCTAATGATTTCATGGCCTCCGCTTCCATCTGTTCGTCACCGGCAGCATGAGCCTCCTCCAACTGCGTCTTCAGCAGTTCACGTGCCTTCGTCTGGTTGCCCAGCACCTGATAGCAGTCGATGATGTCCTGCCGCAGCACCAGTCTGTCTTTCCCTTGAGCGCTCGACAAAGCCTTTTCGTATGTGTCAAGAGCCTCCTGGTATTGCTGCCTATTATACAGCTCGTTAGCCTCCTCGCGCAGAGTTTCCGATTCCGAAGAGCTGTCAGGAGCACAACATGCCATTAGCAAGCAAGCGGTGCAAAATGCAAGAACCACTCTGAATATCGGCTTCACTCCTGACATGGTGGATAGGAAATGACTATACCTTATTATTATTTGCTTTGGCGTGAGACCAGTGGCCTCCGCAATCTGTTTAAGCGTCATCACGTTCATAGCCTTCAACTTAACGGGCGGTGTCAAACATTTCACCCGCTCATCCTCCTTCAGGGGGAGCAGGGCATTGAGCAAACTGATGACGAGATGTTTGCGCTCGCCAAATATCTTCTTGAAGGTCAGGTCGGCTTTCGGGTCTAAGTACTTTGCCATAATCGATTTCTCTTGATTTTGCTGCAAAATTACAAATATTTTTCAAATAAAAGTACTCTTTTTTTTAGAAAATGTACTCATTATCGTTTAATTTTGCTATAGTTGGGCCATTTCCTTCGCAAGAATTTGGAATATAACATAAATGTTGTACCTTTGCACCCGACGATGATCCACAGAACAGGTGGCAAAATTGTCCCTGAAAGCTGCGTAATTACCGAACAAACGCCCGGAGAAAGGTCCGGGCGTTTGTTGTTCTTCTGTGGAGCACAATTAGTCGAACTTATAACGGGCACTGAACAGAATCTGGTATGTGGAAACATTACCGGCGTAGGTGCTCGTAGATTTGGTAAGACGGTTAGCTCCAACTTTGGTAAATGTGTAGTTGCCGTCCTTGAAGGAGATAGGAGTCGTAGAATTTATCATTTTGTAATTGCCCCATTCCTTGTTCAGGAGGTTTGCAGCATTCTTGATGTCGATGCCCAGCGTAAGCGTGTGCTTCTTGCCGTTCGGCTGCTTGAAGAAGAAGTCCTCGGCAAACTTGAAGTCGAACTGGCTGTGGAATGGCATGATGGCGCCACCACGCTCAGCATACTTACCCTTACGGTTCTTCAGATACTTATCCTGATTGATGAACTTCCAGAAATCATCACGCTGCATATCGGCGGTATAGGTAACCGTGTTCCCGTTGGCATCGGTAACCGTTCCGTTATCGACAAAGTTCCAGTTGTCGAGTTCTGCGCGGCTCTTAGGAATGAACATCAGGTTGTAGTTGTTGCTATTGTCGCCTGTGACATTCGAATTCAGGGTGTAACTGTAGCGGGTGCTTCCGTAAGTGCTGATGTAGCCCATGTTTAGACCCTCGTAAACCAATGAGACGTGCGAAGCGAAGTTGCGTCCGTGGTTCTTGGTGTACGAAGCACTTGCGATAATACGGTTTGGAGCCACGAAGGTGCCATAGCCGACCTCATGATCGTTGAAGCCGTTCTTCGAGTAGCGGTTGTTGTAGTAGGCACCGCTCACCTGATCGCCCACACCGTCGCTATAAGCCTTCGACATAGAGTAGGTGTAGCTGGCGTTCAGATCGAGACCGAACTCAAACTTCTTGGCGAGGCTGGCTGTCAGACTGTAATAGTAAGCACTTCCGCCGGCGTTCTTGATGTGATAAACGCTGTACTTAGGATTCACCTGTTTGTACTGCTTGCGGATGTCGTTGTGTCCCAGATCGACCGTAGTGCCGGTTTCCTCGATATTCTCATCGTCAACGATGGCCGGATTGATCTCGTGGTTGTAGATAGCCTCGATAGAAGCATCGATGCCACCCGGCAACTTGGCATCGAAAGCCAAAGAAGCCTTAATAGCAGCCGGCAGTTTCAGGTCCTTGTCGATGATGGTAGCACCGGTAGGAGCGGCAGGCTGATTAGTGGCAGAAGCGATTGGCATGCCGACTTCATTGCGCTGGTCCACCCAGTTTGGATGGAAATGAGGAACCGGTCCGTTGGCCTGGCTGTAGAAAATCTGTCCGCAGTTTGAGTTGCCGACGGCAGAAACCAGCCATACGTAGGGCAGGCGTCCCGTGAAGTAGCCTGCACCGCCGCGAAGCACATACTTGCGGTCGCCGGTGATGTCCCAGTTGAAGCCGATTCGAGGAGATACCGTCAGCTTCATGTCGGGCACCTGGTCGGTGGTATATTGCTTGCCGTTGCGCCAAGTCATGGCTGCAAAGGCAGCATTGTTGTTATCTTCCAAATCCGGATAGTAGGATGATTCGAAACGCAGACCGGCGGTCAGTTTGAAGTTGTCGGACAGATTCATCTGATCCTGAATATAGGCAGAATACTGCTGATAGGTCATTTCGGCCTGGAACTGCTTGTTGCTTCCATCGGAAGGATAGGTCAGCGCATAGAAAACCGGCAGATTGTTGTTGGTGAAATCGGCCCAGGAATTAAAGACATAGTAGCCCAGCGCGCACTGTGAGAAACCGTTGGTGGCATCGTTGCTTTCGAACGAAAGACCCGCCAGGAAGTTGTGGTTGCCTAACGACCAAGTCACTTCGTCGGTCACCTGAACGGTCTTCACGTCGCGGCAGTTACCTTGCGTGAAAGGATCGACGCCAAAACTTACCAGGTCGCGGGTCAGACCGTCTTCGCTGATGTCGGCATCGAGGATATCGACCATCGGGAAGGCGGAACCGTCGTAGGAGCGAGGCTCGTCCTGATGAGAATAGGTGGCACGCAAGGTATTGTGGACATCGCCCCATTTGGCGTTCCATTCGCTGGCCCATGAGGTGAAGTTCGTCTCCTGATAATACTGCGAGTTCTGGAAATACATGGAATAAACAGACTGACGTCCGGAGTTTCGTCCGCCACCGGTGTAAATCTGGCCTGCATTCAGCGGAGAAGTGGAGGAGGAGACTTGGTTATATTCCTTGGCGTGGGTGGTCGAGAAACGCAAATTCAGCTTGTTGTTCTCGTTGATGTTCCAGTCTAAGCGACCCAGCATACGGTATGTAGGCACCTTGGAACTGTAACCCTGATAGGCTCCCGGATCATATCCGTACTGGGTCTTCAGGTAGTTAGATACTCCATCCAGGAAAGCCGTTGTAGGACGGTGTACGTTTCCGCCATAGGCTTCGCTGTCGGAATTGCGGGCACTTGCGTTCGTGCCGCCTTTGCCGGTAGCATTTTTCGGTTCGAACTCGCCGTTGACAAAGAAGAACAGTTTGTTCTTGATGATAGGTCCGCCGACACTGACACCGTATGTGGTATGATAAGAAGGAGTGCGATCCCACTTGCTGCCTTTCACTTTGTTGCCCTGCAAGTGTACGTTCGTCTGATAAACGTATGCAGACGCCTTGAAATCGTTGGTACCCGATTTGGTGACAGCATTGATGGCACCTCCGATAAAGCCGGACTGGCGGACATCGTAAGGCGTAATGTTTACGTTCAGCTGCTCCAATGCATCCAGCGAAATCGGGGTGCCGTTGGCAGGCAGGTTCGATCCGATACCGAAGGCGTTGTTGAACGCAGCACCATCGACGGTGAAGAACGACTGACGATAGTTGCCGCCACCGACAGCAAATCCGTTACCGGTGTTGCCGCCCTGAGGTGTCATTTTCATGACATCGTTCATATTGTGGCTGACGGTAGGAATTTCTGCGATGTTGCCGGCAGAAAGACGCGTGCCGGCACCGGAGCGGTCAACACGCATGCTCGAATTGGAGCTGCCTGTCACAACCACATCCTCCAATACATTGGCACTCGGCTGAATCCACGCATCCTGAGTCAGCGTCTCGCCCAAAGGCAGGAACAGTCCCTCAAAGATAACAGACTGGTAACCTACAAATGATACTTTGACAGAATAAGGACCGCCCGGCTGCAAACCGGTGATAGAGTAACGGCCGTTCACGTTAGTGATAGTGCCGGTTACAGATCCTGTCGGCTGGTGAGTTACCTGGATGGTAGCTCCGGCAACCAATTCGTTCAAGTCGTCGGTCACTTTGCCGCTCAAAGCAGCCGTAGTCACCTGAGCCATCGCTGTAACAACAGCTACGACTGACATTACGAAAACCAATAATGATCTTTTCATGAAAAATCGAATTACAGAATAACGGAATTACGAAATAACGAAAATACTTTTTAAACCGAAAGACGCGACACCCGGAAAGGCGCGCGTCTTTGGTGCGGAAAGAATTACTTCTTTACCTTATCTACGATTGCCTTAAAGGCTTCTGGATGATTCATACCGAGGTCAGCCAAGACCTTGCGGTTGATATCGATACCGTTGGCGTGAAGCAGACCCATGAGCTTAGAGTAGCTCAGGCCCTCCAAACGGGCAGCGGCATTGATACGGGTGATCCAGAGAGCGCGGAAGTTGCGCTTGTTGTTACGACGATCGCGGAATGCATAAGTCAAACCCTTCTCCCAGGTGTTCTTAGCAACAGTCCACACATTTCTGCGGGCACCAATGTAACCTCTTGTGAGGTGGAGAATCTTCTTGCGTCTTGCACGTGACGCTACGTGATTTACCGAACGTGGCATAGTTCTAAAAGTTTTTTTAAACGCCGTGACTGACTAAGCAGTTCTTAAAACGGTTGTTTTGTTAATAGATCTTTTTGAAAAACTTGTTTCTTAGAGTCGTGTCTCACCAAGATTACTTGAGGCAGAGCATCTCGCGAACGTTAGTCTTGTTAGCGTTGTCGAGAATAGAGAACTTACCAAGGTTTCTCTTCTGCTTTTTTGTCTTCTTGGTCAAGATGTGGCTCTTGTAAGCATGCTTTCTCTTGATCTTTCCTGATCCGGTGAGCGTGAAACGCTTCTTAGCACCGGAGTTAGTCTTAACTTTTGGCATTTTTGTTAATAATTAATGTTGTTTGTTTATTTCTGTCGAGAGTCACCTCTCTTCATTTTCCGGATTATTCAGCCGACTGAGGTTTCTCAGCCTTCTTGGCGCTGCCCGATTTGGGCGACATCATCAGAATCATGCGCTTGCCTTCCAGCACTGGCGGGAAACTGTCGGGCTTGCCGAAGTCTTCCAAATCGTTGGCAAAGCGGGCCAGCAGGGTAAGACCCTGATCCTTGAACACAATCTGACGGCCTTTGAAGAAGACGTAGGCTTTCACCTTCGAACCTTCTTGCAGGAATTCCTTGGCATGACGGAGCTTGAACTCATAGTCGTGATCGTCGGTCTGCGGACCGAATCGAATCTCCTTCACCACCATCTTGGCGCTGTTGGCCTTGGCTTCCTTGGCTTTTTTCTTCTGCTGGTAACAGAACTTCTGATAGTCCATCACCTTGCAGACAGGCGGAACTGCAGTCGGGCTGATCTCCACCAGATCGAGTTCCTGCTCTTCAGCTATACGCAAGGCCTCCTGGATGGTATAGATACCCATCTCGACGTTATCACCTACCAGACGCACTTCCTTGACGCCACGAATGGATTCGTTGATGCGGTGCTGATCTTTGTTGTTATTGTTCGTCGCAGCCGGACGAGGTCCCTTGTTCTGATTAGGGTTTGGTGATGGTTTGGGGCGATAGCCACCGTTTCCGTGAGGAGTAAATGCCATTAACTAAATAGCTGTGTATATTATATATTAATAATGTGATTTGCGATATGCCAACTTCGCAGCCGCTAAATCGGGGGCAAAGATAAAGAGTTTTTTGCAATGTTAAACTTTTTTAAGTCTAAATTCAGCAAAAAACTCTTTATTTTTTAGCAAGTTTGGCATTTTTGCACGCCAAACTTGCTTTTTTCAATACCTAAATGGCAAAATATTAGTAACTTGAGTGCTCGATCTGAGACTTTACCTCCTCGACCACACTTGCAGCAAACTCCTCGACAGGCACTTGTCCGCCTTCGCCACCGCCCTGCTTGCGGACACTGACTTTGCCTTCGGCCTGTTCCTTTTCGCCGACAATCAGCATGTAAGGAACTTTCTTCAGTTCGTTGTCGCGGATCTTGCGTCCGATCTTCTCGTTGCGGTCGTCCACATAGGCGCGGATTTCCTGCTGTTCGAGGGTCTTCTTCACCTGTTCGGCATACTCGTTGAAGCGTTCCGAAATCGGGAGGATTGCCACCTGATCGGGAGCCAGCCACAAAGGCAGTTTGCCTGCGGTGTTTTCGAGCAATACGGCTACGAAACGTTCCAAGGAACCGAATGGAGCACGGTGAATCATCACGGGACGATGCTTTTGGTTGTCGGCTCCGGTATATTCCAGCTGGAAGCGTTCCGGCAGGTTGTAATCGACCTGAATGGTACCCAACTGCCAGCGGCGACCGATGGCATCCTTCACCATGAAGTCGAGTTTCGGACCATAGAAAGCGGCCTCGCCATACTCGATGTGAGCCGGCAGATCCTTCTCCTTGCAGGCCTCGATGATAGCGGCCTCGGCTTTCTGCCAGTTCTCTTCGCTACCGATATACTTCTCGCGGTTCACTTTGTCGCGCAACGAGATCTGAGCCTCAAACTGCTTGAAGTCAAGTGCCTTGAAGATGATCATGATGATATCGATGATCTTCAGGAACTCCTCCTTCACCTGATCAGGACGGCAGAAGAGGTGGGCATCGTCTTGGGTGAAGCAACGCACGCGGGTCAGACCGTGCAACTCGCCGGTCTGCTCATAGCGGTAAACGGTACCGAACTCTGCCAGACGCAATGGGAGATCGCGATAAGAACGCGGAGAGGTCTTATAGATCTCGCAGTGGTGAGGACAGTTCATCGGCTTCAGCATATAAAGCTCGTCGGGATCTGGCGTGGAAATAGGCTGGAACGAATCCTTGCCGTACTTGGCCCAGTGACCGGAAGTAACGTACAGGTTCTTGTTGCCGATGTTCGGCGTGATGACCTGCACATAACCGTAACGCTTCTGGATCTTGGTAAGATATTCCTGCAAGCGGTTGCGGAGAGCGGCACCCTTTGGGAGCCACAAAGGCAGACCTGGACCTACGTTGGTGCTGAATGCAAACAGTTCCATCTCTTTGCCGATCTTGCGGTGATCGCGCTTCTTGGCTTCTTCCAGCAAAGTCAGATACTCGTCGAGCATCGACTGCTTTGGGAAGGCAATACCATAAACGCGGTTCATCTGCGGGTTCTTGTCGTTGCCGCGCCAGAAGGCGCCGGCTACGCTCAACACCTTGACTGCCTTGATGGCACCGGTGTTGGGAAGATGAGGACCGCGGCAAAGGTCGGTGAAGTTACCCTGTGTGTAGGTGGAGATCTTTCCGTCTTCGAGTTCGGAAATCAGCTCGCACTTGAATGTCTGACCCTTGGCCTTGAAGGCTTCGAGCACTTCTGCCTTAGGTACATCGGTGCGGACGATGTTCTCTTTCTTACGTGCCAGCTCGATCATTTTCTTCTCGATGGCAGGGAAGTCGGCCTCCTTGATGTTTTCGCCGTTGGCAGGCACTACATCATAGTAGAAACCGTTTTCGATGGCAGGACCGATACCGAACTGGATGCCGGGATAGAGTTCCTGCAGGGCCTCGGCGAGCAAGTGTGCCGAAGAATGCCAGAAAGCATGCTTGCCTTCGGGACTGTCCCACTTGAAGAACTCGATGGTGGCATCGGCCGTAATAGGACGAGTCAGATCGTACATTTCGTCGCCTACTTTAGCGACAAGCACATCCTGTGCAAAACGAGGGCTGATGGACTCAGCCACTTGAAGCGGCGTCACGCCGTCTTCGAATTCCTTGACAGTCTGGTCAGGAAAAGTGATTTTGGTCATTGAATTACAAATTTCAATTTATTGTTAATATTGTGCCTCGGCTGAGCCCCCAATCACTACTTGGGGGTGATTCAGCTTCGGCGTTTGGGTTGTTACTTTCAGCTATGAAGGGGAGTTAAAAGGGAGAATAAAGGGAGATAAAAGGTTTCTCTACTCTTAACTTAAGAATGGGATCTTAACGATATCGTACTTGTGCAAGAAGTAGCAAGCAACAGCAGCCACTGCCAAGATAATTACCAGCCAGATGAGGCACTTTTTCCAAAGAGGCATCTTGTCGGCAAACGGATCTTTGGTCACCGTTTTCGGATACTTGGCCTCTTGGCTCAAAGTTGCACCGAATGGGATGTTGATCTTCGCCATGGCGTTGACAGCCCAACCGTTGGCATTGAGCACCGGAGCCAGATTACGGCGACGGAGTTTCAGCCAAGCCAGGAACATCGAAGGACCGGAAATGAGGATGATGATACCGCAGATAACGGCCAGAATCAGCAGGCAGGACTTCCACCACGCCAATCCGATAAACACCTTCGTGATACCGCTGATGATGGCAACCAAAGCCGATGCCAACATACCTACAGCCATACCGATGGCAGCAAAGATACCGGCATACTTGGCGATGTCGAACGAGCTGACAGATTTGCCGGTTTCCTTGGCTGTTTCAGGAGCCGTTGACTTAACCGCTTCGGTCTTCTCGTTAATTCCCTTGGATGCTTCGTCCATCACAGCTGCGTCCTTCTCAGCCGCAAATTTCTCGATCTGATCGGAAATCATCTTGCCCATCTTCTTGTAAGGGCTCCACATGGCCTGCTTGATGCTGATCGGGTTGTCGATGATGCTGGTTACACGAGCCTCGAAGTCGTTGCCTTGACGATCGTAGAAGATACAGTTCTTACCTACATAGATATCGTCCACATCGCCCAAAGTCATGGCTGCAATGATATTGTAGCTTTCGTTGCGGACACGACTAACGCAAGCGCAAGTCACCAGATACATATTGCTCTTAGGAGCCTGTGCGGCAATGGCACCGGCATCGGCCACCTTGACGCAGAGGTCGCAGGAACGCTGGTCGATGAGCAGGGTACCAGCCTGGAAAATTGCTTTCTTGCGGCTATAGAAATCCTGCAGCGTTACGTAGTTCTTCAGCAAAGTATAGTAGTCGCGGGTCAGGTGCAAGAGCTTATCGACTAACTGAACGCCTTTCGACTCCTCGTCCAACGGAATGTCGGCTTCGGTGATGGTGATGCTGGCCTGATAGTCGCGGAAGGCTTTGATCTTGGCGCCGATCTCGTTCCAGTCGGCCTCGGTCAGTTCCTTGGCTTTCGGATCGAGAATGCCGCGAATCACCTCGAACTGAGCAGCCCAAGCCGGGTTGATAGCAGCCTTCAAATCAAGGGTATCCTTGCCATCCACACGGGCAATCGGATAGCTGGCAATCTCATCCATCTTGGCAGTCAGGTTCTCGGCACTGATGGCCTGAATTTGGGCTACCTGCACATCTAAGCTGGCAGTACTTTCGGTTGAGAACTGAGAGAGTTTGCCGCGCATGAAGTAATCCTTCACCTTGGCATCAAGGGCATTGTAAGCAGCCTCAACGGCATCGGTCTGATCGCCGAACGGAGCCTCGATGGCAGCACTCTTGTCGATGGCAGCGAGAGCAGCCTCCAACTTGGCCTGCAGAACTGCCTTCAAACTGCTGGAACTGTCGGCGAGACTGATTTCCTTGGCATCGGTCTTGTTGAGATTCTTCAGGATGCCCACAGCGGCATCGTACAAAGCCTTGCCGTCGGGATTATCCTGATTCAGGTCGCTCAACTGCAAGGTGTCGGTTCCTTCCAGAATCAGGTCCTTATTCTTCAAAACGCTGGTCAGCCACTTGGATACTTCGATTACCTCGTCCACGTGGATGGCACCATCGTTGTTGGTGTCCATATATTTCAGCGATGCCTCGTCGATCTCAAGTCCCTGCGTCGGACAGCTGAGAACGGTCCACATCTTCTTGTCTAACTCTGCCAAGTGCGCGATATCCTCGCCACTGGTAACCTGCACACGGGTGATGCCTCCGATACGGCTAAAGCTCCACTTGTAGTTTGCCATGGTTCTTTGTTTTAATTTGTTTATAGTTTTTTTATGATTTGTCTTCTTTAAAACTGCGCAAATTTACACTTTTTTATTTAAAAGGATAAAAAATTGGGCAAAAAAGTGAAGAAATCCAGTCGATTTTACACTTTTTCGCCCAAAAATCAGGGATGCAGGTTATATTCTTACAGAGTAAACGCCTGCTTGATGGCATCCACGTAATCGAGTTTCTCCCAAGTGAAAAGCTCGACCTCCTTCATCAGCGGTTCTGTCTGATAGCGGCTGGTGAACGTCTTAGTGACGGTCTGGCACGGACGTCCGAAGTGTCCGTAGGCTGCCGTTTCGCGATAGATCGGATTGCGCAGCTTCAGTCGGCGCTCGATAGCGTATGGCGTCATGTCGAAGATGCGGGCAACACGCTCGGAAATGGCGGCATCGCTTAGGTTCACCTTGGCGGTACCATAAGTATTCACGTAAAGACTTACCGGCTGGGCAATACCAATGGCGTATGCCACCTGCACTAAAGCCTGATCGGCCACGCCCGCAGCCACAAGGTTTTTGGCTATGTGACGTGCTGCATAGGCTGCCGAGCGATCGACCTTCGACGGGTCCTTGCCCGAGAAAGCGCCT
The DNA here is from genome assembly GCA_017449065.1 of Bacteroidales bacterium. GTDB lineage: Bacteria > Bacteroidota > Bacteroidia > Bacteroidales > UBA3663 > Liminaster. The sequence goes on from JAFSKF010000034.1 coordinate 39,837, forward strand.
CCGCCGTGGGCACCGCGCCCTCCGTAGGTATCAACGATGATCTTACGTCCTGTGAGACCCGTATCGCCATGAGGACCGCCGATCACGAATTTGCCGGTCGGGTTCACATGGAAGATAATCTGGTCGTCGAACAAAGCCTGCTCGGACGCATCCAGTCTTTTCAGTACACGAGGCAGCAAAATTTCCCTCACGTCGGCGCCAATCTTTGCCTGCATCGCCTCATCGGTATCGAACTCATCGTGCTGCGTGCTGAGCACGATGGTGTGAACACGCACCGGATGGTTCTGCTCATCATATTCGATCGTCACCTGACTCTTGGCATCCGGACGCAGGTAAGGCATGAGATTCCTCTCTTTGCGGATCTTGGCCAGTTCGATCATCAGGAGCTGGGCAATCTCCAACGTGAGCGGCATATAGTTGTGGCTCTCGTTGGTGGCGTAGCCGAACATCATGCCCTGGTCGCCGGCCCCCTGCTGCTCTTCTTCGGCACGATCGACGCCCCGGTTGATGTCGTCGCTCTGCTCGTGAATGGCGCTGAACACGCCACACGAATCTCCGTCGAATTTATATTCTGCCTTCGTGTAACCGATGTGGTTGATCACTTCGCGGGTGGTGTTGAGCAGGTCAACGTATGCCTGGCTCTTCACTTCTCCTGCCAATACCACCTGACCGGTGGTTACCAAAGTCTCGCAGGCCACTTTGCTCTGTGGATCCTGTGCCAGAAACTGGTCGAGAATAGCGTCGCTGATCTGATCGGCGACTTTGTCTGGATGTCCTTCACTCACGGACTCCGAGGTAAATAAGTAGTTCATGTGCTACAACTTTTTAGATGGTTGTCAATCATCGGCAACTTTTGAAATGGTTACCAATCATTGTAGAATAAAAATTAACTCACACGCTTTTTCAGCAAAAGCGGACGCAAAGATAAGTAAAAATTTCGGAACGCCGGATTATTTCCGACTAAAAAGTTCAAAAACGCCCAAACCGTTAAGGAATATGAGCAAAATGCAAAGTGGGGCTATAAAACGAACTGCCATCAGGAATGGCTTGTAATACCAGACCGTCTTGCCGTCCTGCCGGAAATTGTTGACGTTGTCGCGCAGCAGTTTCTTGTCCATCACCCAGCCCACGAAGATCGCCATCAGAGTGGCCGAGAAAGGCATGATGATATTGGCTGTGGTCTTGTCGAACAGATCGAAGACAATCATGCCGCCGATGCTGAGCGAATCGGAGAAATCGGGGCAGAACGAAAGCGCACACAAGATGCTGAGCAGCCAACCGATGGTGGTAGCCACCAGCACGGCTTTCTTGCGGCTCATGTGGAATTCCTCCTGCAGAATCGCTGTGGGTGTCTCCAGCATCGACAGACTGGAAGTCAGGGCTGCCACCACCAGCAAAAGGAAGAAAGCGAAACACCAGAGCATACCGCCAGGCATCTGCTGGAACACGTCGGGCAAGGTGACAAAGGCCAAGCCGGGGCCCTGGTCGGGCTGCACCTGAAACGCGAAACAGGCGGGGAATATAATAATGCCCGACAGAATGGCGAACAGCGTATCGAGCAGCGTGATGGTGAGTGCAGATCGCCCTAATTTGGTGCTATTGGGCAAATACGAACCATAGGTGAGCAGGCAGCAGATGCCTACGGAAATCGAGAAGAAAGACTGGCCCAAGGCCGACACGATCACCATGGCATCGATTTTCGAGAAATCCGGGTAGAACAGGAACTCCAATCCGGCGCGGGCGTTATCGAGCGACAAGGAATTGATACACAAAACTACCAGCATGACGGCCAGCAGAGGCATCAGGATATTAGAGGCGCGTTCGATGCCTTTGCGGACACCGCCCAAAAGAATGGCACCGTTGATGCAGAAGAAAAGGGTCATCCACAGAAGCGGCCCCCACAAACTGCTGCTGAACGCAGCGAAATCGGGCACGCTTCCGAGCGCAGCATGAGTCGTATAGCATAAAGTCCAACCGGCCACAACGCCATAGAACGCAACAATCAGGATCATGCAGAAGGCACCCAAATAACCCAACAGATACCAATGGGTGCCGGGAGCCAGTTTGCGGAACGCGCCGGTCGGATTCTGATGCGTAGCCCTACCCAGCACCAGCTCGGCCAAAAGCAGGGGCGTGCCCAACAGCAAAACGCAAGCCAGATAGACCAACAGGAAAGCGGCACCGCCGTGACTGCCTGTCTCGTAGGGGAAACGCCAGACATTGCCCAAGCCTACGGCTGAGCCGACAGCGGCGAAAACACCGCCAAGTTTCGTGGCAAAAAGAGCTCGTTCGGTTGTCATAGTTTAACTCTGATTACTCTGATTATTCCGAGTACTCTGAGTGATTAAATCACCCCAATACCGCTAAGGAAAATCACCAGAATGCCCAAGGGCGCCACAATGCGGAGCAGCCAGAGCAAAGGTCGCAGATACCAGCCGGAATCGGTCTTCCAGTTGGTGACGGCATTGTGAATAATGTCGCGATCGAGCCACCAACCCACAAACAGAGAGGTCAGCAAGGCGCAGATCGGCATCATGTAGCGCGAAGTCAGGTGGTCGAGGAAGTCGAAGATAACATCGTGATCGGGCGTACCCACTTTAGGCAACGAAAGCGTGAAATCGCTCCAAATGCCCAACGAAAGCGAGCAGACGATGCCCAATCCCATGGCCCAAAGGCAACTGTAGATGACGGCACTCCGCCGCGAAATATGAAACTCTTCCTCCATGAACGAAATCGGCACCTCGAAAATGCTGATGCACGAAGTGAGCCCCGCCAATGTAATCAGCAGGAAGAACATAACCGCCAACAAGTGGCCGCCGGGCATCTGCGAAAACACCTCAGGCAAAGTGACAAACACCAAACCGGAACCTTGCCCGGGTTCGATGCCATAAGAAAAACAAGCGGGAAAGATAACGATGCCTGCCAGCACGGCAATCACTGTATCGAGCGTAGCCACCGACAGCGCGGTTTTGCCGATCTTGGTATTATCGCCCAAATAACTGCCATAGGCCAGCAAAATACCCATTGCTACCGACAACGAGAAGAAAGCCTGTCCGATGGCATCGATCCAGGTCTGTCCCGTCACCTTACTGAAATCGGGCACAAACAGGAACTCCATGCCAGTCTTGAAGCCGTCGAGGAAGAAACTGTTCACCACCAGGATAACCAGAAGCAAAGCCAATACTGGCATCATGATGTTCGAAGCACGCTCAATGCCTTTCTGCACACCGCCCAGCAGAATGAAAGCATTCAAAAGGATGGCTAACAGCGTCCAGAACAAAGGTGCATAGGTATCGCTGACAAAAGTGCTGAAATCGTTGACCCCCAGATCGCCCACAATGGCAAGCGCCGTATAGCGAAGCGTCCACCCTGAAAGCACCACATAGAAGCCGAGAATAAGAATGGCCACCAGCAAGCCTAACACACCCACCCAATGCCATTTTGTGCCGGGAGCCACCAGCTTGAAAGCACCCACCACGTTGCGATGGGCGGAACGGCCGATGGTAAATTCCGCAATCATCAGCGGAACACCCAGACAAAGCACGCTAAGCACGTAAATCAGCAGGAAGGCGGCTCCGCCATCCTGCCCGGTAATATAAGGGAATCGCCAGATGTTTCCGAATCCGACGGCCGATCCTACGGTTGCTGCGATGCCGCCCAAACGGGTGGCGAAAGTTGCTCTATTGCCCATATTTCAACAAAATATGGCGCAAAGATACCATTTTTTCAGGAAACCGCCAAATATTTGGTCATTTTTCTATAGTTTCGGTCGTAAATGGTACGGCAGGAAGTCCGTTTGTGCTGTATAGTGTAAGCAGCGGATCGTCATCCCAGCCGTATCGCACATTTGCCGGCTCGCTGACAGCATCGGAAACCAGAACCACTTTCTGCAGCTGGCTGCCGGCTTCCATCGGCAACAGTTGCGCCTTGGCCCAATGATAGCGTCCGTCTTTGCCTGCCAGTTTGAAGCCTTCCAGTTGTCCGGAGGTTGTTACGACGCCTTGCGAGGTGTGCTGACGCTGCGGCGGAGCAACCTGGAGTGTCTCCTCCTTGGACGAAAGACGGAACGTAACAACCGCTTTGTTGCCTTCATATACTACCGACTCGAACACGGGTCCTTCGGAACTCAGATGCTTTTCTCCATTCAGCCGGCGCATCTGCAAGGAGATCCGTCGTGCGGCATCTTTCTTATTCAGCGGATGAATATCGTTCCATTCGCCGATGTCTGCCAGATTCACAAAGGCTGCATTCGGCATTTTCTGTGCACAGATACGCTGGACTTCCCGCAGACGTGCCCATCCGCCCGGGTAGTTGGCGTCGCTGTGGCGCTGCATAAAGTTCGCCAACCCGCAGATCACCACCGGTTTCTCGCCAAACGACTCCCGCCAATCGGCCATCATGGCAGGCAACAGGCGCAAGTATTCTTCGGGACGGCCGGCATTGGTTTCGCCCTGATACCATAGGATGCCTGCAATGCGCACGTTGAGCATCGGATAGATCACATTATTATATAAAGAAGCACCGCGCGCATTGTTCACGCCTTCCACACCGGGCTGTCCGGGCATCAGAACGCCCCTGTGCATCTTGTATTTTCCCTCCAGATTGATCTCCTGCTCGCCCTTGGAAAGTGCCAGCAAGTCGTTACCTCGCATATTCCGGTCATCGGGAAAGATAATTTTGTAAGGTTTGTCCTTCACGAACTTCTCGCGACTGCCGTTCGTCTTGAGCCGGATGCAGAGTACATTCCGTCCCGGTTTCAATAGGTTCTCCTTCAGCACGTATTTGCGTGGCGGATACTGGTAGCCGGTTTCGCCCACCTTTTGGCCGTTGATGTAGCAGACGTCGGCATCCACAAGGCATCCTAAACGCAACAAAGCCTCGCGTCCGCAAAGTTCTGCAGGCACCTGAAATTCCTTGCGGAACCACAATGATCCTCTCCAGGTTCTGCCGTTTTCATCACCCAAGTTTGGATTGTATTGGTCAACAACTTCCCAATCGGAATCGTCGAAGTCAGATTGCATCCAGTTGTTCTGCAAACCCGGATCCTCCTCTTCGTACAACTTATTATATATTTGTCCGACGGCGCGATTGATGGCGGCATTGCGCTCCAAATACCCCGGGGTCTGCAGGTGGCGCATGTCCGATATGTATTTAGGCGCATTTTCGGCCAACACATCTTCACTGCACCACGCGACGATATCCGAACCGCCCATCGAGGCGTTGATGATGCCTTGCGGTACGCCTGTTGCCTCGAACATCGCTTTGGCATAAAAATAACCGATGCCTGACCAATGGTCCACGTTTTCGGGAACCAAAGTCTGCCAAGGGTAATAGCCTCGGGTGTCGATGTCTTCTTGGGGTCCGGCAGCCGACGGGTTCCTGGCAGTCTGAATCAGATGAATCGCCGGATTGCTGTAGGTTTTCAGTTCCTGCTGATATAATTCCACGAGACGTGCGCAATGCAGATCCATGTTCGACTGGCCCGAACACAACCAGACGTCGCCCACATAGATATCTGTCAGTGTCCGGTCGTTGATTTGCATCGTATAGGGGCCTCCCGTCATCTTCTTGCGGGTGGTAGGAATCTTCACCATCCATCGGCCGTCTGCATCGGCGGCAGTAACATATTTCTTATTGACGAACTTCACCTGCACGGTTTCGCCGGCCTCAGCCCATCCCCAGATGCGTGCCGTATCGTTGCGTTGCAGCACCATTCCGTTGTCGATGATATGGGGAAGTCGGATTGCAGCTGTAGCGGTTTGGAAAGAAGTTACCAGTAAAAAAGACAGAGAGCTAATGCTCCAAGCTTTTAGAAAAGAACTGATTTGCACTTTCATGATGTTTCGGTTTTAAATCGTGGTGCAAAGGTACGGTTTTATTTTTATTTGGTCTCGCTATTTTGTTACAAATTTATGCAAAAATCGGAACATTTCAGGTTACGGATGCAAAAATCTAACAAAACATTTGTTTTTATGATTCAAAATCCATACCTTTGTCGCGTCTAAACCCTCCCTAACATGAAAAAGATTTTCTTATACCTTCTTTTATCAGCGACAGGTTCCCTTTTTGCACAATCAGCCCGATTGTACAGTACGGCTCAGGGACTGATCAGTACCAAGATCGAGCAAATCACTTTCGATCACGACGATTTCCTGTGGATTACAACCGATATGGGACTGACGCGCTTTGACGGACAGACTTTCACTACCTATACCCGACAGGATGATAATCCGTATGCTTTGCACAACAGTCAGGTTTCAAGTATGTTCGAAGACAATAACGGCAAGCATTGGGTGGGCAGCGGCGACGGTTTGTATTATCTTTGCAGGACGGAAAACAAGTTCACAAAATACCAGCCCAGTAATCTGGCTGACGGATTCAGCGTGTCGAGAGTGGTGCAGCACCCGCTGCATACCAACGAACTGATTGTAGGCTCGCATGGCTATGGACTGGCTGTTTTCAACACCGAAACACGCACCTTCAACGATTCTGCTTCCTATCGTTTATCTACCTTGCTAAGACGATGGAATTGTCCGCGTTTGCTCGTTGATGCACACAACCGGCTTTGGGTGACGGCACCGACCGGATTCCAGTGCATTGATCTGGAAAACTACCGGAGACTGGAACTGAAGGGCACACTCGAAAATATCGATGAAATCGTGGTGGATGATATTGTGGAGGACCGCCGGCACGACCGTCTCTATTTGGCAACGCTGAATGAGGGACTTCTTTGCTGCAATTTGAATACACTCGAAATCCAGTCGCTCGATTTGCCGGATCTGAATCATCGGCATTTGACGGCGTTGGCAGTCGGACCGGTCGGAGAACTGCTGATCGGTACCGAAAATGAAGGACTTTGGCGGTATCATCTGGATCAGATTTCCCGCATTAGTGTCAAAGACTGTCCTGTAGATCTCGATCACGTGAAGATTCACAGCATCGCTTTCGATGCCCAGCAGGATCTTTGGCTGGGCTTGTACCAGAAAGGTTTGCTGGTTATCCCGAAAGAACAGAATCTGTTCCGTCTTGAAAGCATCCGCGATGAAGAAGGAATCTATAATTTGGGCAATATTTCATCGTTTGCATCCATGAGCGACGGTAGCCGACTGTATGGTATCGATGGCAACGGCTTGCAACATCAGAAAGCCGACGGAGGCTCTTTGCACCTGAATACGAAGAACAGCCCGTTGCCTACCGATGCGGTTATTTCGTTGGTCGGCATTCCGGGCAACAAGGCTTATGTCGGCACCTACAATTATGGTGTCTTCGTTTATGAAAACGAGAAACTGACACGTGATCCGAATTTGCAGTTGCTCGACCGGCAGAGCATCATGACGATGGCCTATGACAGTCTGAAGCACATGCTTTATCTCGGTACGAACGGCGACGGCATCTATTCTTACGATACGGAAATCCGGGAACTCCGACGCATTTCGGGGGAGAGCAATCTGCTGTGGATTGTTTCATTGTTTGTCGATCGCGGACACCGGCTTTGGGCCAGTACGGAGGGAAGTGTCTTCTGTTTCGATCTGGAGCACAATACACGGATTGTGCCTCTGAAGGATGACAAGATCAGGGCTTTGGGCTGTGCGGAAGACAATAATGGAACCATCTGGTTCGCCACCAACCGGGGACTGCTCTTCTATGGCTCCGGTAGCGACAGTTTGCAACAGGTCCGGAATGAAGCTGCAGATGGCCTGAGCGAACCGTTCAGCAGTATTCTCCGCAGTAAGGACGGACGTCTGTGGTTGCCTTCCGTGAGCGGTCTCTGCTGTTATGACCCGCGTGCCAAGTCGTTCACAACCTTCGTCGGACCGAATGTTTCGGCTGTCGGCTCTTTCAGCAGTCGCGCCGCCATCTGCTGGCCGGACGGCACATTCTCTTTTGGCGGTGACAACGGCGTGCTCTGTTTCTCGCCGGAAGACGTTTATACTTATCACCATCCGTTGCGTCCGCTTTATTTGACCCGTCTGTGGATTAACAATGTTCCTACCGATTACGATCCGCAACTATCGCCAGAGGAGAATGCGCTCGATGAATCGCTTTGGAAAGCGAAGCATCTGCATCTGAAGGCTTCTGAGAACAGTTTCTCGGTACAATTTGCCGTACAGGAGTATTGTAATTCGGTTGGTATTGAATACGCATACCAATTGGATGGTTACGACAAAGGATGGCATGAAGTGCACGGCTCGGAGAATTCGGCTACTTATTCGTCTTTGCCTTGGGGACGATATACGTTGCATGTTCAAGCCAAACTGTTCGACGGCAAAGGGGAAGTTCAGACCGTAACCCGGGATCTGAAGGTGACCATCGATGCTCCGTGGTGGGCTTCCTGGTGGGCTTGCCTTTTATATGCTGCATTGATTCTTGCAGTGGTTATCTATGCTATCATGGCTTATCATACCCGTCTTGTCAACCGGCGCCTGATCCTTCAGAATGAGCATGCACGACAAATCAAGGAAGCCAAGTTGCATATGTTCGCTTCGGTCAGCCACGAAATCATGACTCCGCTTACGCTCATTATTTCTCCGCTTCGACGACTGATGGACAAACACAACGACAACGCAACCCAATCGATTTACGAACTGATGTTCCGAAATTCGCTGCGTATTCTGATGCTGGTGAACCAGCAGATGGATATTCGTAAACTCGACCAAGGCAAATTGCAGTTGCACGTCAGCGAACTTTCTATTCGGGAGTTTATCGGCGAAATTCAGTTGTACTTCGACCATATTGCTATCAGCCGCCAGATTGATTTTCGTTTGCTGATGCCCGAGAATCAGGAAGACCTGACTTTCTGGGCCGATCCGAACCAGATAGACAAGGTTTTCTTCAACATCCTTTCGAATGCCTTTAAGTATGTCAACAACGAAGGACAGGTTCATATCAAGGTCGTTGCCGACAATGCACTCCATTCGTACCGAATCAGCATCTTCAATACCGGTTCACATCTGGAGGAGAAACAGACGGCACATCTTTTCGAACGCTTCTCAAGCTATGGCGGAAATAACATCGGTCTGAGCCTTGCCAACGAACTTGTTCAATTGCACCACGGACGTTTGTCGGCTGCCAACGAGAAAGACGGTGTGATCTTTACGGTTGAATTGCCGATGGGCAAAGAGCATTATACGTCTGAGGAACTGGCTCCTGTTGAACAGCCTTCATATACGGAGGAAAGCCAGAAGGAACTGGAAGAGCGTGCGATGCGAGAGGAAAGCCTCGAACAGCAGCAAAAGGACGAGAAAGAGGGTAAGGAACTCATTGAGATGCTGAACAACGAACTGCAGGAAAAGCGTCGCAGACGTCAGCGTCGTTCGGATATGGGCTTCGATTATAGCCAGAAACAGTTGTCTTCGGCTGATGAACAGCTGCTGAATCGTGTTGTGAACTGTATCCATAAGAATTTGGGCGATGCTGATTTCAATGTCGATGTGATGGCGAGCGAGGTCGGTATCAGTCGTGTGCACCTGAACCGAAAACTGAAGGAGCTTATCAATACGTCGCCGTCGGCTCTCATTAAGACTACTCGTCTGAAACAGGCTGCGTTCCTCTTGGTGCAGAACAATGTGACGGTGGCAGAAGTGGCTTACGCTGTCGGTTTCTCCAACCCTGCCTACTTCACCAGCAATTTCACCCAGTTCTTCTCGATGTCACCCAAGGAATTTGTAAGCTACTATACCGATAATCCGGATAATCCGGAACTGAAAAAGATGCTTGAATAACTTCCGATGTTTGCTGTTGTTGACTGCGACAATTGTTTCGTTTCGTGCGAGCGTGTCTTTCAGCCGGAACTGAAAGACCGTCCGGTTGTGGTGCTCAGCAACAACGACGGTTGCGTGGTGGCTCGCAGTAACGAAGCCAAAGCGCTCGGTATCAAAATGGGAGTTCCCCTCTACCAGATTATGCCACTGGTGAAGGAAAAGAATGTGCAGATTCGTTCGAGCAACTATACGCTTTATGCCGATATGTCAAACCGTGTGATGTCTATTCTTCGTGAAGAGGTCGGGCGTAAACTGATGGAACAATATAGTATTGATGAAGCGTTTCTCGAACTTCCTGATCTGGCTCCCGGTGCTCCCTCCTGGAAGGAATGGGGCGAAGCGTTGGTAAGGAAGGTCAGACAATGGACTGGGATGCCTGTTAGCATCGGTATCGGCGAGACACGGACATTGGCGAAGGTCGCTACCTGGTTTGCCAAGCATTATCCCGGTTACCGTAAGGTCTGCATCATTGACACTCCAGAGAAACGGGAAGCTGCTTTGAAGATTCTGGATGTGAGCGAGGTCTGGGGCGTAGGTTGGCGAGGTATCAGTAAATACCGGTACTACGGCATCAATACGGCTTGGGAACTGACGCAACGCTCTGCCTCTTGGGTACGTAGTAAATTCTCGGTGACAGGCTTGCGCACTTGGCGTGAATTGCAGGGCAATAGTTGCGTCGATACGTTGCTAACCGGACGAAGGCAGACCATTTGCACCTCTCGCAGTTTTGAACACGGGATTTCCGATCTTCCGGTGCTTGAGATGCATATCAGCAATTTCGCAGCCCGTTGTGCGTATAAACTTCGTAAAGACCATAGCGTGGCGCAGTGGGTGAACGTTTTTCTGCAGACAAACCATTTCAACGAAAAGCAGTCGCAATACGATCCTTCATCCACTATCTCGCTCGATACACCGGTCAACAACGATTTTGAAATTATCAATGCAGCGCTTAAAGTGCTGCGTGCCCTATATCATCCTGGCTTTGAATTCAAGCGGGCTGGTGTCATTGTCGGTGGTATCAGTTCAGATCAGGCGATTCAGCAGGATTTATTTGACGAATTTACGCCGGAACAACGCCAAAACCTGAACAAAATTTCTCAAGTGATGGATTTCGTCAATCACCGGTTGGGGGAGGATGCCGTGCAATTAGGCATCCAGCAGTTTCCTGTGGATGCCAAAACGGGAAAGCGAATCAGTTACCGTGATTTCATTAAACACGAATATCGTTCCAAATGCTATAGTACTACGCTGAACGGATTCATTGTAAAATAGAATGCACCTCTTTAAAACTAACAGAGGCCCGTCATCACGACGATCCTCTGCCTTTTCTCTCATTTTATGAAGTTTTGTGGAATTACTCACGTTGCAAAGGTAAGGCTTTTTCCCGAGTTTGCCAAATTATTTTGGAATAAAATCGTTTTTTTATCAAATTTTAGCATTTTACCCCCCCCCGATATGTTGTAGAACATATTTTTCTCGTGAGTAACCATACTTTTTACCATTTGTACGATAGGCCGAAACTCAAGAGTTCGGTGAATTGGAAATAGCCCCAACCTGCACCTCTGTTGTCTCGTCCGATGGAATCGTCGAAACGCAGGTGAGTATATACTTTGGTTGAGAAATATTTGTTCAGCGGCATATCGAAAGTATTCTCCCAATCCACTACGGTATAGACATTGTTCTTGTATTTGCCGCAATCGTAAAGTGGAGAATAGTAAGTTGCCTGTGAACTCCAAGTAATGTATTTGCACATCTTCCAGTCCATGGTAGCCTTGGCACTGGCACCGAAGTCGAACAGGTTGAAGTCATAGTCATATCGCAAACCGAAGGTGGTTGCTGCAATTTTGCCTTTGGTCGGATCGGCAATGCCGTTAGTCTTTCCGTAAGGATCGCCTACATACTTCAGGTTATAGGCCACTGGAGAAATGAAGACCGACCAGCTGATATTTTCTAAAGTCTTCTTGTAATCCATACCTAAAGATACGGTCAGATAAGCAGGACTGAAGAATTTACTCTGTTCATCTTTGACATTGGTCTTATATCCTGGGCAGAACTGGGTTTGTCCGATAGCCTGTGCGGTGTAGTACCAGTCGCCGGCGGCTTTATAACCGACCTTGGTGGTATATTTGATATAATCACTGGTGGTCATGTAGTTGTGACAAGTGTCGGAAGGAGTGGTGACAAAACCTAATTTGCCCTCCAGTTTATTGTCCCAGGTGAACTTCTTATACTTGTAGTTAAACATATAGTCGGCACTGGCCAAGAGTGCGAAGTTACTTTCGCCACCTTTATACCAGTTCTTGCTGACATAACCTTGTGTGAACTGGAGAGACGCAGAGCCTCCAGTTGTCCAACGTTTTTCTTTTTCAGGAGCAGCATCTTCTGCATACAGCGAGATGGCTGCGGCCATCAGAATGGCCATTGAAATCATTTTTTTCATACTTTCGTTTAATTAAAGATATGTATATGTAAATAATATAAATGGTTTTAATCGCGTTTAATTTGAATGCGCTGGTATTTGATCCGTTGCCGGCGCCAGGTGTAGATGCAATGCAACGTGCCGTCACTTCCCACAATCATGGAGGGATAGGAGTATTGGCTGATGGGTGACGATTCCATGACCAGCTGAGGCGTCCAATGCAGGCCGTCGGTGCTTGTTGCTACATAGAGCGGATTGCGCAAAGGCTTGTTGCGGTTGGGATCTTTTTTGTCTCGCCAATCGACGCAGCCGAAAGGATTATAGATGAGGGCAAAAGTTCCGTCGGGCAATGTAACGGCATCGATGCCGGAGTTATTGTTGGGCAGATCGTCCACCAATTGCATCTGGCTCCACGTCAGACCGCCGTCCTCGCTGAAAGACGTAGCAATGCGGGCTCTTTCCCCTTTGTCTTTGGGGGGCGATGCTGTCCGGCAAAGCATCTGAATGCGTCCGTCCGGATGTACGAGCAAGGCCGGCTGGATGGTGCGGATATCCTGCTGGCAGGGAACCACCGGACCCAAGGTCCATGTTTTGCCGCCGTCCTCGCTCAGTTCCACATAGCATCGCCAATAGCCTGCCTTGATTTTCGAAGCGGTTGCCGTTTCCTTACTGGTTGGCGACAGGATGCGGTCGTGTGCGATCACCTGTCCGTTTTTGCAGCGGAACCCTTTCGGAAGAAGTATCGGCTGGTTCTTGATGGCTCCGAGCAGAGAGTCGGGTGCAACGGAATGGCCTGGCAGCGAGAGGAAGAGATCCGTTGGATCGGCAGGTATGCTGTCTCGCTGTTGCGTCCATGTGTAGCCGTTGTCTTTCGAGTACATGAGATAGCCAGTCCAGTCGCGCACGTCCTTACCTAATTTATAGAAGAGGATCAGATCTCCGCCCGGCACTTGGAATAGCACAGGATTGTAGCAGGCTTTGCGTAGTGTATCGGTCTTGGCATCAGTCGCTGGGATGAAATGATCCGTTGATGTATGTTTTGGTGCTGCCGCCCATTCCCGCCATCCTTTGCCGTCTTCCGGCAGCAAGGTGCCGTCGGCCACCAGTACGGGTATGCTCCAACCTTTCTCATAGCTGTTCGGTTTGCCGTTCCTGCCTCGCTTTAGCAGTTTTTTGCGTTGCGTCCAGATACACATATCCGGGCAGCCTTCGTACGAGCCTCCGAAGTAGGTGGCGAGCAGGTCGCCGTTGGCACATTCAGCTATCGAGGCGGCATGGCACGACGGGAAGTCTGCTTTTTCGTACAGGAACTCGTTGGCGATAACTGTCGTTTCAGTGTCTGCCTGCAGCTTTGCTGTTTGGGGCAGTTCCTTATGTGGCAGATCTTCTTCGATGTGCCACTTTCCGCTGCCGTAGGTCTTTTCTCCGTTTGGAGTGACCACTGTTGCCGATGTGTTGGCGGGTATCTCGATGTCCCAGGTTAGATGCATGGGCGATTTCTGCCAGTTGGAAACAATACGTCCGTAAGGAGACAGGTAAGAAACTTCGGCCGAAGAAAGTTCCTCCAGTTCGAAGTTCGGAGCCAAACGTATCTGCTTGAATCCGGCAGCTTCGGAACGGATGCCGCCGATATGTTCGAAGCACCAAGGCAGCAGGTCGCCCAGCAGCATGACGTGATTGCCGCTGTTCATGGCAGGGTTCGCGGTGTTGCCGTTCCACAATTCCCAGATGGTGGTGGCTCCGTTTTCGAGCATATATCCCCATGAAGGATAGGTCTTGTTGGTGGCCAGCAGATAGGCAATATCCATGCGTCCCTGTTTAGAAAGTTCGCGGAGCAGCCAGGAAATGCCGATCACGCCGCAACAGAGATGTCCGTCTGCCGGATTCAGCAGAATCTTAGCCTGAATCTGACGGCTGATGGTTTCCGCATACTCTTCGGGCACGATGCCGAATGCCAGAGGCAACAGATTGGCGGTGACGGCATTGTTGGCATAGAATATGGAATCCGGATACAGGGCATGGTCGGGGGCGGGAGAAGTGCCTTCCTTGACAGTAAGGAAGTGCCGGTTGATATTTGCTTTCAGCGTATCGCGCAGTTGTCCGTATTCCTCACGGTCGGCTCGAAGCACTGGGGCGCTGAACCCTCGCCGTTCGTAAGCCAGTTGCTGTTGAGGGTCCATCTGTTCCAGTTTTTGCAGCAAGATATCGTCGAACTCCATCAGCACGCCCAAGAGTCGGTAGGCATAGCAGCTGCCAATCAGCTTGCCGTCGGTCTTTCGCGATTCATCCTGACTGTGAATCATCTCGGCCGCTTCCGGCGTGACGCACCAGTCTCCGTACTTGTCGGCCACGATAAGGCCGCTTTCCGGATCCATCTTCTGATTGAAGAAATGCAACAGCCACTTGCGCATGGCTGGGTAGTGTTCGACAATCGCTTTATCGTCGCCGAATTGCCTGTAGAGCATCTCTGCCCCGAAGACAAATACGCTGGGCCACGAAACATTATCCGAATAGTAGTTCCAATAGGCAGGCGCTACGTCGGGAATACAGCCGTCTGTCCGCTGCGATTCCTCAATATCGCGAAGCCATTTATTGTATAGGTGGTGATTGTCGAGCAGATAGCTTTCTCCCCAACAGCCTTGCGATCGGTCGCCCAACCATGGCATGCGTTCATCTCGTTGCGGACAGTCTATGGGCATGCCTTTGTAGTTGTCGAGAATGCCCCAATACGCATTTCTGACCAGCCGGTTCAAGGTTTCGTTCTGTGTGTGGAACGAGTAAAGCGTCTGCATATCGTCGGCCACCACTTCTGCCGTAAAGTTTTCCTTTTTGCCTTTCAGGTAAGGAGCGACGGTTCCGTCTGGGCGGAGGATGCACACCTCCACAAACTGTCCGCCATGCGTGGCAAAGCGAGGTGCCCACGTCGCCTTGTCGGCTGGCAGCAGAGATTCTTTCCCATGGGCAATATAATAGTCCGTCGATTGGGCATGGCGTAAATTGGCAACGTACAATTCACCATCGGGAGTCAGCTTCTCAGCGTACCGCAGACGCAGCGTGTCGCCGGCTTGCAGTCCGAGAGCCGAAACATCTGTGCGAACCCAGCCGGCAAAGTTCTGGCCGAAGTCGAGAATGAGGCGTCCGTCGGTTTTCGCTACCAGTTCGTGAACCTGCAACGTATCGACTACCTTCATGGCGGGAGTTACATTGCCGATCAGTTCGCCCTGAGGAATGGCAGAACGTGGGGCGGGGGTCCAAAGAGAATCAGCAGAAAGGTCGGCATGGTTCGCATCATAGATTTCTCCGTCATATTCATTGGACGAACGGATGGCACCGTTACAGGTCATTTGCCATTTCTTTTCGTCGGTGGCAATCACCTCGCTGGTACCGTCCTTGTATTCGATAATCAGGTTGGCTCGTAACGTCGGATAGCCGAAGTTGGCGATCTTGTATTTCTTCTTGTTCTGCTGCATGGTGTAGAACCGCCCGTTGCTGACGGTTACGTCCAACAGGTTCTGTTCTTTCAGCAGATCGGAAACATCGTACGTATTATAGATAATGCTGTGGGTATAGTCGGTGGGAGCCGGTGTCATCACATCGTTGCCGATCTTTTTTCCGTTCAAAGAGGCTTCGTATAATCCGAGTCCGGCTATGTGCAGGGTGGCACGTTTCACCTCCGACAGGGTTTCGAAACGGGTGCGGAAATAGCGGGCCGAAAGACGGCTGTGTTCGGTTTCCACATCCCAGTCGTTCGCTTGGTCAAGGCCGATCCATCGTCCTCGCCAGTTTCCCTCGTTCAGGAGTCCGACACCCCATTCCGAAATATCACTCCAATCGGAATACTTGTTCCCGCGGATGCCTTCTCCTTTTACTTTCACACGCACACGCCAGAAACACCGCTGATTCGCCTGTAGCGGATGCCCCTCATAGGGAATATATAAGCTCTGTCCGCTCTGCACTTCGCATTCCCACAGGTTGGCTTTTCCTTGAGCCAGTTCCTCCCGGGAATCCGCCACTTGGATATGATAGGCGGTCTGTTCGATGTTCTTTTCGTTGGCATCAGCTATCATCCGCCAGCCTAAGCGAGGCTGAAGCAGATCCAGCCCAAGAGGTTGGTCGGTTCGGCCTTCAATACTCAAATCAAAGACGGTGATGCCTGCCGTAGCATTCGGCAGTCCCACGAGTGAGGAAAGAAGAAATAAGAGTAGGGATTTCTTCATAGCGTTGTGTGATTATAAACGGTGCGTAATGTCGGTTGGGTGACCATCGACCAGCATCATCAGACCTTTGCCTTGGTGATAGTGTGTACCGTAGCGGTCGAAGAGAATGGTAATCGTGTGTCCGTGATAGAGCAGTCCGTCCAGACACCAATAGTCCCAGTTCTCGGGAGCCAATGGGGTGAGTACCGTCGGTTGCTCCGGATTGAAGCCACACAAACCGGTGATGACCAGATCGTTGTAAGTCGAGTGGTTGTAATAGCGTGAACGTTCCTGTTCGCCCCATAGCCAATAGCCGGTTTTTTCGTCTAGATATTCTCCGACGTATGGTCGGCCGTGAAAGTGCATCGACTCCGTATATTTCTTGAAGTGATGCCAGAACAGTTCTTTGGGAAGAACTGCCGATAAGTTCGGGTAATAGTTCTGCACCTGAATCAGCGCCGTCAGCGTCTGACTCGTGGCAAAAGGCCAGACGGCACCGTCCCATTCACAAGTCGGACGGCCTTTGTAGGCTTTTCGGAACAATGGATGCCGGCGTTCGGCGGTCGTCATTCCGGCAGGAGCGTCAAAGCCTGATTCGTCTAAGAGTTGCAGCCAGGCGTTTTTGTATTTGGCCGAATCGTCGGCAGGCAGACGGAAGTACCAAGGCAGGTAGCCGATCAGTTCTCGGACTTGGGCGATGGAATCCTTTTCGGTCAATGTGCCGAAGAAAGCCAAGCTGTCGTCCCACAGTTTTTGTTCGATGAGGTTTCGCAAGGATTCGTATCGGTCCGTTTGGCCGAGCACCTTGTAGTTGCCTGCCATGTAGCTGTTGATGGTGGGACGTCGGTTCCGCACCTTCCGGCCTCCGGAAATCTGCTCTTCCATGCCGTCCTTGACGTCCGCTTGCCAGAACATTCCGTCCTTCCAGTTGCGGTCGCGTTCCCAGCGTTGCATATCGGACTCCAGATCCTTCCGATAATTCTCGAACCATGCCGTATCGCCGTTCACTAGGACGCGTTGCCACATAGCATAAGGCATCCAGCTCGAAAACTTGTCGAGTTTCGCCATGGGGCCGCCGTTGATGGAATCTCCTCCGGTTTTCGGATTGAAATTGCCCCGAAGCCAGGTATTCACGATGCCGTCCAGATATTTGGGGTCGTGCAGCCAGCGGGATTCCATGATGTGGTGTCCGATGGCACAAGCAATCAGATTGTATTGGTCGGCGTAGCTTCGATCCACCAGAAATTCTGTCATACCATAGCCGACCGGCGTCTCTTTGATATGTTTTCGTAAGGTCCACCACCGGTAGTAGAACATTTCTTCCACCTGCTTGTCCGGACAGTCGAAAAGAGGAATGTTTGTTTCCATCCAGTCGGCAGCATCGGCATTGGGAATGGCCTGGGCGATGTTCTCGTCCTCCATGGCATTGAAGTTCTCCACGTAATGCCGATAATCATTCCAACGGAGTAGGGAAGGCGCACCTTGCTTGGCAGGGGAGTAACATCTTACATGGCTGATCGTCCAACTGGCTTCCGGATCCAAAGCATCCGCGTGGGGCAGATCCGTATCGTTGTCGGCAGGCGTATTGATAGTGGGGAATGTCCGCTCTTCGCCCGTACGGAAACAGATACGGGTAATGGCTTCCAAAGGAGCGAACAGCATTTTCGGTTTGAACTTCACCGTATCCACGGAGAAAGTAATCATTCTGTCGTTTAACGAAACCTGCATCTCGATATGATAGGTCCGATGGGCCTCGTAAGGATTCAGGATGGCATTGTATCGGGCACCGGTTTTCACCATGACGAGACTGTCAGCCTGCCATTGGACGCGTGTGCAAGGCGTCCCGTGCTCATCCTGCAATTCCAGTTCCAACCGTCCGTGGCTGGTTTGAGCAGCCTGAATGTCGAAACTCAGCGTGAGTTCCCGGGAAGCCGGAATCACACGTTCCACTTTGCAATAATCGAACGGGTCGCTGTCCTTCAGCACGATGGTCTCTCCTTCGATGGCGGCAGGAGCCAACAGCGGGGCATAAACATTCCAAGGTTCTTCGAAATGGGTGGCTACGGTTTTGACAGGAACGGGAATCCGGCTCACCCAGATATCTTCCTTATTGACGGAATAAGTCACGTAGAAACAAGTGTCGCGATCGGTCTTTTCGATGCCATGCAATGGAAGCACGCCTCGGGTGTATTGCGGGCCATAGCTTTTGTATTGTCCGCCATAGCGCATCGGACTAATTTCTCCGTGAATCAGGTGGAGGCTATTGTATTCCAGCCCGTCCGTTGAGAGCGAAATAGCCAATGGCCAGCGGAACTCGGCCGGATTATAAACGGTGGCATACGTGCCGTCAGGCAACGCCTGTCCCCAGATCTTCGCATTGCTGTTGACGAATCCTCGTGCACGTTTAGCCGGGAATGTCCAAGTCTGGCCGCCATCGAAACTTCGGGAGGTTAGGGCGTGTTTCCAGAAAGCCACTAAGCTGCCGTCTGCCAGAGGATAGTAGCAAAACGCCTTGTACGGATTCTTGATGGGCAGTCGGGCATCGTCCCGATCACATTCTTCCACCATCTGCATCCAGTAAAGCGGATTGTTCAGGATCTCCTCGCAGGCTTTGCGGAATTTCTTGTCCTTCGATTTCGTGTAAAGCGGATAGCGGGTATTCTTTTCCGAATAATCGTGATTGTAGTATAGAAAATAGATCGGGCCCAACGAGCCGTCGGCTTTCACTTCCCGCACGACGCGTCCGATACCATTGCCGTCATTCGGGTCGTCTTTGGGCGTCAGACAAACGCCGTAGTGCCCTAAAGCCAGCAGTTTCTGGCCGGTTGCCTCCGAAGAAATATACCAGCCGACGCGTTGGTGCATGACCGCAGCCACTTCGTCGGCACGTCCTTCGGTAGCGTAAATGGGGAATAAGGCCGAAGGCTCCGACCAATGGAGACCGTCCTCGGAACTCTGCAATAAAGTACGGGAAGGATAGACGTGCTCCGAGCGGGGATCGCTCAGGTAGTGCAGCCACAGGCGTCCCTGCCAGTGAGTCAGCATGGGTTGGTGGTTGTAGGTCCAACTCGTCAGCTCGTTGGCTTCGGCGCTGGCTCCGGGAATCTTCACGCCCGATCGGACCGTCTGGATATTCTGCACACCAATCACGGGACTCAGTCCGCCGTCGTGACGGTACGGATTGCTGAGTGTTGTTCCCGTATAATGGGCTTGTCTGGTATCGGCGGAGACTCTCGCTGAAGTTGCAGAGAACAGCAACAGGGATGCTGCAGACAGGATTCGGATTACAGAGAATTTACGTACCATTCGATATTCATATAACCGTCTTCACGGAGGATTGTTGCATCATTGGGATTGTTGGGATCAAGACCGTGCTGCTTTTCCCATTTGTCGGGAATACCGTCACCGTCGCTGTCCTTGTAAGGCTTGCCTTTATAGGTCGGCAGACCGCCCACTTGCTGAGGCGTGGTGATGATGCCCATCTTATAGCTGTCGGCAGGCAAACGTCGTTTCACGTAGGCCGGAACCACTTCCTTGGCATCTTTGGCATATTCGATGGTGCCGATTCTCACGACCTTGACAATGCGGGCATCGACAGCATCCCGGCAAGGTTTGGTGGCCCCCACATGATTTAGCACCGCAGCATAGGCATCGGCAGCCGTGTAAATCGTATCGATATAAGGCATAGGGAAGGCGTCTTCGACCTTCAGTTGTGCTTCAATGTCCGTTTTCCCTTTCAAGCCGCCAGGTTGCACGCCGCCGTCCCAGTTGTCGATGGTGACGCGGTCGTTGCCTTACACGATATTCCCGTTCACATAGGCTTTGCCGAACACATTCTTGCGGTCTTTATTGCGCGATGCCTCCGGCTTGACGATACGATAGCGGATGCTTGCTTCCGGATTCACCTGTTTGCTTTCAACGTCGTAGCCGGTAATGGGACCGGGTTTGTAGTAGTTGTTGATGATGTTCAGCCGACTGTTGTCGTCGCCGCCGTCCACGCTTCGGTTCCACCAGTTGAACAGCACATTATTCACGAAGTTGAAATCGCCGTCCATAGCAATCGAGGGATTGCGACTGATATTGTTGGCAAACAGGTTGCGGGCAAACAGGCTGTTGTGTCCGCCGATGCTGGCACCGAAGCCGTGGTTGTACATATCCAATCCCTCGGCAAAGATGCAATCCTGAATGGTGATGTTGACCGTAGGAAGCTTAGTGCCGTATCCGTTGGCGCCACGGGCATACACGTGGCGGTACATCGACATGACTTCGTCCAGTCCCCACGATGCCGAGCAATGGTCGTAGATAATGTTGCCGATGCCGTTTCCGCCACAGGCATCGTCACGATAGGCAACATCAGTAGCCCCACGACGGAAACGCATGTAGCGGATAATCACGTCGTGCGTGTCGATGAGCAGCGAATGTCCGGTCACCACGACGCCGTCGCCTGGAGACGATTGTCCGTAGATGGAAATATAGGGCGCCCGGACGTTGATGGGTCGTTTCAAGTGGATTTCGCCGGCAACATTAAATACCACGATACGGGCGCCACCGGCTTCACAGGCTTCGCGTAAGGTGCCCGGACCGCTGTCGGCCAGACTTGTCACCACATAAATCTTTCCGCCTCGTCCGCCGAAGCTGAATCGTCCGCCTCCGATGGCACCGGGAAAGGCAGGAATGGAAGCCTGCGGCAACTGGTCGGGGGCAGCACACCAAGGCACAAAGGGCTTCCCGTTGAGCATATCGTCCATGATCCGGGGAATTGCCTGTTGCCAGGAGATATCAGCCAGCGAGTCCCAAACCGCCGATTCGATAGCGGAACGTTCCTTGACCGAATCGGGGATGACCGGATACTGGGCGAATATCGGGAGTGTAAGCCCTATTGCGATGAGTAAAAGTAGAGTCTGCTTCATTATCTCGTGGATTTAGTTTTTTTTTGCTTTTAGAACCTAACATGCAAGGAAAGCGAGAACATGCGTCCTGTCAGGTAATTCGGCACAGCATATTGCATATTATCGACGGCCGTTACCCAATAGTAGGAGTTAACGTTGTCGAAATCCATCAGGTTGAAGATATCGACACCCACGCTAAATTCTTTCACGTAAGTCCATTTTCCCCGGTTCATGAACTTGCTGTTGTCGGCATTCCATACGCGCTGGACGCCGATATCGAAGCGTCGGTAAGCCGGTGTGCGGAAGATGCCAGAAGCACGTCCGCCGATGGGGCTGTAGAACGGCAGGCCGTCGTTCATGACCCCGCGGAGATGCACCTTGTAGGAATCATCGCCCGGCCAGTAGTCGCTGAAGAAAAGGCCGATGGAATAGCGCTGTTCTGTCGGACGCGCCGTCTTCAGTCCGTCGTAGGTTTCCTTGGCTTCCATCAGCGAGAACGTCAGCCAGGAGTCGGTGCCGGGAACAAACTCGCCGAAGAGTTTGAAGTCGATGCCCGTGTTGAATGCCTTGCCGTTGTTGTAGCCCAGGTATTTGATCTGCACGTTATCGACCGTATAAGGAATATAGTTGGCGATATGCTTGTAATAGGCTTCGGCGGTCAGCTTGAACGGACGTCCCATCGCATGGAACGTATAGTCGGAGCCCAGAATCAGCTGGAAGCATCGCTGGCTCTTGATGTCATCGTTCATCTTGACCATCGTGTTGCCGTTTTCGTCCTCGTACGATTGCCGGTACTCCTTGTAGAAGGGTGCCTGATAGTACAAGCCGGTAGCCAGCCGGAAGATCCATTGCCGGCGGTCATCGTTCAGAGCATCCGGGGTGTAGCGCAGGGAAGCTCTCGGAGAAAGCAGCGTTTCGTTGTTGAACGACCAGTGGCTCAGTCGCAATCCGGCAATCAGCAACCATCGTCCGCCTAACCAATCCCAACCGAATTGGTCTTGCGCAAATGCGGAGAAACGGGTGGTAGTTCGTTTGTAGAACGAGTGCATGTTGTATATCATCTGCACCTTGTCGCCGGTGTGTGGCAAGGTGTAGCCGCTCGAATCCCGTCGTTCCCACTCTGCGATGCGGTCGTCAATCTTTTCGCTTTGCAGCGTCACGCCGTACGACAGTTCGTTCTTCTTGATTTGCGTTATGCCCTTCAGCGAAAGTGCCAGAACGGAGGCGTTCAGGTAATTGCGGGCATGCTGATGATAGGCCGCTACGCCCAATCCGCTTTGTCCGCCTTCGGTTGCCTGATCCAACCAGTATTCGCCGCTGATGTCGAATGTAACTTCCTCGTCGGTGGCAAATGCCGAAGCCTGCAAACTCAGTTGCGTGTTCCGGAGGCCCTTGTACGAGAGGGTGGCTGCTCCGAAATACGTGTCGAAGATGTCTTTCTCGTGGCCGTCGAAATATACTTTGAAGTGATGCACATCGTCCAGGGTGCCGAACGAGGTTTCGCGCGTCTTCGGGGTGAAGTTGTAATGATTGGTAGAGATATTACCTAGGAACTGCAGGTTCCACTTCTCGTTGAAGTCGTAGCCGAGTAGCGTCTGGTAGTCGAAGAAACGCGGATCGTATTCGCCTTGGGTGTCTAAGCTGGAGAGCATTGATGCATTGCGCTTGAATCGGATACCGTGCAACTGGGAAAACTTTTTTGTGCGATGGCCAACAGAAGCTGAGGCGCCTAAAAAGCTGACTTCTGCCTGCGCCTCAAAGCGCTGCGGCTGTTTGTAGGTGATGTCGAGCACCGACGACATCTTGTCGCCGTAGGAGGCCGCAAATCCGCCCGTCGAGAAATTCACTTCCTGCACCATCGCCGGATTGATGAACGACAAGCCTTCCTGCTGTCCGCTGGCAATCAGTTGCGGACGATAGACCTCGATGCCGTTCACATACACCAGATTCTCGTCGAAACTGCCGCCGCGAACCGAATACTGGCTCGACAGTTCGTTGTTCATGGTGACGCCTGCCATCGTTCCGATCATGTCTTCGACGGCATTGCCGGATGCCGTCGGCATATATTTGATGCCTTCGGCTTTCAGTTTTTCGGTGGTCGAAGCCTGCTGCTGTCGGGCAGTAACTACAATGTCGTTGATATAGGCTTCATTGGAGCGGAGTTGGACGTCCAAGCGCACCACCGGCGTGCTTTCCGATGCGTTCTGCAGGATGGCTTTCGTGTTCAAGCGTCTTTCCACCCGCTTGTATCCCACGGAAGTGAAGATAATCACCAGGCTGTCGCTTTCCGGCACGCGCAGGCTGTATTCTCCCTTGAAGTTCGTCAGCGTGCCGATGCTGCCTCGGCTCAGGCGGACGTGCGCCATTTCCATTGGAGCTCCGAGGTCATCGACAACACGCCCTTCCACACGCACGCCCTGCGCCATCAGCATTTGTGCCAATAGCAGCAACCAGAGGGTGAACAGTATGCGTATTCTTGCGCGTAGCATAAACAATTAACGGATAACAACTGATTTTATTACTTCTGTCCCCAGTTTTTCGTTCAAAGTCCGGGCAATGGACGAACGCTTCATCAGCAGCTCGGTCTTCAAAGCCGGCGATTTCAGGCTGACGAACAGATACCCGTTCTGCAGAAAGATATTGTCGGTTTCGAGGGCGATGTCTTCACCCAGCGTCTCCTGCCAAATGGCTCCGATGCGTTCCGAGAAGACCACATTGTCCAGTTGGGTAATCTTCAGGTACTGCCGGAGGATTTCCCCTATCGATTGTTCATTTCTTTTCTGCATACACTCCGTTTTCGACGGTGAATAACTTGTACTCGCCGCTTACTTTCTCGATGATGCGGTCGAGATACTCGCGGTTGGTATCGGTGATGAAGATCTGTCCGAACCGGTCGCTGGCCACCAGTCGGATGATCTGTTCGACGCGCTCTGCATCCAAACGGTCGAATATGTCGTCGAGCAGCAGGATTGGACAGGTGGAGCCTTGCCGGCGCAGATAATCGAACTGGGCCAGTTTCAGGCCCACCAGGAAAGTCTTGTTCTGTCCTTGACTGCCGATCTGCTTCATCAGGCAATCCCCTAATTTCAGCACCAGCTCATCCTTGTGCGAGCCTCGTGTGGTGTATTCCAGTGCCAAGTCGCGGTTTCTGACTTCGTCTAATTGCGGGAGCAGACTTCCGTGCTGGAAATGCGAGGTGTATTCGAGCGACACTTTTTCCTTGTCGTGGGCAATCTGACTGTAGAACTCCTGAAATACCGGTTCGAACTGTTCGACAAAAAGACGTCGGGAATCGTAAATCTGCTGTCCGTAAAAGTCCATCTGCTCCTCCCAGATCCGGTACAGGCTGGTGTCGGTGCAGGGCGGATCCTGTTTGAGCAGGGTGTTGCGTTGCAAAAGTGCGCTGTTGTAGTGGATCAGCGCATTCAGGTAGGGTTTGTTGAACTGAGAAATGCACATGTCCATCATGCGGCGGCGTTCCTCGCTGCCACCCTGAATGAGCGAACTGTCGGCTGGGGTGAGCATCACGATGGGGAGAAGTCCGATATGGTCGGCAAGCCGCGGGTATTCTTTCCCGCCTCGTTTGAAACTCTTGCGGCTTTTCAGCTTGTAGCCGCATCGGATTTCTTCCGGCTGTCCGTTTAACTCGTAGTCCCCTTTCAGCATGAAGAAGTCTTCCCCGTGGGTGATGACCTGACTGTCTGGCAAGGCATTGGCGGCTTTGCACATCGAAAGATAGTAAATGGCATCTAAGAGATTGGTTTTTCCCATGCCGTTGTTGCCGACCAGACAATTGACCCCGGCCGAGAAATCGATCTCCGCTTCCCGTATGTTTTTGTAATTAACTATCGAAAGATGCTCAAGTTTCATTAAAATCTTAACTTTGTAGGTGGCAAATATAGTCATTTCCTGACAGAATTAGCAAAAAAAGTGAAATTTTTTGCGAAAATCTTTTGCCATTTATATTAAAATTGTAATTTTGCACCGCGTTTGCGTCAAAAATGAGGCTTCCGCAATACTCAACCCATCGAAAAAATATTAAAAATTCTATAAAAATGGCAAACAACAAAAATCAGGCCGAGGAAGTTCAGGCCACAAAGACCGATCTGTTCCTTGAGAACCACGGCAAGAAAGTTTTTTATGGTATCATCGCATTGGCTGTGGTCATTGCGGCTTTTGTCGGTCTTCAGAAATGGAGCGCCGGTCGTGAGGCAGAGGCTCTGAAGAGCGAGGCTTTGATGCAGGCTCAGTTCGATTTCGAGGCAGGTCAGTATGAGGCCGCTTTGGAGAACTTTGAGAGTGTAATCAGCGAATATGGTTCGACTAAGGCCGGTAATCTGTCGAAGGCTTATGCAGGTCTCTGCAATAAGAACCTCGGAAACCTGGATGAGGCTATCAAATATCTGAAGGATTACGATGGTTGCGATGAAATCATTGCTCCTGCTATTCTGTCTGCTTTGGGCGACTGCTACGTGGAGAAAGAGAATCCTGATTACAATGCGGCAGCCAAGGCTTTTGAGAAAGCTGCTTCTGCCTCCAACAGCAACGAGTTCTCGCCTTTGTATCTCCGCAAAGCCGGTTTGGTTTACGAGAAGACGGGCGACAATGCCAAGGCGCTCAAGGCTTACGAGGCCATCAAGAAGAATTGGCCGGATTCCGACCTTGCCAACAGTATCGACAAATATATTGTTAGAGTAAAATAAACTTATGAACCCTGATCCTGCGGCGGCGAGTCCCGCGAACACTACTGACGCCAGCATCGGAATCGTTGTCTCCGATTGGCACAAAGAAATAACTAATGCATTGCTCGAAGAGGCGATTGCCACCTTAGAGCATTGTGGAGTGGATAAAGAGGATATTTATGTGGCCCATGTGCCCACTGCGATGGAGCTTCCGTTTGCGGCGCGGCAGATGTCGATAGAGCAAGAACCAAGTGCTGTTATCGTGTTGGGTTGTAGTACTCAGGCCGACGATCCTATGTTTGCATATGTCGGACAGACGGTGAGCCAAAGTCTGACGCATCTGAACCTCCACAGCGACATTCCTTACATTTTCGGTGTTCTGCTGACTCCTACGCTCGAAGATGCCAAGCGGCTTTCGTCGGGACAAGGGAACAAAGGTGCAGAAAGTGCGGAGACCGCACTCCGTATGGTCAACATGATGTACGGCTTGCTAAATAGCTGATACATTATTATATATAGAGCGAGGAATCTCCTGCTCTTATGCGATAGTAGCTCAGTGGTAGAGCATTGGCTTCCCAAGCCGAGGGTCGCGGGTTCGAATCCCGTCTATCGCTCTTGTTTTGTTACCTTTGTTTAGCAATTGTTGTTCAATCGAATGTACTACCTTACTTTTTTCTGTTAAACTGGAGAAAAATTTTTTGCAAGTTAGAGAAAAAGTGTAACTTTACACTCGAATAAGGAAATTTTCAACAAAAAAGTTTTGAAGTTTCATTTTTAGAGAAGTTTCATTCATTATTAATAATATCTATCCTATGATTAAATCATTTCCCTTTGTTGCTTTGTCAGCACTCGTACTGGTTGCCTGCAATCAGATCAGCGAAGACGACATTGAGATTGTCAAGGTAAAAAAACAGCTTGACAAAGAGTATTCTGCTTCTTTCACGGAGACTTTTGGTTACATTGACCCTGAGCAGACTTGGGGCTTCGATGTGGATTATTCCGCTCAGACGGCTAACGTTGCATTGACGCGTACGGATGTGAATGTTAACGGAAACCAGTGGAAGGAGATTCCGCAAGTTACTGACATTGAGAAAAAGGCAGTTTCTGACTACGTGAACATGACTCGTGCCGAGATGAAGGCCGCTGGACACAAGTACACAGAGGAGTTCCCAGAGAATTTAGTGAATTATTGGGTTACTCATGTTTGGACAGGTACTGATACTTATTCTACTATTGATGGTACCAACACAGGTATTGTTGGTAGCAGCAAGATGGATCATCTTCAGATTGCTGATAGTGAAAGTGCTACTATTACAGAAGGTGTTTTAAGTTCGGGATGGTATCATGTCAATAATTTCAACAGAGGCGACAATACTGATTGGGAAGGGAACACCCTTATCACTAACTCAGGGACTTTTGATTTCGCATACAATAATTCACAAGACAGCCGCTATCACAACAAGTGGATTGCCGTAAATGGTGCTGACATTAGTTCGGAATATGCAGGCTACTATTATGTATGCTTTGATTTTATTGGAGAAAATCCATATGCTAAGACTTATATTTCAAACTATGAGTTTTGGAATCCTTATAGTAACAATGCTAGCAAATGGGAAAATGGTGGGAATTTGGAACTCGACGGATATTGGACAGCAGATATGTTGGCAAATTCCGATTTTACTGTAACGAAGCAAATTTGGGTCGGTTGGGATCAAGAAACCCAAACAAACCTCTACGAGACTCTTACTCTGCATTTTAACAATCCTGATGAAGTTCGAAACATCTCTATCAGTAACTTAGTTGGCGGAGACAAGGTCGTTCCGGCTAACGATGTATATACTGACTGGATTATCCGTCTTGTTGCTGCTGAGCCAGTTGACACTATCCCAACTACCCCAACAGACACTACGTCAACAGATACAATTCCTGTACAGAAAGTTTACAATCGTATTATGTGCGAAGACTTGGGTTCTATTGGAGATTTCGACTTCAATGATGTCGTATTCGACGTAGAGTTCGTAGATGGAAATGCTCATATCATACTCCGTGCAGCCGGTGGTACTATGCCTCTCTACATTCAGGGTGAAGGACAGGTTGGAGTACGTTATGAAGTTCACGATCAATTCGGTGTTGACGTTAAGACTATGGTTAATACCGGCAACGGAACCGTAACTAAAGATCCTGTTGAAATCTGGCTTAATGGTATTACTTCTGTCGATCAGATTCAGGTATGGGTAACCAATACGAAGACTGATACTCAGGCAACCTACGAGGTTGGTGCCAATAAGGGCGAAGCTCCTCAAAAGATCAATGTGCCAAGCACCGTGGCTTGGTCGAAGGAGCGTGTAAATATCCAAAAGACTTATCCTAAGTTTGAGACTTGGGTAGGTGATTCTACGAAACCTTTCTGGGAATAAAAGAAATTTTAATTATAGGATTGGATGCCGTTACCCGTGTGGGTGGCGGCATCTTTTTTGTTGCCCCCGCTTCAGCGGAAACCGTTTCTCGCATTCCGGAGTTGTCGCTGACTCAGCGGGAATCATTTCTCGCGCTCCGGAGTTGTCGCTGATTCAGCAGGAATCATTTCTCGTGCTCCGGAGTAGCCGCTGACTCAGCGGGAATCATTTCTCACGTTCCGGAGTTGCTGCCGACACCGTCGGCGTGAACCCGGCAGGGCGAGAAATGACACATTGTCCCGATTTTGGACAAAATATCCGTTAATTCCTGTTAAACGGTGACAAAATGCTTTCTTTTGAGCGTTTTGGCACGAATAAACCCTTTTGGCACGGAGCTTGCATATATAAGGGTGCAGCGACGCAAGAGCGGAGCTGAAAAAAAGAAAATGTTTAACTTAAAAAAATAGAAAGGAAATTAACTATGTTACCAATTATCACACGTTTCAACGATTCGAACTGGTTCCCAACTTTGTTCAACGATTTGTTTGATGACAATTACAGCGTTCCGGCTATCCGTCATCACGGTGTAAATGCTCCTGCAGTCAACGTACTGGAAGGCGAGAAGGAATACAAAGTAGAAGTTGCTGCTCCAGGCATGACCAAGGACGATTTCCAGGTAAAGGTTGACAACGACAACAATCTGGTCATCTCTTTGGAGAAGAAAGAGGAGTTGAACGACAAGGATGCTAAAGAGAGCAAGAAGCATGATCGCTATCTGCGCCGTGAGTTCTCTTACTCCAAGTATCAGCAGGCATTCACCCTTCCTGACGAGATTCAGAAGGATAAGATCTCAGCCAAGATGACCGATGGCGTTCTGACCATTGTGATTCCAAAGACAGAACCTGCTCCTGTGGTTGATACTTCCCGCACCATCGAAATCAAGTAAAAGAGGTATCATATTAACAAAGAAGGCTTGCTCTCAAGGAGGGCAAGCCTTTTTATTTAGGAAAATTAAAAGTGCAATATAAGGGTTATCCGAGGAATGCCAGAAGCACACCGGCAGCAACGGCAGAACCGATTACACCCGCCACATTCGGACCCATGGCATGCATGAGCAGGTAGTTGGTCGGATCGTATTTCAGACCCAGATCCTGCGAAATGCGGGCAGCATCCGGAACGGCAGAAACACCGGCATTGCCAATCAATGGATTGATCTTCTTGCCTTCTGGAAGGAAGAGGTTGAAGAACTTTACAAACAAAACACCGGAAGCTGTTGCAATGACGAATGAAATGGCACCCAAAGCGAAGATACCGATTGATTCGGTGGTCAGGAAGTAGCTGGCCTGCGTAGAGCAACCGACGGTGAAACCGAGCAGAATGGTGACGATATCAATCAGCGGACCTTTGGCAGTATCGGCCAGGCGACGTGTCACACCGCACTCCTTCAGCAGATTGCCAAAGAACAGCATACCCAACAGCGGCAGGCCGGAAGGAATAATCCAAGTGGTGAGAATCAGACCCAGAATTGGGAAGATGATTTTCTGACGGGAAGAAACCGCGCCCGGTGCCTTCATGCGGATAAGGCGCTCTTTCTTGGTGGTTAGCAGTTTCATGATCGGAGGCTGGAACACCGGAATCAACGCCATATAGGAATAGGCTGCCACCGCGATGGCACCCATCAGGTGAGGTGCCAGTTTGGACGACAGGAAGATAGCGGTAGGTCCGTCGGCACCGCCGATAATGCCGATAGCGCCGGCTTCGCTTGGAGTGAAGCCAATGGCCAAGGCAATCATATAGGCGGCAAAGATACCGAACTGGGCAGCTGCGCCCACAAGTACCAGTTTGGGATTCGCTATCAGGGCCGAGAAATCGGTCATGGCACCGATGCCTAAAAAGATGAGTGGCGGATACCAGCCTTGTTTAACGCCACTGTAGAGGATATTCAGCACCGAACCTTCCTCGTACAGGCCGATACGCAAATCTGCACCCTGAGGAAAAGGAATGTTGCCCACCAGAATACCGAAGCCGATCGGAATCAAAAGCATTGGCTCAAAGTGCTTGGCTATCGCCAGATAGATAAAGAAGCAGCCAATGATTGTCATCAGGACATTGCCGCCGTTCTCCCATGAGATATTGGCAAATCCTGTGTAGCTCCAAAGGAACTTCAGATTTTCAATCAAGAATTGTAAAGTCTCCATTTATGTCAGTCTTTTATTTCTTAAAGAAAGCACGAATCTTTCTTGCTAATGAGTTCTTTCTCTGTTTCTCCTCATGGTGATAGCCGTAGCCATAGCCATATACGTAACCATAGCCGTAGCCATACCTTCCGCCTCTGTGTTGAAGATCTTTCGTATTGATGTCGTTCAAAACAATGACGGGTTTGGTAAGAACTCCCTTTTCGTTAGCCAGATCTACTTCGTCGGCAAAGTGCAGATCGCTGACACCGGCTCTCATCACATAGACGTTGCAGTTGACAATCCTGTTGATGGTTACCGGATCGGCAATCATCAGATAAGGAGGAGAGTCGAGAATGATGTAGTCGTATTCGGCACGGAGTTCTTTGATTAGTTTCTCGAACCGGAAGCTCGATAAAAGTTCGTTCGGATTGGGAGGAACCGCACCCTTTGTGATGACATCCAAATGGTCGAGTTCATCCACGTGATGTATGATAGAATGCCAGTCGATACTGTCGTCCGTCAGAAATTGTGAGAGTCCGATCTGCTTGTCGCGAGGAATGTCAAAGGTTCTCCGTAAATGCCCTTTGCGCATATCCGTCTCCACCAGAATCACTTTTTTCCCGGCAGCAGCGAACGTGATGGCAAGATTGGTGGATGTGAAAGATTTTCCTTCACCCGGAACGCTCGACGTAACCTGTAATACCTGTGCATTCAGAAAAGTCAGATTCGTGCGCAACGCACGGAAGACCTCGCTGATTACACTTGTCTGTAGCTTTTGAATGATGGTTCTGGCCTTGGTTATTGCATCTTCACTATTGGGAACCATGCCGATGATAGGCAGGCTGGTGCGCTGTTCGATGTCTTCGGGAGTCGTGATTTTGGTTTTGAGCAAAAGCAGCACATAGGCGATGCCTAAAGGAAGCAGCAGACCCAGCAGGAACGCAATGCCCAAGGTGCGGTTCCTGTTCGGACCGATGTGGACAGAGGAATTTTCAGCGTGCTCGATAATGCGGGCAATATCTGGTTCGGCAATGATAGCCAGCATCGTTTCCTCGCGCTTTTTCTGCAAAAGGACATAAAGTGGCTCGATGACCGATTGTTCACGCTCGATTTCGGCAAGTCCCAAACGCTGGTTCGGCAAATTCCGCATCTCCGATTTGCTATGTCCAAGCTGACCTTTCAATTCGTTGCATTGGGAAGTAAGAATGGAAATCTGATTGTCAACCGACTTGCTGATCAGGTTTCTGCTGGCTTCCAGTTGCAGGCCGAGTTTCTGTACCACAGGACTATTTTCCGAAGAGCCGCTTATCAGGCGCAGGCGTTCCACGCATAGAGTATTGTAACTTTGGATGGCGGAATTGATCGAGTTGTCGGTAATGCCGATGTTGGTCGGAATGGTGTTGTATCCCTTGTTTTCCTGCAAATCGTTGGCCACCATTTTAAGCAGGCGGATCTGAATTTCCAGTTCTTTCACAGTCTCAGCCTTCTGCATGTCCGCTTTCAGGCTGATGTCGGTTTGCGACTTCAGATCGTACATGTTGTTATCGACGCTGAAGTCCTTGAACTTATCTTCAACACCGGAAAGCTGGGCCTTCAAATCAGCCAGACGGTTCTGGATGAAGTCCATGGTGTTGGTGTTCGATGCAGAGTAATATTTTTTGGTTTGCAGATTGTATTGTTCGACAATCTTTTCCAGGACGGCTTCCGATCGGGTTGGGATGTTGTCGGACAGTGTGAGCAACAGAATACTGCTTCCGTTGTTGCCGAATGAAGAACGTTTGCCATCTTCGACAATCTGAACATCAAGATCTGCACTAATTTCCCGGGCACGGACCTGAGGTGAATAAAGCAGGATGTAGTGATCGCCCGGTGTCCTGTATTTGAACTCGTCGGAGTCTTCGTCGTCCTCTTCCTCATCTTCATCCAAAGATGGGATGCTTTGGAAAGTGAACACAAGATCTCCGTATCCTGGCAGGCTGATGATGCCCGGCAGCGTGATGGTCGTATCCCGATACACTTCTCCGTCTCCTGTCTTTTTCTTGAGCTTGCTGTCGATTACGGACAGCGTGATCTGGGTGCTGTCGATCACTTCGTATTCGATACGGATAAGCGGCAGATTGTTCGTGTTGAATGCAGAATCCGGAAAATACTGCATGCGGATTTCCTCGCCCAGATTCTCTTCATCCTTAAATGCATGGCTGACATAATAGCGAATGTTCAGATGCATGTTCTCGACCACCTGTTGAATGACAGGCGTAGAACGCAGAATGACTTTCTCGTTGCCTAAACTGTTGTATGATGCCATACCCGTCATGTCCTGAATAAACATCATTTGGGCGGAATTGCTCATACCTGCATTCTGATCGGTAGTGATCAGAATCATCATCTGGCTGGCATAGATGTCTGTTTTGATATGAAGATAAAAGGCTGCGATTCCGGTGCAGAGAATAGCGGAAAGAAGCATCCAATAACGGTGAAGCCAAATCAGATTCAAAAGATTGCGTAAGTCAAATCTTGAATCAGTTTCGTTGGTTTCTGTGGTTTGGGTGGTGTTGGAGGAACTCATTGCATTATTCATAAAAAGTATCCAGGCTGGGAATCGAACCCAGATCAAAGGTTTAGGAAACCTCCGTTCTATCCATTGAACTACCCAGACAGGATTGTTTTTGAATGTAGTAATTGCGCAGGCGTCAATTTTTGCGCGGCAAAGGTACTAAAAAAAAAGCGAGTGCCCAAATAAAATGACAATTATTTACTATTTTCAAAAGTTTCTTAACGGAATTTGCCATTTTTAAATAATAAATGTGTATATTTGCACCCGCAAAACGAAATTTTTGACTATGCAAGACGATTTTGATATCCGAGAGGCCAGCGGGGCTACCCAGCAGGAAAAAGAGTTTGAAAAAGCGCTGCGTCCGCTGACATTCGATGACTTTGCCGGACAAGAGAAGGTGATTGAGAACTTGCGCATTTTTGTACAGGCAGCAAAGATGCGTGGGGAATCTCTGGATCATACCTTGTTCCATGGTCCTCCCGGTTTGGGCAAGACGACCTTGAGCAATATCATTGCCAATGAGCTTGGTGTCGGTTTCAAGGTGACCAGTGGACCGGTGCTCGACAAACCCGGAGATTTGGCAGGATTGCTGACTTCGCTTGATAAGAACGATGTCCTGTTCATCGACGAGATACACCGTCTGTCGCCGGTCGTGGAAGAGTATCTTTACAGTGCGATGGAAGACTATCGGATTGATATCATGATTGATAAGGGTCCGGCAGCACGTAGCATTCAGATTGATCTGAACCCTTTTACGTTAATCGGAGCCACCACCCGAAGCGGCCTGCTGACTGCCCCGTTGCGTGCCCGTTTCGGAATCAATATGCATTTGGAATACTACGACACAGAAGTATTGGCGGGAATCATTGCCCGATCGGCCGGCATTCTGGGAATGGCCATCGAAGAAGAGGCCGCCATCGAAATCGCTTTGAGAAGTCGTGGAACACCGCGTGTGGCAAATGCCTTGTTGCGTCGAGTGCGCGATTTCGCCATGGTGAAAGGAGACGGACGTCGCATTGATATCCGAATCGCCAAACATGCTTTGGAGGCATTAGGCGTGGATCAATATGGCTTGGATGAAGTGGATAATAAATTGCTATCGACCATCATTGACAAGTTCAATGGCGGACCTGTCGGTCTGACAACCATTGCAACCGCGTTGGGAGAGGATGCCGGTACTGTGGAAGATGTGCTGGAACCCTATCTGATTAAGGAAGGATTCATCAAGCGAACCCCTCGCGGACGTGAGGCGACGCAGTTGGCATACAAGCATCTGAAACGTCCCTTGAAAGGCGTGGACGGATTGCAGGGAACGCTCTTTTAAATGACAATTGCGGAAAGTTTGGTCCATTTTTGGTTAAAAAAGCAAAATAAAGGGACAAAATCTTGTCGGAATTGAATATTTTCCATAACTTTGTGCCCATTATGAAAGAAGTGATTGTCAGAAGTATATTATTTGCGGTTTTGTCGGCTGTGCTGCTTGCTTCGTGTGACGATGTCGAGGAAGGCATTTCCTACAAGAAGACTACGTTCCCAGTAGGCGAAGTTGTGTGGCGTAGCGATGTGTCGGCTTCCGAGCAGGCGGTGATTAGCAACCTGATTAACAACATGGTCAAGGTGGAAGCCTGCCAGTTCTATATGGGTGCTCAGGCGAAGACTTACCGGAGAGCCAATTATTTCGGATATTTTTCGGGTCGTGATTCCGTTTTCCTTCGTGACGGAAAAGCATTCACCAGAAACCTGAAAACTGCCGATACCGTTTTTTATAATCCCGGGAACTTCCATTTTATCGATACGATTAAGACCAAGAAAGATACGGTTTGCTATGCCAATGTCTATAAAAACGGCGTTTTTTGGGTAGGTCCTGTCATTGAGGTTTCCATGCCGGATTACTATATCGGTAAATACGAAATCACGCAGGCCGAATGGATGGCGGTGATGCATCGGGAACCGACAGGGCAGTATTGTATCGTGGAAGGTCGGAGCGGAGCTTCCTGGTATAAGGAAATCGGGTTGGGCGACAAGGTTGCCGCTTATAATGTCTGGTACCAGGATGCAAAGGACTTCTGTGATTCATTGAACGCTAAAACCGGATTGCGGTTCCGCTTGCCGACGGAGGCGGAATGGGAATGCGCGGCAAGAGGCGGCAAATACAGTCGCGGATACCGCTATGCCGGTTCTGATTCCTATACAGAAGCCGGATGGGTTTATAGCAATGCCTGTGCCCAGAAGATCGGAGAAGAAGATTACGGAATTCATGCCGGAGGTGAGAAAGTCGCCAACGAGCTGGGTATCTACGATATGTGCGGCAACGTTTCCGAATGGGTTTCGAACGCCTACTACAAATATGGCGTTTTAGACTCGATCAACCCGCAGGGCAAGGCTCCGCTTTTGGATGGAACCGACACGCTGATCCTTCGAGGCGGCAGTTGGATGCAGACAAAATATGCCGATTTCAGCGTAGCCAACCGCAAACATGCCATCATGAGCAGCTACTCGGACGAATCCAGTATGCAGAGTGCTTTTGTCAATTGCGGATTCAGAATTACAATCAGTGCTAATTAATTTTTTGAAGTTATGAAAGGAATAAAGTTTTATTCCGTCCTGTTGGCCTTGTTTGGGCTGATGTACACGGAACCGATGCAAGCGCAGAGTGCCTTGTATCCTTCCCATTTTGACCTGCATGAGGTAACCTTGTTGGACGGACCTTTCAAAACGGCACAGGATCTGAACTACAAAACCTTGTTGGAGTTCGATGTGGATCGTATGCTCACTCCGTACATCCGTCAGTCTGGACTTTCTGCCACTTCCGATGCTCAGAGTCGTTATTATCAATGGGAGGCAGTTCATCCGGCTTTCGAGAGTTTCGCCTGGAATCCGGCGATGGCTATGGACGGACACATCTTGGGACATTACTTGTCTGCCATCTCTATCTCATATCAGTCTTGCCACGATGAGGCACTCCGATCGGCTTTTAAGACGAGAATTGACTATATCATATCGGTTTTGAACGATTGCCAGAGTGTTTTCGATTCCAATAAGGACGGTTTGAAGGGTTATCTGGGCGGCATTCCGGATAATATCGTCTGGATTGCGATGGCTGATGCAGATTACCGCGTCTATAACCAACGAGGCAGTTGGGTGCCTTTCTATTGCGAGCATAAGGTTTTAGCAGGACTTCGGGATGCATATATCTATGGCGGAAATGAAACTGCCAAGGGTATGTTCAAGAAGTTGTGCGATTGGGCTATCATGATTGTGGGTCTCTTTTCGGATGATGTCATGGAGATGCAGATTCTGCAATGGGAGACCGGTGGCATGAACGAGGTGCTGGCCGATGCCTATAAGATTTTCGGAGAAAGCAAATACCTGAAGGCTGCACAGAAATACTCGCATCAGATTGTGATCGAGAATATGAATCAGGATCCGCAGAACGAGTTTTTGGATAAGAAGCATACCAATAGTATGACAGCCTCCTTTGTCGGTTTCTCCAGGATCAATCAGGTGAAAAGTGACAAGCGGTATCGGATGAGTGCACAGAATTATTGGGAAGATGTGGTTGCCCGAAGAGTGACAGCCATTGGTGGCGTCGGACAGGCGCATTATTTTCTGCCGGCTTCCAAGTGCTCGTCAATTGTCAATAACGGAGACGGTCCTGATTTGTGTACGACTTACAATATGCTGAAGCTGACCGAACTGTTGTTTGACGGAACTCGGGATGCCCGTTATTCGGATTACTATGAGCGAGCACTGCTGAATCATGTGCTGGCATCGATTGATCCAGAAACCGGAGGATTTACATTTTTTACTTCGCTTCGCCCGGAAAGTTATAGGATCTATTCGACCGTCAACGAGTCGATGTGGTGCTGCGTGGGTACGGGTATGGAGAGTAATGCCAAATACGGAGACTTTATTTATACCCTGTCGGAAGATACCTTGTTTGTGAACCTGTTTATTCCGAGTGAACTGAATAGTGCAAGGGCTGCATTGAAGCTGGAGTCGGGTTTTCCATACGGGAATACATCGAAGATTACCGTCCAGAAGAGTGGAACCTATACATTGGCAGTGCGTCATCCGAGTTGGGCAGCACAAGGCTTTAAAGTGACCTTGAACGGACAGGAATTGTCGTTTAAGCCGGATTTGGTCACACCGGGAAAACCGTCTTATCTGGCTTGTGGAAAAATATGGAAGCAAGGTGACGTGCTTGAGATAACCTATCCGATGCAACTGACTTTTGTGGCTTGTCCGAATTACCGTGATTATATAGCTTTGCGCTATGGACCTTCGGTTTTGGCAGCACAGACCTCCTCGAATACGGAAGGGGATGAGAATTATGAAGTGCTGGTGCGTGAGTACGGAGGAAAGGGAATGAGCGATCATTCTCCGCAGGCGAGAGAAAAATTCAGAAGTACGGCTTTCGCTCCGATGCTGATTTGTGAGTTGCCGGAAGTGCCGAATCGCGTTAAGATGGTGGATCCTGCCAAGTTGGAATTTCAGGTCGATGCGACCGCACCGGGTTCGCAATGGAAGGAAGTGAAGATGAAGCCGTTCTTCGATCTTCATCATACCCGTTATTCTATTTACTGGAACCGGCAGAATGAAGCGTCCTGGCTGAAGAATCCGCTGTTTAAGGACCAGTTGCGAAAGACCGAACTGGAAGCATTGACTTACGATCAGGTAACTCCGGGTAATAGCGAAAGCGAACAGGCACACTTTATACGATTGAGTGAAACCGGTTCTCGTGGTAATCTGAATGGTCGCACCTTCCGTGATGCTCAGCCAAACGAATGGTTTGAGTACAGAATGAATGTGGAGAAGGCTCAGTTGGAAGCGCCTGGTCAGGATCTTGCCCTGTCGTTGAATCTGTCGATTTCCGACCGTGGACGCTCGTGCTCCATTTGGGTGGACGGAAAGGAGTTGAGTACCTATCTGGTTCCTACCTCCAATCCCGATGGCGGCAAAGAGAAATTCTTTGAGAAGGTGTTTACAATTCCTGCATCGCTTGTGGCCGGGAAGAAAGCCCTTAATGTCCGCATCTCTTCGGTGAACGGCAGCTATGCTCCCCGTGTATATCAGATCCGAATCATGAAATACGATGAACGGCTTATGCAGTGAATGCTGCTTAAGCCGTTTCGTCTTTTTTTATTCTTCGTCTTTTTTATTCCTCCGAGGAATCGGACAAATCCTCATATTTCTGGAAAAGGAAATCGTTGTAGGGGAATCGTTGGGTATGTATTTCCTTGACCATGTCGTAGAGTTTCGTTTTCAGTTCGTCGATGCCTTGTCCGTTTTTGGCAGAAATGAACACGCAGTTGTTGCTCATACGAGCCATCCAGGTCTGTTTCATTTCATCTAACGAAATGTTTTCTTTAGTGGCAGGCGTCAGATCATCCTCTTCTTTTGGAATGAAATGATAGTTATCGACCTTGTTAAATACCAGCAGGGTTGGTTTGTCGTGTCCTTGTTCCTTCAGATTCCGTTCGAATTGTTTCTTGTCTTTGCGGTTGTATCCGTTCCTGTCGTCTTTTCTCTCATCTTTCACCGTCATATCGCGGCAGACATCATTCAGTGTCTGTTCAACCACTTTGATCTGGTCCTCGAAAGTAGGGTGAGAGATATCTACTATGTGAATAAGCAGATCGGCTTCGCGAACCTCGTCGAGCGTGGATTTGAACGATTCCACCAAGTGAGTCGGAAGTTTCCGGATGAATCCGACCGTATCGGACATCAGGAAAGGAAGATTGTCGATAATCACCTTGCGCACGGTAGTGTCGAGGGTGGCAAAGAGTTTATTTTCGGCAAAAACGTCGCTCTTGGCCAGCAGGTTCAGCAGGGTTGATTTGCCGACGTTCGTATAACCTACCAAAGCGACACGCACCAGCTTGCCTCGGTTCTTGCGTTGTGTGGCTTTCTGGCGGTCGATCTGCTCCAGCCATTTTTTGCAGAGAGAAATCCTGTCGAGCACAATACGGCGGTCGGTCTCAATCTGCGTCTCACCAGGTCCGCGCATACCGATACCGCCCTTTTGTCGTTCGAGGTGGGTCCACAATCCGGTGAGGCGAGGCAGTAAATATTGGTATTGAGCCAGTTCTACCTGAGTTTTGGCTGTGTCTGTCTGTGCACGGCTGGCAAAGATATCGAGAATTAACGAGGTCCTGTCGAGAATCTTCACACCCAGTTCCTTTTCAATAATCTGCAACTGCTTGGGTCCCAGATCATCATCGAAAATCACCATTCCGATACGCGGATCAGGGGGAAGCGGAATCTCTTGGGCTTCCTTTTTATTCCGGGATTTGGCAACCTCCTCCTGGTATGCTTTCAGATATTCTTCGTATTCGTCGTTGCGGCGACCGATGAACTCTTTGATCTCCTGAAGTTTGCCGGGACCGACGTATGTGGCATTATTCGGTGTCTCCAGTTTCTGGATATACCGTTTTACCGTCACGGCTCCGGCAGTGTCGGCCAGAAAAGCGAGTTCGTCAAGATATTCCTGCGTTTTCTGTTCGTTCTGATTTTTCGTAATCAGGCCCACCAGAATCGCATTTTCGCTTTTTGCCTGACTTAGTACAAATTCCTTCATTCACAACTAAAAATAAAAATTTTAGAGTGCAAAGGTACTATATTTTCCAAAAATATACAAATAATTTTGGTTTTTTCTTCATTTCTTAGTAACTTTGCCGCAAAATTATCGTTTCATCATGGTTAAACCAGATATTTTCAATTCCAACATCATAGGACCCATCCACAGCCGTCGTCTGGGAATCTCTTTGGGAGTGAATCTGCTCCCCAAGAACGGAAAGATATGTTCGTTCGACTGTCTTTATTGCGAATGCGGATGGAATGCCGATCATCGGGGCGGAAAGTTCCCGGATGCAGAAGAAGTGATAACGGAATTGTCGGACAAGCTTCAGGATATGTGTGAACACGGAGAGACTTTAGATGTCATCACTTTTGCCGGAAACGGAGAACCGACACTGCATCCCGACTTTGACAAAGTGATTGACCGGACCCTGCAACTTCGCGACCGGTATTTCCCGAATGCCAAAGTAAGCGTGCTGAGCAATGCCACGCAAATGGATGATCCAAAGGTTCATGCTGCTTTGCTGAAAGTCGATAATAATATCCTAAAGATAGACGGGGCCTTCGATGCTACCGTTCATCAGATCGACCAACCTGCCAGTAAGAGCTATTCTGTGCGGAAAGTGGTGGAAGGAATGAAATCGTTTAAGGGGCAGCTGATTGTCCAGACGATGTTCGTGCGTGGCGAGCACAATGGTAAGAAGGTGGATAATACCACCCCTGAAGAAGTGGCAGCCTGGCAGGAACTGATGCGCGAGATCCGACCACATCAGATTATGGCATACAGTCTGGATCGTCCGACCCCTGAGCCTAACCTTATCCAGGTCAGCCGTGAGGAAATGGAGCAGTTCGTGGCTCCGTTGAAAGCAGAAGGAATGTTTGTTACAGTTTCATGAAGAGAACGCTGATCCTATTTTTGCTGGCACTCTGTTTGCCAATAGCGGTCTTTGCCCGGAAAAAGGCAAAGACGGGGACGGTCGTGCCAATGGAATCAACGATTCTTCGCACACCTTTGGATGACCGGCAGACCTATCTGTTCGATTCCCTGTATTTCGAGTCTCTTTCGAAACTACTTCAAGACGATGCACAAGAGGCTTTCCGTTTGGTTTCAGAAGCGCTGGAAGTGGATAGCCTTTCCGCTCCGGCACTTTACCTGCGAAGCAAGATTTACCGGATGCAGGGGAATCCCAACGGATTACGCGATGTGGAACTGGCCGTTCAACTCGACTCGGTCAATTATTGGTACGGCAGTGCCTTGGGCGATTTGTATATCGAAAGAGGAAGATATGATCTGGCGATTCCGTGCTATGAGCGCTTGCAACGCCAGCATCCGGAGAAAAGCGATCCATGCTATACGTTGGCGCAGCTTTATTTGCGTGCCGACAGTTTGGATCTTTGCTTGCAGCAGTTGGATAAGATCGAAGAACTGGACGGCGTCAATCCGAACCTGACGTTGCAGAAGTTTTACATCTTGCAGCAGCAAGGCAAGACCGATGAGGCATTCAACGAATACGACAAACTGATACACCGCTTCCCGTTCGATATCTCTTATCGGATTCAGTTGGGAGACTTGCAGATGAAGTCGGGCATGATACCACAGGCAAAGGTAACCTATGACGAAGCTGCTAAAATCGATCCCGATAACGCTTATTTGTGGATTGCCCAGTCGAATTATTACAGTATAACCGGCAATCATGCAGCGGCTGACAGTTTGGTGCAGCAAGCACTTGTGAATGCGAATCTGGATATTGATACCAAGATACAGATCCTGACTGAGTATCTGAAAACAACTTTGCGTAAAG
This sequence comes from Bacteroidales bacterium, assembly GCA_017449065.1. Classification (GTDB taxonomy): domain Bacteria; phylum Bacteroidota; class Bacteroidia; order Bacteroidales; family UBA3663; genus Liminaster. The sequence goes on from JAFSKF010000034.1 coordinate 81,292, forward strand.
TAGCCAAAGAAAAGGAAACGGCTAAAGATACGACTGCTATAGATCTGCCGGGTGTTGATTCTCTTTTTCTGACCGTGGCAACGATGCATCCTACGGCTCCGGAGGTATATGACCTGCATGCCGATTACCTGTCTGCTATCGGGCGGGATAGTTCCGCATTGGTGCAGATCCTATTTGCGGTCGATCTGAAACCTTCGGAGAAAAAATATTGGGGAAAATCTCTTAGTCTGGCGGCTCAGACAGACAATTTCCCCAAGGTGTTTCAACTGGCAGAAGCAGCAAAGCGGCTTCATCCGAGTTTGTCGGACATCTATCTGACAACTGCCTATGTGTATGCCAAGCAGGAGAAGAAAGACAGTGTGGAGATGGCCTACAAGGATGCCTTGCAGAATATCGAACCGAATGAAGTGAACCTCCGTTCCCGGATTTACGGGTATTTGGGCGATAACTACTATGAAATGGGCCGGAAGGAAGATGCATACGCCAGTTATGACGAAGCGCTGAAATACAATGACAAAAATTATTCTGTGCTGAATAACTATGCCTACTTCCTTTGTTTAGACGGAGGTGACCTGAACAAAGCAGAAACGATGGCAGCAAAGGTGATACAGCAGTATCCGGATGAACCAACCTATCTGGATACCTACGCCTGGATCTATTATCTGCAGGGGAATTACATGTTGGCAAAATTCTATCAGCAGAGAGCCATCGATAAGGCCGGGGATCATCCGAGTGCCGATCTGGTACTGCATTACGATGCCATCCTGAAGGCACTTGGAGAATGAGAGAAAGTATAAACAACCATAGCTTTTTTGTATCGAAGATGAAAAGATTTGTCTATATATTCGGGATCATCCTGCTGGCTGGCGTGCTGGCAGGTTGTTCAGCATCGAAAAAGGGTGCGTCGAACATTGGTAAACAGGAAATGAAGGCGGCCAAAGCCCGGTATGAGACGGTTGTGAACCGGAATTTCGATTACGAGTATCTGAGTGCTAAGGTCAAGTATTCGCTGAAGGGAAAGTCTTTGGGCGGGAAACTGAATATCGAACACGGAAAACGTCTTTGCATGACAGTTACCTTATTGGGTATTGAAGTGGCGAGAGTGGAAGCTGACGAGGATGTGTTGCTGGTGGTCGATAAGTTCGATAAGGTTTTTGCCGCACTTCCTATTGCTGAAGCGGTGTCTAAACTGGGCTTGCAGGAAGAAGCTAAACTTGAGACCTTGGAGGCGTTGCTTTTGGGGCGCATATATATTCCAGGCGACGGTACAGCTTCAGCCAAAGATTTTAAGCGCTTGACGTGGACTTTGCAAGACGATCAGACGCTGGTTGGTCGGTGTGCCCGAAACAAATATCTGCTCGATTACACCATCGGGGCTGATGATTATCTGACACAGACTCAGGTTTCGATGCCGGATTCCCATGCCCGTTTTATCTGGAAGTACGCTTCTCCGATTTCAATAGAAGGCGGATCGATGCCGGGTGTGGAAACCTTGTCGGGCGAGGGCGAAGGAAAACAGCTTTCTGCACAATTGACTTTAAGCGCTCCGTCGGTTGCCAAAAAAAACTGGAATTCCTTCACTCCGACATCAGGCTACAGAGAGGTTACTTTTGCCGAATTGCTGACCATCCTGAAGAATCTGAAAAACTAACCTTTTCCACAAACGCTGAAAACCGATGAGACTTTTGCGGACGATTGCTATGCTGGTTCTTTGTGCCCTGCTGACGGTAGGGCCAGACGGCTATGCGCAGCAAAAGAAAGCCACCACAGCAAAAACAACCCAAAAGACTACGCAAAGGAAGAAGGCGACACCGCAAAGATCGACGGCGAAAACTCCTGCTAAGACTTCGCAAAAAAGCACGGCCAAACCTGCCCAGAAACCCGCTGCCAACGCTACCCAGAAATCTGCAGCCAAGCCGGCGGCACCCAAGGCAACAACGAATAAGCCCCAGAAACGGTTGAGTCGGGCTGAATATGAGAAACAGCAGAAAGACTTGCAGAAACAGATTGCAGCAACGGAACTGATGATTTCGGACAATGATAAGTCGCTGTTGAGCCAAAGTCGTGACATCAAGTTGCGCGAGGATGAAATCGGCAAGCGGAAGGCCTTGCTGGTTTCCATGCAACTGGAAATAGAAAGTATCCGACAGGAAGAGGATTCATTGAGGAATGTGATTGTCAGACTCAAGAAGGAATATCAGGGAAAGCAGGAGAAATATGCGGCGGCGGTTCGCCATTTATATAAGTGGCGAAGCGGGTATGACGAATGGCTGTTTGTCTTATCGGCAAGAGATGTGACAGAGAGTTTCCGACGAATGCGCTACTTGCGTCAGTATAGCCGTTGGCGGGAACAGGAGGCACATTTGCTGGCTCAGCAACGCATGGCAACCGAGGCTGTACAGGAGAAATTGGTGCTGACCCGACAAGATCGCGAGCAACTGTATGCCAGGTTGCAGAAGGAACGCGATGCCTTGGCCCGAAAGCAGCAAATGCAGGAACAGGCGCTGAATCAGTTGAAGAATAAACAGAAGGAACTGAAGGCAGAACTGGCAAAGAACCAGAAAAAGCAGAAAGAAATTCAGAACATGATCAACCAGCTGATTGCGGAAGAACGGAAGAAAGCTCAGCAGCAGCGACAGAATGCCTCATCCGGTGGCTCTAAGAAATCGGATTCGAAAAACGCAGGTTCAGCCTATTATTCTCCTGCTGAAGTGACTCAATTGACGGGCTCTTTCCGACAGAATAAAGGCAAGATGCCCTATCCGGTCGATTCGAACTATGCTTTCCTTTCGCACTACAGCAAAGACGGGAACTATAGTATTACCTTATCAACGACCCTTGGGGCACATGCCTGTGCCATTTTCGAGGGAACGGTTCAGCGTGTGGCAAAGTCATCCGAAGATTTCACCGTCATCATCAGTCATGGCGAGTATATGAGTGTTTACAGTAATTTGTCGGCCTGCCATGTGAGCGAAGGACAGAAAGTGAAGATGCGGCAGAGTATCGGTAAGGTGAAAAGCGACATAGACGGACGCCGTGCAGAACTGATGTTCTGGATTTACGGCAAGAGTGAGGCAGAGAATCCTGAATTGTGGTTAAAGAAATAATAGCAGTATGAATTTCGGAAGAATCATAGAACTAAGCAGATACTTCGATCCGCGCGGAAACTTGACTGTGGCCGAGGGTGCTTCTGATATACCGTTCGATATAGCCCGAACTTATTGGGTGTACGATGTGCCTGGCGGAGAAAGCAGAGGTGGACATGCGCACAAAAGATGTCTGGAGTTTCTGGTTGCTGTGAGCGGATCTTTTTTCGTTACTTTGGATGACGGAAAGGGACGTGTAGAGACATTCTGTCTGAATCATCCGTGGGAAGGACTGCTGATCGAAACAGGGGTCTGGCGAACCTTAGATGACTTCTCAAGCGGAGCTGTATGTATGGTCCTTGCCAGCGAGAAGTTCGAGGAGGAAGACTATATCAGGGAATATGATGAATTTAAGGCGGTTTACGGCAAGTGATCAATCCCAATGGGATGATTTCGTGGCAGGTTCCAGAAATGGAACCTTCCTCTTCTTGCGTGGTTATATGGACTACCATGCGGATCGGTTTACGGATCATAGTCTGCTGTTTTTCGATGAGAAACAGCATCTGGTCGCACTATTGCCGGCTAATGAAGCAGACAACGAATTGTATTCGCACCAAGGATTGACCTATGGAGGATTTATTCTCGGAGTGAAGTCGAACGCGGTGACCGTTATGCAGTTGTTCGATACTCTTTTAAATTATGCGCGCACGCGAGGATTCCGAAAGATTCACTATAAGCCGGTGCCGACCATTTATCAGATGTTTCCGACAGAGGAAGACCTGTATGCCTTGTGGCGTTACGGTGCGCAACAGGAGTGCTGCCTGATTTCGACAACGGTTTCCTTGAAAGGTACCATGCAGATCGAGGTGGAACGTCGTCGAAGAAGGGGCATGAACAAGGCTGAGGAACAGGGTATGGCAATCCAGTCGGAGGGATCATTGGACGTATTTTGGCCAATTATGGAACAGAATCTGCTCGAAACCTATGGCGCAGCGCCGGTGCATACATTAGCGGAGATGCAATTGCTGCAGAGCCGTTTTCCCCGTCAGATACGCTGTTTGTTGGTCCGTAATCACCGGAATGAGGCAGTCGCTGGTGCTGTCTTATACGAGGCTAATTCCCGAGCGGTGCATGTTCAATATGGTCATGCCACTCCGGAAGGAAAAAACTCCGGGGCACTCGACTTGCTTTATCTGTCCTTGATTGATTATTATCGGCAGAGAACACGTGTCGAGTATTTTGATTTCGGAACATCGAATGAACAGCGAGGAAAATTCCTTAATGAGAATCTGATTGCACAGAAGACCGGATTCGGGGGACGGGGAGTCGCCTACCAATGCTTCTGCATCGATTTGGATAATCTATAATACTTCTTGTGACCATGGAATATTTGAACCTGCACAATATCAATGCACCTTATGAAAAGGACATCAAGAATGCGCTGCTGCAAGTGGTGGATTCAGGATGGTATTTGTTCGGTAAGCAAGTCTTGCTGTTCGAGCAGGAGTGGGCCGGATATTGCGGATATCCTGCAGAAGGAAGTGCACAGAGTCCTTTTTGTGTGGCTTGTGCCAACGGATTGGATGCACTCAGACTCACATTACGGGCTTGGATAGAATTGGGTTTGCTGGCTCATGGGGATGAGGTAATTGTGCCGGCTAATACTTATATAGCCTCAATATTGGCCGTATCTGATAGCGGACTGGTACCGGTGCCGGTCGAGCCGGATGAGCAAACCTATCTTATTGCTCCGGCGAACATCGAAAATGCCATTACCTCCCGAACCCGGGCCATTCTTCCTGTGCATCTCTATGGGCAGCTTTGCGATATGGAGCGGATTATGCAGATAGCCCGTCAGCATCAGTTGTTGGTGCTCGAAGACTGTGCACAATGTCATGGGGTTTCCAAGCGGTATTTGGGCGATGCCCAGGCCTGGAGTTTTTATCCGGGAAAGAACCTGGGCGCATTAGGCGATGCCGGAGCGGTAACTTCGAAGAACAAAGACCTTGTTGAAACGGTTCGTCGCATTGCCTTCTATGGCTCTTCGGCAAAATACGTACACCAATACAAAGGAGTGAACAGCCGTATGGATGAGATGCAGGCGGCTGTGCTTCACGTCAAACTTAAGGATTTGGACCGGTGCAACCAACGACGTATAGAGATAGCATCGTTATATCAGAAAGTTCATAACCAGAAGATTCAGATGCCTTCTGCGAAATTCCCTCATGTTTATCATATTTTTCCCGTATTGGCCGACGACAGGCACCATTTGCAAACCTACTTGGAGAACTTAGGTATTCGCACTCAAATACATTACCCTATTCCTCCGCATCTTCAGGTTGCTTATAGTGAGTGGAAAGAAAGGTCGTTCCCCCTCACCGAAATGATTGCACAAAAAGAGTTGTCTTTACCCTGTCACCAGGCTATGACGGATGAGGAAGTACACAGGGTTATAGATGTGTTACAAAAATACTGACAGACTATAAGTGTCGATTCTTTTTGGGGGTAGCTTTTGAAAAGTGAAAAACAAAGGTGCCAGATTAATGCAAGTTGTACTATTATTGTGTTTTTATAGGGAGATTTTTCATTTTTTTTTATGATCAAATGGAAAATAACGGATAAATTTGCACTCGGGGAGGATTTTTAAACGTTTCTTTATTCTTAGGTAAAATATCTGTTTTGTAACTATGAAAAGGATTTTTCTGTTTATGCTGATTATCTATAGCCTATGTGCATGGACTCAACCACATATCTCTTTAGACAGTAATTCTTTGCGCAATGGAGATATACTGCACAGGATTCAGGCAGCATATTCTAATCCTGGACCAGGAGGTGAAGACTGTGTTTGGCAACTGGGAATTGCCGACAAACAAAATCCGGAATTCATACAAAAAATTGTAACAAGTGGAGATACCATCGCTATTTTGGGACAGGAACGTATCATACATTATATCGTTCGTGGGGATACGTTATGGTATAAAGGCGAGCAAGGTCGTCGTTCTTACCGTCTTTTCTCCCCTCTTCGTCCGTATCTTCACTATCCCTTCCAATATGGAGACAGCATTAGTGGAGGATACTATGGCGAAGGTATGGACGAAAACCTGAAGTTGGAGATATTTGGATGGGGAAGATCTGCAGCTGAAGGGTTGGGCATACTTACTGATGGGTCAGATACTCTGAAGAATGTTATACGGCTTCACCTTAACTATAATACATGGATCAAAGAAGGCAATAATCCATATTTGTTCCCCAAGCACTATATATATCATCGATATACGTCAATAGTGTATTATTATAGTCCTTTTATACAGAGTGAAACGGTCCCATCTGGCATTAAATCAATTGGCTCTTGGGGGACATTAATCAAACAATGAATATGAAGATTTATTTATTGACAATTTTGCTCTTGGTTTCTTGTGTTAATCCTCCTTCAACCTGTGAAAGAGGATGGCTTCATAGTGCGTTATATAATTACAGAGAGCAACTCAAATTAAATAATTGTATTACTAGTAAAGATACAAATTTGACATTGTATTTCAATGCCTGTTTTGAGGTGATAGACAATGATACGATATTATATATCAGTGGAGGAGATGGCTATGAAGAATTACAGCAAATACCACCACCGTTACCACCCAACACCAATACTCTTCTCGTTAATGATTCTTCAAGATTATTATATCCTATAGTAAAATGTAAAACGGATAATAATTATATTTGTATATATGGAGAAAAGAATATATATTATTCTTCTGAATTCATAAGAAAGTGGATTGGGAATGCAAAAGTTTTATCATTGGAATCTGAGTTTACATCCGGTTCCTACTTGCACATATATCCCACTTTAACTTGCTATTACAAATGGGATGGAAAAGACAGTGTACTATTAGTGAAACGGGACAAGATTGATTGCTGGGGTTTTTAATATCATGGGTGGAATTATTTTATATGTAGGCGGAGCCTTCGACTTTGAGGGCAAGGCAGGCAACAGCTACGAATACAGCTACAACGGAAACGGGCAGCTTGCCCGCGACGCAAACCGCGGCATCAGCCGGATTGAGTACGACCTGCTGGGAAATCCCAGAAAAGTCTCCATGGCAAGCGGCGACTACATCAAGTATGTCTATGCCCCGGACGGAACGAAGCTGAAGACCAGCCACTACACCAGAAGAAGCGGATCCGGCACACCGAGCCATTACTGCCGGAACACATACTACCGGGGGAACATGATCTACCATTACGGAAGCGAGCGCATACCTTCGATGATCCTTTTTCCCGGAGGATACTATTTCTACGAATCGGCTGACGATATGATGATAAAATCTTACTATGTCAAGGACTATCAGGGCAACAACCGCATGGTGGTGCATCATGTGATGGGCAGCGAATTCAACGGACAGACAACGCACTACTATCCTTTCGGAGGAGTGATTGGCGACATCAGCACCAGCCAGGGTCTGCAACCCTATATGTATAGCGGGAAAGAGCTGGACCGGACCTACGGCCTGGACCTCTACGACTTCCATGCCCGCCAGCAGGATCCTGTTATCGGGAGGTTCACCAGCCCGGATCCGAAATCGGAAGACTACTATCATGTCAGCCCCTATGCCTATTGCGCGGGGGACCCTGTGAATAATGTGGACCCGACGGGTATGACGATTGTTGCAGATTCCTTAGCTCAAATCGCCATGATTAATAGTCTTCCTGAAAATGAAAGGACGTTACTGCACTTTGACAATAATGGGAATTTAACTGTTAATCAAGCCGAAAAACCTTCAGAAGTACTAGCAGATATTCTTAAATTAGTTGAGAGTAACACCATATATAATCTTTATGTTAGTGCAACTGATATGAATGGAACTCCTTTTAGAAATGATCAATCCAATTATTATAAAGGATATACACAGACTCCCACAGATCCTAATTATCCTTCACAAGAAGGAAATGTTCATGTATATATGAGTTCTTTACTTAAAGGTATTGAATTACCTTTGAATTTTGGACATGAAGTATTATCTCATGCTTTGTTTTATGAAATGGGATTGCCTTTTGGACATGATTATGAATATCAACCAATTAAAAAGTTCTATAAGGATGAAGGTGTATGGGGATATGAACTAAAGAGGGTGGATAAAAATACAGAACTGAATTTACAGATTAATAGAATTCAAAAAATAATAAAACAGAATTACAATGGGCAAAAGTAAAATAATAATAAGTTTTTTCCTACTTTGGTTTTCGTTTATTTATTGTAGTTCAAAAAGCATTAGAAAAGAAATCTTATTACTGGACTACACTATATACATCAAAGTTCCAAAGGATTTTCATCTATTAGAATCTCCATATGAAGAAGGAATATACATTCTGTTTTTCTCGCCATCTTCGGGTTCTTTTATTTTCTTATTTAAAGGGGGATTAGTCAAATTACCTTTAGTTAATAGAAATAACAGCGAAATTATACAAACAAAAAAAAGCAGAAGATCTTATTCTGAATTTGGGAAACGAGATTCTGTATATTTTAGAGAAACTTTATTTATCGGTTCTGAGATACGAGCAGGTTATGACCATGTATATAGTGCTGATATTCCTAAATTCGAAAAGATAGTTAAAAGTATTAAGATTTGCAAGAATAAGAGGAATAAAGACCATGAGCTACGTTGCAGAATACGACCTTCCGGACAATAATCTGCTCCATACTTCCGTTATTAATTTGTACGACTTGAGAAACAACATGATCCTCTGCGATACCATACGGCACCTTACCTACAACGATTTCGGGCACATTGTCCGGAACGGGAGGAGCGGTACGTCAGGCGATATGAGCTTCGGGTACGACGGTCTGAACCGGCTCGTTACAGCAGAATACAGTTCGAACGAAGGAGCGTGGACCGAGGCTTCCACACCGGAGCTTCAGTCCCTGATACCGATGTTCCATACGAACGGGGACGACTACAGCGAATACTTCTCTTATGACAGGAACGGCAACCTGGAAAGGATCGAGAGATACGGCACCTCGGACTGGGGCGAGGGGAACGGAATAGATGACCTCTATCTGCAGTACAGCGGAAACCGGCTGATGTCGGTGTATGAGAATTCCGTAGAGCCGCTGACCTATACCGGGGCCTTCGACTATCAGGGCTATAACGGAACGTTCGACTATACGTATGACGGCAACGGCAGCCTCACGTCGGACGACAGCAAGGATATCAGCAATATAACGTACGACCATGCAGGCAATCCGCGCGCAATCAGTTTCTACGGGCAGAAAAGCACGGAATATGTATATACTCCAGACGGCAGCAGGCAGAGAACCCTTCATGCGAGGCAGACAGGGAATGTAACCCTCCGGGATAGCGTTGACTATATGGGGAGTCTGGTTGTCCGGAACGGAAAGCCAGCCGTCTATAGATTCAATGGCGGCTATTGCAGCTTTGACGGCCAGGGTAACGTGGACGGCTTTCACTACTATATTCAGGACTACCAGGGCAATGTCCGGATGGTGGTGAATACCGGAACGGATGCCGTCGAGCAGGTACTGCATTACTACCCGTATGGAGGGCTGATGGGCGACATCAGTACCAGCCAGGGGCTGCAGCCCTATATGTATAGCGGGAAAGAGCTGGACCGGACCTACGGCCTGGACCTCTATGACTTCCATGCCCGCCAGCAGGATCCTGTTATCGGGAGGTTCACCAGCCCGGATCCGAAATCGGAAGACTACTATCATGTCAGCCCCTATGCCTATTGTGCAGGAGATTCCATGAATAATGTGGCTCCAACAAGGGATAGTCAACCTTTGAGAATAATTTAATTCCAGAAAGCGCAAATTTACGCCCCAGTTAGGGAAAATTGCAGCCCTTCGAGAGAAAAAGTTTTCTTCGAAGGGCTGCAAAATCGGATGACGCCTGTTTATTTCTTCGAACGACCGAATGGGAAGTTCATACCGAACGAGAAAGAAGAACTGCACTTCTCCAAAGGAATCCGGTCGCTGTTCACCGATCCGATATAGAAGCGATCGATGCCTACAAAGAGGTTGAAGCCTCTAACGTGCAGATTCAGCAAACCGCCAATGCTGCTACCATAGGAGGAAGCACTACCGGAAATAGCCATATCGAAAATGGGAGATGGGGCGTAGTTGGCAACAAACCGGCCTTCCGAATAACCGAAGGCCTTTGAGAAGCGCTGGTTATACAGGGCACCGAACGAAATCTTCGGATAAACAGGTAACTTATACTCCACACCGAACGTGGCAGTAGCACCGATAGATTCGTTGATCTTCGTTGATTGGCTGACTACATCGAATCTTGCCATATCTTCCAGATCATCTTCGATACGATTCATTTGTTCGTCCAACGAACCATCTGTATATCCGCTCTTGCCGTTCGTTACGGTTCCTTCTCCGTCGTGTAATTTCAGTTTGTTGAATCCGTCGAATCGGAACTGTTTATTCTCTGAAGCGGCTTGGGCACAATCCCACTTGAGCCAACCCAGATCGGTTACTGCTGCAGAGGCAGAAAGGCCCGGTACCAGATCGTCGAAGTCATAGACAGCACCCAGATCGAATGCCATACCGAAGCCATTTAAGCCTGGCGTGAAGTCTTCGTAACCTGACATTTCGTTGGAGTTTTTCTTCATCTTCATGGTGCCGCCTCCGGCAATGTTCAGTTCGCCTTTCGAATTGATGAGCCAGGCGTCAGAACCAAAGCGGGCATAGGTGCCGTCCATGTTAACATCTGCGTAAGCCAAACCAAAGAGAGCCTTTACTTTGAGACCGACACGCAGGTTGTCCAGAATGTCACGAGACTGACCGTAAGCCAGATCTGCCCACATCATACCGGTAGCTTTCGTGTCGCTGAAACTGTAAGTGACGTCGCTCTTCATATCCTTCATGAAATACAGCAGGTTCTTATCGAGGGTCAGACCTAATCGGGTGTGAACACCGAAGTCGATGGTATGGTAAGCACGTTTTGTGTTGAAGCCGATGGAAAGAATCGTCATATCGTATTCGGCATTCAGCATCGCATTCTTCGAAATGTTATTGTGAAATTCGCGGCTCGAAACTTCATCGTTCATGAAAGTGGTCAGTGAACCGTCAGCTCTCTTGTAAATAAGATCCTTGACACCGAAATTCGTACCGACTCCGAGACCGGTTGAACCGAGAATCGGCATGCTGAAGTAGCCGTCTTCGTTGGCAAGGGCTGGGTTCAGCTGATGACGGTAAATATAACTTTCCGAGAAATAACCGGTGCGCAGAGCCTGTGCCTGCAAGCTGAAAGTAGCGCAGCTCAACAGGGTGGCAATAGCCAAAGTATTAAATGATGATTTCATAAATTTAATTTTTAAACTGTTGAGTATTCGGGTTAATCGTTGTCGTTAAGGTCAAGTACAAGATTCTTGAGGGTAACCTTTACATCCTTCAGAATCAGGTACTGTTTCGAAGTAAGGGATCGATCCGTTGCATCGCCGTGCAGGCGGAAAATAAGATCCTGAATCTTGCTGATGTCGTTAATGCTGAGATTCATATTGACATCGGTCACAGTCGGATTCTCGAAGGTGCCGCCTGGGATGCTAACCGTTTCGAAGGCTATCAGCGAAGGATCCTCATTACCGTTCAGATCGGTGGCAATCAGATCCAGTTTGATATCCAGACCTAAGGTGCTTGTCACGTTGAACTGAACAGAAGCGTTCTGGATTTCATTCAGGGTTTCAGACAGTTTGTCGTCGTCATTGCTCTTGTTGTCAAAAACATCCTCCGACCGTTCATCGTAAGTGATGTGTATCCGGTTGAAGTCAAACGGAACCTTGACGGCATAATCACCGGAAATATGCATGGTGTTGCCCAACTTGTACTGATAAACCTGGGTGGAATCAGCCACAGGCGTAATCAATACGGAAATAACATCTGGAACAGGCTCGACAAAGGTGCTGAAGTCTTCGTTATAGAAGGTGAAAAGCGGATCGTCTCCGGCTTCCGGTTTTGCCTTGAAAACGATTTTGGCAGAGGTATTGTCACCCAATGGAGTGAGACGCACCTGATCGAATGTGACTTGTTTGCCTTTGTCGGAGGTAAATACTGCCTTTGCGAAAATGCCGATCTTGCACTCGTTGGTCAAATTAACGGTCGCCTGCGGATTCTTGATGTCAAGCACGACGTCATCTGCCTGCAGGAAATCCAGGTCATCGCCTAAATTGATGGAAACATCCGTAGAAATCGGATTGATGGTCGGGAAGAATTTGCCGTAAATCGTTTCCATGGTAACAGAGGTTGTCTCAAGAGAAATGGCAAGCTTCGTACCGGCTGTGAAAGTGAAATAGGGTTTCGAAGAAAGGGAATACAGGTAGAGCACATCCGAACCGCTGAGAGAAGACATATTCGAAATAGCTACTTCCGAATAAATACCGATGCGGGTTTCGCGATGCAGTTTGCCGCTTTCGTTCTTCAGCGGACTGTCGCTGAAATCCATGCCGCTGATGATAATGTCCTCGGATCGCACGGTGAGGGCATTCGAGCCTGCTGGCTTGTGTGCTGTGACGTTAGGCAGGGAAATCCAGCCCTGCGGGTATTTGACGCCTTGCGGATTTTCTGCTACCATGAAGTCCGGCAATTCGAGTCTGACGTTCTGCAAAGTCACATCGTACTCTGCGGCAGCATTCGGAAGATCGGTGAGCGCGAACGACAAAACGCTCTTCATCGGAGCATTCTTGCGCTCGAAAGCAACCGTGCTGATTTCCAGCAGCGCGGCATCAACACCATTAGCATTGATGATAATCAAGGTGTCAGGCACATCGTTACCGGTAGTCGGAGTGGTAATGTCCGGATTCGACAAAGAACCGAGTGCGACCAATGGCGTCAGCGGACCCATGGCATTGATGGCAGTTTGCTGTGCATCGGTGAGATTGGTAATCTGGAAGACATAAGGAATCGTGGGGAACTGAACCTTAGGAACGTCAATACGGGCTTCAGCCACCGTAACGTCCGAAGGATCCAAGGTTCCGTCGGTTCCCATGTAATAGTTTCCGAACTCGTCTAAGGAAATGTTCTCGGAATCATCGGGGTCGATGAGTTCGGTAGCAAAAATAGTGTCAGTAGATCCCAACGGAATAGTCAGGCCGTCTCTGAGAATCGACACAGTCAGATCGATACCGTCGTCTTCGGTCAACTTGTCGTATGCCGAATCTTTGGTACAACCTGTAAACGCTAATCCTGCGATTGCAGCAAGGAAAAGCATACCTCTGGATTGAACTTTGTAATTCATAGGTGTTGAATTAAAGGTTTTTATTATGGTTTATTATTGTTTTCGATGTTAAAAATTCAAGTGGCGGGTGGTAACAAACGTGATGATGAATCCGATTCCACAAACGGATAATGCTACCCATACGACATCCATCCAGGACAAGAGCACCGGGTAGCTGTCAACGACGAACATACTGCTTCCGTCACCCAACCCAATTAATCCGAAGTGCTGTTGCAACAGGCACAAAACAACTCCGATGATAATACCCAGCAAGGTTCCGGTTCCAGTAACTAACCAGCCTTCGAGCGTGAATATGTTCCGGATCATCCGGTTGCCGGCTCCTAAGTATCGCAGGGTTCTGATGTCCTCTTCTTTGTCGATAATCAACATGGCCAATGCGCCAATCAAGTTGAACGATGCAATGAGAAGAATGAACAGAATCAGCAGGAATGTCAGCCATTTCTCTGTCTGGACAATACGGTAACTGTCGGCTTGCTGTTCGTTGCGGGTAAGGATGGTGAAACCGGAAAGTTTCGGTAGCAGGTCTTTCTTGACCGATTCGTCGTCATACCCGGGACGCAGTTTCAGTTCGTAGGCGGAACAGGCCAGACTGTCTTGTACCAACTGCCTTGCGGCTTGAATGTCAACAATGCAAAGATCGTCGTCGTAGTCACTTTGTTGGACGGCAAACTGTGCCGAACAGAAGAAGTCGTGAGCGATGAATGCTTCTTCAGGGTTTGTCAGATTGATTTTCCCGGAACGTCGCGGACAGTAGAATGTCATGGGGCGGAGGAAACCCGGGCGACAGCCCACTTGCTGCGACAGTCCGATACCCAAAATGGCAAAGTCGGTAACTTCATTCTTGAGCAGATAGAAGCCGTTCCACAGGATGCTGTCAATCAGCGTAACTTGCGTGTAGGCAGAATCCACTCCTTTCATGCGTGCCGGTGTCTGTCTGCCATTGTTGATGATCAGAACAGTTTCCAACAAAGTGGCACTTATGTTTCCCACGCCTGGGTTGCTGGCGATGAGTTTCCGAACTTCCGGGTCATCCTGAAAGAACTTGCCCTCCGACGATTCGATTTTGAGTTCCGGATCGAGTTGGGAAGTCAGTTTCCCGATCAGGCTTTCGAATCCGTTATAGACCGAAAGGATGCAGACAAGAGCTGCCGTGATGATTGCTGCACCAAAAGCTGCCACTAAGGTGATGGCGTTGATGGCACTATGGCTTTTCTTCGCCAAGAGATATCGGGCGGCAATCTTGAATGTGAGCATTTACTTTTTCAATAATTCGTCAATGCGCTCCAGGCAATCGAGCGAGTCGTCAATCTCGAAACGAAGTTCCGGAATGATTCGCAGTTGGTATCGTACCTGATTGCCCAAAGCACCGCGTATGCCGGATACGTGCGTGTTCAGATTCTTCACGATTTCAGTTCCTCGGTCAGAAGGAAACACGCTGACAAACACTTTGGCGAAACTCAGGTCAGGAGCCGTCCGTACAGCGCTGACGCTCACCATCAGGCCGCGGGTTTTGGCAGTTTCCTGACGGATGATCTCTGCCAGTTCTTTTTCAATCAGTCGGTTTACTTTATCTAAGCGGTTGCTGTCCATTGTCTGAATTCGTAATAGTTATTTCGTTGCAAAGATGAACATTTTTTTTCTCTTTTGCAAATTTTATAGGAAAAATTACCGTATTTGCGCTAATTTGCCCCGATTTTCTAAATTTGGGGCTCAAAAATACTAATCTGCAGGGTCTTATTTTCCGCTATTCCTTTCCCAGAATACGCCGTCTGCATACCCCTGGATGCGGGTGTCTGTCTGTGCCGTTTCCAGCCGTTTCAGCGCCCAAAGCACGTATTCCGGATTCATTTCGATGCCCAGATAGTGCCGGTTCAGCTTGGCGGCAGTTACAGCAGTCGATCCGCTACCGAGAAAAGGATCCGCGACGATGCCTCCTTCAGGGCAGGAAGCCAGTATGAGTTTCGCCAGCAGTTTTTCGGGCTTTTGGGTCGGATGATCGGTGTTTTCGGGCATCGACCAGTAGGGGATGCTGATGTCATCCCAGAAGTTGCTGGGGCAGGTGAGCCGGAACTTGCCGTCCTGAGTCTCTTCCCAATCTTTGGGCGTGCCGTCAGCCGTCACATACGGAGCAATCACCTTGCGTTTCTGTTTGACGGATTCCACATCGAAATAGAAATCTTTGGCGCTTAGGGTGCCATACCAGATATCTTCCGTGCAGTTCTTCCAGTTGCTTTTCGAACCGCGTCCTTTCTCACGTTGCCAGGTGATGCGGTTGCGGATGTGGACGTTGCATTGCTTCAGCGCAGCATAGATGACCGGACTTGACTGCCAGTCGCAGCAGACATAAACCGATCCGTCCGGCTTCAGCAGCTCCAGCGTCTGTGGCAACCATTGGAGTACATACTGCAAATACTCTTCGTCGCTGCTTTTGCGGGTACGGAGGTCTCCGAACTGGATGGAAAGATTGTAGGGCGGATCGATGATCAGCAGATCGGCAAAGCCTTTGGGCAGGAGTGGAAGCGCCGTCAGCAGATCCTGACAATAAATCCGGTCCGTAACGTCGGAAAGGGACGCTTCGGACGTGAGTTTTCGGATGGATTCGCTGAGCCGTTGCCGTTCTGTTTCATTCAGCGTCAGCGTCTTGTTTCTGGCCGATCGTTCTTTCATAGCTTCCTGATAATGGTCAAGCCGTCGCGCATCGGGAGAATCACTTTCTCTACGCGAGGGTCGGTGGCCAGAAAATCGTTGAATCTTTGCAAGCCTTTTGTCTGCAAATCACTTTCTTTGGGATGCTCTTCCAGCACTTTGCCGTCCCACAGCGTATTGTCTGCCAGGATGAGTCCGCCTTTGCGCACGAACGGAAGAACGAGTTCGTAATATTCCAGATAGTGGCGTTTGTCAGCATCAATGAAGCATACATCCCAAGGCTGGGAAACCTGCTGGCTGACTTGCGGAATGAGCGATAGCGCATCGCCTAAATGCAGATGAATCTTTTCCCCGATTGCACCTGCCCGATGCAGGTTCTCGCGGATAAAGTCTTCCAGTTCGTCGAAAACTTCGATGGTATGCAAGGTTTCTTCTCCCGTTTCCGGATCGGGAGTCAGCGCTTCCGCCATGCTGATGGCGCTGTAGCCGCTGAAGGTTCCCAGTTCCAGAATACGGTGCGCCTGTACGAGGCTGCAAAGCATTTTCAGCATCCGTCCTTGCAGATGACCGCTGCACATACGGGTATAGGTGAGGCGCAAATGAGTGAGGCGCTGCACTTTGTGCAACACCTCGGGTTCCGGATCAATGTGACGGAGCACATATTCGTCCAGTGCGTCTGCAGTCTCCTCGTAGTTCATTTACGACTCGCAAAGGATTTTTTCTGCCTTGTTGATTTCCAGCGACGAAATACCTTGGTTGGTGGCACCGAAGAGGTAGGCCATCAGATCGTCCTTGCTGATTTTGTTCGCTTTGACCAGTTCCGACAGACCTACGTAGATGAAGTGGTTGTCGGAGGCATCCACGAATTCCGGATCCACGCCATACGAAAGGGCAAGCAGGCGGACGGCTTTCATATCGTGACAGAAGGCGAAGATCGTTCCCTTCGGACGATAGCTGGAGAGCATTCGGGCAGCATAGCCGTTGCGGGCCTCGATGATGAACGCATCCACGCCCAGACTTTCTTGGGCAATGGCGGCGTGCTTGCAGAGGTAGGTGGAAACGTTAGGCGAAACACGTCCAAAGAAAGACGGAATCTTGTATTCCTGCTGCTCGAATTCAGCTTCCGCTTCACGGCAGACCTGCGCCATTGTCTGTACTGCCTCGCGCGGGTAAGCGCCGTAAGCCGTTTCGCCGGAAAGCATCACGGCATCGGTTTGTGCAAATACGGCATTGGCGATGTCCGAAATCTCGGCACGCGTAGGACGTGGGTTCTTGATCATCGTGTGCAGCATCTGGGTGGCCACGATAACCGGCTTGTTCCGGATCATGCACTTGCGGATGAGCATACGCTGAATGCCCGGGATTTTTTCCTGTGGAACCTCGATGCCCAGGTCGCCGCGGGCAACCATCACGCCGTAGGCAACATCCAGAATCTCGTCGATGTTATCCACGCCTTCCTGATTCTCGATTTTGGCGATGATTTTGATGTTCGATTTTTGGGCATCCAGAATCTCCTGAATGTCGAGAATGTCCTGCTTGCTTCTTACGAACGAGTGGGCGATGAAGTCGATGTCTTCCTCAATAGCGAGATTGATGTTGTGACGGTCTTTTTCCGTCAGCGAAGGCAGCTTGATGCTCACTCCGGGCACATTGACGCTCTTGCGCTGTCCCATTTCACCATGGTTCTGAGCCTCAGCAATCAGCACATTGTCCTCTTTGCGGATAATCTTGAAGGCGATTTCGCCGTCATCAATCAGCACGTTGGCGCCTACGGGTACATCGTTCACGAAGTTGGCATAGTTCATTGAGATCTCCTCGTGAGTGGAAACACCGTTCGGATTGCCAACCATGCGTACCACGTCGCCCGGTTCGAAGATGACGAACTTCTCTGTATATTCGGGAGGAAATACCGTAGTGGGATTTCCGGACCCTTTGTATCGATCAAAATCGGAATTTTATTGCTGACGGTGCGCACGTTGGCAATCAGTTGGTGCAACCCTTCGTCGGTTGCATGTGCCGTATTCATGCGGACAACGTTCATCCCTCTGTCGTATAAATCCTGTAAAAAAGGTACATCACAGCGGATATCGCTGATAGTACATACGATTTTTGTTTTCTTCATAATACCTTAAATATGTAATCCTAAATACCTAATCTTTTTACTTCTTATTCAAACCGATCAGTCCTTCAACGGCCAGCCGGTATCCGTCCAATCCGAATCCGATTACGATTCCTGCCGCAGCCGGCGAAATGAACGAATGATGGCGGAATTCCTCGCGCTGGTGTACGTTGCTGATGTGCACTTCAATTACCGGCGTCTTGACGGCCTTGATGGCATCGTGAATAGCGACGCTGGTGTGCGTGTAGGCACCGGCATTCAGCACGATACCGTCCGCCAGGCTGCCTTCCGGATGCGCTGCGTCCGAACGGAGATTCGCCTCATTACCGAAGCCTGCCTGATGGATCCGATCGACAATCTCGCCTTCTACGTTGCTCTGGAAATATTCGATGTCAACCTGCGGGAACTGTTTGCGTAAGGCTTCCAGATACGATTCGAAAGTCTCAGCACCGTAAATTCCCGGCTCTCTCCGCCCGAGCAGGTTCAGGTTCGGACCGTTTATAATCAGAATTTTCATCATTTTCTTGGTCAATATTTCTATTTTTACTAAATTTGCAGCGTCAAAGCAACCATTTTATGGCGCAAAGTTAATCATTTTTTTTGAAATGACCGAAAATAATCTGATAAATTATCAATCTTTTTTGAAATTTGAACGGAATTTAACCGAGAATTCCGTTGAGGCCTATATTTCAGATATCAAAAAATTACAGGTTTTCATTGAAGATAAGCACTTGACGCTCGAAACGGCAACTCCCGATATGATCGAAGAATTCATGTGTAGCCTGAACGATGTGGGTATTGCCCCTTCGTCGCAGAAGCGCATTCTGATCGGTATCCGTTCTTTCTATAAGTTCTTGCGTCTGGAACGGATTATCGAGGTCGATCCGACGGAACTGATCGACTCTCCCAAGCTGGGAGAACATCTTCCGATGGTGCTTTCCATTCAGGAAGTGGATGATATGATTGCTTGTCCGGATCCGTCCACCTGCGACGGACAGCGGAACCGCGCCATTCTGGAGACACTTTACAGTTGCGGCCTCCGGGTGTCGGAACTGACCGACCTGAAGATTTCGAACATTTTCGAAAAAGAGCATTACCTCTTGGTGTACGGAAAGGGAAGGAAGGAGCGAATTGTTCCCATTTCCGACTCTGCTTTACGGGAGATTCATAACTATTTTGCATTCCGGTATGAACTGGACATCAAGCCGGGATTTCAGGATTACGTCTTCCTGAACCGCTTCGGGCGGAAACTAAGTCGGATGATGGTGTTCAACATCGTGAAAAGATATGCGCAGGAAGCAGGCGTGCAGAAAGAGATCAGCCCGCATACGTTCCGACACACTTTTGCCACCCATCTTCTGGAGGGAGGAGCCAATCTGCGAGCCATTCAGATGATGCTCGGACACGAACAGATTTCTACGACAGAAATATATACAAAAGTCGATAAACAGATGCTTAGGGAGGAAATTTTGACTTATCACCCTCGCAATCGAAAGAAAAAATAGCAAAAATAGTCAATATTTATGTCAAAAATTTGGATGATATTAAAAATGTTTCTATCTTTGCACCGATTTTTTATAGATGTTTTACGTCAGAAACATAATATACAAACAATCTAATTTATAAATTCACTATGAAGAAAATCTTTTCTTTAGCAATTGCAGCAGTTACTGTTCTCTGTGTAGTATCTTGCGGCAAATTGAAGCCACTGACAAGTGACAACGTTACTTGCGACCCAAGTCCGCTTGTTGAGGTAGGTGGTGCAGTTGACGCAACTATCACCGTTACCTATCCTGAGAAGTATTTCAAGAAGAAGGCTGTCATCACCTTGACTCCAGTATTGGTTTATGCTACCGGTGAGACTAAGTCTCAGCCAGTCACCTATCAGGGTGAGAAGATCAAGGGTAACGACGCTTCTGTATCTTACAAGTATGGCGGAACCGTTTCTTTCAAGGCTCATTTCGACTACAAGCCTGAGATGGCTAAGTCTGAGCTCTATTTGGAGTATGTAGGTACCGTTGGTTCTAAGACTTACACCTTCGATCGTATCAAGATTGCTGACGGTGTTATCGCTACCGAGTCTTTGGCTACCGCTGAGGAGGCTACTCCAGCTTACGGTGCTGACAACTTCGTAAAGGACACCTTCGACAAGTATGTAGCAACTCTCATCTATCAGTATCAGTCAACCAACCTCCGCTCTTCTGAGTCAGGCAAGGCTGAGATGAAGGAAGTAGAGAACCAGATTAAGAATGCCAAGAACGCTGACCGTAAGGAGTTCGAGGGTATCGATATGGTTTCTACCGCTTCTCCAGAAGGTGCTGTAAGCTTGAACGAGAAGTTGGCTGCCGGTCGTGAGAAATCTTCTACCAGCTACCTGAACCGCTTCATGAAGAAGGCTAAGGTGGACGGCAAGATCAATCCTGAGCAGATTGCTGAGGAATGGGAAGGCTTCAAGGCTTTGGTTGAGAAGTCTAACATTCAGGATAAGCAGCTCGTGCTGAACGTGCTGAGCCGCATCAGCGATCCTGACCAGCGTGAGGCTGAGATCAAGAACCTCTCTGCTGCTTACAAGGAGCTTGCTGAGGAGATTCTTCCACAGTTGCGTTATTCTAAGGTTACTGCTACCATCAAGAACATCGGTCATACGGATAGCGAGATTTTGGATCTCCTGAAGACCAATCCCGATGAGCTGACTCTCGAAGAGTTGCTCTATGCTGCCAAGTTGCAGAAGACCGATGCTGAGAAGCTGAACACTTATCGCATTGCTACCAACCGCTTCCCAAGCGACTATCGTGCTGCTAACAACACTGCTGATATCTACTTCACTCAGGGCAAGTACGATGAGGCTGAGAAAATCTGGAAGGATATCGTTGCTAAGGATCCTAAGAACACTCAGGCTAACCTGAACCTCGGTTTGGTTGCTTTGAAGAAGGGTGATGTTGCTGCTGCTGAGACCTACATCGGTAAGTCAGGTTCTGCTGACGAGTACGGTGAGGCTATCGGTACCGTGCTGACCCGTCAGGGCAAGTATGCTCAGGCTATTGATTCTTTCAAGGGCAAGAAGTGCAACAACCTGGCTGTTGCTCAGATCTGCGCTGGCAAGTATAGCGATGCTAAGGCTACCCTCGAAGGTGTGGCTGAGAAGAACGCTACTACTTACTATCTGCTCGCTGTCGTTGCTGCCCGCACTAACAACAGCGCTGCCGTTGAGAGCAACCTCAAGCAGTCAGTTAAGTTGGATAGCAGCAAGAAGGCTGCCGCTCAGAGCGATGCTGAGTTCGCACAGTATGCTTCTATCGTAGCTGCTCTCTAATCAGAGTTCATACATCAAAAAAATAATGAACCCGGGGCTAAAACCTCGGGTTCTTTTTTTGTTTCCTGACTTAGGAAAATTATTAAGGAATTTTTGCTCCATAGTTAAGGAAAATTTGTTCCATAGTTATGAAACAATTTTTTCATAGTTAACGCGCAAATATCGGGTCGGATTCCGGAAATTATCGGACCACAGAAGTGAAGCACCCGTCTGACGTTTGTGTTTCAATCTGGTCGCCGGCTTGCAGTTCGTTAGCGGCTTTGACTGCTTTGCCGTTCTTGCGTGTGATGCTGAAGCCCCGTTTCAGGATATTGTCCGGTTGGGAGACTTCGATGCTTTTCTCTATGAAGTTCAGTTGCTGCCGCTCTGTCGAGATTCTTTGTTGCAAGAGGAGTCTGATCTTTTCCGAAAGCAGATGGAGCCGGTTCATTTGTTGCCCTAAGGCGACGTGGGTGTTGCCAATCCATCCTGCTATGCGTGCCAATCGGAGCTTTTCCCGTTCGATTCTGCTGCTTGCCGCTGATAGGATAGCGTTTTGCAGGTCGTAGAGGTGCGAGAGTTCGTTGGCAAGTCGTTCAATCAGGAAAGCAGCGGCAGCGGTAGGTGTCTTTACCGACGTGTGGGCAACGGCATCCAGTACCGTCGTGTCCCGTTCGTGTCCGATGCCGGTGATGACTGGCAGCGGGAAGTTGGCGATATTCAGCGCCAGTTCGTAGCTGTCGAAACTGTTCAAGTCGGACACCGCACCTCCGCCGCGAATGATTACCACCGCATCGAACTTCTCCTGATGTTCGAAAACGCGTTCGAGCGCCTTGATAACCGATGCTTCCGTCTTTTCGCCTTGCATGAGGGCAGGGAAGAGGTGCGTGTAGAGCACTAGTCCGTATTCGTTGTTGGCCAACTGGTGGCAGAAGTCCCCATAGCCGGCGGCGGTATCTGCACTGATCACGGCAATACGTTGCGTCAGACGGGGCAGCTGCAGGCTTTTGTTGACATCAATCATACCTTCGTCGGTGAGCCGTTGGATGATTTCCTGCCGTCTTCGTTGCATTTCGCCTAAAGTGTAGGTAGCATCGATATCCTGAATCACCAGCGAATAACCATAGGCTTCGTGCATCTGAACCTGCACTTCGAGCATCACTTTCAATCCGGCTTGCAGCCGTTGCCCGGTCTCCAGCTCGAAAGCGCGGCTGACCGCCCACCAGCGGTTCGACCAGATCATCGCTTTCGCTTTGGCGGTAATGGCATTGGTGCGAGGGCTTTTTTCGATGAGTTCCAGATAGCAGTGCCCGTTGCCCGCCACGTTCAGTTGGGCAATCTCTGCGACAATCCACAGGGGTTCATCGAAGGCAGAAGTGACCACTTGTGCCACTTGCCGGTTCAGTTGGAGCAGGGTGATCGATTCTCTCATGCCAGGATGCTGCTATAATCGCTTTTTCGACAGTTTGCGGGTGTAAAGATAAATAGTTTTGGGCAGAATCCCAAAATAATTTACAAAAAAACTTTGTACTTATTTAAAATATGCCTATCTTTGCACCACAATAACATAAAAACAATGTTCAGCTTTATCACTTGGACGGCTCATCCCGTCATTTTCCAAATAGGATGGTTCAGTTTGCGTTGGTACGCGCTGATGTTTATCGTGGGCTTTGCGATTGGTGTCCACCTGATGGAAAAATACTATAAATTGGACGGTAAGGATCCGGAACGTGTCTATACGCTGTTCCTCTATTGTTTCGTGGGAACCATTGTCGGAGCCCGTCTGGGGCATTGCCTGTTCTACGATCCGGCCTATTACCTGTCGCATCCCTTGGAGATCTTGCAGACGTGGAAGGGCGGTCTGGCCAGTCACGGTGGCACCCTTGGCGTCTTTCTGGCTGTTTTGCTCTATGCGAAGAAGGATAAGTTGCCGTCGCTGTTTGTGCTCGACAGGTTGGGCATCGCCGTGGCTCCGGTGGCTGCATTGATTCGTGTGGGCAACCTTTTCAATCATGAGATTTACGGACACGAGACCACACTTCCCTGGGGCTTCCGATTCATCACCAATATCGGGGCTTATGAGGCGGGGCGCGAACCCGTTTTTACGCCTCCTTGTCATCCGACGCAGATCTATGAGGCGCTCTGTTATCTGGCCGTTTTCTTCATCAATGCCTGGCTTTACAAGAAGTACGATGCCGGCAAGCGTCCGGGTTTGCTGCTCGGTTCCTTCTTCACTTTGGTGTTTGGTAGCCGTTTCTGCATCGAGTTCATCAAGAATGTGCAGGAGGATTTCGAAGAAGGTATGGCGCTCGATATGGGTCAATTGCTGAGTATTCCGTTTATCTTGGCGGGCATTTGGCTCATCGTGCGTGCCTTGAATCGTCCGAAAGTGCAAGAATTTGTCAGAAAATAACCAATAAATACTATGCAGGTAGCACCTTCAATCCTTAGTGCCGATTTCGCCCATATGGAGCGAGAAGTTGAATGGTTGAACCGGAGTGAGGCAGATTGGCTTCATTTCGATGTTATGGATGGTAGCTTTGTCCCCAATATTTCCTTCGGATTCCCGGTGATGGCATCGTTGAAAAAGGCGATCAACAAGCCTTTCGACGTGCATCTGATGGTGGTGCGTCCGGAGCAGTGGGTGGATCGTCTGGCACAGTTGGGTGCTCGCATGATGACGGTTCATCAGGAGGTTTCGCCCAACTTGCATCGCACCATTCAACAAATCCACGAGGCAGGGATGCTGGCGGGTGTTGCGATCAATCCGGCTACTCCCATTTCGGTCTTAGAGGAAGTCATCAAAGACATCGACCTGGTGCTGATTATGACGGTCAATCCGGGCTTTGGCGGACAGAAGTTCATCTCCTCCATGCTCGATAAGGTTCGTCGGATGAAGGAGATGATTGTCAGTCGGGGGGGGCATGCGCTTATCGAATGTGACGGCGGCGTCAATCTCGAAACCGGTCGTCAGCTCAAGGAAGCCGGAGTCGATATCCTCGTTACCGGCAATACGGCCTTCAAGGCTCCCGATCCCGTCGAAATGGTTCGTCAGCTGAAGAATCTGTAAGCTGAGTTCTCTCAATTCCATCTATTTCAAAATTCTAAAACTATGAAAGTACTATTGATCAACGGAAGCCCGCATAAGCAGGGCAACACATTTCTGGCATTGAACGAAGTGGCCAAAACCTTGGAGCAAAACGGTGTGGAAGCAGAAATAGTGCACATTGGCATCAAGCCTGTGCGAAGTTGCATCGCCTGCGGACAATGTAAGATGAAGAACTTGAACCAGTGCGTGTTCGACGACGATATCTGCAATCGTATCTCCGAGAAACTCGATACAGCTGATGCTCTGATTGTGGGAAGCCCCGTTTATTACGGACAGCCTAATGGTGCGGTATTGTCGTTGGTGCAGCGTATGTTCTTCTCAGCGGGTGCCAAGGTGCAGAACAAGCCTGCAGCGGCTGTCTGTGTTTGCCGGCGCGGCGGTGCCACTGCCGCTTATCAGACGCTGAACATGTGCTTTGAAATGATGAATATGCCTGTGGTCACTTCGCAGTATTGGAATATTGCCTATGGACGTGAGCCCGGTCAGGCTGCTCTCGATACGGAAGGTATGCAAACCATGCGAACCTTGGCCAACAACATGGCTTGGCTGTTGAAGAAGATTTACGCCAATGGCAATCCCGACTACCCGGAGCGCGAGCCTTGGCAACCCATGCATTTTATCAGGTAACTATGGGATATGCAAAATGGATAGGCGGCTTCCTGGGCCTATTGGGAGGCGGTTTTTTAGGAGGCTTGGCGGGCTATGCCTTAGGCTCGTTGGTTGAAATGGCATTCAGTGCCGGAGGCGGCTCTCAGGCAGAAGAACAGATTTCCGGAGGAGAGCCTTCCGGGAAAGGCAAGCGTAACGGATTCCTGTTTTCGTTGCTGTTGCTGTCAGCTGACGTTATTCAGGCAGACGGGAAAATCATGCACTCGGAAATGGAACAGGTGCGCAAGCTGTTGCGTGCCAGCTATGGCGAGAGTGCAGTGGAGCAAGGTGACGAAATCCTGAAGGAGCTGTTTGAGAAACGCAAGCAGCTGGGCGCCGCTGAATGGGACCGGCAGATCCAGCAGAGTTGCGTGCTGATTTCGCGGCAATTGTCCCCGGAGCAATGTATGCAGCTGTTGGCATTCCTGTGCGAAATAGCCAAGGCAGACGGGAAGATCGATCCGACAGAGATTGACCGGCTGCATCTGATAGCCGGATATCTGAAACTGGCACCTTCGATGGTCGATCAGTTGCTGAATCTGGGCAGTACCACGTTGGAGGATGCCTATAAGGTCTTGGGTGTTTCTCCGGATGCAACCGATGACGAAGTCAAGAAAGCTTATCGCAAGATGGCGCTGCAATATCACCCTGACAAAGTCGCCACCCTTGGCGATGATGTGAAGACCGCTGCAGAAAAGAAATTCAAGGAAATCGGTGCTGCCAAAGAAAGAATCTGGCAGGCAAGAGGATTGTAAGACGGATGTCTTTTTAGAATCAATATTCCCAGAAGGCCATTAGTTGACCCTTCTGGGAATATTCATAGAAAAAGATAGGACTATACTGCTATAGCAATTGGGATTACAATACAACCTATCAAACTGACAGTGCTGAATGTCGCGATCCATGCGAATCAGACCCAAATAGCAATTGGGATTACAAAACAACCTATCAAACTGACAGTATATATATACCAACCTAAATAGCTACCATTAGACTGAAACGCAAGATATGGTTTGTTGGCATATTGAGAACAGTAAGGCAAAGATACACCAGACTTTTTTACACCGTCCTTATTGTCAATAACAATATGCTCTATATAATTGCCTGCTGTGGCCATGGTACAGGCTTCCTCCGGAAAAGATTCGCTCAAAGAATATTTAACGGTTGCTCTAATTGCAAATGGGGTTTGTTGGAATGAATATGAGAAGGAATCACCTATTTCAAATTTCTTTTTTTGTCCTGTATTGGGGTCTATGAACTTACCCTTGCTGCCACCCCAATGGGTAGGATTTCCAGGCTTCAAATAGACCTGGTTCATACTCTCGGTAAACTTGAGAGTAGTAAGTACTTGTGACGTTCTTGGGGCAACACCAATAACACGCTGTTCGAAAACTGTTGTGGTATTAGTGGCTGTTGAGCCGCCTCCAATGGTTAAACCAGAGAGAGCACCGCCTGCAACGCCTCCGATACCCATCGACTTAGCCAGGCCACCCATGTTCATCGAAGCTCCGGTGGAGTTAGACTGTCCTGTGCTGTAGGCAGAATTTTTGAAATAAGAATTGGTTTCGCCGTTCAGATAAAGGAAACTGTTTGCTTTGTCGATGTAAAGCACTTTATCGGTTTTGTTTACAACTACGACACCCACATTGTTGGCATCGAGTTTGCCGACGAGTAATTGCATGTTTTCATCTTCATAAATCTGCTCACCGTTTTCAGCCAGGAAGCAGTACACACCCACACGCTTAGCCATACCGGTGGTGCAGAGAAGCATGCCCAAAGTCAAAAGAAGAAGAATCTTTTTCATTTTGTTTCGTTTTAAGTTGTTTAATTGTAAGATAGTAATAGAATACATAGAAAGATTGGTAGCAAAGGTACTCGAAACTTGAATAATGTATCTTGTGAGAATTTGAAAAATTTGTTTTTTAAGGTTATTTAATTCCCCCCCCCCGTTTTTGTAATTTTGATATTGCAAAAAGCTTTTTTAAGAGCATAAATAGAATCTTACTTTTATGTTTGAGAGAATGAATTCTCCTTTCCGTCCTTACTCCTTAGAATAATACTTCCCTAACTGGGCCGTAATTTTTTCCCAACTGGGCCGTAAATTTTTCTTAGTGCTTACTATTTCTTGGAGCGCAGATGGTCCTTTTTCAGACAAAATGGGTGACAAATACTCCAGAAAAGCGATTTTTTCTTCATTTTATTTGGATAAACCCCAAAAAATGCTTTACTTTGCGCCGTTATTTATAAATAACGTGGAATACTTTGTAAATTTGAGTAATAATCAAAAACAAAACAATAATCAACCAATGAAAACCTTTTTGCTACTCGTTTCTTTCTTCGTTTGTAGCTTGATGCCTGCCTTCGCACAAAAGCCATTGCCCAAATGGACCAAGAATCCGACCGGACAGGGTAAGACCGTAGCCATGGGCGATGATCACGACGATGCCTACGAGATTGCCATCGGACAGCTGTACGATTCCTTCGACCAGCGTGTGGATACATCCTCTTTGGTCTCAAAACTGATGGCACTCGATTCGACGCTTGTCATCGATCAGCGCACCTCTTGGGTGGAAGCTGCCATGAACAGCGGCTACTTCAAGGTGAAAGACTCCTTGGAAACCGATACCAGCTATTGGGTAAACGTACAAGTGACGAGCGCTGATTTGAAGAACTTTGTGGAATCTCTTACTTCGAGCAATAAGATGTTCGGTTCAGAGTCGCTGACCAGAGCGCGGTTCTCGCGCGAACAGGGCGATCTGCTTTCTGCCGTGCAGCAGTATGCCAAGGGTCTGAACGAGGTGCTGCCTAGCATGCACCGTCCCTTACCGACCGATGTGCTGCAAGGCGCAGATCTGGCAAGAACCATTTTCGACGAATATATCGTAACCTTAGACAGCGTGCAGAGCGTTGCCGGACGCGAAACCTGTCCGATGGTGAAAGGAGAGGCGATTCCGGTGGAACTCACCTTCCGCTTTACTTCGCACGATGGCAAGAACATCCCCAATATGCCGGTGAAAGCCGGGTTCGAAGGTCCGAAGGGCCAGGTGACGCTGGTGTCGAAGTTTACCGATCGCGACGGACTTGCCAAAGTGCGTGTGATGGAGGCTCCGCAAACCGACGAAGCTGAGGTCTGGGCAGCCATCGATGAAGATGCCCTGTATGCCTGCATCCCCGATAATGTGGCAAAACAGATGCTTTACAACCGCACTCACGGTACCTTCCCCCGTTCTTCCATCAAATTGGTAGCCTTCGATCCGACACCCACCTTCACTATCGCCGTCGATTCGCTGGAAGAAGACCACAAGCCAGCCTTGGCAAGCCTCTTGAAAAAGCACGGGTTCCTGGCAGAACCGGGCGACAATGCCGACTTGGAGTTGACGCTGGAGTATCAGAACCAGTTGCAGGTGGCTCCGGAAAAGCATGGCGATTACATGTTGGCAACCTATCGTTGCGGTCTGACCCTTAAAATCCAGGTGCGTGCCACCAAGGAAGTCCTGCTGGAATATAAGATCCGGGATTTCGATCTCCTTCAGCCCGCTGACAAACCGGCAGACAAGGTGAGAAGACGTGCCGTCGGAGAAATGATGAAGCAGGTGAACCGGGAATTGCCCGAACGCCTGAGCGAAGTGAATTACGACAAACGCAAAGTAGTATTCAAATGAAAAAGATCCTCCTTCTCCTTCTGTTTGCCAGCTGCCTGAGCGCCTTCGTAAGTGCCCAGCAGGTAACACGCGGACAAGTGCTCAAGGCCATGTATAAAGCTGACAGCTACCATGCTGCCGGAAAGGATTCGATGGCCATCGCCTTGCTCGACTCGATGGCAACGCTGATTCCCCGCCTGTCGGTCATCTACGAAAGAGAAGGTCGTATCTACGAGTCGATGTATGAGGCTCAGAAGTCTCCAGCCGCTCTGAACGCTGCCGTGCTGATGTATCGCAGGTACCTTTCGCTCGAAATGAACGAGAACAAGACCCGCGAGGTTAGCCAGAAACTGCGTGCCTTGGAAGACAAGTTGCAGATAGCACACTTCGAAGACGAAGAGGAAGCCTTGGCCAAGGAAGAAGAGAAGACTGCCCGCGTGCTGCCTGTAGTGACCGACGACAAGCAGGCGGCAGAGATGGCGCAGGCGGTAGTGCAACCGAAACCGGTAGCAGAAGTGCCTAAGGCTCCCGTTGCCGTAGCAGAACCCAAGACGCCTGTCGCAGAGGTTCCGCAGCAACCGGTCGTTGCAGAGCCAACACAACCCGTAGTGGAAGAGCCGCAGGTGGCACAGGTTCCTGCCGTGCAGGAAGAGAAACCGCAGGAGGTAATCACCACCGTAAAGCAGGAGGATGGCAAGTTCTCTTACCTTACCTACTATGAAATCGAGGTGCCTTCGGTGCCTGTGATTACTCCGGAAAGCAGTTCAAACAAGATAGAAGTAAGCGATACGGAAGGCCATTGGGTATCGTCGTTAGCAAACTCCGACGGACGCGAACGTTGGATTTTCGATATTTCCGACTTCGACGGCAGTTGCGCCATTGCCTTGCATCCCGAATCGGGCATCCTCAATGAACCGAAGGGGAACCGCAACTTTGCGCAGACGGTGCTCAACTTCATGAAGGATAACGACCTTCTCGCCAACACCACCCTGTCGATTCCTTGCGATCAGGTGATCGGAACCATCAACGGACATCAGGTGACCTTCAACTTAGAGAGCGAGAAAACCTACAAGCCCAACTCGTCGATCTACTCGTGGAGCCACACCTTGCTCGACAATGTTTCCACCTTGTTGCCATTCGGACAGGTGATTTACAAACTGGGCAATTCGTTGCTGGCCAAGCAGGAGGAAAAAGACGTTGAGACCACCTATACCACAGATGCCCGTTTTTCGTTGACCAAAGTGTCGGACGGTGTGCTGAAAGTGCATTATTCTGCCAAGGAGAAGAAAAGCAACAAGCACGGAAGCAAAATGATGGGCAACAAGATTGAGACCTTCTTCCTGTTCCGCACCACCAGCGACTATGTGCATTTCGAGCCGCTCAATACCGCAGACATGGAGGACGACTATACCCAACTTTTTGCCCAGGTAAGTTCGGACGCTCAGCGCGATGCCTCGAAGCTATACACGCTTGCCAACCTTTACTTCTATGGCGTGGGTACGGATGCGGACGAGTCGCTGGCGCTGCAGCTGATGAACAAGGTGGCAGCACAGCGCAACAACCGCGATGCCTTTGCATGGCTCACCAAGTTCTACTTCAACGAGGCGTACGAGGATCAGTCATTGTCGAGTTCGTCGCGCAAGAAGTATATGAAGGCGAGCCAGTATAATCTGGGCAAGCTCCGTAGCCTGAATGATCCCCGATGGTATGCCATCAAGGGCGATATGATGGAGAACGCCAGCGGCAATGAGGCAGACTCTGCTTTCTTTTACTATCAGCAGGGAGCCATGAAGGGCGAACCTTATGCCCTGTATAAACTGGGCACCTGCTATGTGAATGCAAATCACACTTCACGCGACCTGGTGAAAGGACTGAAGTTCCTGAACGACTCTGCTGAAAAAGGCTATGCTGATGCCTGGCTGACCATTGCCCGCATGGAAAAGGCGGGTGCTGGAACGGCTAAAGACTATACCAAGTATCTGGCGCATTTGTCGAAGGCCATCGATATGGGTTCGGTGGAGGCAATCCATGAATTGTCGGATGCCTACATGCAGGGTATTGCCGTTACCCGCGACTTCCATCAGGCGTCGCTGATCCGTGAATATTGGTATCGTGCCCAGCAGAACAGCTGGATTCCGGCTGTGATCGGGGCAGGATACACATTATAATATATAATAAAGAAAACAAAATTGTCCTATATGCGTAGAATCCTACTGTTGCTGGCAGTCCTTTGGCCTCTGACCTTGTGTGCCGACACCCCGGAACGTATCGCCCGGTTGCTCGAATCGCTGCCGTGCAAGCCCGGTGCTACCGACACGCTTATGAGGTGTCCGTCGTTGGGCAAAAACATCACGATCAGTGTGGAACACGACAAGCAGGGAAACCTGAACCACCTGGGAGTGGGGCTTTTCACTCCCGAGATGAAGACGATGTCGAACCGCACCCTGTGCAATTGCGTGGAGCGAATCATGCTGGAACTGCTGGTGCAGCCTACCGACAAGGCGCGACTGACCTTTATCAAAGAGAACCGCTTGAAGGTGCTGTTGGACGGATTCCCGCTCGGAAGTGCCCACTTCCCGGCATTCAGCAAGTCGCTGGCGCTTGTCGATGAGCAGAGCAAGACTTCGATGGTTGAAAACGAGGACGGATATATGTTCTACCTGACCGATCAGGATGAAACGACGCTGACTCTGGCTTTCCCAAAAGACCGCGAGCTGATTTTCGGAACCGACAAGAAGGAAGAGGACGAACGTGTGACCATGCGACTGGCATTAGGCTCCACAGGTCGTCTGCAGCCCAAACTGCCGGAGCAGAACAAGCTGAAGGGTACCACCGACAAGAACCTGTGGAAGGTGAACGGGAATCCCTTCATGATCGATCTGATGCGGTCGGACAGTTATTATACCAAAAATGCTGCAGGACAGGTTTCCGTGCTCTTTAATGCCGACTATCCGTTGCAGTCGTTCACCAACCTGCTGCTGGGACTGGTGGCACAGCCCGACTTCAAGGTCGATCTGACCCACAAGCGCTATGGCCTTGTGCCGCCTCGCTTCGATGTCGATTGGGGCTCGTTGTTCAACACGCTGGTCGATAAGGATGTGGAGTGCTATGCCGCTGCCCGTCTGATCGACGAAGGCAAGACCCTGTCGGGTGTGCTGGTGATGAGCCACAAGCGATACGGCTACATCAATATGCTGACGGTGAATGCTGAGTGCAAGACCTTGTTCTCCGACAGCAACCCGATGCTGAAGGCCTACTTGTTTACGCACGTGCCGCAAAACAATATTCTGAATCTCTTTGAATGAAAAATACTATATGCTACACATTATGAATACCAAACTATTGAAACTTTGCATGACGATGGCTTTGCTGCTCTGCTTTGCGCTGCCATCGGAGGCCCAGATGTCGGTCAAAGTATCGGTAATGAAAGGCGTGGAAGACCTTAACGTGAAACAGAACATCGAACGTCAGTCCAGTAACGTGCTTTCTGCTTTCAACGCCTCCGTGCTTGAAGGCAAGAAACTGAAAGACAAGCTGAAGGAATATCCTGTGCCCAAGGAGATGGAACAGACGCTCCTGAATATGTGGAAATCCAGCGCCATCATCTGCTCGGTGAGCGAAATCAAGGGCGACATCCTGAGCCTGCCGGGCGGCGGTTACCAGTTGCGCGACATTCCGGTGTCGATGCTGGCGAGCGATGATGACGATCAGGATCTGGTTTTCAATTTCGACAGTCAGGGCATGCTGAGCAATGTCTATGTGGCACTCGAACTGCACAACTACAAGAACGTGATTGTGGAGGGCGTCACCTTGGAGGACTTCACCCGTCGCCAGATCATCCTCGATTTTGTCGAGAACTTCCGTACGGCATACAATCGTAAGGACTGGGATTATCTGCATCAGGTGTATAGCAACGATGCGCTGATCATCACGGGCAAGGTGCTGAAGAAGAAACCCGATCAGAACGATTTCCTGAATAAGTCGCTGGGCGCTGTGAAGGTTCAACAGACGGTGATGAACAAAGAGCAGTATATGAACAACCTGAAACGTGTTTTCAGCAAGAATGCCTACATCAACCTGAAGTTCGAGGATGTATCGGTGAAGAAGCACCCGAAGCGTCCGCAGATCTATGGCGTTCAGCTCAAACAGTATTGGAACTCCAGCACCTATAGCGATGTGGGCTACCTCTTCCTGATGATCAACTTCGAGGACGAACTGAACCCAAGCATCGAGGTGCGCACCTGGCAGCCCGATAAGTTCGACGACGGAACACCGATTCCGCGCGATGAGGTCTATTCACTTGAAAGCTTTAACATTTAACACCTCTATATTATGGAAAACATCTCTAAAAAACTGACTCTGCTTGCACTATTGTTGGTAGCTTTCCCGACATTGTATGCACAGAAACTGCTTTCGGTGGAAGATACGACCGACGGTATCGGTGTCTATCCTTGCGGCGAACGTAAGGAGGCGCTGGTGCAGTTCGTCACCCACGAATCGTTCGGATTGAACTTCGAGTCGAACTACGATTCCGAACTGAACGTGCAGTTGGACTCTGTGGCAGGTTCGAAGACCTATAGCATCGTTTTCGTTACTCAGGCTCCAGGTGTGGACTATAGCGGACGCCGTGTGACGATCAAGGCTCCCGGTTTTAAGGATTTCACCATGCCTTTGAATCTTCAGGCCAAGCAGAAGATCGAGTTCACGGTCAGCGACCCGTATTCTGCTCTCCGAAGCCCTTATTTCGTCTATCAGGATAAAGGTAACGACCTGTTCTACAACGGCGAATATCAGGGCGCTAAAGACTGCTACGAAATGATTAAGGCTTGTCCGGAGTATCAGATCAACAAGGCATCCGTCGATGAGCATATCGCCATTTGCGACTCGATGGTCGAATGGAGTGCCCAGGCGCTGAAGCAGGAGCATTTCGCACAGTTTAACGATGCCGTCGAGACCTATTATAAGATGTATCGTTACAATTCTTCGAGCGAGAGTTTGCGCGAAAAGATCTCGAATGCACAGTACAAGTTTGCTGAAGACTGCAAATACGAGATGACCCTGGCTGAGCACTACATGGAATTGGGACAGACCGATCAGGCAAAAGCCTGCTATAATCGTGTCATCGAAAAGAAGTGTAACACGCTTTATGTGACCGAGGCAACCAACTCGTTGGCCTATCTGAACCGTCGCGAGAGCAAAGCCCGTGAGCGTGCCCGTTGTCTGTTCTACGATTGGAGCCCCAATCAGGAGATCGGTCTGACCTTTGCCCAGTGCTACAACCAGAAGCGTCGCAGCTCCGGATATATTACCGCTCGCTTGAACACCAATCTGATTAAGATGATGATGGGTAAGTCGTCTGCAGAAGGAGCGTTGAATGTTTCAAGTCCTTCGCAGATTACCGCAGAAGATTGGACGTACAAGGATTACGTGCTGAACAGCGAAGGAAACATGGAGCCTAAGGACCTCGATTTCGAGGCGGGTATGTCGTTCGGTTGGACCGTGCGCACTTGGCGCTACTTCTTTATCCACTTCGGTGTCGGTTACCGTGGCGGCGGTTTCTATACCTTCGACGAGAGTGCCGCTTCGAAAGCCGTCAGCAAGTGGCGCGATGATCATCCGACGTTCGACTATACTACGGAATTCGAAACCTGGGACAAGAGCCTGAAGAACGACTGTATGAAGGTCAACTGGTTCAACGGCGTAACTCCTGAAGCCGGTCTGATTGTGAAGGTTTGGCGCTTGAACCTGAAGGCAACCTACCAATATACCTACTGGTTGAACAAGGACGGTTATACCGATTTCCTCGACGATAATACCACGAAGTTCTCACTCGGATTCGGATTTAACTGGTAACAAGTCGCAAGTTTTTTAGCAGAAACATAAAATATATCGCAAACGATAAATTGTTAAATATACTTAAAGTTTAACATAAATCGTTTGCGATATAATTTTTTATTCGTACCTTTGCATCGCAAACGACATAAATAACTATTAAAAAATATTGTATGGAAAAGATTTATGATTTCAAAGCTCTGTCGAGCAAAGGTAAAGAGATTGATTTTAAGGATTTCGAGGGTAAGGTATTGCTGATTGTGAATACAGCCAGCAAGTGCGGATTCACGCCACAGTTTGCCGGATTGGAGGCCTTGAACCAAAAGTACAAGGATCAGGGTTTGGTAGTGATCGGTTTCCCGTGCAATCAGTTCGCCGCACAGGATCCGGGTAGCGATAGTGAGATCGAAGGTTTCTGCCAGCTGAACTACGGTGTGACATTCCAGATCATGAAGAAGATCGATGTGAACGGCGATGATGCCCATCCGATTTTCAAGTATCTGAAGAGTCAGGCAAAAGGCGTTCTGGGCAGCAGGATCAAGTGGAACTTCACGAAATTCCTGATTTCGAGGAACGGAGAGACCATCAAGCGTTTTGCTCCGACCACGAAGCCTGAGAAGCTGGAGAAAGACATCGAAGAGATGCTTGCAGAAGCCTAACGGAAACAGACAGATATGCACGCAGAATTTCTACTCGACAACCAGATCTGTTTCCGTCTTTATACGGCAGCACGTCTCATCACGCAGGCCTATATGCCAATGTTTCAGGAATTGGGGATTACCTATCCCCAATATCTGGTGCTGATGGTGCTTTGGGAAAAAGACAACCAGCCGGTCAACGACATCGCCCACCGTCTGCTTTTAGAGACCAACACGGTGACCCCCTTGCTGCAACGTATGGAAAAGATGGGAATTGTCAGCCGCAGGAAAGGGGAGCAGGACAAGCGGCAGCAGATTGTCAGCCTGACCGAGGCGGGAAAGGCCATGGAGGAAAAAGCCTTCGCCTTGATTCCTGCCGGAATGACCCAGCAGCTTTCCGCCTGTCCGTTGCAGTTGGAAGACTATCAGCACTTGGCCCAGGAGCTCGATGCGATTATTGATTCTCTCAAGAAATAATAAATTTATAGCGATGAAAAAACTATT
The DNA here is from genome assembly GCA_017449065.1 of Bacteroidales bacterium. Taxonomy (GTDB): domain Bacteria; phylum Bacteroidota; class Bacteroidia; order Bacteroidales; family UBA3663; genus Liminaster. The sequence continues at coordinate 117,063 of JAFSKF010000034.1, forward strand.
AGCGATTTGCCTCATCATGGCAGGATTTGTGTTCGGGCTTTCAGCTCAAGGCATTTACGATATCCGTGTCAAGGATGCTTCCGGAAAGGAAGTTCCGATGTCCGATTATAAAGGGAACGTTTTGCTGATTGTGAATACCGCCACCCGTTGCGGTTTCACGCCACAGTATGAGGAACTGGAGGCTCTTTATAAGGATTATCAGGGTCAGGGATTAGAGATTCTCGATTTCCCTTGCAATCAGTTTGGAGGTCAGGCTCCGGGTTCCATTCAGGAAATCCACCAGTTCTGCACGGCGAACTACGATATCCAGTTCCCTCAGTTCGACAAGATTGAAGTGAATGGAGCCAATGAGTCCGCTCTTTACACCTATCTGAAGAAACAGAAAGGTTTCGCAGGCTTCAATCTTGCTGATAAGCGGGGCAAGTTCATGGACGAGATGCTGCGGAAGAAAGATGCCGACTACGACAAGAACCCGGACATCAAATGGAACTTCACCAAGTTCCTGGTTTCGCGCGACGGTCAGGTGGTGAAGCGCTATGAACCGACGGAAAAGATCGATGCCATAGAAGCAGATATAAAGGAACAACTCAAGCGCAAATAAAACTGCTACAAAACCTGCTTAGCCAGCTTTTAGCCTCCTTCTAGGCTGCTTACTGCCTTACTCATGAGTATGCTTAGAAGGAGCCTAAGAGGAGGCTAAGAGGAGGCAACAGCGACTGAAGACCTGATTCAGCGCAAGACAAAAACTACCATCATTTATGTTCCATTCGTGATTATTCGTGGTAATTTATGTTTGAAATATTAAGACTTATAATTGTCATATAAGTAACCATAAATTTTTTTTCGCGTATTTCGCACTTTCGCACCTTTTCGCAATAAAAACTTTCTGCGATTCCGTGTTTCTGTGCGCCATTAACCTTGTAATTCGTAATTAGTAATTTGTAATTAGTAATTTCATACTTGATTTCCGTGCGAAATTAAAAAACATTTTCGCATTTTTCTCAATAGAAAAAGAAAAACCGTCCCTTTATCTATTGCTTGATTATCGCTGGTTTGTCTCTTTTGACAGCTATTTGCGCAAAAAAGAACAGATAATTGTTAAAATCGACGGAAATTGAAAGTTTTTTGCTTTTGTTCTACTTTTTTTTGCTATCTTTGCAGCGATTTTCCGCATTCTCTGTTGGATGACTGTCGTTTTAAGCGACTATTTGAAAACAGAACAGCTCACGCCGTGCTGAGAGAGGCGAAGTCTTCGGACGGAGTCGAACGAGGCGGGCTGCATCGGAAAAGCCGCAAGGCGATTCCGCCAGAGGTGGAAAGCGGGAAATGGCATCGAATCGATGAACGAGCGATAGCTCAGCCGATGAAATGCAAAAAAAGGTCCGATATGAGCACATTGTCTAATGTGGAAACTGGACGAGGCCAGGCCAATCCTCCGAGTGTCAGGGTTGCCCCTGATACCATCCCCGAAGCCAAAAGCTCACAAACAGGGGTGTCGGTAAAATATGTGCCTACACCTGACAAGAGTTGGTATGTGTTCCGGGCTACATACGGCAGAGAAAACAAAGCATTTGATTATATCGTAGCCGACGGCACGTTTGCCTACATAGCCAAACGCTACACTCGCAAGTTTGTGAACGGCAAACAAAAGAAGGTTCTGGAGGCGTTAATCCCGAACCTTCTGTTCGTATATACCACTGATGCCAAGGCCAGTGAGTATATCAAAAATACCCCCCCCATTTCCTTTCTATCCTATTATTATAACCATTTTAGGTTAGACGAGAACCAGAAAAACCCACCGCTAACCATTTCCAATGAGGAAATGGAGAACTTCATCATTGCCACCTGCAACCAGAGTGAACATCTGAAGCTTGTCACCGAATCGCAGTGCCATTTCAAGGGCGGCGAGACGGTGATGGTCATCGACGGCATGTTCAAGGGAGTCGAGGGGAGGGTGGCCCGTGTGTCTGGCCAGCAGCGGGTGGTTATCTCTTTGACCGACGTCGGACTCATTTCAACAGCATATATACCAACCGCCTTTCTGAGAGTGAAATGAAGGGAATAAAAAATCACAACCAGACCAATCGCCTCATCAAGTGGACAGTCATTGCGCTTGATTTTGTGGCATTGTGGCTACTGCTGCCTGTAGTGGCATACTTTTTCCCCGACACTGAAGAATGGACTGACGACAAGCATCGCCTGTTTTGGGGAATATGCACCCTGAGCATGGGGCTGGCTGAGTATTGGTTCTTCTCAACCATTCATCAGCGAATGGTAGGGGCTGGCGACATCCTGCGGCGCGGCACCCTGTTGGTGGCAACACAGGTTGTGATGTCATATCTGCTGCTGCGTGTCATCCACTTCCCGTACCGTTTGGGATGGCAGTTGCTCGTTATGGGCGTTGTCCTGTGGGCGGTGCTCATGCTGCTACGCTTTGTTGAGCGCGAGGTGCTGAAACATCTCAGAACGTTGGGATTCAACACACACAGCGTCACCTTTGTCGGGTCCGACCCGGAACTGCAACGGCTGCACCAACGGATGCTTAGCAATCCATCCTACGGTTGTAAACTGAGTAGCTGCTATGTTTCCACCAGCGACTTCCTCGCGCTGCTGGGCCATCCCGAGGACCTGCGCCTGGGCGATGAGGTCTATCTGTGTTCCCCGCGACGAGAGCGCCAGCTCATAGAGCGGACGGCAAGCCTGTGTCAGCACTGGATGATAAAATTCTACTATGTGGCTACGGAAGAAGAAAAACTCAATCTCCAACCTGTGCTGATGGACGACTTGGAGGTGATGGCCACTTATTCCAGCCCGTTGGAGGACCCACTGAACAGCCTGTCGAAGCGTCTGGCCGACATCCTGCTGTCTGCCATTTTCTTGGCACCCACAGTCTTGTTGCTGCCCTTCATTGCTGTCATCATCAAGTATCAGAGTCCAGGCCCCGTCTTCTTCCGCCAGCGGCGCACGGGACTCGACGGGCGCGAGTTCTGGTGTTGGAAGTTCCGTTCCATGCACGTGAACAGCACTGCCGACAGCCAGCAGGCCACCAAGGACGATCCTCGCAAGTTCCCGTTCGGTGATTTCATGCGTAAGACCGACATTGACGAACTGCCACAGTTCTGGAACGTGCTCATCGGTGACATGAGCATCGTGGGGCCCCGACCACACATGCTGGCACACACGGAACAATACGACCGACTGATCGACAAATACATGGTGCGCCACTTCGTCAAGCCCGGTATCACCGGCTGGGCACAGGTGACGGGTTTCCGTGGGGAAACCCGCGAACTGTGGCAGATGGAAGGGCGCGTGGAGCGCGACATCTGGTATATCCAACATTGGAGCTTATGGCTCGACCTGCGCATCATCTGGATGACGGTAAAACTAATGTTTAGGAGAGATAAGCAAGCTTATTGATATAAAAGCAAGAGAGAAGATAGTATAATTATTATTGCAATTAATTTATAGTCAAATGAAACAACCCA
>JAFSKF010000035.1 GCA_017449065.1 Bacteroidales bacterium
CGTGTTGTAGGCAGTCATCAGGTCATCGATAATCAGTTGCCAGCCTTCATCGTTGGTGTAGGCGGTATTCGAAAGCTCGTTATACTCGTCGTATGTCAGATTCTCGTCGATGACAAACGGGATGTTCTTATAGAGCCGCTTCAGGAGGAAATGTCCGTAGGCACGCAAGAACTTCATTTCAGCCAAACGTTGCTGCTTCATGGCGTAGCTGTCGCTGGTGGCATTAAGCAGCGCGATGGCACTGTTTACACGCGATAGACTGTTGTACAGGCGTACCCACATATCGTTCAGGTTCCAGTTGGTGGTCAGCACACCCTGCTGCACTTCCAACTGATGGAACACATCGCCGTCGCTGGTACCGCTACCGCCTTTGTAGGCATCGTCCGAGCGTACATCGAAGTTCCACATCGAGAACGAAGAGTTGATGTCTTCAGCAGTTGTAAAGATAGCGTAAGCCGATACCACCATTGCCTCAGCATTCTCAGGATCCTTCACCTGCTCGTCGCTGAGCGTAGCTTGTGGGATGTGTTCGTCGAGGAAGTCCTCGCAGGCGGTAAGCCCGGAAATGAGCATCCCAACACAGATCAGATTGAATATATTGATTTTCATAGTCGTAAATCGTATATTGTGATTAATAACTGAGGTTTAGAAGGTCACGTTAAGACCGAAGGTGACATTCAGCGGGATAGGGTAGCCGTAGTTGGCATTCTCCGGATCTACGCCTGTGAAGTCCTTGCTCTTGATGGTCAGCAGGTTTTGTGCCGATACATAGACACGCAGGCGATCCATATAGGCCTTCTCACACACTTTCTTCGGGAAGTTGTATCCGAGCTGGATATTGCGCAGCTTGGCATACGAGCCGTTCTCGACGAAATAGCTGCTGACGCGTTTCTCGTTGTTGTTGTCCATCGTGCTGATGGCAGGAATATTTGACCCGTTGTTTTCCGGTGTCCATGCATCCAATAGACGGTGGCCCTTGTTCAAGTTCGAAATGTTCAGGCCGCTCCAGAGGTCGGTTTCCTTCTTCAGGTCGCTAATCACATCTACACCCTGCACACCTTGCCAGAACATTGTCAGGTCGAAGTTCTTATACTGCAGGTAAATGTTCAGACCCCAGGTGAAATCGGGCACCGGTGAGTAGATCCATTTCTGGTCTTTCTCGTTGATGACACCGTCTTTGTTCAGGTCTTTCCAACGGATGCGTCCCAAACCTGCACCGTTCTGTGCGGCATGATTGTCAATTTCGTCCTGACTCTTGAAGATGCCGTCATATACGTAGCCCACCTGCGAATAGATCGGATGCCCGACAACGCTCTCCACACCGTTTCCGCCAAAGGTGCCGTTGGCTGCAATCGTTTCAGGCAGTTTGGTCACTTCGTTGGTGTAGTTGCCGATATTGCCGGAGATGTCGTATTGGAAATTCTTATATTCGCCACGGTAACCGATGTTCAGTTCGTAGCCCTTGTTCTCCATCTCGCCGGCATTGATCCATTGGCTCGATCCTTCACCCATCACACCGATACCGGGCATATAAACCAAGATGTCGGTGGTCTTCTTGTCATACCATTCGAACGATCCGTACAGGGCATCGCGGAACAGCGAGAAGTCGAGACCGAAGTTGAGCTGTGTGGTGGTTTCCCATTTTAGGTCGTCGTTGCCCAGCTGGTTACGCTTAAAGCCGCTGGCCAAAGTCTGTCCGCCGTTGGTGCCTGCAATATCGTAGCTGGTGCCGTAGCTCTGACCACCGAAATTGGCTTCGCCGTAGTTGCTTTCGTAAATGGTATAGCGGGCAATGTTCGAAATCTCCTGATTACCTGTCTGACCCCACGATGCACGCAGTTTCAGGTTGTCGAGCCACTTTACGTTTTGCATGAACTTCTCCTGATTGATGCGCCAGCCGGCACTCACCGACGGGAAGGTACCGAAGCGGTTGTTCTTGCCGAATCGGCTTGAACCGTCGCGACGAACAGTAAGGCTCAACAGATAGCGCTCGTCGAACGAATAGTTGGCTTTGCCGAAGAACGATACCAATGAGAAACCTTCGCCCCAGCCGTAAGCTTCAGCTTCGCCTACACCTGCATTGGGCCACATATAATCGGTGGTGAGTACGGCATAGTCGTACTTCTTTCCGCTGAAGGTGACAGCTTCTTCGTCATTCAGCTCCATACCGACCATGGCATCGCCGCGATGCTTGCCTGCCTTGAAGTTATAGGTAGCGATGGCGTTCCACATCCAGCGGGTCCAGTGTTCCTGCTTGGCCTCAACGGCATTGGTCGGATTGGCAACCGTTCCTTCTGTGACCGGATAGGTGAAGATACGCTGCTGTTTTTGCGAGTAGTCAAGGCCGAAGGTGGTCTTCACATTGAAGTCTTTGAAGAGGTTCACGCCCAAGTGTGCATCACCGAACATACGCCAATAGGTGTAGCGGTTGTTTTTGTTACGTTCCAGACGGGCCACCGGATTCTCTCGGTCGGGATAGCCGCCCACCGGACCGGCAAACTCACCTTCTGTCGTATAGACCGGCAGCGACGGATTGAACTGGAGCACATTCTGCAGGAATCCGCCGGGAGCCGCTACTTCGCTGGTGCGGTTCACGGTAAAGGTTTCTCCAATGGTTACGATGTCTCGGTCGCCCACCTTGATAAGTTTATAGTCGCTGTTCATACGGGCTGAGAAGCGTTCAAAGTCCGAATGATCGATAATACCTTCGTTCTTATAGTAGCCCAGCGAGAAGAACGATGTTCCGCGTTCCGAACCATTACTGAGCGAGAGGTTGTACTGCTGCACAAGTCCGCGACGTGTGGTTTCGTCGAACCAGTCGGTATCGGCAGCCGGAGTCGTTCCTGCAGCATCCAGATAGCGGCTCATCGAAATCTGATTCAGCACTGGACGGCCTTGTGCGTTGTAGCTCCAGTCGAACTTGTAGCCTAAACCGTTTGAGTTAGGATCCAAGCCGTCGTTCACGTAACCTTGCCACATCACCTGTCCGAACTCCTTGGCGTTCAACACCTCCATCTTGTGAGCGTACATCTGTACGGCTACGCTGGCGTCGAAATCCACTTTCACTTTGCCTTCCTTGCCTTTCTTGGTGGTAATGATGATGACGCCGTTGGCAGCACGGCTTCCGTAGATAGAGGCAGAAGCGGCATCCTTCAGAATCTGAATACTCTCAATATCGTTTCCGTTCAGTTCGTGCATGCCCGATTTGGTCGGCACACCGTCGATGATATAAAGCGGGTCGTTGTTGTTGAGCGTACCCACACCGCGAATACGCACCGTAGCGCTGCCCGAAGGCGAACCGTCGGACGAGATGTTCATACCCGGAACGCGTCCCTGCATCGCCTTGATAGGGTTGTTTTCGTTCTGCTTGGCCAGATCGGAAGGAGTTACGGTCGAAATGGCGCCTGTCAGGTCGGCTTTGCGCTGGGTGGTATAGCCGGTAACCAGCACTTCGTTCAGCATCTGCTTGTCCTCCCTGAGTTCTACCTTCATACCCGGAGCTGCAGTTGCTTCCACGGCATTGTAGCCGATGTAACTCACCACAAGCGTAGCTCCTGCCTTCACTTTCAGCGTAAAATTGCCGTCAATGTCGGTGGCTGTTCCGTTTGTGGTTCCTTTTTCCAACACAGTAGCGCCGATGACACCTTCTCCGGTTTCATCGACCACCATTCCTGTAATTTCTGTTTGCGCGTACACTATAGTTCCGGCGCAGAAGAGCAGTATGCTCAACAGAAACCTCACAAGTTTTTTCATTTGTCTGATGTTTTGTGGTTAGTACTAGATGTTTTTTCTGGCGCAAAGGTAAACCTGTTTTCGAACCCATGCTTGAAAATATCGTTCACGGGCGGTAAAAAATGTTACATGTAACAAATCTCGACTAAAAAGTTCGTTTCCTTGACTCGCAAAAATGAAAAAGGGCAGATTATTGTTCTGCCCTTACGTCCATCGGATACTTTCCGAATTGTTTCTTAAAACAGTTAGAGAAATAGCCCGGCGTTCCGAATCCAACCTCATAGGCTATCTCGTTGACGGTCTTATTGGTGCTTTGCAATAGCGCATAACCTCGCTGTAAACGCATCTGTCGGAGCAGTTCTACAGGCGACAGCCCCGTAATGGCTTTCACCTTTCTGTATAGTTGCACGCGACTCAGTCCTATCTCTTCTCCCAAATCGTCCATTTTCAGATTCGGATTACCCATGTTCCGTCGGATGGCCTGATTCAGCGTTTCTGCAAAGATTGTGTCTTGCGAACGAGGAGCCGGTTTTTCCTCCTCGGTGGGTTCGAAGATCTGGCGAAGCTTCCGGCTGTCTGCGTTGGTGTAGAACAGCGTCTCTTCTTCGTTCAGGGTTTGTCGCTGGCGAATTGCTTTACGCGTCTGCACGTATGCGCGCCACATCATTATAAAGGCTATAATCAGTAGGATAATCGCAATAAAACTGCCGATTAGTACCTTGTGTTGCGTGTTATAAAGACCGAAGTACGCCTCCAGTTTGTCCTGTATGGTAATCAGGTCGTTGTTCTGCCGGATCAGTTCGTTGCTGTTCAATGCCATCAGGTCGGCATTTTCGGGAGTCACCATCATGCCCTGCAGTTAGTTGTCGCGTTCATAGGGTTGGCCCGTCAGGATGTCGAGCGCCAGTTTCACGATCAGTTCTCCATGCGTGGGATAGACATACGAGCCTACCTGATGCCCGAACTGCACATACTCGATGCCTTCGCCGGGCAGTCCGTCGATGCCCAGAATCTGCACCTTTCCTTCTGCATTTTTCTCCACGACGGCCTTATATACGCCTGTTGCCATTCCGTCGTTGTGGCAGAAAAAGAACACGGGTGGAAATTCCGAATCCAACAGCTCCTCAGCAATTCGGCAGGCTTCGTCCGATGTCCAATCTGCTTCTTTGCAGATATATTCCAGCTCTTCATGGTCGGACATCATACTGCTGAACCCTTCATGTCGCTCTTGGGCCGGCGACGAAGTCATAGCACCTGTGATTTCCACCACTTTCGGTTTGTGCCCGTCGGCAAGCAATGGCCCGGCAAGGTTCAGTACATAGTTGGCGGATGCCTTTCCTGCCTCTACGTTATTGCCTCCGATGAATGCGGTATAGTCATTGGTTTCGGCTTTTCGGTCGAAGTAGATGACTGGTATGCCTTTTTTCCTGACTTTGGCTATAGCCTCAGCCACAGGAGCCGCCTCATTGGGAGCCACCACTAACAAATCCATATCGGTATCGGCCAGGCTGTCAATCTGTCTGATCTGCAGTTCCGTATCATCGTGGGCTTCTATCACATCCACTTTTACGTCCTGATCGTACAGATGCTGCGCTGCCAGCATTTCTCTGCTCACTTTGTCGCGCCATCGGCCTGAACCGCACTGTGAAACTGCAATCCGATAGGTCTTCTCATTCTCCGAACAGGAAGTCAGAATTGCCAGCAAAGTAAACAGGATAAAGAAAGTGTTCCGCATGTCTTTTTTTTTATTTTACCAGCACATCGAGGGTGATGGTGAGGGGTATTTCTTTTTGTTCCGAAGTGGTTTTGATGACGTAAGGAATATGATGCAGCCCTTTGGGAGTTTGGGCATCGACAGAAAACCTGACGGGGATGCGCTCCTGTCGGTTCTCGTAGCAATGAAGCACCACGACTCCGCGTTCCTGACTTTCCCCTGCGTGCATAATGCCGAGGTCGAAGCGGTTGGACGAAAGCCGGATGTCGTCGGAGATCCGAACGGGAAATTGTCTCATTAGGGTCTCGGTGGAGGCATTGCAGATGCCTGTCATCGATACTTTGATGCGTTTGTGGTTTGAACCATATTCCAGCGTGCCGATCTCTTCGAACTCTCCGTCCTTGCCTTGTGGATTGAATCGCAGCGTAACGCGGGTGGAATCGCCTGCACCGATGGGTTCGTCTTTGACAAACTGAATCGTAGTGCAGCCACATGAGGTGTAGCCTTGCACCAAAGCTACCTTCTCGGTGCCTATGTTACGCAACCAGAAGTTACGTTCCTGAATGCCGTCCGCTTCGTCGATGGTGCCAAGCGAGACGGAGGCCAATCCGATTACGACAAGCGTATCAGCGACCCACATATTTCTTGCCGTTTTGGATACAGATACCTTTGTGAGCGGAACTTTGCCGGCGTCCCAGTATATCGTACAGATAGCCGTCGGCAGGCTGCGACGTCCGGATGTCGTCGATTCCTGTATCTCCGTTCTGTGTGGCATCGAGCGTCCAAGCCTTCAGGTCGGCTTGCATCTGTGCGGTGGCGAAAGCTTCTACCTCTACCTGTGCAGCATCGTTGGGGAAAATGCGGATGCTATAGGCCCAAGTGTCGTTCACAAAGATATCGGCAATCGAGCCGTCAAGATAGACATGAAGTTTCAGTTTGCCGCCCAGAGCGACCTTCTTCGGAAGCGTTACAGCATAGATGCCGCCATAAGTGCCATCGTTCACGGTGCGGTCGAGCGAAGTCATATCGAGAGTCAGCGTGCCGTTATCTGCATCGTAGGAGAGCGATGCCTGTTTGCCGCCCGATTTCAGGAAGTTGAAACCGCAAGAACCCGAAGCCACCGTAAACTCTCCTGATAATTCTATCTGTCGTCCTTCTACGGGAGCCAGCGATTCGATGCCGTCCAACGCCAGTTCTTTGCTGTATGCCGTCTTTGTGCGCATACCGGTCAATCCGCTGTAGGGTTTCTGTACGATCGATCCGTCGGCAGTCAGAGAGATTTCACGCGGTAGAGAGAAGTTGTGCGCCCAGCCCATTTCGAAGTTGGTTTGTGTGGGCAGTTTGTCGGGCACGATGCCCAAGAGCAGGGGTTTGCCGTCTTTAGTGAAGATGGTGGGCGAAAGCAAGCCGTAACCGTCACGACTGATGCCTGCCATTTCCAGATACTGCATTTCGCTATCGGGTGTGAACTTGCCGTCTGTTCCGATGGTTCCCACCCAGCAGAGCGTACGTACACCCACACCGGTATTCAGAGGCGTGCAGGTGAACAGATATTTTCCGTTGCCCATAGGAGTCACATTCGGCATTTCCCAGAAGGTGCCATGCAGGTTGGCGTTGGTGCCCTGAAAGAAAATGGCTCCGTCGTTGGTCCACTTTCCGTTTTCGTACTTATGCAGGGTGCAGGCACCGAGTTTATTCTTGCTGGTTCCGACGATGATATACTTCTGTCCGTTGGCCGTGAAGAAATAAGGATCGCGGAAGTCGTCGGAGAGACCGATCGGACGTCCGTTGATAATCACACCCAGTTTCTCCCATTCCATCAGTTCGCTGTCTTTTGCTTTGGCTTGTGCGATGGTGGCTTTGGCATTATCTACAGCTGTATATAGCAGATAGGTGTCGGTTCCGTCCTCATATACGCAACCGCTCCAGCAGCCTTTTATGTCGTAGGTTTGATCCGGACCGATGGCAATAGGTTCTTCTGTCCAGTTGTATAGGTTGGGACTTGAAATGTGTCCCCAGTGCAGACGCGACATATAAGGACCGTTGGCGTTCTTCTGGAAGAACACGTGATATTTGCCGTCGCTGTAGGTCATTCCATGACTCTCGTTGGTCCATGAACCTGACGGCATACCGTGGAATTGCGGACGCCACAGACTTGCCTCATACCGTTCCGCCGGATAGTTGAAAGTGGCGAACTGAGGGGTGAAGACAGCAGGAGTCACCACTTCGTTATAGAGGGTAATATCATCAATCAGGCCGCAGAATGTATTGATCAGGAACGGGCCTTCTTTCTTCTCGGTTGCATCCTTGCCGATATAGAAGTCCTTATCGGTATGCACCACTTCCGAACGACTCATGCGGCTGGTGCCGATGCTCTTTCCGTTCAGGTAGAGTGTCGCCACATTGTCGGCTTTATTGAGCACAACTGTCAGCACATTCCACGTACCGCGCGGCAGTTTTTCCGTTCCGCTTATCGTATATAGAAAGCCGTTGGCATAGGCAGAAGCGAAACGGAACCTCAGGTCGCCTTGCGATGAGAGTTCCAGGGAGAATCCTTTCTTGCCGGTTTCATCCAGATTGCCGCAAATGGTGGCGAAAGTCGGTGTGGATTCTGCCACATCTACCTGCATCATGGGGTAACTTTCTGCAGCCAATGTCACGCTGAGGGTCAGCGCCTCTGTGCTCAGGTTGCCTGGCAGACTTGCTTGCACAAAGTTGGAATAGCCGTCAAAACGAAGCGCCTGTCCGTCTATTCCCGATAATGTGCATACGGGCAGTTCCGATGCTACGGCATATTCCGTTCCCGATACTTGTTCTGTAATCTTTCCGTTTTTTACCGACATATCGAAGCGGGCAGCGGCGGTCTGTGCTGAAGCTCCGGTAGCCAATACAGTCATCAATGCGATAAGCAGATGTTTCTTGTGTTTCATAGTTGTGCATTTAAAAATCTGCCGCAAATATACGGCTTTTCTGCCGATTTAGCATTAAAAATTCGTTCATTCCTTGCAAAAAATGTTTCAATGTAACATTTTACCTGTTGATTTCTGTTTTTGCTGCCCAGTCGGGGAATTTTTACTGCCCAGTTGGGGAAATATTTTTTATCCCACGAAAGCCTGTAGTTGAAACTAAGTGCAACTTTTTCATTAAGCCAAATGAACAGCGCCAAACTTGTTTGAGCTATGTCTTGGCGAGAAAAGGAGGAATGAAATTCGCCCACCTGCTTTCAGACAGTGGCAAAAGAAAAAGTGCCGAAGGTACGACAGGTCTGCCGTACCTTCGGCACTTACTTTTACTCCTTATCAAGAATGCTGGGGCTTCACCCCAGCATTCTTGATACTCCTTCAGAGTTTCTTTTCTTACGCACTATGCTTGAAGTCAATATATAAATCAGAAATGATAGCAGATATTGAGGTGTAGATTAGTGTTCTTGGCTGCTATTGCGGCATAGGATTCACCTTCGACAAAAGAAACGCCTAAGAAGCCGATGTCGGCAGAAGCCTCCCAACGTTTGCTGAAACGATAACGTAAAGAGGGGAGAACGCCCAGATTGTCTTGCGTGAATTCTCCGAACAAGACTTCGTTTTGAAGTTTCCCGTCAATATAGAAATCATTCTTATTCCACAGGTTGTAGCGCAGGAAAACCATCGTATAGCCAAATGAATCTTCATTAACGTACTGGTATCCCAAACTGGCAGCAACAGCCCATTTTTCATTCAGTTCAACACCGATTTGAGGTGCTAAAGCCATCGAGAAATCTTCGTTAGCATAGCTAATACCAGCCATACCACCAACCCACAAATCCCGGGCCTTTAAGGCAGGACATAATGTGATCAATACTACAAATGATAAAAATAATCTTTTCATACTAATGACTTATTTATTAATATTTAACGTGAATTCGACGAAAAAATAATTGCTTGAAAATTTGGAGAATAGCGGAATAATTCGTATATTTGTAGTGCAAAAAAATAACCATACAAATTAAATTCCGCTATGTTCTCCGAGTGCAAAGTTACAGAAATTTTCTTTATGGCAGACGAATTCTGCAAAGTTTATGACCGAATGGTGGCAAAATTGTCCCTAAAAGCTGCGAAATTACCGAAAAAACGCAAATATCATCGCGCATCCACCTTGTCAGATGCCGAAATCATGGTCATCCTGATATTGTTCCACAGTTCAGGCTACCGGTGCCTGAAACATTTCTATCTGGAATATGTCTGTATCCATCTGCGCCATCTGTTTCCCAAGGTAGTCTCCTACAACAGGTTTGTCGAACTGGAAAAGAAGGTAATGTTTCCGCTCACCTTGTTCATAAAGAAAGTCTTGCTTGGCAAATGCACCGGCATCAGTTTCGTGAACTCGACACCCTTGCGAGTCTGTAGGAATCAACGAATACATATGCACAAGACTTTCAAGAGTTTTGTGGCCCAAGGGAAATGCTCGATGGGGTGGTTCTTTGGATTCAAACTTCACCTGATATGCAATGAGAAAGGAGAGCTGCTGAACTTCATGGTAACACCCGGCGACACGGATGACAGGAAGCCATTGGAGGACAAGCGCTTCATTGAGTCGATCTTTGACAGGCTCGTAGCGGACAAAGGTTATATCAGCCAGAACCTGTTCAACAGGCTATTTGTCGATGGAATACAGCTCATAACAAAACTGAAGAGCAACATGAAAGGTGCGTTGATGAAAGTCTCTGACAAACTGTTGCTCAGGAAAAGGGCAATCATTGAGACCGTCAATGACGAACTGAAGAATATTGCCCAGGTAGAACATTCCAGACACAGGAGTCTGCACAACTTCGTAAACAATCTCCTTTCGGCAATCGCAGCATACTGCTATTTCCCTAAGAAACCTGCTATTAATGTTGTCAAATCATTTGATAATCAGCTATCTTTGTTCTGAGTTATTTTCGTCGAACTCACGTTATTTAGATTCATTACTTAATATTGTGAAGCGTAGCTCTCTGGTAATCGAGAACCCTAAATATTCAGGAATTGCAACAGGCCCTCAACGATTACTTCCAATTGCAGTTTCCGATGCAACCCGTTCTTATACACCGATGGTATTGCAATATAACCAAACTTAGCTCCAAGAACAGCGCATGCAACAGCTGCATTAGTATCAGCATCTCCGCTGGCATTCACCACTTGGAGCAATCCGTCCTCAAATGTTTTTGCATGCCAATATGCCCACAATGCAGCACTCAATGTCTTCAAGGTATAGCCCATAGACGTTCCATCGTTTAGACTTAAGGCTGCAATGTCCTCATCATGTGCCAAATCGATGAACTCCTTAATCCTCTCATCATATTTATTGCCCCATTCTACAATCTGATCATAGGACGGAGATACTGAATCATAAACTAAAGAATGAATAATTTCAGACACGATAACGCACGAGCCTACACAGCGTGGGTCATAATGCGTCAAGCGACAGATGTCTGCCGCATTTCTCTCTACATTGTCTGGCAATAACCCGACAACCGAAGTCCTCATCACACCCCCATTTGCCGCTGCCTGATGCCGGCTCAGTTCCCAAACAAGTTTCGAAACCTCGACTGGTTTCTCTGCATAGTCAGCAATAAGCAACACCTTATGGGTGTGGTTGCCTATCCCCATTGGCGAACCTGCAGCCCAGGCTTTGAAGTTCTGGGCAATGCTCTTCAAATTCACACACTTGTCCGCAATCAAGGCATTCGCGATACAGAGCATCATGTCTGTATCGTCCGTCCAATCTCCCCTTTCCCAACGGCTGCGGTGAGCATCACGAACAATCTCGTCATAGTTCTTTAATCCAGACGGATAGTTTCTGCGAACTTCCTCCTCTGTCATAAACTCAGTTCCCACTCCAAGTGCATCCCCTATGGCCTGTCCGAAAAGAACTCCCTTTATTCTATCTGTCTGGGATATCATTCTTTCACAATAATTCTCCTAAGAGGTTTAATAATCCTATAACCAATAATACAAAACCGATTACGATTTTGAACCATTTTGTCTGTTTACTCTGATCAGCGTTAGCAAAGCCTTCCTTCTAGTCTTTTACTCCAAAGAATATGCAACCTATCGCCACTATTAGATTCCAATTCATAATAATTATGTTTTAAAGTGAATGTTATGTATGTGTTCAATGACAAAGTTATCAGATATGTATCAACTAATACCTTCGCTTATATATAACAAATACACCGAAATCGAGCACCCAGCTTTCCTTCGATATGAACGGACAACCGATAAGTGTTTCTATCGGAGGGAGTTGTTCTCCGTTCTCGTCACAATCTCCTTCTTTCGGTTTTATCAGATAATTCGAATGTGCTTTGAAGAGATCCTTATAATGAATAGCACCACAGCCGTCATCCTTCACCGTAACAAGATCAAATTCCATGATGACATCTTCCGTCTCTAATCCGCCATAAAAGCCACTGATAGTATCGGTACTGCCAAGATATTCACAATGGAACCCATTGTCCGACAATGCTAGAGTAGAAACCATATTGTTAGTGGCACCAGTATCGACTATCGCCACAGCCTCTCGGTCTCCTTGTGTCAGGCTCACAACCGGGAGACCATAGTTCTTCAGCCCTATTTCCATAGGGAAAAAGTATTCACAATCTGCAATTGACAGATTGCCAAGATCGACTTGCGATGTATGCAAGGAGAAGTCGCTATAGTCCAGAGCCAAATGGTACTTCATCATGAATTTCCAGCCTAAAATGCCTATGATAGGAATGTCTCCTGCCATTTTTGGAAGCTGGACTTCATCGGTGCAGAACTTTTCATCGAACTGTTCGCCTCCTAATACAAAAGAGAATGAAGCAACGCCCATGTTGACGACAGATCCTGCAATCGAAATAATCTTTCTTTGCTTAGAATCCGTATCACACACTATCCCCAAACTATCAGCAACTTCTTTAGCTAGAATGTTATATTTACTGGCTGAATCCATTATCATCAGTCCGTTTTGTTCTTGAGCATTCGACCCCATATAACTCACTTCGACGAATGTTGCCACATCTTCGACTACCCTGAACAAACTCACTTTGATGTTTTTCCCTTTTTCCATTTCGTTCTCGTTTTTTGTTTGACGCTGCAAAGTTAGGGAGTATGTGCGAACAGCACGTTCGTAGGCTTACATATTCATTGCTTGATCCATGAAAAACTCAAACATAACATTCAACTTATCTTTTATCCACATACACAGAAAAAGAAAGTTATTCCCATGAAAGATCCTAAGTACAACAAAATTACTTTTGAATAACTACCCAATGTCCTGCACTTGTATTGCCCTCGCGTATCAAAACGCCCATCTTCTGCATAGCAGCAAGGTCGCGCTTTATAGTCCTTTCAACTAGTGACAAAACTAGTGACATTTCTTTCACGGAAATACGTGAATCCTCTGTTATCATTTCACATATTTTCTTTTGTCTTTCAGTTAGTTGAACTGATGACAAACTGGTGACAAAACTAGTGACATCACTTGCGGCATTTGTCATCTGTACAAACTTCGTCCGTTCTATTGATACTTGTACACCGCCACAGAAATTTTCGACTTTGGGCGTAGGCATACCAGCTTTTTCAAATCCTTCACGGATTTTCTTGAAGCCACGTCCCCATGTGTCGATAAAGCCAGCCTTGAACATGGTTCCGGCAATGTTTCTGTTTCGAGGCTTAGAGGAGTGCTTGCCATACAGCACCGTCTGGTCATAACCGCCAGGCAGCTCACCCTCGTTCCAAACCTCTACATGGTCATTATAGACATGCATCTGAATGTCTGGTCCCGTATAGTCCTTGTGTGCAAGGGCATTATAAAGTATCTCGCGCATGGCCTCCTTGGGAATCTCCAGTGTTTCATAGCGCTGCATACCTTCAAAGCGTACTGGTGACACAAGATATTTGGCTTGCAGAGCCTCCATTACACGGTCTGCCATCTGAATAACGTTGCCCTCTATGACATCCTGAAACATCAAGTCGGCCTCATCCTTGCCGAACCTGCCTATCTTGAACACCGCGCTTGGAAAAAACTTCTGTGGTCTCTTGCCAAACAAGAGTACGGCGGCATTCTTCAGGTTTCCGTTGTCGTCAAGCAACCCGAGACTTTCAAGCACATCTTTCGTGGAAGCGTCGCGCTCACCCTCTGGAATACGCTGAGCTTCGATGCCTTTCTTCAGAAAATAGTCTATGGCCTTGCGGTCGATGTCCTCCAATGTAGCGCGCTCGTTTGTAATGTCGTCCCATGATCGCCCCATCTTCTTCAACAGGAACTGCTGCAAGGCTACACCATTCAGTTCCTGCATGGTGCTGCCACTGCGGTAGTAGTACTTACCCTTATAGCTGATGGCTACATTGCTTGGCTCGATGACCAATTCGATGTAGTCCTTACCATCCTGTTCATAGAGGTTTACGTCAACTACCAGCCCCATGTAATTGACTACCTTGTTAGGGATGTCCTCCAACAGTCGCCTACTGTCTTTCAGACCATATACCTCATGGTCGTCATCCACGCCGAAATACATGACAGCACCCTGTGCATTCGCGAAACCACAAATCCACTTCAGGTATTCGTCTTTCCAGATACGTTTGAACTCAACGTCCTGACATTCTTTTGGCTTTATCTTGCTCATATATGTTCATTACCTTTGTTGTTACTCAACACATTATTGTTGTTTTTATTTCACCATTTTTCCATAAAACTGGAACTTATAGCTTTTGTGGTAGCATAGAAGAGAATTTATTATCTTTTCTTTGTCCTGCGAGCAAGTTCCTCTGGGTCTATAAACCCCACCTGCTTGATATTTGGGCCCTCTATTTTTTTGACAGAAATTGTTTTACAATAATCCACTATTGTTGGTACAAAGCCATAACCATTCTTGATAAATTCTACATACTGTGCCAAGACTCCAAGAAATTTGAAGTAATATAGCGATTTCAACGGAATAATTCTATCATATGTTTCTTTTTCCCATTGATTCTGTGTATTTCCACGATGATTCATATTGCGACATTGATAGATATCATTGAGCAATGATGTGACTTCTATAAACGAATCATAATCGTTGCTTTTCATCATCGCTTTATAACCTAAAAAATAAACCACATTGCGTATCTTGTCAATTGCGTATTGACTTTGCAATGATTTTCTAGATTTCTCAAAAGCATGTGTGTTCCCTGATTGTTTGTTGTTACCAGGGAACAACAGGCTTGCAATAGTATATTCTCCTCCTCTATCAGAAATAGACGGTTCTTTTCCTTTCTCAATTTTAATATAAGCAGGATGTCCCCACATTTTTTCTGCTATATCTGACACTTCTCTCTTCTCACAGAGTCTGTTGGTCATGCACTCTATCTGCTGATATAGTGACAAGCAAAAATCCCCGAAACTATCCTTTCTCCTGAATGATTCCATTCTTACGAAATCTTCAACCAAAATGTCTTTTATGGATTGAAGAGGGAAATCAGCATAAAATTCTTTAGCTTGCTGACGTATTATTTTCTCAATGCAGTATTCATAAATTTGATTCATACGCTCATCGTCATACAAAACCGAATTTGCGGAAGCAACATTCAGTCGCTTTCGCAATTCCTTATCGAACTCTGCATTTTGCTGAGTCAATCTGATTATTCTGTCCAATACGGACATTACATTATCATCCATATCAAGTACTTAATAGTGCATCCAAGTCGTTATTTAATTCATCTACATCGACAGGCTTCCCCTTAAACGTTGTCGCCTTATCGAGCAAATGTATAAGCCAAAAGAGTTCTCCCTTGGGATTCCTACAATATGAAATGGCCAATTTCTCTTTATGTTGTTCATCTTCAGGAGTCACAGCTTTATTTATTGAGGCAATCTGATGGACTTTCCCAAGTTCAAAGGTTGCATACCGTTTATTGACATCCTTCTGACTGATGATGATATTTGTA
Source organism: Bacteroidales bacterium (assembly GCA_017449065.1). Lineage (GTDB taxonomy): Bacteria > Bacteroidota > Bacteroidia > Bacteroidales > UBA3663 > Liminaster. Next base: position 15,370 of record JAFSKF010000035.1, read on the forward strand.
TTCTTATCCTTCTCAAATTTCATAAGGGGCATTGTCTCAACGTAGGTAATACCATAAGAATTTGTTTTATCTGAGCCAGTATCTCGATTGACAAGTTCTTGGAATTTCGTGTAAAGTCTGACATACACAGAGTCGTCATCACCCTTTACCATCTTCAAATACATGAGTTTCCCATCAAGGACATTGGTCAAATCGGGATTACCCTTCTTGACATGTCCTTTTTCTGCTTTGTACTTAGGGTAGAACTTTGACATGGCTGCAGAATACCCATACTTATCCCATATATATAGCAAGCTCCTGATTTCCCGAACATACTTCTTGGTCACATTCAGTTTTTCGCTGACAATAACACCAGTCACCTCTTGGCGACTGCCAAGTTTCTGTAATCTCGTTTTTGCTTCGTTTATCACAAAGCCCTGCGTACTTATTATACGAGCCAGTTCATTCCTAAACTCTCCCTTTTCAGAATAGACATAGTGCATAGAGCTGAATGTGATGTCATCAGCATATCGGGTATAACAAAGTCCAAAGCGTTTGGCCAATCCCGCCAGCCTGCGGTCTAACGTATCGCAAATCATATTGGTAATGATTGGCGATGTCGGCGCACCTTGTGGCAATACATACATGAATTGCTTGTCCAAATCATGTTGTTTGGTTTCTAAGGGTTGTTCTCGCTTAACCCTCATGGAGCATAGACCAGAAACCGCCAATGCAATTTGGGGCGAAAAGTTGAATGGTGCCAAAGTCAGGCGTTTCATTACCCGACCCTGTTCTACACTTGGAAAGAAATCTTTCAAGTCGATATTAAACACATAGTTCTGAGCTCTATGAACTGCAGCGTTCGTCACGACAGAACGGTTCTCTGTAAATCCCATGGCATACTCAGACGGAGTATAGATTGATTTCAGAATCTCATTCACCGACTGCAAGAGTATCATGAAACTCTGATTGCGAGGTGCTGTAATTTGGCGATAGCCACCAGACTTCTTTTTTATCTTGAACTGGCGATAGCGATGAAATGCATGATTAGGGTTGCAATAGTACAAAAGCTGTTTCATCGTAAACGGATAAAACTTGTCTGTATCAAACCCCAAATCACGTATCTCATCCTGCTTGATACGATTGAGCAATGCCAGCAAGTCCTCCCTTGTTGACATCTGTGATGCGATTTGTGCTATTTGCGTTTTATCCATTTTTTTTCTTCTTAAATAAGAGGCGGTCTCTGAGGTCTGGGCTGAAACTTCTTTTCTTTATGTAATATATAACATATAAAATAGCATAATAACAATATAGTAAAAGTACAACGTACTACAGTGCAACACGTTAACGTACTAACATTGTTTATCTCCAAGATTCCGAAGAACGAGGAGACATCCGGCAAATACGCCGGACGAAATTCAAAATGCCGTTTCAGTTCCCAAACTTGTCAAAGACTGCCTTTTTAATTTCTGATGCAAAGTTACTAAATATAAACGATTCTTATGTTCGTTTTATGCTACTATTCCCAGATTTTGATAGAAATAGTTCAAAGAAATCAAGATTTCTCTCTTTTTTTACCATAAATCTGTGAATCATGTATAGTGTATCTGCTAATTGGATTGTTCTCTTGTCTGATAAATCGATGTCTATTTCTTGTATCTTTCGTATAAACTTATGGAAGAGTTGAGTACATTTTTCTGAAAATAATTCATCGATAATAATTGTTGTATTATATCCATTAATAAGATCCCTAATTTTATTTGCAGCAAACAATGTAATAATATAGTCTTCATTCCATTTTATAGGTTCCTCCTTATTGAATGAATCCTTGATATAGATTTCTTTATTATCTATGAGATTAATAATCTCATCAACATAAGATATTGCAGCTGAAGAGTCAAACCTTTTTGATATAGAGATAATCTTATTAAATAATCTCTCCCAATCATAGGGGGGCACATCTATCGTCTTAACGCTACAATTATTAAGGATGTACATTTTGTTCTGGTCAAAGTCCAATAATCTTTGTCCGTTTCTCTCAACAATAGCTCGCATATACGTTCGAACTCCATAACCAAAATTTGTTTCAATTCTAATTGTCAGATTCTCTTTCGTTAATTGAACTTCTTTTTTCCAGAAGCCTTTATAACCATGAGGAAGGAATAAGACATCTTCTTTGGGAGCAATAGAAATTTTGGTCACATACAATCCCATTGCTTCTGAATGGCATAAGCAAGTAGTATGTGAAAATTGGATTTCCTGCCATGCGCTTGTATTTGATCTATCCATAAAAACGCTAAATTCTATAGTCAAAGTTCTTAAAAAAATAATTGTTGATTAGTCTTAGCAACCAGTCGAAGAACGGCTTCAGACATATTGGATGAATCTATGCGAATAACGCTCCTATCTTCAGCAAGTATTTGTCTGTTTAAATCATACATTGCTAAATTGTAGTGTTTTCTTTCATTATAAATGACACCTCTTTTGATACCATAAACTTTTGCCTTGTCCATCGCATGTCTAGAACCACAATCATTCCCCAGGTTATTTGGTGCATAACTTGCAACAAGCAACACCGCATCAGAGAATAAAGCCTGGAGTCTATCTCTAATGACAAACCTACTAACCATATCGTTTCGATTTTTGGGAGAATCGTAATATTCGCTAATAAGTAATCCTCCCTCTTCTACAATGCGTTCAGCCAATTTTGTATTCTCTTTTGGTAAGATGTTGTTAAGTGCACAAGGAAGAATAGCTATTGTTTTTTCTCCATTTTCTATTGCTGTTTTATGAGCAATAGAATCACATCCTAAAGCAAGTCCACTTATAATAGTTGCATGATGTTCAAGAATTTCAGCAGTTACCATCCTTTCGGTCAACTCGATTCTGTCATCTGGATTTAGCACCCCGATGACAGCAATATTGAGATTATCCCTATTAAGCAGAGTAATATTCCCTTTGTAAAAGATAGCAAAAGGCTTGTCTGCCGGCTTTACATTCCCACGTAAGGTAGGAAAGCCCTCATCTCCAAGGGTGACAAGACCATCAATACAACTTCCAAGGTGTTTGATAGTTGATTCTATTTTGTCTCTTTTTTTTAAAAAATCATATTCATTAGTTTCTAGAAGTTTGTAAAGATATGACAAATCCTCATTACCTTGTATATTTTTATCTATCCAAGCTGGCCCTTTTTGAGGGAATGTGCGAGCAGTTAGGATGTTTAAAGCGTTTTCTGAATAATTCATATCATTGATTTTAGCTCAAACTAATATTTTGAAACAGTCTTACCAATGGAATAGAAGATAACACTTCTCGCTCCTTTATCAAGTAATGCTTGAATGCAGTCTTCATCGATATTGACTGTTTTAGTATAAAGATCATCAATAAGCAAAATGTCTTTGCCAATGACATCGTTAGAAATGTTACAAGTATCTTTTGTTATACCGACATACGGCAATTCTCCAGCACCTCCGTTACCATTGCGAGCCAAATGTGTTGTTGAGGTGTCAGTATGTCTAATTATATCATGACTTCCATCCTCAAATCCATTCAATTGCTGTACAACATTTTGGATCGTTGCTCTTAAATATAGCTGGTTGGAACGATATGAATTTTCACTTTTCGACCTTGGGATGACACAAACTCGAAGATTTGCCCTTTCACTTATACAAAGGATCTCTGGCAAATCTGCTTTTAGTATCTGCGTGAGCATCTCTGCGGCATTATTGAGAGTTGTTTGAGGATATGGCGTAATGTCATTCTTAAAGGTACATATAAGGTTCTCTAATGTACCTTGAACTCGATGTCTGCCTTCACCTCCTATATAGTTTTTATGATAAAATGCCGTAATGTCTTGTTGGAGCGCTTTTCCAAAACCGCCTTCTTTTTTACGACAAAGACTGTTTCTTGACAGAATTAAATATTGTTCCATACCTTAAAAATCTACTTTGATGATATTTTCCATTTTAATACCACATTTAATAGCTTCCAATGAGCAAGATTCTTCGTTTTCAAATAACACGACTTTCTGCAAGTTGAAGCCCAGAGATTCAAGAAGAGAGTATTTGTTACCATGGCAATCTTCGCGGAAGAAGCGCAGAACAAAATACTTCGTCAAATTGTAATAGTTGCAAAGACTGATAGCTCTTCCAGAATGGCTATTTGTCAGGAGAATCGTTTGACATCTTTGATTACGTAGTTGCTTCAATAGCTCGAAAAGATTTAGGTTTAATTCGGTCTCAGTAAGAAAAGATTCAAAGTAGAGTTCTTTTCGTGTGACTATTTCATCAATTTGAGTCTGTGGCAAATAGGGGAAAATATCCTTCAATTCCTTTCTCGTAAATCTCTTACAATTATCAAGAGTATAGTTGATTCCCAGCACAGAGCTTAACGCCTTGGTATAGGCGAGGTTGTTTGCTTTATCCGTTTTAATTAGTGTATTATCCATGTCAAAAACAAAAAAGTTGTTGGGATTCGGGGTATGCATAATGCTTGATTTCAAATTTCTGATGCAAAGGTAGATGCATACTGCGAACCCTATGTTCGCACTACAGAATAACTATCAAGCATGGAGTTAATTCGATTATAAATATTGTCTTGGATGGAAGAAGGCAACAACACTACGAGTTCTTTTCCAAAGGAGCACAACTCTCGGATAAGTTCATAATTCTTGATGCAATCGAGGGTAAAAAACATTCCGCCTTGCAGTTGAGGGTATTCTGTTCGCAACTTCAACTCTTTATCTCCTTTTATAGGAGTATAGCTTCCATGAATGGGCTTAGTATCAACATATCCTTTCGAGGTATCACTCACCCAACATAGGATATGCTCGACGGGCCTGTCTTTGTAAAGAGTTACTCCAACGATATCTTCAAAACGCTCTGTGAGATCATCCTCACAATCGACATACTTCTTCTCAGGCAAAGGTTCTACCTGATCTATTCTGTCGAGAGCGAAGTGCAGAACCTTCATGTCTTTATCTGCAGCTCCAATAAGGTACCATCTGTCATTATATTGTTTCAGCAGATAAGGATGGTATTCTATACCTCGTACGGTTTCTTCTGAAAAAGTATAGTATGAAAGTCGGATGACCACCTTATTAGATATATAGTCGAAGAGTGTGCCCAAAAGATTGGTGTTTTTCAGGTAAGGATTATTGCTAAAACTGATAATTTGTCTCTGTTTGCAATGTCCAAGCCCTGCCTTGAACTTTTCGAGCCATTCGAAGTTGTCAAGACCCTCAAACCGACCGATTGTGTTCAACACCTCTCGCAATAAAGTCCGTTCTTCACGGCTCATTTCTTGTTTGAAAATTGAGAACGACGCTTTTTCGTATGCAATGCAATTCTTGCCACTCTTTTTGAAATGACCAATGGGAGCACGAAAGGGTGCTTCCGTTAGACATACAAGATCTTTTTCGATGCAACGTCGGGTGACGGTCTTGAAACCATCATCATACAGCATATCGTTTACTTTTTTTGTCAGGTCGTTAATATCATAATAGTGATGACGATCCGAGAGAAGCAAATCCAGATACTTGTATCGTATGAGTGCATTCTTGGTTGTTGCCATATTTTGCAGTTTTTTGGTGCAAAAGTATTTCATGGATGCGAACACGATGTTCGTTACCGTTTTTACGGCACAAAGATAATGAAAAGAATCGGTTTCTTGTTAACTGATTGCTGAAAAAAGAAAAAAACTTATCTTTTTTAGTGCTAATTGCACAATTTCAATAGGTTTAATGACAACGAAAGAAAAATCTTTGAACTTGAGGTCAGTTTTTTCATTACACTACACTTTCTGCCCAGAGTCTAGGATTTTTCTGAGCAACCACTCTGTTCCAAAGATGTGTGTATTCGAGAATAGGAAGTTCAGGAGAAATGATTGTATCATCAAGAAACTTTACTTTTTCCTATAGGTTCTGTTTTTGTTGCCACCGATAGCTTCAAGATAGCCGAACTCCGTAAGCTGACGGAGGTAACGCTTGGCTGTGGTGGAATTGAGGCCAGTGTGACTGACGATGGCTTCTGTCGTGAATGGGTCTTTGTCGGTTACAAACGCCAAAATATCGACCAGTTTCTCTACCAAAGAGGGTTTTATCGACCATTTCTTGCTTCATCTGCTGTTTATCGACCAATTTCTCTGTTGTCGATGCAATAAAATGGTCGATATTTCACGCCGCAAAGATAATGTGTTTTTCGGTATTTTCCAAATTTCGGACAAGAAATAGCAGAAATGTTGGTGTTCAGAAAATGACAAACCGTTGTAAAATCTGGAAAAAAGGGGAGCAAAGTCGGTTGTGATGACTCTGCTCCCCTAAAACACTACCTTACTAAAACTAATTAAGCCAATACCTCAAATAAAAACATTAGAAAGAACCTCTTACTTATCAAACTACCGTTATTTCAAATATACAATACAGTTGGCGGTGAAACGTTCCAACTCGGATTGCTTCTCATTCTCTCCGCCGACGTTCCACTCGTAGGCAGCCAGGCCGACAGCCAGGATGCGACCCGAGAAGGTGGTGGTAGGAGCGAAATCAACGATGCCGGCGCAGCAGTAATCGATCACATGGTTCCAGGTGCCGAGAACGGTAGAGTTGGTGGTTTCCTCCCAAGTCTTCACCACGTTAGGATTCGGAACAAGACCGTAGGCGTTGAGGTCCCACATACAGTTGTGGTCGCCCTTCACGCCGGGACCCTCGAAGCAATAGATGCCTGCAAAGAGCGTAGGCTCGTAGGTCATACCCCAATAGATGCTGTGTGAGGTATGGTCGTAGATCTGTCCCTCCACGTTACCGATTATCGGATGAACACCCCAGATGTCGTTGTTCTGTCCGCCATCGCCGTTACCATAGATACCGGGAGCGTAAGCTTCGGCAATACGTCCGACTCCCACGGTGAGCTGTGTAGCGTGATTGGTGAGCAGCAGGTTACCGCCATCGGCAGCAAAGGCCTTCAAGGCAGTAATCACCTCATTCGAAGCCAGGTTGCCCGGCAGGTTCTGCCAACCTTTCTCGATACCGATACGGTCGCACATTACCCAGCACATCGGATTCTGCTCAATGTCGAGTTCGTCGATAGTGGCAGGCGTGAGGATTACGCCCTTACCGGCATCCACATAGTTCTTCTGGAACCAGGCTGCTGCATCTTTCTCATCATCGCTGGCGGTATAGTCGTCAGGTACCAGCATAGCCACTTTCTGTTCTGCAGGAGCACTCACATACTTGAGGCAGTTGGCGGTGAAACGTTCCAACTCGGATTGCTTCTCATTCTCTCCGCCGATGTTCCACTCGTAGGCAGCCAGGCCGACAGCCAGGATGCGACCCGAGAAGGTGGTGGTAGGAGCAAAATCGACGATGCCGGCGCAGCAGTAATCGATCACATGGTTCCAGGTGCCGAGAACGGTCGAGTTGGTGGTTTCCTCCCAGGTCTTCACCACGTTAGGATTCGGAACAAGACCGTAGGCGTTGAGATCCCACATACAGTTGTGGTCGCCCTTTACACCGGGACCCTCAAAGCAATAGATGCCTGCAAAGAGCGTAGGCTCGTAGGTCATGCCCTGATAGATTTCGTGACCCGAATGGTCGTAGATCTGACCCTCCACGTTACCGATTACCGGATGAACGCCCCAGATGTCGTTGTTCTGTCCGCCATCGCCGTTACCATAGATACCGGGAGCGTAAGCTTCAGCAATACGTCCGACACCCACGGTGAGCTGTGTAGCGTGGTTGGTGAGCAGCAGGTTGCCGCCATCGGCAGCAAAAGCCTTCAGCGCTTCGATAGTAGCATTCGAAGCCAGATTGCCCGGCAGGTTCTGCCAACCTTTCTCGATGCCGATACGGTCGCACATTACCCAGCAAGCCGACTGTTTCTCGATGTCGAGTTCGTCGATGGTGGCAGGCGTGAGGATCACGCCCTTGCCGGCATCCACATAGTTCTTCTGGAACCAGGCAGCCGCATCCTTCTCGTCATCGCTGGCGCTATAGTTGTCGGGCAGCAGCATCGCAATCTTCGAAGCACCCTTCTGCACCTCGTAAGAGATATTGAAGCGGACGGTCTGACCCTCGCTGACGCGTCCGTCAGCATAGCGGGCCTTCACGGTATAGGCCACATCGACATTCGTTGGGGCCTTCTTGATGAAATAGCTGCTGACCACTTCGTCGATGTTGATGATATCGACATCGTCTTTGATAATCTGCACACCCGTCTGTCCTTGCATAGACGGATTGTTCCAGCGGAGAGTCACTTGACGGCTGCCTTGCTGATAGTCGGCCACCAGATTGGTGATGCCTTCGCTATAGGCCGTTTCTTCGAGATCTACGTCCGAGCAGGCAGCAAAGATGCCCAGCGCAGCTATGATGGCAAAATATAATTTTTTCATGATGGTTCGTTTTAACTTGATTAGTACTGCTTGTAAAGACCGTTAGAGTTGTCGATTTCAGCCAGAGGAACAGGCAGGAAGATCTCCTTTTCGGTGACCGAGCGACCCTGATAGTAGGTACGCAGGTTGCTTTCCTCGGTCATGTATTTATTCATCGTCGAGAGGAGATAGTCGTTGCCCCAGCGCACGAGGTCGAACCAGCGGTTGCCTTCGAGAGCAAGTTCCAGACGGCGTTCGAAGCGTAATGCCATACGGGCACGCTCTTTGGTCCAATAGAGATTGCCGTCGCCAGTGGTGGGATAAAGACCTACGTAATAATCAGCCTTCGAAGGATCGGGATCCAAAGGCAGGTAGCTGCCATCGACGCTGTTGGAAGCACGCTGACGCACTTGGTTCACAAGGGTACGGGCCTCAACAAGACCTTCGTCCTCGGCAGCGTTGTTGCCGGTTGCGGTCTCAATCAGCGCCTCAGCCTTCAGCAGCAGGATGTCTGCATAGCGTACAAACATGAAGTTGAGCGAGTTGCAACCCCAAGGCCATGAAGCAAGTGCCTCTTCCGGAGCCGGCCAGGCTTTCTTGTTCGAATATTCGCCGTAGGTATCGTAAGCACGGCACCAGCCCATAGTGTAGGTATAACCGCGCCAAGGCATTCCGATGCGGCCGACTGTGAAGTCGAGACGGGGATCGAGTGTGCCGGCATAGTCGGCGGTAACGTTCACCTGATTGAAGGTGCCGTCAAGGTAAGGCAGACCGTTAGCGGGGTCGGTGCGGAAAGCATTCACCAGATTCTGCGAGCCGTAGAAGAAATCATCGCCCGTACCATAGAGGTTACCGTCGCTGTAAGTGCAGTTCAGCAGGTTGCTCCAGTTGATGTGAGCATTGTCGTTGGCCGTCGAAACCTGCAAGGCGAAAATACTCTCGTCGCCGTTGTTCTTCGCAATCTTCGAAATATCTCCGAAGTTGGTGTAAAGGCTGTACTGTCCGCTGCTGATAACGGCATCGGCATAGGTCTTGACCTCTGCCCAGTCGCTGGTGAAAGCGCAGACTTTAGCCATGATAGCCTGAGCGGTTGTTCGGGTGATGCGTCCGGCGCTGCTCTTGGCTGCCGGCAGAACCTCGATTGCCTCGGTGAGGTCGCGCTTAATGAACGAGAAGATCTGATCGCGGCTGTACTCGTCGTTAGGCTTGGTGTTCACATCTTCGCCTTCGGTGAAATAAGGGATGCGGTTGAAGATGCGGATCAGGTCGAAGTAATACCAGGCACGGAGGGTTTTCAGTTCTCCCATGATGGCTTCGGCATTGCTGACGCTGCTGGCGGCCTTGAGGGCCAGCATAGCATTGTGAACACGCGAGATGGCATAGAAATTGTTCTGCCACTTATTCAGACAGCTGACATTGTCGCTATTGATCTCGCTAACTTCGAGCAAGTGGATGTTTTCTTCCATACCGGTACCGCCACCGCCTTTATAGGCATCGTCGGAACGGACATCGAAAATCCAGTTGGTTGATGGACCGGCAAAGGCCTCGTTGTTGCCGAAGAAGTGAGCTTCCAGACCTGCATAGGCCGATGCTACCAGACCTTCCACGCTGCTGTCGTCGAGCTGTTCGGCTGTGAACTGTCCCTGAGGAACGGTGTCGAGCATATCGTCGCATGATGCGAAACCGCCGACAATCAGACTTGCACAAATGAACTTATATATCGTCTTCATAATTGTATTTCTTATTATGTTTAATGTTTGATATTGCACGAACTTGGCAGAAGTCGGTTAGAACTGGATGTTCACACCTACAGAGAATGTGCGTGCACGTGGGTAAGGACCGTTATCGATACGGGCACCATAGGTGGAAAGCGGCACCTCAGGATCCAGACCCTTGTAGTCGGTGATGGTGAACACGTTCTCAACCTGTCCGTAGAGGTTCAGGGCAGAAACGCCGACGTTCTTCATCCAAGCCTGATCGAAACGATAGGAGAGCTTGATGTACTTGCACTTCAAGTAAGAACCGTCTTCGACGAAATAGGTGCTCATACGGGTTTCGTTGTTGTCATCGACCGTCGTCAGCGCCGGAATCGAAGAACTGGTGTTCTCAGGTGTCCATGCTTTCAGCACATCCTTTCCGCGGTTGGTGTAAAGGTTTCCGTAGGTCATGAACTCAAGCTGCTTGCGAGTGCCGTTGTAGATATCGAAACCGAACTCACCCGAGAAGAAGGTCGAAAGCGTCCAGTTCTTGTAGTTGGCAGTAAGCGTTACGCCCAAACCGAAGTCCGGATTCGGATCGCCTATGATGCAGCGGTCAGACTCATCAACCACACCGTCGCCGGTGATATCGCGATAACGGAGTCGGCCAACGCCCTTGCCTTCCTGGATGGCGTGGTTGCTTACTTCGTCGGCATTCTGGAAGATACCGTCGTTGACGTAGCCGTAGTAAACGCCCATAGGCTGGCCTTCAATGAGGCGGAAGTCGCCACCGATGACGCTTACTTCATCGTTCAGTTTCACCAGTTCGTTGCGATACATAGAGAGGTTGAAATTGCCTTCCCATGAGAAATCGCCGTATTCAGGAGAGTGGTAGCCGATGTTCATTTCGAAACCGTGGTTCTTCATTTCGCCCGTATTCATGAACTTGGCGGCATTCTCGCCGGCAACAGAAAGTACCGGAGGAATGGTGATCATGTCTTCGGTATTCTTCCAGTAGTAGTCGAGACCCAGACTGACAGCACCACCGAAGAGGTAGGCATCGATACCGATATTGGTCTGTGTGGTGGTTTCCCACTTCAGATCCGGATTACCTGTAGTGGCAACCTTGATACCGCTTACAACACCCGTGTTGGTTCCGTTGAGGTCGTAGGCTCCGTTGCCGAGATCGTAGGCATAGGTACTGAAGGCAGCATAGTTGTTGCTGATGGCCGAGTTGCCGTTTTGGCCCCAAGCAGCGCGGATCTTCAGGTTCTCAACCACTTTGTTCTTTGGCCAGAACTTCTCTTCGCTGATACGCCAGGCGCCAGAGAAAGCCGGGAAGACACCCGAGTTGTTATCCTTCGACAGACGGGAAGTCTGATCGCGGCGCAGAGTGGCCGACAAAAGATAACGGTCGGCGAAGTTGTAGTCGATCTTGCCGAAGAGCGAGAACAGTGCCCATTCCTGCTTGCCGCCTCCGTTGGTCATAGTGCCCGAACCTGAGCCGATCTGCATATAGTCGGCATCCTCGAAAGCATAGTCCTTACGTGTTGCTGAAAGATCCTGGAACGTATATTTAATTGCTTCGGAACCTGCCAAAACGGTGAAATGGTGACGTGTGGAAATATCGAACAGATAGTTGGCGGTGTTGGTCCATGTCCAGGTGTTGCCTTCGCCATAGCTGCTGCTGACGGCACGGTTGGCAGAATCGTCGGTGGCACGGACATTGCGGGTCAGCGACTTGTTCAGATACTGGACGTGCTCGATACCGATGTTGCTCTTCAGGGTCAGACCCTTCACAGGCATCACGTCAAGATAGGCGTTGCCAAAGATGCGCCAGGAAGTATTTTGGTTGTCGCGTGCGTTATAGAGGGTCTGCACAGGGTTCTCGATGTCGGAACCCAACATAGCTACAGGATCGGCAAACACGCCGTCGGAAGCATATACCGGAATAGCCGGATGCTGGCGCATAGCGGTGTAAGGAATACCACGATCACCGTTGGTGTCGGCTCCGCGATTGTCCCACTTGGCAATCATCAGGTTTTCGCCCACGCGTATGTATTTATTATAGTTGTAAGTAGAGTTCACACGAGCTGAAATACGCTTATAGAAGGTTTCGTCCATCAAACCGTTCTGGTTGATGTAGTTGCCCGAGAACAGGTACGAACCTTTGTCGGATGCATTCGAAATGCTGGCGGTGAGGTTCTGGGTCCAGGCTGAGCTATAAACCTTATCCTGCCAGTTGGTGTTGGCTGTATTGAAACCGTTGATGGAGCTAACCAGTTGCGGAGTAGCACCTGTTCCATAGAGGGAAGCTGCGGCAGTAGGAGCGATGCCGTCATTCTGTGCAGCCTGCCAGTAAGCCTTTCCCCATTGTGCGGCTGAAAGCATATCGTAGCTCTTGGCAATGGTCTGATAGGCAGCATTGTAGCCCACATTGATATTCATTTTGCCTTCCTTGCCCTTTTTGGTGGTAATGATGATGACACCATTGGCAGCGCGGCTACCATAGATAGAAGCCGAAGAGGCATCTTTCAATACCTGAATGCTCTCGATGTCGGCCGAGTTCAAGGAACTGAGGTTCTCGTTGGTTGCCACACCATCGATCACATAAAGAGGATCGCAGGCGTTTACCGTACTCATACCGCGCACGCGGATGGTGGAATTGCTGCCGCCTGGTGCTGCATCGGTAACGATTTCAACACCGGCCAGCTTGCCCTGCATGGAGTTCAGCATGTTAGGATCGCTCTCGCTGACAGGAGCTTTCATGTCCATCACGGCAACAGCGCCCGTCAAGTCGGCTTTACGCTGCACCTGATAACCCGTCACAACCACCTCCGAAAGGTCTGTGACGTTGTCTTTCATTGTAATCTGCATTCCGTTGGAGGCCGGCATTTCTACGGTTTCGTAGCCAATGTACGAGAAGACAAGCGTCTTGCCGGGTGCGACCTTCAGGTGGAAGACACCGTCGTAGTCAGTAATCGTTCCGTTGGAGGTGCCCTTTTCCATAACGGTGGCGCCAATAACCGTCTCTCCTGTAGGATCAACGACTGTGCCGCTGATCTCGCTCTGCGCGTACAATAGCGTACTCGCGAGTAGGAGTGCAAAACTCAGAAACATTTTCTTAAGTTGTTCCATTGTCGATTAGATTTAATATTAGTACTCTGCTTTTTGAATTTTGCCGCAAAGTTATCGCTTGCATTCCCCTTGGGTGTTAAAAAATCGTTCATTCCTCAAAAAAAATGTTTCAATGTAACATTTTTGCGATGGAATGAACGATTATTTTTAAAAAGAAATCTCGGTTCTGTGCTATCCTCGGGCTTCTCCGGGCACCATACCATATTCTTCTTTGAAGCATTTGGTGAAGTAGCTGGGTGCTGTGAATCCGACAGCGTAAGCCACTTCGCTGACACTCATGTCGGTGGTGATCAGCAGCTGGTAGGCACGTTTCAGGCGGGCGCTGCGCAACAGTTCGACAGGCGATGATCCGGTGATGGATTTCACTTTGCGGTAAAGCTGCACACGACTGAGATTCATATCGGCGGCCAGATCTTCGACGCTGACGTCACTATTTTCCAGACGGGATTCGACCACCTCTTTGAACCGGGTGATGAAGAAAGAGATGGCAGCCGGTTCGTTTTCATCCGCTTCGTCGGTCGGTTCCTGTTCCGACTCTACGGGTTGGGTGGCAGTTTCTGGTCGGTTCGGCATATCTTCCGGCTTCATGTTCCATAACGTATTCACCACACGTTCCTTTTGCATCGCGATTTTGCGGAGGTGGTAGCGATACAGCAAGACCAGCGTGATGATCAGCAAGGCTATCACTCCGAAGAACATTCCGCTGATGATGCGCTGGGTGTCTAACTGCCGGAGGTAGTGGTCGGTGCGTTCGTGCAGGCGGTCTAGGTAATCTGTCTGTCGCAGGGTCTCTTCAGCTTGCATCAGAATAACCCGGGCGTTCTCTTGGGTGACGAGTGCCGACATCAGCCGCACTTCCTTTTCGTAGGGTTTGTCTTCCAGGATGCTGACAGCAAGGTCGAGCAGGCGGTCTCCATGCGTGGGATAGATATAGGTGGCGTCCAGAATGGAATCGCGCACCAGCTGGATGCCGCCGCCTTCGCCGGGAAGTCCGTCGATGCCGCAGAAGTAGGGTAGTTTCGGGTTCTTGCCGGAAGCGCGTTCTCCTTTTTCTATATACGCGCGACGCGCGCCCATAGCCATACGGTCGTTCTGCCCGAAGACGAAATCGACAGCAGCAGGTTGCTGCTCAAGCCACAGTTGCGTGGCGAGGTAGGCACTCTGCTCCGTCCAGTCGCCCTGCAGGGTATCCACGATTTCGATGCCGGGATATTGGCACAAGGCATCCGTAAAACCTCGGTGGCGGTCGATGGCAGGAGAGGAGCCGTTCAGGCCCATCACCTCCAGCACGCGTCCCTGAAAGTTCAGCCGGTGGGCAACGTATTCGCCCATCACTTTCCCCATTTCGTAGTTGTCGGCGCTGATGAAGGCAGTATATTTTTCGGAGTTCGTCTTACGTTCGAAGACGATGACGGGAATGCCGCTGTCGTAGGCGCGGTCGATGGCGGGCGAGATGGTCTGCACCTGATTCGGGGCGACAATCAGCAGGTCGATGCCGATTCGGAGGAGGCTGTCAATCTGCTGCACCTGACGTTCGTCGCTGTCGTAGGCAGCGGCAAAAAGCAGATCTACATCGTTGCGGAGATAGGCGCCCATGCGCAACTCGCTGTTTTGCTTTTCGCGCCAGATGTCGGCAGAACATTGCGAAACGCCAATGGTGTAGTGGGGCTGTTGTTCGCTACACCCTATGCAAAGAAGCAAGGGCAAAAGAAACAATAATATGAGAGGCTTTTGCATTTTCACGAATAGGTTAGACTTTCGGCAGGCAAAGTTAGAAATTAAATCGGGAAAAATCAAAAAAGACCGCGAAAAAACGTTCAAAGGGTGAAAAAAAAGTTAAGTTGAACGTTTTTTATTAGTATTTGCATCAATTTTTTTAGTGCGTGCAGATATATTTCCCTACCTTTGCGACAGAAAATTTCAATCAACCAAAAACAAATAGCATGAAAAAAGTAGTATTGGCCATGATGATGATGCTGTCACTTGCCGGAACCGGAGTTTCAGCTCAAGAGACCCCACAGATTTTAGGAGCCAGCCACGCGATGCTGCGCGAGCCAGTGAGCAAACGTTACCTGCTGCTTCCTGTGCAGGAACGCGAGGAGAATGCAAGTATCAAGGTGATAGCAGGCGGACAGACGGTGCAGGAACTGAACGTTCGTCTTGCCGTCGATAAGGTGGACTATTACGTGCCGCTGGATGTGCAGCGCTTTGGAGCCAAGGACCTGTTGCTCGACATTACCTTCCACGGAGACCGCCGTTTCACCGGCGCTATGAAAGACTTCCTCTGCTGGCGCGAAATGAAGCAGTCCGATACGTTCGATACTGCCAACCGCGAACGTTACCGTCCGCAGTATCACCATACCCCGCTCTATGGTTGGATGAACGATCCGAACGGTATGTTCTATAAGGATGGCGTTTATCACCTGTATTATCAGTATAATCCCTACGGTTCCATGTGGGAGAATATGACTTGGGGGCATTCCACCAGCCGCGACCTGATTCATTGGGAGGCTCAACCGATAGCTATCGAACCCGATGCTTTGGGTGCTATTTTCAGCGGATCGTGCGTGGTGGATAAACGCAACGGTCAGGTGGTGGCAATGTACACTTCGGCAGGCAAAAGCCAGGTGCAGTCGATTGCTTTCTCGAAAGACAACGGACAGACCTTCGAGAAGTTCAGCGGCAATCCGGTGCTGACAAGTTCGGAAGAGGACTTCCGCGATCCGAAAGTCTTCTGGAATCCGGAAATTCAGAAGTGGAACCTCATTCTGGCTGTAGGTCAGGAGATGCGGATCTACACATCGGCCGATATGAAATCTTGGAACTACGAGAGCTCCTTCGGTAAGGAACTGGGTTGCCACGATGGCGTATGGGAGTGCCCGGACCTGATGAAACTGCAAGTACGGGGCACCGACAAGCAGAAGTGGCTGCTGATCTGCAATATCAATCCGGGCGGTCCTTTCGGCGGTAGTGCCACACAGTATTTCGTGGGCGACTTCGACGGACACAAGTTTACCTGCGAACATCAGGACACCCGCTGGATGGATTATGGCAAAGACCACTATGCTACCGTCACCTTCGACAATGCTCCCGACGGACGTCGCATCGCATTGGCGTGGATGTCGAACTGGCAGTATGCCAACCAGGTGCCGACCAAGCAGTTCCGTTCGGCCAACTCGCTGCCGCGCGACCTTGACCTCTTCGAATATGAAGGTCAGACCTACTGTGGCGTGACTCCATCGCGCGAAGTGGATGCCCTGCGAGGCAAAGTCGTGAAGAAACTGCCTAAGACGTGCGAGATTGTGGTGGATGTGAAGACAACCACCGAAATCACCCTCACCAATTCGTTGGGCGAACAGGTGGTGATGAGGTACGATGTGCAGCAGAACACGTTCTCAATGGATCGCACACGCACCTACGCCAGCTTCAGCGAGGCATTCCCCAGTGTAACTACGGCTCCTGTGTATGGCAGCATCCGGCAGTTGCGCATCTTTATCGACAACTGCAGCATCGAGGCTTTCGATGCCGAAGGACGCCTTTCGATGACCAATCTGATCTTCCCTGCCGAGCCTTACAATAATGTCAAGGTGACAGGCGGCAAGGCGACCATCTACGAAATATCGGAATAAACGGAATAACAACTAAAGAAATACTACTATGGCAGACAACAAGAACAAATCCATCTATTTGGTTCCCGTCATGCTGTGCTTCTTCTGCATGGGATTCGTGGATCTGGTGGGCATTGCATCCAATTATGTTAAGGAAGACCTGCAGCTCAGCGACTCGGTGGCTAACATATTCCCTTCGCTGGTGTTCTTCTGGTTCCTCATCTTCTCGGTGCCGACCGGCATGCTGATGAACAAGATTGGCCGGAAGAAGACCGTATTGCTGTCGCTCGTCGTTACCGTAATCTCTCTGTTTATCCCGCTGTTGGGCTATTCGTTTGGCGTGATGCTGGTGGCTTTCTCGCTGTTGGGCATCGGTAACGCACTCATGCAGACCAGCATCAATCCTTTGGCGATGCTGATCATTGGCGATAAGAACCTGGCTTCGACCCTTACTTTCGGTCAGTTCGTGAAAGCCATAGCCTCTTTTCTGGCTCCTTATCTGGCTATGTGGGGTGCCACGCAGGTGATGCCTTCCATGGGCTACGACTGGCGCGTGCTCTTCCTCGTCTATTTCATTGTAGGCTTGTTGGCTACGGCTCTGCTTTGGGCAACTCCAATTCACGAGGAGATGATTGCCGGCAAATCGTCGTCCTTCATGGACTGCCTGCGTCTGTTGGGCAAACCGATTGTGCTGCTCTCGTTCCTGGCTATCATGTGCCACGTGGGCATCGATGTGGGGACGAATACCACAGCGCCCAAACTGCTCATCGAACGTGTGGGTATGTCGCTCAATGAGGCTGCTTTCGCCACCTCTCTCTACTTTATATTTCGTACCATCGGTGCGCTGACCGGATCGTTCTTCCTGCGCATCATGAAGACCCGCTGGTTCTTTATCATCAGCGTGGTGCTGATGGCGGCTTCTATGGCGCTGATGTTTGGCGGAGAGTCGAAGGAAATGCTCTACGTTGCTATCGCTCTGGTGGGCTACGGCAACTCGAACATATTCTCGATGGCATTCTCGGAGGCGTTGCTCTCGGTGCCCGACAAGCAGAACGAGGTTTCGGGTCTGATGATTATGGGCCTGTTTGGCGGAACGATTTTCCCGCTTGTGATGGGCTTGATGAGCGATGCGATGGGTCAGGCTGGAGCCGTTGCTGTTATGGCAGTAGGTGTCGTCTACCTGTTCACTTACATGAAACAAATCAAAAACTGATAAAACACATAAACGATGAAGAAGGATTTGATTATCGGACTGGGCGAAGCATTATGGGACATGCTGCCCGAAGGAAAGAAACTGGGTGGTGCTCCGGCCAACTTTGCCTATCATGCCGGACAGTTCGGACTGAACACGATGGCCATTAGCGCCTTGGGCGAAGACAAGCTTGCCGACGAGACCATCGAGGCTTTGGAGAAGAACGGGCTGAAGTATCTGATGCCCCGTGTGCCATACGCAACGGGTACCGTGCAGGTGACGCTTACCGGCAATGGCATCCCTACCTACGAGATTAAGGAAAACGTGGCTTGGGACAATATTCCTTTCACGCCCGAGATTGCGGAAGTGGCTGCAAACTGCCGTGCCGTATGTTTCGGTTCTTTGGCCCAGCGCAATGTGGTGAGCCGTCAGACCATCCAGCGCTTCCTCGATGCTACACCGGCCGACTGTATGAAGATCTGCGACATCAACCTGCGTCAGCAGTTCTTCAACAAAGAGATTCTGGAGGATTCGTTCCGACGCTGCAATGTCCTGAAGATCAACGACGAGGAGTTGGTAGTGGTGAGCCGTATGTTCGGTTATCAGGAACTGGACGATGCCAAGGTGTGCGAGCAGATTGTGAAGGAATACAATCTGAAGATGCTGGTGCTCACTTGCGGCACCAACGGCAGCTACGTCTTCACCGCTGACGGCAAGCGCTCTTTCCAGGATACGCCCAAGGTGGAAGTGGCCGATACGGTGGGAGCCGGCGATTCGTTCACGGGTTCGTTCTGTGCCGCCATCCTGAATGGCAAACCCATCGAGGAGGCACACCGCATCGCTGTTGAGGTTTCAGCATACGTCTGCACCCAGAACGGTGCGATGCCTAAATATCCGGCAGAACTGGTAGCTAAGGTAAAATAAAATATTCTGATTGCTTCCGCCCCGTTGTCGAGAGATAGCGGGGCGGAAATGTGTATCATGCTTTTCCGAAAGGGTTCGGACGAAATTTTCTCCGTAATATTCTTGGAGGAGTGCCGAATTGTTAGTATCTTTGCGCAAAAAATTTGCGATGACAGGAAATCGGTGGATATATCATGTGGCGGCATTCTTGATAGTTGTCGTGTGGGGATGCACGTTTGTGTTCACCAAACTGCTGCTGGTTGAAGGACTGACGCCGGCTCAGATATTCACGCTTCGTTTTCTGATTGCCTATGTCTTGCTGCTGGGATGGTCGCTGGCAAGCAAGAGTCATCGCTGGTTCTGCCCCTCATGGCGCGACGAACTGCTGATGTTGTTGTTGGGCGTGACCGGCGGATCCGTATATTTCCTGGCAGAAAACTCAGCGCTTAATTACACGACGACCACCAATACGTCACTAATCGTTTGCTCCTGTCCTTTGTTTGCCTCTTTGCTTGTCAGCCTCTTCTACAAGTCGCAGCGTATGAACAAGGTTCAGTTTGTGGGAGCCCTGATAGCTTTTTTCGGAGTTGCAGTCGTGGTGCTCAATGGACGTTTCGTGCTCCATCTGTCGCCCGTTGGCGACGGTTTGGCGCTTACTGCCTGCCTCTGCTGGGCCGTCTATTCATTGCTTATGCTTCCTGTCAACTCCCGCTATAACTCCATCCTCATTACTCGCAAGGTGTTCTTCTATGGGCTGCTGACCATGATTCCTTATTACCTGCTGAGGCCAGTCGAAGCCGGAATTTTCTTCTCGTCATCTTTGCTCCGTCTGTCGCCATCGGCCGTCTTCAACCTGCTTTTTCTGGGATGTATTGCCTCGATGGGCTGCTTCCTGGCTTGGACATGGGTGATGAAACGGCTGGGAGTTGTCGTCACTACCAATTACGTATATGTCAATCCCGTCGCTACCATCGTTTTTGCATGGTGGATTCTCTCCGAACACATCACACCCTACTTTATACTCGGCACCATCCTCATCATTGCCGGCATGTGTCTGGCCGACAAATCATCTTCCCGGCGTTCTTCTGTTTAGGGATTAAGCCATACTGTTGAGTGAATTATGAAAACAGTATTTCCGATTTGTCGTTTCATAAAAAATCCACAGAGCCTAAATAACTTAGACCCTGTGGAGTGAGTAATATGTTTCTACTTCACAAAAAAATTGCTGTTTGACAAAGAACTCCGCAGGACGGGGCTCTTCGGTTCCTAATGGAAGAATTAGTTTTCAAAATCAATCCAGCTTTGGCCTCTCTGTTCGGGAGTGCTGGCAGGACGTCCGTTGCCATCTCCGCCTCCGGAGATTACAGAGCCGCAGAAAACTCGCTTGCTTTCGATTTTCACCTCCTGTAAAAGGGGTTGCTGATAATGCTTTTTCATTTTACTACTTTTATTTTACCGTTAATAATATTCATCGTTCCCCGTTGTAAGCCCTGCTGTTTACGACCGAATAAATCGTAAACCTCGCTTGTTTTTGCTCCCCTTGCTTGCATATCTTCGATACCGGTGGTCTCTTCTTCGCTCCCATGAATGCGGAAGCAACCAGCTCCGGCAACCGGAGTTTCGAACCAAGCCCGGAAAGCACCGACCTCAAAGGCCTGGTTAGCATACCAGAACTGATCTTCTGCGATATAATAGATATTCAGTGAAGCTTCAGGGGTAAGGGTGCGGTTGTAGTAACTGCCTTTGAAGGTCCAGTCCTCAACATCTGTTTTAGCTGATACGGTAACTTCAGATGCAAATCCTTCTGCCAATACAGGGAAGGAAACCGTTGTTGCTTCGCTGTCCAGACGCTTGAAGATGCATGGAGTATTGGCTGAAACAGTAGCGACAGGCTCTACAGTCAGGACACCATTTGCCAAATCTGTCGATTCGAGAGTATAAAGCTGCACCTCCTCTGTGCTCTGGGTGGAATAGGGAAGAACTACAGTACCCCAATCGGTGCTAACCGTGCGTGAATATTCCTCACAGATGGCATAAGCCGGAACATCACCCACATGATCCACGTGTGAATCGGTATGCGAAAGGCGAACATCCACCAGTTCTATTTCGTACGTGCCCTGAGCAAGACTTGCATCAGCCAACAGGGATAAGGTCGCCACTTCGCCGCTGTTGCCGCTGAATATGGCATTCGTGGTTGAACTGCAAAGCAGCTGAATGTTGCCATTCGAGAGTTTCGTCAGTTCGAAGATATTGTGTTTGCGGGCTGTAGTACGCTTCTTGCTGATATCAACCAGATAGTATTCATCTTCATCCTGAGGAATGGTGATACCCTCAGGCAACTTGAATTCCAGCTGGTAGCCGCAGATATTGTCAACATTATTCATCATCAAAGAAGCAGTCACTTCCTCACCTGGCTGTATGGTTACAGGGGGCATAAAGATAACGTTGCTTTGAGCAGAAATATCGACTGTTGCATTTGCGGCTTTGGCAGCTTTTTTAAGTGACGGTCTCAACATTCTGACGGCGGGAGCGGTAGCGTTTGCTTGCTCCTTAATCAGCGTGACGACGGCTGTGATGTCACCCACGTCGATGTTACCGTCCTCATTCACATCAGCCGCTTTTTCGACAAAGCTGGCTGGAGCATTTTCCTGAATGCGGCTTACGATGGCTGTAATGTCGCCTACGTCAATGCTGCCGTCTCCATTGGCATCGCCCAAAGAGTATGAAACTACAGTAATGGTCGATTTGACAGATTCAATACGGGTAACATTCGATCCTATATCAGAAATAGCGATATTTTTCAGGCAAATAGCGTAGTCGCCTTCCTCTACATCATCATTAATCTTCAGCGTCATTTCTACAATCACTCCATCGCCTACAGCATAGGTGGAATTGTAGGAAGAACTGCAAAGTACTTGAACTCTTCCGTTTGAGAGTTCTGTCACTTCGAAGATATTATGTTTGCGTGCAGTAGTTCGTTCATCGCTAAGATCTACCACCAGATCTTCGTATTCATCCTTGGCGATAGAGAATCCAACGGGTAGTTCTATTTCAAACTGATAACCGGTTACTTCCGAAGAATTCTTCATTAAGATTGGTAAAGAGACAGTACTGCCCAATCTGCCTGTAGCCGGTTTCATATATATGATGTCGCTACTTGCATTGATGTCAGTATCCTCGCCATATAACTCCCGAATATTGGTGAACTCTTTCCAATAATCTGCAGCTTGATAGCTTTCAATGGCATCCTTGGGTACATAAACCGGGATTGTTTTATCCACATTATAAAAAGAACCATATGCACTTGTTGGAGGATCGACTGCTTTACAAGTGATACTCTTTAACCCAATACAGTTCTCGAAAGCCTCTTGTCCAATATAGGATACATGATTGGGAATTTTGACGCCTCTTAATCCGATACAATTAAGAAAAGCACGAGTTCCGATACCAACTACGGCATAAGATTGCTCATTATAGGATACCGAGTCAGGTATTTCCACAATTCCAGAGTAGGAATTATAGGAATCAGTTTTGAACGTCACTTCTGCTTTCAAATTTTCAGCATCGGTAATGTTGTAATAAACTCCGCCACTCTCAAAATCGTAAGCCATAAGTGAGTGGCTCATAAAGGTACATAGGGACAGAATGAGTCCCCGAAACAAAAGTCTGTGCTTCATACAGGGATTTTTTAAAGGTTATTGTACATTTTAGGTTATTGTTTATGAAAACATTTTGTTTATTCACAATTCCCTATAGCCACCCCTGATTCGGCACACTTACATATATTTAAAAAGGAAAAGACGCGGGTGACTGACTTAGTTTGTTCCCGTATCTTTAGGCCTTCCACAGCCCACACTCCTGAGAACAAACAAATGCAGTGCCCGCGTCATATATTCATATAGCTCAAGTTATTGCCGCTGCCCATGTCGGGCAGTGACAATAAACATTGAGGATATTGAACATATCCACGGACGTCACACTTGTCTTGACTCTTGGAGTGTTTTTTAAGTGGAAGTTAAAAGATACCAAGACCAAGACATAAGTAACGTCTTTCCATAAAATCACCGAATAGCGCGGCAGACTAAGCGCCTGTGACGCTACAGGTGGTAAATCTTGTCCTATTTCAGGCACAAAATTTACGCCGCAAAAATAAGAATTTAATTGATAACCCCCAAATTTTTGCGACAGAAAAATTGAAAAAATAGATTGTTTTTATTAAAACGATGGGATATAACCGACTACGCGGAAAGCAAAAAGTAGGGAATTTCATCGGACCTTTTTATCAGAAGCTGTTCTTTGCGCTGGTTCAAATATAAATTAACGACAAGTTAGAAGAAATTCAAATGATTTTCTGCAAATTCGCTCTACTAATGCAAATTTTCAGCTGTTTTTTTGCATTAGTAATGAAAATTTCGTATTTTTGCGCCCAAAGAACAAATAAAGTTAAAATTATGGAAGCACCAATGTTAAGGTCAAGGCTGGAGAATCGGTGGAACAGCTTGAAATATCTGGACAACAATTCGAAGATTGATCTAATAACGATGTTAACTCAGTCACTCAAAAGTACAGGTAGGCGAAAGAAGATTTCCGCCAGTGAATTCTATGGCATCTGGGGGGACGACGGTATGAGCGACGAAGAGTTTATAGAGGCTCTCAGAGCTGAACGTACGTTCAATCAGGATATAGTTGAGATATGAAGGCAACCGGTTATGTTCTTGACACAAATATTTGCGCATTTTATCTGCGTGGTAAATTTAATGTGGATAAATACATAGACAGAGTCGGATGGGATAATTGCTATATCTCAGAGATTACTGAATTGGAATTGAAATTTGGTGTGGAACTGTTGATCCGGCGAGACGGTATCGACAAATCGGCAGAACTTACCAGATTTCTTAGTGCCATAAGGATACTTCCTGTGGCAGATGCCATCAATTTGGCCGCAAAAGAGAAAATCAGACTTAGATTTGAGGGAGCTCCTTGTGATGACAATTTCGACTTATTGATAGGTTGTACTTCTATTGTCTATGGTTTTGTATGTGTGACAGACAACACTAAGCACTTTGAGAAATTCAAGGGCATAAAACTTGAAAATTGGATTGCGAGGGACAAATGAAACGGAAACTCATTCTATTCGGAATAATATTGGGTATTCTGGCCATTATTGCCGGAGGGATTGCTATTTACGGATACGTGCAGATAGCTCACAAGCCTTGGGTGCAGGAAGACTGCTGGGTGTATGTGCGGCAAGGCGATGATGCGAAAACTGTGCTCGACCAGATTGCACAAGACGGAAAGGCTGAGACCCGCGGATTCTGGCCGGATATAGCTTATCGGATGTATAAGCTCGACTGGAACCTGCAACGTGAACTCGACGGTGCCTATTTCCTGAAAACCGGAACAAGCATGGCTGATGCGCTGAAGAAGATTATCCGCCACCAGCAGGATGCCGTTCGCCTGACGTTTATCGGAACCCGCACGCTGGAGGAACTGGCCGGCAAGATGGCCTTGTGCGTGGAAGCTGATTCGGCAAGCATCCGGCAAGCGATGTCCGACCCGGAGTTCCTGTCGTTTTGCGAATGCGATAGCGCCAATGTGTGCAGCATCTTTTTGCCCGACACGTATCAGGTGTATTGGAACATCACACCCCGGAAACTGATGGAGCGGATGCTGTCGGAATACCGAAAGTTCTGGAACATCGACCGACGTCTGAAAGCCGATGCCTTAGGATTGACTCCTCAGCAGGTGAGCATCCTGTGCAGCATCGCAGAAGAAGAAACCGCCAACCGGCAGGAACGTGGCGTGGTGGCCCGCCTGTATTGGAACAGGCTGCAAAAAGGGATGCCCTTGCAGGCTGATCCGACCGTGAAGTATGCGGTGGGCGACTTCACGTTGCGTCGCATTCTCACCTCGCACCTCCAGGTGGAATCGCCCTACAACACCTATCTGCATGCCGGCCTGCCGCCCGGACCCATACGCGTGGTGGAGAAAGCTTCGATCAACAGCTTCCTCGACAGCACGCCTCATCCTTATTATTATATGTGCGCCAAAGAGGACTTCTCCGGACGGCACAATTTTGCCGCCACCCTGAGCGAACATAACCGCAATGCCGCCCGATATCATCAGGCGTTGCGTCGCAATGGCATCAGGTGATGCGCAACGAAAAGATCTGGGCACGAGAGGTATTTTATGTTTCCGGTCGTGAAACTTATGTTTCCGCACCTGAAACATGTGTCTCTGCACCTGAAACATGTGTGCCACGCCCGGAAACATAAACTTAGTGCCGGAAAAGAAAGAAAAAGGTAGCGAAGGAAGAAGAAAATGGTAGAATATGTGAACCGTTTGATTTCTCATCGCCAAATCAGTAGGCCAATGATGACAAAATTGATACTTCTTCGCCTGCTTTTTGCACTTTTATCACCATTATTGCACCTTAATTCCAAATTATTTTGTACCTTTGCAGCCGAAACGTTTCAAACGTCATAAAGAAGTTTGAAGAATCGCACCCCCATCGTCCATTCTTCGGTTTCAATAAACTTCCGACGGGTTTGCCGAGTAAACCATACTATCCTACCTCAGACCTTGCCGCTGTGCTGCGAACTCCAAGAACGAATACGAACGTGAGGCAAGGGTCATCATTACCGATGACCTTCATTTTTACAGTTTTCGTCGCCATGCAGACAAGAAGATTCCCATACATTGTTCCCCTGTTTTTACTCACCGTGCTGATTTTGGCAACAGGCTGCACGGGAGGTAACGGCACGAAGCACGTGCCGCAGGCATCAGACTCGCTCTATACGGAGGAGCGGGCGATGGACATTTACGACCGGGAGCCGGAGCGGGCGTTGGTGATTATTGACTCAGCCGAGGTAGTTGGCAATGTGTCGTATTTCCGTGCCGAACTGTTGCGGGCACGGGTCTATGCCTATCCTCACGAGGCCATGAACCTCGACACGGCACGGCAGATGGGCGTGGCACTCTTGGAGCACGACTCGGTGAAGGGCAGCGTCACGAACCGGATGGAGGTGCTGCGCCTGCTGACAGATGTGGCCCGCGTCCACCTCGATTATCCGGAACAGGTGAAGTGGGCTGCACAGCTTGCAGCGCTCTGCCGTGAACAGGGGGACGAGACTGAAGCCCTGCGCACGGAGTCGGAGATCGGCATCGTGCTGACGCACTTAGGACAACGCAATGAAGGTTTCCGGATGCTTGACAAGGTCATTGACCAACTCGACGGCCGGTGCCATTTCAAGGAACTCGATGCCTGCATCATCGCCATGAAGCGTAAGCTGACAGCACTCAGTCTCTTGCCGAATATGACGATGCCAGAAGACTCCCTGACTGCAGAGCAGCGCCAACAGGATATCATCAGTCTGGCATTACGCTTTATTGCCAAACTCGACGATTATGAACAACATCCTGATGACTATACCGATGGTTCCGACCGCCAGCCTGATGCCGACGAAGTGCCTGGCTACTGCGGCTTCTACCGTTCACAGGCATACGTTTTCCTGGCGCAAGCCTACGCCAGTTTGAGTGAAAAGTTAAAAGCGAAAGAATACGTTTCGCTTTTCGAGCAGACGCCTTTTGGTCAGACTCTTAACGGACGCAGTGCTATCAGCGAGACGTGGCGGATGTTGGGCGACTACGACAAGATGCTGGCCACCTACGACGAGATTGACCGTGTGGCGGGCGACGACACTCTGGGCACCAACTACATCCGCCAGTTGCGCGGTAGAGCCGAGGCTGCCGCTGCCCGTGGCGACCACAAGGCCAGTCAGCAATACTGGCATCGTCACGACCTGCTAAGTCAGGCGGTGAACGACCGGCTGCAGGCCAGCGAGGCCCACGACTATGCCGCCCGCTACCATGCCTACGAACAGCAGTTGGAGATTCAGCAGCGCGAAGCCGAGGCCAACCGTAATGCCATCATCGCCATTGCCGCCATCATCCTTGCTCTTCTGGCCGCAGGCTTCGCTGTCTATTATTTCCGTCAGCAGCGCATCATCCGGTAGAAGAATCGCGTGCTTGTCGAGCAGATGACCGAGGCAACTAAATTAAGAGTTAATAGTGAAAAGATAAAAGTGAAAAGTGATAGATATGCGCTTTATGGCAATTGTCCGTGACGCAGACAGGATTGTGATTCGCGACGGCGGCAACCTCTGCTGCTCCAATCCTGACAATGAGGAAACGCTGTATGAAATAACC
>JAFSKF010000036.1 GCA_017449065.1 Bacteroidales bacterium
TCGTGGCAGCCATCACGAAGGTCTTCTCCATCGACGATGAAGAGGTGCTTGATGCCCTGGTTAATGAATCTGATGAGCTTGCTCATATCTGTGAATTGTATCAATATAAAATGGCGAGTTAAGAACTCCCGAAACTTAAATAACTAATAACTTATTAGTATTGCTAATAAACTATGATAGAATACTTAAAAGGTGAAGTCACCGAACTCGAACCTACCCAGGCAGTCATTGAATGCAATGGCGTAGGCTATAGCTGCAACATTTCCGTATATACCTACGACAAGCTGAAAAAAGGTGAGATTCAGAAGATTTACATCGCAGAGAAGATTGCTGAAGACACTCACGAACTCTACGGCTTCATTTCCAAGCAAGAGCGTGCCCTCTACAATCTGCTCATTTCTGTATCGGGTGTCGGACCCGGCACTGCGCGCTGCATCCTCTCCAGTCTTTCGCCCGACGAACTGGTTACCGTCATTGCTACCGGCAACGACCGCCAGCTGAAAAACGTCAAAGGCATCGGAGGCAAAACGGCACAGCGCATCATTGTCGATCTCAAAGACAAAGTCGGCAACCTGGGCATTGCCGCCGCTTCTGATTCCGGAAGCAGCATGGCCGCCATCAATCAGAACGGAGACGAAGCCATTCAGGCTTTGGTGGCTTTGGGCTATCCGATGGCAAATGCCTCGAAGGCTATCGCCCATTTGCTCAGTCAAGATCCGACGTTGTCCATTCAGGCTCTCATCAAGCAAGGCCTGCACATGATGTAAGATTGGCAGATCCGGATTTTCCTTTGCAGAATCGCTTCCCTGAAACACCAGGTTACCGCTGATTCAGCGGAAAGGGTTTCCTGCGGTCCGGAGTTGCCGCTGATTCAGCGGGAACGATTTCCTGCGGTCCGGAGTTGCTGCTGATCCAGCGGGAACGATTTCTCGCCGTCTGGAGTTGCCGCTGACACCGTCGGTGTGAACTCCGGAAGATTTGAAATGCTTCCCCGTGCGTCAGCGGGAATTGTAGTTTTCTGCTATTTTTTGCCCGAAATTTTGGAGAATACCGAAAAACACATTATCTTTGCGCGTGAAATAGGTCTATCATAATTTATGGCAAAGATATAAGTAGATTTGCCCATCATTTTCAATAATACAAGATTTGAAACAGTTGTCGATTCTTCTTTGCGCACTATGGGTTGCCGTCAGTCTGTCGGCACAGCCGCGCATTTGCATCGACAAGAACCGGATGACACTGGTGCTGACAGAAACCCATGCTGAACAGCAAGTCGATACTTCGGAAATAATGCTGACCGACACGCTGCTGCTTTTTCCGATTTCGTGCGGACGCAACCTCGGACACAAACTGCGTACGGGCGATATGCGCACGCCGGAAGGTACGTTTCGGGTTACGTCGATAGAGGATGCCAGCGACTGGGGGCACGATTTCCACGACGGCAACGGATTCATCCGACATGCCTACGGGCCCTGGTTCTTCCGGCTGAGTTTCGGTCACGGAATCGGCATTCATGGCACCCACGATCCGGCATCGATGGGTCTGCGTGCCACAGAAGGCTGTATCCGTCTGCGCAACGAAGATCTGCAAAAATTACGTCCTTACATTAAAATAGGAATGTGGGTGGAAATTCTGCCCGATACATTCACTCCGCTTCTGCATTACCCGGAACCGATGCCGGTGCCGTCAAGCGCAGCGCTGGCTCCGATAGAAGTGGAATCTCCCGTTCTTACTTACCATGCAGCTCCCCGCCGCCGCCATCGCCGATAAGGTGAACCAGCAACTTGCAGCGCACAATAAGCTGGTTGTTACTGCACCGCCCGGTGCGGGCAAATCGACGTTGCTGCCTGTCTCGATCATGCAGGCTTTGACCGATGGCGGGAAAGTGCTGATGCTCGAACCGCGCCGGCTGGCGGCACGGCAGATTGCTGAACGTCTGGCTTTGAACTTGGGCGAACCCGTGGGCAGAACCGTTGGCTATCGCATCCGCTTCGAAAGCAAGGTGTCAGACGAAACGCGCATCGAAGTGCTGACCGAAGGCATCCTGACGCGCCGTCTGATTTCCGACCCGATGCTTGACGGGGTATCGGTGGTTCTGTTCGATGAGTTTCACGAACGTAGCCTGAATACCGATGTGGCCTTGGCGCTGACGCGCGAAATTCAGCAACTGGTGCGTCCTGATTTGCGCATCGTGCTGATGTCCGCCACCATCGATACGACCTCGATCTGTCAGGCACTCGATGCCCCCTGCATCTCCTGCGAAGGACGGATGTTCCCAATAGAAACCTTGCGGCTGAATCCGGGCGAGGAGGCAGATGTGGCCGGAACCATCCGGAAGGCACATCGACAGCACGAAGGCGACATACTGGTGTTCCTGCCCGGCGAGGCGGAGATCCGCAGTTGCCAGGAGCAGTTAGGAAACTCGTTGGGCGCCACACATATCTGTCCGCTTTATGGGATGCTCAATATGGCGATGCAGCGTCAGGCCATCGCCCCAAGTGCAGAAGGGGAAAGAAAGGTGGTGCTGGCGACCCCGATTGCAGAAACATCGCTCACCATCCAGGGCGTGCGTGTGGTTATCGATGCTGGCACCTGCCGCAAACTGGTGTTCCACCCGCAAACGGGATTGAGTCACTTGCAGACAGTTCCCATCAGCCTCGATATGGCTGACCAGCGTCGCGGACGAGCCGGACGTGTTGCACCGGGCGTCTGCTACCGGTTGTGGAGCATGGCCGACGAACATCGGATGGAGCCGCATCGCACGCCAGAGATATTGGAAGCCGACCTGGCTCCGATGCTGCTCGATGTGGCCGCCTGGGGACAGGAGCAGGCAGAACGCTTGCCTTGGCTCACTCCACCGCCAGCCGTCTCCATAGCGCAAGCCCGCGAACTCCTGCGGATGTTGGGTGCTATCGATGACAAAAACGCCATCACTCCCCACGGAAAAGCACTGTCAGCACTGCCTTGCCATCCGCGTATCGCCCAGATGCTGGTGCAAGCGCACACCTCGGCACAAAAAGTTTTGGCGACCGATATCGCCGCTTTACTCGAAGAACGCGATCCCTTGGCTACTTCATCCGATGCCGACCTCAATACGCGTTTGTCTGCCTTGCGTGAGGTTCGTGCCAGACGTCGCGGCGAGGGGCATTGGAGTCGCATCCTTCGTATCGCTGAACAATATCGGAAAATGGTGCATGTGGAAGAAGACAACACGTTGCCCGATCCGTCGGAAACCGGAGCTTTGCTGGCGGCAGCCTATCCGGAACGTGTGGCGAAGGCTTTGCCGGAAGGCAAGGGTGTGTATCGTCTGGCAAGCGGAGGCCAGGCACAGTTGCCCGATAATGATGTGCTTGAGGCTCAGGAGTGGCTGGCAGTCGCTTCGCTGCATACGGGAACAGGTCGCGGACGTATCTTTCTGGCTTCGCCGCTCCGTCCTCAGGATCTGGAGCCTTTGCTGAAACCGTTCCGCCGCCTGGCGTGGGACAGTACCCAAGGGCAACTGGTGGCGCAAACCGAGTATCGCGTGGGACAGCTGGTGGTCCGGGCCGAACCTCTGAAGGATACAGACCCGCAGGAAGTGGTGCAGCTGCTATGCGATATCGCCCCCAAGGAAGGACTCTCGCTGTTCGACTTCAACGATTCGGTCCTGAACCTGCAACGCCGTGTGGCAGCAGTGGCTTCGTGGCATCCGGAACTGGAACTGCCCGATTTGAGCGCCCCTGCGGTTTTATGTCGTGCTGTCGATTGGCTGCCTTTCTATCTGTCGAAAAACATCTCCGCTTCTGCCTTAAAGAAAATCGATCTCACCCAAGCCCTCTGGGGATTGCTCAGCTATGAACAGCAACAAGCCGTTGACCGGCTGGCGCCCACCCATATTCAGGTACCGACAGGAAGCCGCATCCGGGTAGAATATCGGCAAGGAGCAGAACTGCCCGTTCTGCGTGTACGTTTGCAAGAGTGTTTCGGTTTGCTCGATACGCCTCGGGTAGATGACGGCCAACGCCCCGTTCTGTTGGAACTCCTTTCGCCAGGCTTCAAGCCGGTTCAGCTGACTTCCGATTTGCGTTCTTTTTGGGAGGGAACCTATTTCGAGGTACGCAAGGAGTTACGACGACGTTATCCCAAGCACGCCTGGCCTGACAATCCGTTGGAGGCAGACCCGGTGCGTGGGGTGAAGAAAAGATAATAAATAGTTGAACAAAAATAGTATAAGATAATTCTGAACGGTTACCTAAGAGTAAAAGAACGGATAATAGACTCAGAACTTCTCCCAAGTAAAACGAACACCGCCGTAAACCATCGCTCCGTCGGTCGGGCCCCATACCATCGAGGCATCGAAGCGGGTGCCGTAAGGATTGGTCGGATCGATGATCGGATGCTTCTGCTTGAAACCTGTCAGGTTCTCCCCTCCCACATACACCGAGAACAGGCGGAACTCGCGGGTGATCTGAGCCTGCAACTGTCCGAAAGCTTTATAATGCGACTTCCAAAGCGCTTCACCGTTCTCGCCCACGCCTGGATCCGGCAAGCGTCCGGAGCCGTTCCAGTTGAAGGTAACATCCACTTGCCACAACTCTAACGGCGACTTCCACGAAGCGGTAGCCAACGCTTTGTAACGCGACGTGAGCGGACGCGTTCGCAACTGGGTTTCGCTGCTGTGCATCACAGAACTACCTGCTCCCAACGCTGATGTGTATTGGGTGGCCTTCACATCCTGATAACGGTATGCCAACGTGAGCGACAATCCACTATAAATGGGATAAGTGGCATCGACCTGAAAGACGTGACTGTACGATTTTCCGTTCTTAGGGAGATTGTAAAATGATACATATCGCGACTGGTCGAGGTCGATGACGGTTTGCTGCAAGAAATTGGTATAATAGTAATCGGCATTCAGCGCCAATGTATTATCGGACAACGGGATATTGAACTGCAACGAGGCCCCCATATTCCACGCCTCTTCCTGTTTCAATGCCCAATCGGAGTGCTTGTCGGGCGAGTAATAATAACTGGAGGAACTGCTGATAGCATAGGTGCCGTCGGATTGCAGAACATTCTGGTTAAAACGGGTCTTGACCCCTTGCTGCACCAGCTGGTCACCATCCACCATCATGATGCGCGATGACGCCATCAGCGACACATTCTCCGCCAAAGGATGCGAAGTACGGTAGCCCTTACCGACAGCCACACGCAGGGCGAACACTTCAGATGGCGCATATTTCAGATGCAGGCGCGGCGTGAAGAATCCGTCGAAGACCGACGAATAATCGTATCGCAAACCCGCCATCGCCACGAACTTCTCTCCTATCTTGTAGGTATATTGGGCATAAGCACCCGCTGTGGTTTCGTCCGATTTTTCAAGACGTAACAGGCGATCTGTCCATGCCTGCGGTACAGAATGGGCTGACCCACGCTGATAATATTCGTCCATATCATCGTGGTTCACCGAAGCTCCGACCGACAGATTATGGTGCTGATTCAAATCCACTTCATACATCAGCTGGGCGTAAGCGTTTTTCTGCGTCACCTCGTAGCCGCCAGCACCGAAAACATCGTTCATATCGTGATATACGCCCTTCAGCATCAGCGCCACACTCTCATTCTTGTCGGTGCGCAAGAAAAGAGCATTCTTCCACTGTCCTTCCACACGGTCGGTTTCCAAAGAGATGCGATAAGGTCCGCCGTGCGAATGATTGTTATTGATTAGCGAATCGCCCAAATGGCTATGACCCGAAACGCCGCTGGTTCGTTCCTCGTGCAGATAGCGTACTGACAGCTGGCTGATCCAACGGCTGCTCACCCACGCCCAACGGTCCATGAGGTTGTAGGCCCGTACCTTGGGCATATCCATAAACCCATCCTTGTTGCCGTCGTGATCCTTGCTGGTATCTTCGAAATGAAGCAGCAACGAAGTCGATAGGTTCTCGTTCAGATGAATGGCCCCGTCGGCATTGGCCTCCAGCTTACGGTTCGAATCATAATACAGATTCCCGTGCACGCCCTCGATGCCTTGCGGCTTCAGGTATTCGATGTTAATCTGACCGGTCACACTCTCGTAGCCGTTCTTCACCGATGCCGCCCCTTTGCTCACCTGAATGCTCTGCATCCAAGGACCCGGCACATAGCCCAAAGCATACGGAATGGCAGCACCTCGGAAAGCCGGAACATTCTCTTGCAGCATCTGTACATAGGTGCCGCTCAAGCCCAACAGCTTGATCTGACGGGCACCCGTTGCCGCATCGGAATACGAGACATCGACCGAAGGATTCGTGGTGAACGATTCGCCCAAGTTGCAGCAAGCCGCACGAAAGAGCTCTCCTTTGCCAATCACTTCGCGGTTTTCGACCGAGAAAGACGACTTGATGGGTTGCCGGCGCGCAGAAACCTCGACATCATTCAGCGAGATGGTGTCGGAAATCTGTGCCTGCGCAAAGCAGCCCAGCAGAGATATGGTGATAGTCAGTAGTCTTTTCATTCTCCCAAAGCCTGTTGGATATCTGCCCAAAGATCATTCACGCTTTCCAGACCGATGCTCAAGCGGATGGTGGTGGGCAAAACATCCATAGCCGCCTTCTGTTCGACCGAGTAATTCACGAAAATCGTGCTATAGGGGTGAATCGCCAGCGACTTGTTGTCAAACAGATTGGTGGCACGATAAATCAGCTTCAGCCGGTTGATGAACCGGAAACAAGCCTCCTCGCTCTCCAGGTCGATTGTCACCATTGCGCCCGCTGTCGGTCCGAACTGCCTGGCAGCTAAGGAGTGGAATGGATTATCTTCCAAGCCTACATAACCCACACTTTTCACCTGCGGCAGCGTTTGCAGGCGTTTGGCCAGTTCAAGTGCATTGGCAGATTGCACGCCGTAGCGGGCATGCAGGGTTTCGAGGCCAATGGTCTGCATATAGGCCGCATGTGGCGTCATATAACTGCCCAGATTGAACAGGAGTTCGGTCTTAACGCACTTCTCAAATTCTGGGAAATTGCCGTAGTCGATAATCAGTCCGCCTAACGAAGTAGCACCACCGCTCAGGTATTTGGTCGATGAAACCACCTGCACATCCACACCCAAAGTCTTCGCGTCGAACTCCGTAAAAGGAATAATCGTGGTATCGGCCACCAGCGGCACATGCTTAGCATGACAGATTTCAGCGATGGACTTCAGATCGGCCACCTCCAGCTGCGGATTGGTGATAATCTCCAAGAACACACAAGCCGTATTTTCATTGACAGCCTTCCGAACCTGCTCCAAATCGAGCAGATTGACAATGCGCGACTCCACACCAAATTTTGCCAGCGTGTGCGTGATGAGCGAATACGTGTTGCCAAACATATGGCACGACGAAACCACATTCTTTCCGGCCGCTGTTGTGGCGAAAAACATATTCGTAATGGCAGCCATACCAGAATTGAACGCCGTAACCGATCGGGCACCGGTCAGCGCCTTCACTTTATCTTCGAAGAAAGTGACCGTCGGATTCATCGTCCGCGAATAGTCGGGTTCACCGCTCCTGCCTGAGAACGCCTCCGTCATCGAAGCGGCATCCGGAAACTGGTAAGCAGCGGTATGATAAACCGGCATCGATAGCGAACCGTAAGGATCGTCGTGAAAAAATGAAGTATGTAAAGCTTTTGTCTGATTGTCCATAATACCTTAATAATAACGTCTTCTTTATCTGCCCAATTTCTCCACCGCCTGCTTCAGCTGGTCGAGTGCCTGTTGCAGCACGGCTCTTGGCGTAGCCACATTCAATCGCATGAAACCTTCACCTGCAGAACCGAACTTACGTCCGTCGTCGAGTGCCAGATGGGCTTTGTCGATGAAGAGATCGAGCAACTGTTCATGGCTCAGATGCAACCCGTGACAATCCAGATACACCAGATAGGATGCCTGCGGACGCATAGGCTGTATCTGGGGCAGATTCTCTTTGAAATACTGTTCTACGAAATCGATGTTAGCGGCGATATACTGCTTCATCTGGTCGAGCCATTCGGTACCGTGCGAATAAGCCTCAACGGTGGTAAGCTGGGCAAACATATTGCCTTCGTCCAATTCGCTGGCTGCCAGATAGGCATTGAACTTCCGCCGGATCTTGCCGTTAGGCACAATGCTGTAGCTCGACACGATGCCCGGCGTATTGAACGCCTTGCTGGGTGATCCGAAGGTGATACTGTTCTGTCGGGCTGATTCGCTGACGGTCGGATAAGGCGTATGCTGATAAGGAGCCAGCGTCAGGTCGGCATGAATCTCGTCGCTGATAACCAGCGTGCCATGCTTTTCCGCCAGTTGGGCAATACGGCGCAGTTCGTCGAGCGTCCAGACACGTCCGCCCGGATTATGCGGATTGCTCAGCACAAACACCTTCACGCCTTCCAAGTCGCGATCCAGTTGGTCGAAATCGATCTGATAAAGGTTATCCTTTCTCTCTAACCGATGATAGACCACCTGCCGGCCGTTATGTTCGCTCACCAGAAAGAACGGGTGATACACCGGATTCATCACCAGCACCTTGTCGCCAATTTCTGTGAAAGCCTGCAAAACGAAGGCAATGCCGCGCACGATGCCGGGAATGAATGTAATTTCCGATGCAGCCACCTCCCACTGGTGCTGTTGTTTCAGCCACGCAATGATGGCCGGCTTCCACCGGCAGTCGGAAACGGTATAACCCAACACCTCATGCTCCAGCCGCTTGCGCAATGCCGCGATAATGAAGTCGGGGGTGCGGAAATCCATATCGGCCACCCACAACGGAAGCAGATCGGTGCGTCCCCAGCGGTCTTGCAGCACACCGTATTTCAGGCAATCGCTGTTCTTGCGATCAATGATTTCGTCAAAATTATATACAAGCACGATGTACTAGTAAATTACGAATTACAAATTACGAATTACTAAATATAATAGTCGCTTCCGATCAGCCCCACACGGATGGCATAACGGGTAGCCTCATACACACTGTTGACACCGATCTTGCGGAAGATGTTCTTCTTGTGGGTCACAATGGTGTGCGTTGAAGAGATGCGCTGTGCGGCAATTTCCTTCACGGTCTTGCCCAAAGCAATCAGACGCAGGATCTCTGTTTCGCTCTGTGTCAGATGATACTCCTCTTCCTGATGGCGACGGGTCAGCAAGCGGTTGCTGATCTGGTGGCACAGATAGCGCTCTGCATGAGCCACGCACTTCAACGCGGTACGTATCTCTTCAGCAGAATTACTTTTCAGAATCATGCTCACCGATGGCATTCCCGAAAAGACACTCAATTGCTGGTCATTGATTTCATCCTGAAAAAGCACCCACCGGGTCATCGACTGTTTTTCGTACAGCGACAGCAACTTCTGTGGCAGCGACATTTCCATCGACTCCGTATCGATAATAACAACGGGAGCCTCCGCTCTCAGCAAAGCCGCCTCCAGCTCGCTTTCGTCCTCCACACGCACAAGAGGCAACGTATCGAGCCCCACTTTAGCAAGCAGAGTTTGTATGCCAATGCGTGTGATATCTTGATTATCTGCCAGAATGATTGTTGTTTGCATAACTACGTACCTTTCCTATTTTATTGATTTTTCGGGCACAAAGATATGGATTATTTAGCAAATCGCACAAAAGGTGTACCTAAAATTCTAAAAAAACACCTTAATATAGTTATTTTTTCTAACAAGTTCAAGCTAAGCAACTCATTCTATCATATTCCACATCCTAAAGGGAGACGTTTCCACCCATTGTCAAATAGAAACCGATAATGATGCCTATAGTTGAAAACAGAACGATGATTATTAAGAAGAACAGAATGTATGCTATGATTAGTCGCCATACAGTCTTCTTCCACCCTATCTGAAACAGCTGATGAAAGCACCACACCTGAAGGGCAATGTCAAGCGGGAAAAGCATATCGGAAACCCCTTTGCCGAACAACCAGAAAAAAGGAAGGAGTATGATGCTGCATATCAGCGACAGGCATTCCATATAGCACATGGCATAGAAGAATTCCGTCATATTCAGTTGCGGACAGCGACCGATTTTACGGAAGGCAGCCTTAACCGGCCAGATGAGGACGGAAATACCCAACAATGCTGCAACGGCCTTATTAGAAAGAAACTGATGCGCATAATTCTGCATATTCTCCATAAAAACCGCCAGATTTGCATCACCATCCTGTGTAACCATTACCGACTTTACAACTTCCTCCTGAATATCGACATGCATCAACATACTCAAGAACAGATAAATGGTTGCGAGGAAGAACAGCATCTGGATGGGCTGGAAATATTCCACACGCCGACCCTTCAGATAGTCCCATATCATGTAGCCTGGACGCGTGAAAAGATCGGTGAAGGTATGCACGAAACGTCCGTCCGCATTTGTAAAAATGGAGGTAATATGCTCAACTGCGTTCGAGAATGTCAATCGTTGTGTTTTCCGGCTCTGTCCACAACCCGGACAGAAGTTTCCCCGATATTCGGTGCCACAACACAAGCACGTGCAGGGTTCTGCTTCTTCGACACGAATGGCCGAAATGTGACGTCCCTGTTTCTCCCGTTCATGAAACTGCGAGCGTAACGCAGATAGTTTTCGATTCATGGTCTTGGATTTTCCTACTCTCCAATAGCTTGCTTCATTTTCTCAATGAATGCAGCACCATCTGCCGTGGCACCTGCCTGATTGTAGAGAATCATTTTATTCTTGGGATTGAAGATAACGAAGGTCGGAACGGCGCGGATCTGATACCTTTCTGCGTATGGCGAACCCTCTTTCTCCACATCCAACTTGATGCAGACAAAACGCTCATTCATAAAATCGCCTACTTCCTTTTGCGGGAAAATCTTCTCCGACATCATTTTGCAAGGCGGACACCAAGTGGTATAGAAATCGATGAAAAGAAGTTTTCCCTCTGTTTTCGCCACTTCTATTCCTTTGTCGTGCGACAATTTCCGGAAATGGGTTTGCGCCAGGCTTACATATGCCAAGCTTGCCCAAACAGCAAAAAGTAAAAATAATCGTTTCATAAACAGGCTATATTTATGCAAGTTTTCCAATCAGTTCGTAAGGCTCTGCCTTGACAATCTCCAC
Organism: Bacteroidales bacterium; assembly: GCA_017449065.1. Classification (GTDB taxonomy): domain Bacteria; phylum Bacteroidota; class Bacteroidia; order Bacteroidales; family UBA3663; genus Liminaster. The sequence goes on from JAFSKF010000036.1 coordinate 11,065, forward strand.
AAGATAGAATTGCCCGGGTTCGAGGGCGATATGGCTCTCTAAGGTTTCATCGACGGCTGTCGGTTCTAAGGGCAAAGATTCAATAGGAATCAATACTTCCGGATCCACTTCCGGACTGTCGAACTCGGTTCGCCCGACATAATATTCGCCATCCTGCCGGTCGATGATCACCCGGAAGGTCTTTCCGACTTTCTGCTGCTGACAATCGAGGGAGATTTCCTGCTGCAAAGTCATCAGAGTGTCCAACCGCTGCTGCTTGATCTCTGCCGGCACATCATCCTCGTAATGCAGCGCGGCATAGGTTCCCTCTTCCTCACAAAAAGCAAAAGCACCCATACGCTCAAAGCGCTGCTCTCGGACGAACACCATCATCTCCTGGAAATCGGCTTCTGTCTCTCCGGGAAAGCCCACCATCAGGGTGGTGCGCAAATGAATGCCCGGCACCTGACGACGTATTTCCGCCAACAGTTCTTCGGTCTCCCGGCGCGTGATGCGTCGCAACATCCTGTCTAATACATGATCGGAAGCATGCTGCAAAGCGATATCCAGATATTTACAGATGTTCGGGTATCGGGCCATCACAGGCAGCAAATCCATCGGAAAGTCGTTCGGATAGGCATAATGCAGACGTAACCATTCCACGCCCGGTGTTTGTGCTATTTTCTCGACCAGTTCTGCGATGCAGTATTTTCCATACCGGTCGAGACCGTAACCGGTCAGATCCTGGGCAATGAGCTGAATCTCGTGTACACCGTTACGCACCAAATGCTCCACTTCTTGCAGAATATCTTCCATGGCACGGCTCTTGTATTTGCCCGTAATGATCGGAATGGCGCAATAGGCGCACATACGGTTACAACCTTCCGAGATCTTGACATAGGCATAGTGCTTGGGCGATGTCTGGAAACGCTGACCACGCAGCGAATCGTCCCACTTGTGTCCCAAATCCGACAGGATCTGCTTCCAGTCGAACTTGCCGTAAATCCTGTCGATTTCCGGAATTTCGGCACTCAGTTCCTTCCGGTAACGTTCGCTCAGACATCCCATCACAAAGATCTGTCCGATTTTGCGACGTTTCTTCAGTTCCGTCAGGCCCAGAATGGTGTTGATGCTCTCCTCCTTGGCATCGCCGATAAAACCGCACGTATTGACAATGACAATCTCGCCCTTGGGATCTTCCGGATCGTGGTGCATACGATAGCCGCAAGCTGCTAACTGTCCCATCAGGCGCTCACTATCCACCAGATTCTTGCTGCAACCCAGTGTAATCAGATCGATTCGGTTTTTAATCATGGCTTATTCGGCAAACAAGGAATCGACAAACGCCTTGTTGTTGAAGATTTGCAGATCCTCCATCTTCTCGCCCAATCCGATGTAGCGGACAGGTGTTTTCAGCTGGTCACTGATGCCAATCACAACACCTCCTTTGGCGGTACCATCCAGCTTGGTGACAGCCAATGCCGTCACTTCTGTAACTGCTGCAAACTGCTTGGCTTGCTCGAAGGCGTTCTGACCGGTCGATCCGTCGAGCACCAAGAGAACTTCCGGATTCACATCGGGCACCACTTTGGTAATCACTTTCCGGATCTTGCCCAACTCGTTCATCAGACCCACTTTGTTGTGCAAACGCCCGGCCGTATCGATAATCACTACGTCGGCATTTTCCTTCAAGGCATGACTAACAGCATCGTAAGCCACCGATGCCGGATCGGAACCCATCTGCTGCTTCACGACCGGCACTCCTACCCGATCTCCCCAAATCTGCAACTGGTCGATAGCGGCAGCTCGGAATGTATCGGCAGCCCCCAGCACCACTTTGTTTCCGGCTTTCTTGAACTGATAGGCAAGTTTGCCGATGGTGGTGGTTTTACCCACCCCGTTCACACCTACCACAAGAATCACGTAGGGACGCTTCATACCTGGACGCAAGTTGAAACCATCCAGTTCCTCACGCTCATTCTCGGCCAGCAAGGCTGTGATTTCTTCGCGCAGGATGCGGTTCAGTTCACTGGTGCCGACATACTTGTCGCGCGCCACGCGATTTTCGATACGTTCAATGATACGCAAGGTGGTATCAACGCCTACATCGCTGGTCACCAAGGTCTCTTCCAAACTGTCGAGCACCTCATCATCGACGGTGGTACGACCGGCTATGGCACGCGTCAGTTTGTCGAAAATACTCTGTTTGCTTTTTTGCAGACCCTGATCGTAAGTTTCCTTATTTTCCTTCTTGAAGAAATCGAAAAAGCCCATAATTACGGATGGTTTATGAGTAAAACTGTCGGAATAAAACAAAAGACCGCATGGGAAGCTAAGGCCTCTCTGCGGTCGATATAGTTTTTATTATGCGGAGGTAAGCTTACTTAGCTACAGCTTCCTTAACCTTGTCGTTTGGGACCATCTCCTCAACGAAGACATAAGCGCCTGTCTTAGGAGACTTTACCATACGGATAACTTTGCTGAATGTACGGCCTTCACCGGTCTGGAGAGAAGCCACTGCTTTCTTTGCCATAGTTTACTTCGTTTTATTATGGTTAATAATATCCTACAGGATTACTTAATTTCCTTGTGGATTGTGTAACGTCTGAGGTATGGGTTATACTTCTTCAACTCAAGACGCTCGGTAGTATTCTTGCGGTTCTTGGTGGTGATATAACGAGACATTCCTGGAACACCTGAAGCCTTCTGCTCGGTGCACTCGAGGATAACCTGAACACGGTTGCCTTTAACTTTCTTTGCCATAGTTGTATTAGCCGATTACATAACCAGCCTCCTTAAGAGCGGCTGAGATACCCTTCTTGTTGATAGTACGAATAGCAGCAGCTGAAACCTTGAGATATACAAAGTCATCGAGCTCTGGAACATAGAACTTCTTCACCTGCAGGTTCACATTGAACAAGCGCTTGGTGCGACGCTTAGAGTGTGAAACATTATTTCCACTTCCTGCCTTTTTACCAGTGATCTGACAAATTTTAGACATTGTTTTGTTCGTTTTTGTATAAAACCGGACGTAATGGAAACCCCTGACAGAAGGGCGGGATATCCGATTTTAATTGTTTATAGTTAAAATCGTTGCTTTGAAGCGGAGGTTGGGAAACTTCTTCTGGGCGCATCACTTCCCTTTCGCAAGGTTCACAGAGCCGCCACTCTCAAAACAGGGTGCAAAGTAAGTACTTTTTTCTGTATTATCCAAACTTTTTATCTTTTTTCTGCTTTATTTTCGGAGATCAATCGGCTTAAAAGTTCCAAAGCGGCATCTGCGGCTTGCAAAATTACCGATTCTCTATCGCCATCGAACACAAAAGTTTGTGCAATGCTTACCTTTTCCGATTCCGTTATTTGCCAGACGGCACCGATACAGACAGTACCCTGCCGCTTCCCATCCGAAGCCCCCGGACCAGCCACGCCGGTAGTAGCGACTGCACAATCGGCGCCGCACACACGAGCCACTCCGGTAGCCATCTGCAAAGCGGTATCTTCACTCACCACCCCATCGCGAAGCACCACTCCCAACACCTGTTCCTTCACGCTGACGGCATAGCTCACCACGCCACCCTTAAAATAGTTAGACGAACCCGCTATGGCTGTCACCATCGAGGCAATGGTTCCCCCCGTACAGCTTTCTGCCGAAGCCATAGTCAATCCGAGCTTAGAGAGCAAAGCGCCAATGGAACGACCACTTTCGTTATCACGCAAAAATCTACTCATTATTATATATATTAGTTTTCATTTGTGGTAAATGAGCAGCAAAGATACTATTTTTCCGGTTAAAAAACAAAATATTCATGCAAAAGCGGCATTTTTTTTGGTTCACTCCTATTTTTTTTCTAACTTTGCGCGTAAAATTTATAAAAAACAAAAGATAATAGCAAATGAAAAGATCAGACTTACTGAAATTTTGTGTTTCGTTACTCTTCGCTACATCGGCCACAGTGGCAACAGCCGAACAGCGATCGTTGGATGATGCTCTTTCCCTGGCCACCCAACAGATAGGAAAGGTTGAACTGGCACAAACCACTATGAACGCTCCGGCATTGCGCGACTACTCGACTTCGGCAGACGCGTTCGTTCCATATTACATTTTCAACAAGTCTGAAGGTGACGGATTCGTTATCATCAGCGGTTCGAGCCTTATGCGTCCGGTAATCGCCTATGGCGACAATGCACTCAGCCTTGATACAGAACTACCGGACAACATCCAATATTGGTTCGATATGATCAGTGCTGCCGCCACATTTCTGGAGAGTCATCCGCAATATGCCCTGACAACCGAACAGCAGGTTGCTTCCTCGGAAGTTATCGAACCTCTTTTGGGCGGTATCATCTGGGATCAGGGAAAACCATTCAACAACTTGTGCCCCTCTGTGAGCGGTGAACGTTGCCCTGTAGGCTGCGTTGCCACAGCCGCCGCCCAATGTATGTATTACTGGAAATATCCAACCCAGGGTATTGGCAGTAACTCCTACAAATCGGATGCCGGTGGCACCTTGAGCGTTGATTTCAGCAAGCAGACCTACAACTACTCGCTAATGTACGATGCCTATACTTCGTCGGCCACCACACAACAGAATGCAGAAGTGGCCAAACTGAGCTACCACGCCGGTGTGGCTTTCGATATGCAATATGCACCATCAGGATCGGGCACTACCATCTACAACATGCACAAAGGTCTTATCAACCATTTCGGCTACGATGACCTTACGGCAGTCATGTCGCGTGAATATTTCACTTTTGACGAGTGGCAGAGTGCCATCATGAACGAACTTCGCAACAAACGTCCTGTGCTTTTTTGCGGCGTCGATGAATCGGATGGCGGACACTGCTTTGTGGTGGATGGCATCAACGCCGACGGTCTCTATCACGTAAACTGGGGATGGGGTGGTTATCTGAACAACTATTTCGACATCTCTGTCCTCAACTCCAATGGTGCCGGCACAGGAGCCCGTGTCAATGAAGACGGGTTCGCCTACTACCAGCAGATTTTGGTTAACACTGCCCCTAGTGGCAAGGTGACCCACGGCAAGTACTATACTTCCATTATGGGCTATTATAGCAACGAAATGTTTACTGTGGCAGACAAAACTATTGCTCTGGGTCAGCGCAACTATATCACATCACCCGCCATCGTAAACCTTTCCTATCTGGATGTGGAGGGATCTTTGGGTCTTGCTTTCACGCAGGACGGTATTGTCAAAGCCTTCTCTGTATTTCAGGATTACAACGAGTACGGCAAATTGGAAAACTATACCTTTACCGGTACGGACGGTTTCCCTGGCATGACTCTTGAAGGACAATTGAGCGGCTTATATCTGGATAGTACACTGGTGCTCATCCCCCGCTCATTGGCTGATGGCACATACAAAGTGTATATTGCTTTACAGGATTTGAGCGCTCAGCATCGGGACAGCATCGGATTGGTTCGCTTTCCCGGCAGTCTGCCCAACTATTTGAACTGCGTGGTAGCTAACGGCAAAGCCACCTTCACTGAATTGGAAGGAGGTCCGAAACTGGCAGTATCCAACTGGAGCTTATCGAGTGATGAAATCAAGGTAAACGATTCAAAGGCAGTTTCATGTACCCTCACCAATCAGGACGCAGAAAATTCATTTGTGGGTCGCTACTACCTGAAACTCACAGCTCCGAATGGTTCTGCTACGTGGGCTGAAGGCGGTGTTGTTACGCTGGCTCCTAACGCTTCGACCACACTTACCTTTGGCAAGAAACCGTTTATGTCTTCTGGCACATGGAATGCTCAGGTGTATGTTTATCGCCAGAATGTCGATGATGATCCGACGAAAGACCGTATGCTTATTGAAGGTTCTGATGTCTCGTTCGACGTGACTGGTGATGCTACATCCAATGCCATTTTCAAACTTTCAGCTGCTCCTGAACTTGTTGCCAACAGTGCCTATGGAGATTCGTTATTTATCGATTATCCTGCCAAATTCCTGGTTGGCATCAATAATACAGGTGAAGCTTATAGCGGTACCTTGCAGATTCAGTTCTTCCAAAGCACATCGCTACTTGCTACCATTCCTATCGGTACCATTACGTGCAACTTCGAAATGGAAGGCAATTCATCGAAAGAGTTTATCGTTAGCGGAGATGTGGTTCGCACTACTTCTGCTTTCAAGGGATCAGCTACCGGTACCACCTACTTAGCCAAACTCTTCTATGAGCGAAACGGCTACTATACCCAGATGTCTGCTGAAAGCGGTGTTACCAATAGCACAAAGGTTAAACTATACAATGGCAGTCCTACCACCGGCATTGCGGAAATAACCTGTGACACAAATGATTCAAATATCGTTTATAACCTGCAAGGACAACGTGTTTCAGATCCTTCTGCTCCCGGTTTCTACATCGTGAACGGTAAGAAGTGCATAATTAAGTAACAAAGAAAACACCTCGAAGAGGCATATAATAACCCAGAGCATTTCGCCCTGGGTTATTATATTTTACATCGGATCAACATCGTAATAGAAGACTACGCGCTGCATCTCGGGATTGGCTTTCACCATAGCGTCGTAGATAGCATTCAGATACTGCCGCACCGTCACGGTGCTGGCTTCACGCTCTATCTTGAGCAGGATCTGCTGAATAAAGAAATTCTTAACACGCGACACACCGGGGGCCTCGGGTCCTAATACCCGATCTCCGAAACTCTGTCTCAGCGTGGCTGCATATTGTTCCGCCAAACGGCGTGTGCGATCTTCGTACCGACCCTTGATGTAAATCATGATGAGGCGCGTGTAAGGCGGGAACCCATACTTCTGCCGATCGGCAAGTTGTGCCGTTGCCATCCCGACATAATCGTGACGCACCACCTGCTGCAACAGAGGCGTTTTCGGGTCGTTGCACTGAATAAGCACGTCACCTTCCTGTCCGGCGCGTCGTCCGGCACGCCCTGCCACCTGCTCCATCAACTGGAAAGCACGTTCGTGAGCCCGGAAATCAGGAAAATTCATCAAACTGTCGGCACTTAATACCCCAACGGTCTGCACCTCATTGAAATCGAGACCTTTCGAAACCATCTGCGTGCCAATAAGCACATTAGCTTTGCGCGATTCGAAATCGGACAGAATGCGTTCGTAACTTTTACGGGTGGAAGTCGTGTCGGTATCCATACGAACCGGTTTGGACAACGGCAAAAGCTCGCGCAACTGATCTTCGATGCGTTCGGTGCCGAAACCCAGAATGTCGAGTTTAGGATTACCACACGATGGACATACCGCCGGCCACGGCGTAGTGTAACCGCAATAATGGCAAGTGAGCAGACGGGTACGTTTGTGGTAGGTCATAGAGACATCGCACCTGGGACAACGGGGCGTCCACCCGCAACTGGTACATTCAATGACAGGGGCGAACCCACGTCGGTTCTGAAACAGAATAGCCTGGCGTCCTTCGCTTAGCGTTTTGCGCAAGGCCCCTAACAGCCGAGGCGTGAACATTCCCTGCATGCCCGACTGCCGGCGGGCTTCGGTGGTACTGACCAGCTGAATGGAGGGCAGAGAGACACCAGCATGACGTTCGGTAAGCTGCACCAATCCATATTTGCCCTGCTGCGCCTGATACCAACTCTCCAAACTGGGCGTAGCACTTCCCAACAGCACTTTGGCACCATGACGGGCTGCCAACACCAACGACACGTCACGCCCCTGATAGCGGGGAGCCGGATCTTGCTGCTTGTACGACGGTTCATGCTCTTCATCAACAATCACCAGTCCCAACTGCCGGAAGGGCAGAAAAACAGAACTGCGCACCCCCAGAATAACATCGACCTGACAGTCATCGGCCAGCAACGTTTTCCAGATCTCCACCCGCTCGACTTCCGAAAGTTTCGAGTGATAAACCAGCATCCGTTGCCCGAACACACGCCGCAAACGCTGGCAGAGCTGGGTGGTGAGCGCAATTTCGGGCACCATCATCAGCACCTGCCGGCCCTGTCCGATTACCTCTTGCATCAGATGCATATAAATCTCCGTTTTTCCACTCGACGTAACCCCATGCAAAAGGCACACCGAACGGTCACGGAACTGCTGGCAGATGTTCTTGTATGCCACTTGCTGCATGATGGTAAGCTCGTGCAAAGGCTCTATCGGATCGGTGCTGAACTGACCCGTCTCCAACCTGCTTACTTCCTTCTGCTCGATTCGGCAAAGTCCTTTCTTCACCAATTCTCTCAGCTGCTCTGCCGATGCTCCGGAAACTTGCAGCAGTTCGTCTTGCGCCACCGGATCGGGAGCTTCTTTTTTCTGTAAGGCCTGACTCCGGTCGAGTAAGGCCATAAAAAGTGACTGCTGTTTAGGCGAACGCTTTAGCTGGTCGAAAACCGCCGATAGCTTGTCATCGAGTACGATATACACAAACGGCTTCAGTTTCGGTTTGAAATCTTCGCGAATTACTCCTTTTTTGCCGGTTTCGGGCTTCAGTTCCGAGGGTAATGCGGCTTTCATCACATCTCCCACCGGACACAGATAATAGTCGGCCATCCATTGCCAGAGGTTCAGCTGATTCTTTCGGACAATAGGATATTCGTCGAGCAAAGTGATTACCTCCTTTACCTCGTAATCGACCTGCGGCTGCAGCGGAGAAACAGCTACGATGATGCCGGTATATGTGTGGTTTTTGCCGAAAGGTACCGTAGCACGCATACCAATACGCGCCCCTTCAGCCAAACCGTCAGGCAGACGGTAGGTAAAGGTGCGCGACAAGGGCACAGGAAGTATCAGTTCGGCAAACATAATGCAAGCACAACGTGCTTAGAACTCCGAAGAGAAATGGAATTTGATGTGAGGGAAATCCTGCTGCGCCATTTGGAGGACGTAGCCGGATTCTGCCATAAACACATCACGGCCCTCATGATCGACAGCCATGAACTGCATCTTACGGCGCTTAAAGTCTTTCAGCTGCTCCTCGTCGTCGGTCTCCATCCAGCAAGCCTTATAGAGCTTGATCGGTTCCCAACGACACTTGGCGTTATATTCGTGTTCCAGACGGAACTGAATGACCTCGAACTGCAATTGCCCGACAGTACCGATCACCTTACGCCCGTTGAACTGGTTGGTGAAGACCTGCGCCACACCTTCGTCCATCAGCTGGTCGATGCCTTTGGCCAATTGCTTTGCCTTCATCGGGTCGGCATTCTCAATGTATTTGAACATCTCCGGGCTGAACGACGGAATCCCTCGGAAATGCAGATCCTCGCCCGCTGTAAGGGTATCTCCGATCTTGAACGTGCCACCACTATCGGGCAATCCGACAATATCGCCGGGATAACATTCGTCGATGACTTCTTTCTTCGATGCCATGAATGCCGTCGGAGCGGAGAATCGCATCTTCTGGTTCAAGCGGACGTGCTTATAATAGGTACCTCGTTCGAACTTGCCCGAGCAGACTTTCACGAAGGCAATACAACTGCGATGGTTCGGATCCATGTTGGCATGAATCTTGAACACAAAGCCGGAGAAGGTCTCTTCCTCAGGATGCACCACACGCTCGACCGTAGTTGTGGGCTGAGGTGAGGGAGCAATCTGGCAGAAACAGTCGAGCAACTCGCGCACACCGAAGTTATTCAGGGCTGAACCGAAGAAAACAGGTGCCAGTTGGCCGTCCAAATAAGCCTGCTTGTCGAAATCGGGATAAACACCCGTCAACAGATCGACATCCTCGCGAAGCTGATTGGCATCCTTCTCACCCACCCGTGCGTCGAGTTCCGGGTCGTCGAGACTTTCGATAGCCACACCTTCCGACACCGTCTGCTTGCTGGGGGTGTAAAGAATCAGCGAGCGTTCGTATAGATTATACACGCCCTTGAATCGCTCTCCGATATTGATCGGCCAGGTGAGCGGACGGCAGGTTATCTTCAGTTCCTTCTCTATTTCATCGAGCAGATCGAAAGGATTCTTGCCCTCACGGTCCATCTTGTTGATGAAGATAATGACTGGCGTATTGCGCATACGGCAAACCTCCATCAGCTTGCGTGTCTGTGTCTCAACGCCCTTGGCACAGTCGATCACAATGATAACGCTATCGACAGCTGTCAGTGTACGATAAGTATCCTCGGCAAAATCCTGGTGACCCGGCGTATCAAGGATGTTTATCTTATAATCCTGGCCACCCAGCTGATAATCGAAGGCCATCACGGATGTGGCCACCGAAATACCACGCTGGCGTTCAATCTCCATGAAGTCGGAGGTGGCTGTTTTCTTAATCTTATTGCTCTTTACAGCACCTGCCACATGAATGGCGCCACCCATCAGCAGCAGTTTCTCGGTCAACGAGGTTTTACCTGCATCCGGGTGCGCAATAACGGCAAAGGTACGTCTTTTGCTTATTTCGTCTGTAAGTTGACTCATCTATTCTGTTGTCTGTATAAAAAAATTAATCCTCTTCATCGGGGAACTTCAGTTCGCCTCGTTTCCATTGCTTGTATTTTTCGCTCAGCAAGCCCAAGAACTTACTGATCTGCTGAATGGCGACCAGCGTCTCCTCGCTGATCTCTTTCTTCTGCAACCGCAGTAGGAGCACACCATACAAAGCTGTGAAGCAAGACTCAAGTTCGCCCACCGGCTCATCCCCTTCTTTGCTGCGCAGTTCTACGATGAAAGGCAGCGTGCTATAGAATGCCGAAGTGTAGATATGATCGATGTCGGTCTTTAGGAGCATCAGATGCAGGTCAGTCAGATCGAGCAAAATGTTCTTATTGATCTGCAAATGTCCCGCTTCGCGCTTACCTTCTGCCAACAGCATCGCGTTCAAATCGAGATACCACTGGCGGATGGTGGCAATCTTCTCCTCATCCATTCCTTCTATGCCACGAAAGCGATCGGCCAACGGTGCAATCCGATCGGGATCACAGCCTAAGCCTCGCAGCAAGTCCTCGACCTGCCACATATAAAGAAGATATTCTGCGATGTTATCGTGTTTCTTCTGAAGTGCGATTAACATATCTGTTTGCTGAAAAATGATTTAATCGAAGAAGCCCGACTCCACATCGTGCTCCGTGACAGGCGTTGCTTTGATGGCATTGGCGCATGGGTCGTAGTCTTCGGGATAATAGAACTGTTCCTCTTCATTATATGGCAAGTGCGGATCGGCATACACCTTCTTAATGAAGTTGGCAAAGATAGGCAGTGCCATGGAGGCTCCCTGTCCGTAAGCCATACGATCGAACGCAATGCTACGTTCCTCTCCTCCTACCCAAGTGCCGGCCACCAGACTTGGAGTGAATGCCATGAACCAGCCATCGGAGTTATCATTAGTGGTACCAGTCTTACCAGCCATCGGTGCTGTGATCTTGTAACGGAAGCGGATGCGAGTGCCGGTGCCATGATCGATGACATCGCGCAAGATCGGCAACATCTTCAGGTAAGCATCGAACGAGAACACTTCCTTACGACGTGGCGTGAAACGGGCCAACTCGATGCCGTTGTTGTCGGTAATGCTCTGCACATAAAGTGGAGAAACACGCTGACCTCGTCCCACAAACGAACTGTAAGCAGTCACCATCTCCTCGACCGAAATGTCGCATACGCCCAGACAGAGCGAAAGCACCGGATCCAACTGATTCCGGATGCCCATACTGTGCAGCATACGCACAAAGGCTTCCGGCGAAAGTTTCGACATCACACGGGCAGAAATCCAGTTGTTCGACTTCATCAAGCCCCATTGCAATGTCACCATTTCACCAATGCGCTCCTTACCGGCATCACGAGGCGTCCACGGACGTCCGTTAGCATCGTAAAGAATTGGCTGCGAGTTGAGTTCCTCGTCGCAAGGTGTACGTCCCTCTTCCATCGCCAATGTATAGAGCAGAGGCTTGATGGTAGAACCCACCTGACGACGACCGGCAGTCACCATATCGTACTGGAAGAACGTAAAGTCGGGGCCTCCCACATACGCTTTCACATAACCCAGCGAATCCATGCACATAAAACCGGCACGCAGGAACTGCTTCTGCCAGCGCAGGGAATCGTAAGGAGTCATAATGGTATCGATCTCTCCCTGCCAACTGAAAACCTTCATATCGACGGGCTCATAGAAAGATTTTTCGATATCTTCCCGACTGATGCCATGAGACAACATGGAATTATAGCGTTCGCTCTGACGCATGGCACGACGCAGCGACTGGGTCACTTCCTTTTCGGTCAGACTCTTGCTGTAAGGTGCATTCTTCTGTCCTTTTTTCTCTTTGGTGAATTCAGGCTGCAGATTGTCGCGCAACTGCTCAATCACCGATTCCTCGGCATACTGCTGCATCCGGCTGTTCAGGCTGGTGTAGATGCGCAGACCGTCGGTGGTGAGACTGTAGGTCGATCCGTCGAACTTATGGTTCTTATTGCACCAGCCATACAACGGGTCGGTTTCCCAGGCAATGCTGTCATCCACAAACTGCTGGTTCTGCCACGAAGCATATCGGCTGCGATCCGGTTTGCGGGCACGCATAATCTTACGCAAGTACTCGCGCAAATAAGGTGCCATTCCCGCTTTGTGGTCGGCCGAATGAGCCAGCCTGTATTTTCCTTCTTCCGTAGTGTTTGGCAGCAATGGGGTCAGTTTAAGCGAATCATACTGAGCCTCGGTCAGGAAGTTCGCTTTCTGCATCTGCTTCATTACGACAGAACGACGCGTCAGGGTCTTTTCCGTCCGACGTATCGGATTGAAGTAAGCCGGATTCTGCAACATACCCACCAACATAGCCGCTTCTTCGATGTTCAGTTCTTTTGGTGTCTTGCCGAAATAGATATAGCAAGCCGATCGGATACCGATAGCATTATAACAGAAATCGAACTTATTCAGATACATGTTGATGATTTCCTCCTTGGTATAGAGGGTTTCGAGCTTTACGGCAATCACCCACTCGACCGGTTTCTGCATGACACGTCCCCAGAAACCCGATGAAGGCTTTTCGGTATATAGCTGCTTTGCCAACTGTTGAGTGATGGTAGAACCACCGCCGGCTGACGACTGACGAAGAATAACGGTCTTAAAGATAGCTCGGTAAACCGAAGGAATATCTATACCCGAATGTTCTTCAAAGCGTGCGTCCTCGGTAGCAATCAGAGCCTGCACCAAGTATGGCGACAACGAATTGTAATCGACATATACACGGTTCTCGTTGGCCTGACTGAATCGGCCGATCTCCACCGAATCGCACGAATATACGATGGTGGCATATTTGGATTTCGGATTTTCCAGTTCCTCGATATCGGGCATATAGCCGATACTGCCGCTGGCAATACCTTTGAAGAGGAAATACGTTACGCCTATTCCTATCAGGAACAGCACCCAAAGGACGATGACGATGTTTCGGGTCAGATGCTTCATTGCTGATTATTTAAGTGCCTCAACGGCAGTCTTGACACGGCTCATTGCTTCCGTAATATTCTTATCGCTGGTAGCATAACTGAAACGGATGCAGTTGGGAGCACCAAAAGCATCGCCGGTCACGCCAGCCACATGTCCTACTTCCAACAGGTACATGGCCAGGTCGCTGGCATTGGCGATAGTCTTGCCGTCGGGCGTCTGCTTGCCAAACAAAGCATTGACCTCCGGGAAGACATAGAAGGCACCCTGTGGCTTCTTGGTCAGGCTGAAGCCCGGAATCTGCTGAACCAGATCGAAGATCAGGTCTCGACGACGTTCGAAAGCCTGACGCATGGTCTCAACACAATCCTGCGGACCCGTATAAGCGGCCTCTGCTGCCTTTTGCGCAATACTTGAACAGCCAGAGGTGTATTGACCCTGCAACTTGGTGACTGCCTTGGCAATCCAGAGCGGAGCGGCACAGAAGCCAATACGCCAACCGGTCATGGCGTATGCCTTCGAGACACCATTGATGATTACCACTCGGTCTTTCAGTTCCGGGAAAGTAGCAATGGATGTCAGTTCTCCGCAATATGAAATATGCTCGTAGATCTCATCGGCAATCACGATGATGCGCGGATATTTCGCCAACACCTGAGCGATGGCTGCCAGTTCCTCCTTGCTGTAAATAGCACCGGTCGGGTTCGAAGGGGAACAGAACAGGAGCACCTTGGTCTTAGGGGTAATGAGGCTTTCCAGTTGCTGGGCTGTAATCTTGAAATCCTGATCCTGTCCGCATAGGAATGGCACATTTACACCTTCTGCCAACTTCACCATCTCAAAATAGCTTACCCAAGCCGGAGTCGGGATGATGACTTCATCTCCTTTCTCGACAACCGAGAGAATCACATTGCAGATCTCTTGCTTGGCTCCGTTACCAACCACAATCTGAACCGGAGAAAACTCGACACCGTTCTCGCGTTTCAGTTTCTCGCTGATAGCCTGACGTAACGACATATAACCCGGGACTGGGGTATAAAAAGAGAAGTTATTGTCAACAGCCTGCTTGGCAGCCTCCTTGATATGATCGGGTGTAAAAAAGTCGGGTTCACCAACACTCATGTTGATGATGTCAAGACCTTGGGCCTTGAGTTCCTGACTTTTCTGCGACATGGCCAAAGTGGCAGACGGAGAAAGAGCTAAAAGACGTGATGATAACTGTTCCATTGTTTGTTTTTGAATATGGTTTTACCTTAATAAAATAACCTTATATTTGTTTATTGTTTAATACAACACCTTTTTGCCGTTTATAATGTACAAACGGCCCTTCTGCGGATTTTCAACCTTGCGGCCGCTGAGGTCGAAGCAAAGTCCGGCGGTGTTCCGATCGGAAGCTACAGTGGTAATACCGGAGGTGGCTTCAATGACATTCAGCTTCAGATAGGCATACAGTTTCTCGCTGCCGTACTTACCCACAAAAGTCAGTTTACCCGAAGGATAGTTCTTTACAGTGGTCGGTGTTCCGGAAATCGTATATACCTGCGCTTCTGCATCGAAATTAACAGACAGACCGGCAGGCAAGCTGGTACGCGATACACTCTTCACGTTCTTGGTGCTGATGACAATCGGTGTAATTTCCTTTCCGACTTCCAATGTGTCTGTAAACGCACCTTGCTTGAGGGTGTAACGAGGATAATACAAATCCGGCAAATAATAGCCCAAATGTGGCGGCTGGTTATAGCTGGCGTTCTGCCAAGCTACTCCCATACGATATATGTGGTCGGTCATCAGACAGTTAACCGGGAAGGTACTCTGAATATTCGTTGTCCAGATATTGATAACTGCCGGGTTGTTATAATCCCAGAAGATTACTTCTTCTCGCCAGTCTCCGTAAATATCGGCAGACAAGCATGGGGTAGCCTTCGTATAGTTGCACGTCTGAGAATTGTCGTTCATGCCATAGCTGGAGAACTTGACAGTCGATTTCGAAGTTCCGTTCCAGGTTTCGTAATAAGGTGTAGCCTGATTGGTTGTGGTACTAAAGCCTCCATCAAGGGTTTCGTCGTAGAGGTCTCCGTCCCAGTAGAAACGGAAGTTCTGCGACCAAGAGCCGCCATTCTGCGCGAAAGTGGCTGCATTTTGCGGTGTCTTGCCATTGGCTGCACTCCAGAACTCCCAGCCATACATGGCATCCTGTCCGGAGTTTTTGTCAAAACTATAGATAATATCGGCAGCCATACCACGTCCGTTATCGCCATCTGTGTAGCCGCGATACAGGATTTCGCCGGTAGCAGCATCGTGCAAGTCATCTCCATAGCCACAGCCCGATTCCTCGTGGGGCATATAGATCTGCAAGCCTGGACGATCTGGAATGAACTTGCCCAAATGGATGGCATCGCCATGTCCGAAGCCGGTTGAGCAAAGCAACGTACCATCGTGATCGATGGTGGCAGAACCCATAACGATTTCGTCGAAACCGTCTTCATCCACATCTCCGATAGAAATACCATGCACACCCTGTCCGTAGCTCGACTTGCCCGAACCCGATTTCAAGGTCTTGCCGTTGCCGTCGATGACACTCCATGCCGTAGCACTGGTGCCCCGATGCAGCCAACGGGTCTTCAGACTGGTTCCGTCCCAATCCACAGCCCAAAAATAGGCCTGTGTATAGTAACCGCGCTGCATAATGATGCTTGGCAGTTTGTCTAAACCGTCCAAATAAGCGACAGCTGCATTATAACGATGACCGCGATTGCCGTAGCTGTCACCTGTCCAGCTATAGGTAATCGAAGTTGAGCCCTTAGTAGCGTTGCGCGCCATATTAGGCCAATACCATATCGTACTCATTGCTGCACCGGTCTCGCCATTGAAAATGGTCAGGAACTCCTCGCCTTTCAGGATATGACCGTCGCCATTGCGGAAGTCGGTAGTATTGGTGGTAATATTCTTGATATCATCTGTCTGACCGGCTGCGCTCACATACGCACCTGTGGCATCCTTGCTGCCCGGAGCGGTCTTCACCACAAACTCGGCCTTACCATCGCCGTCGAAATCGTAAACCAGGAATTGGCTATAATGGGCACCGGCACGAATGTTCACACCGAGGTCGATGCGCCACAGCTGCTCGCCCATATCTTCTCCATAGATTTCGTAACAGTCGAAAATCACATTACCGGTTTTTCCACTCTTCGAATTATCTTGCGAATTGCTCGGATCCCATTTGATAACCAGCTCATATTGTCCGTCGCCGTCCACATCACCCACCGAAGCATCGTTAGGCGTATAGGTGTATGAAGAGGTGCCTGCAGGACGGTTCAACGTTACCTTGCGGCACATAGCTTCGGGCGTAATATTGGCATATCGATCGACAGTAGCATAGCTGCCGCCCTCCTGCAACTGCTGGATTAACAAAGTATAGGAGGATGCCTTGGTAGCATCCAGATAAGAGGTAGCCGCTCCGGTATCGAGCGTAACGGATTCCGATCCATTCAAGAAGATCTTATATCGCACACCCAAAGAATCATCGGTTGCAAACCTGCGCCAGGACAACAGATTGCCGCTATTGGTCTGCACACAAATCGGACTACGATCCAGGTTTTCCTTTACCTGGACATCCGCTGACAAGGGATTCACGTCAGCCATTAACATTCCGCCTATCAACAGGCAGGAAAAAATCAGATTCTTCATAATAAATGATAATTTGGGTTATTTATTCAGTCTTCTTGTTACGATTCAGAAACTTCTCTCTAAAATGCTGTCGGAACGGATTGGCGGCCAGTCCCACAGCTTCATCGTCGCGACGCTCTTTCATTGCGTGATGAACATATTTGTTCACCGCCCGTGCCACGATGCCATGTTTGGCAAGGAAACCAAACACCCGGCGTATCGTCCGGGTAAAGAAAATCTTGTAGGCATCCCAGTCGAACAGCGTCGAATCGTTGATTGCCCGCCACGTCAGGAATATACCGACCGGTGCCAGCACCATGCTCGAAAGCCACACACCTGCCCAAGGTTCCCATGCGCCATCGCGAGCCAGCTTGTATCCGCTGTTGTCAATCACAAAGTAGATGATGAAAAACACCACACTCACAATGACCGGTATGCCCAATCCGCCTTTCTTGATGATGGCCCCTAACGCCGCGCCAATGAAGAAGAATATAAGGCAACCGAACGACAAAGTGAACTTACGGTGTATCTCAATCTCGTGCAATGAACGCTCCTTGTATTCCTTCTTCTGCAAATCGTTGCGCGAATCGAAACTACGCACCACCGACTTACTGCGTTTCTCAGCCTCCCGACTTATCTGCGCCATTTGCGGAGCCTGCAAAGAGGCATAAATCGAATCGAGGTTGATCGGCATTTTCTGTTTCTCTGCCACCTGTTCGAAGAAAAGCGTATCGTTTCGCTTCTCTTCACGCACATTGCTGAAGTACGTACGTTGCACCAACTGCCGGCTATAAACCTTGTTGACCGAATCGATGCGGTTGTCCAGACTATCGACCGAAGCCACAAGCTGTTCCAGATTCTTGCCCACATGACGGGATGCAATCATCGATTCGTCGGTGCGCTGCAAATCGTTGTTGTAGGGAATGAATACTTCCTTCTCGACAAAGCTCTCACGTCGGTACTGCGGATGTTTGTCATCCCTACGCTGACGGTTGTTTGCCTTGAAGGTTCCCACCTGCTCTCCTTGCCAAAGCGTAAGCTTCAGATGGTTGCCGTCGGGCATGCTTTGCAAGCGGGCGGAATCGGCCACGGTAACAGTAGCATCCTCAATGTTCTGACCCGAAAAGATGTAGATAGTCACATCTTGCAGCAGACCCGTTTTCGGGTTCTTGTCGCGCACGTATATATTATAGGTATCCCCGGAATTTGTCTCCATTTTATAGAAGGTTCCTTTGGGGATCTCCAGTTCCGGCGATTTGTTCTTGATGCCAAACAGCAGACTGTACATCTTGGTGTTCGCTTTTGGCATCACATCGTTTTGGAAGAAGAATGCACCGATGGCCAAGGCTGTCACGAAGATGATAAGCGGACGCATGATCTTCAGCAGCGAGATGCCAGATGCCTTCATGGCCAATAGCTCTAACGAGTCACCCAGGTTGCCAAAGGTCATCAGCGATGCCAACAGCACAGCCAATGGAAGTGCCATTGGCAGGAAACTCATCGAAGCGTAGAAGAAGAGTTCTGCAATCACCCCAAGACTCAGACCCTTTCCGACAATCTCGTCCACCTGTTTCCATAAGAACTGCATCATAAAAATAAAAATGCAGATGGCAAACGTCATGACGAAGATCGGCAGGAAGGTCTGCAACATGAACGTGTATATGCGCTTAATTCTCATTCTTCAAACGAGCCTACTTCTATAACGATTTTCCGAACCTTATTCAACCAGCAGCAGGTCAGCGCCCTCCAGGACATTGTCGCCCTTCTGCACATAAACGGCTTTCACAACACCATCCTTACCGCAGTTGATGTTGTTCTCCATCTTCATGGCTTCAAGCACCACAGCCACATCGCCGGCTTTCACGCTCTGACCGACAGTCACAAGAACGTTCAGAACCGTTCCAGGCAGTGGAGACTTGGTGGCACCCGGAGCACTGGCTGCAGGTGCAGGAGATGCTGTTGGGGCAGCTGCAGGGGCAGCCGCTGCTGCCGGACGTGCAATGACAGGTTTCGGTTTCTCCGACTTCGGAGCCTCAGCCAGTTCCACCTGATAAGGCATGCCGTTCACCTCCACTTCCACCTGTTGTCCGTTCACATCCTTTACGGCAACCTCATACTCGTTGCCGTTGATTTTCATCTTATAGCTTTTCATATTGTCGTTTTCAGTTTATCAGTACGACCTTTGTTTACATTAAAACTTACGCAGCGGGCTACGTTTCTGGTTGTTACCGGCTCCGTTCCAGGCCGACACACTCGGCACCAGGGTCAGCACATCGCTCTCGCTGTCGTGCATGCCGTCCTCGTGCAGGAAAAGAGCCACTCCGATAGCAGCTGCCAGTTCCTCGTCGTGCACTTCCTCTCCGGTCTCGGCATCCACCACTTTTTCAATCTCGTTGCCTGCAGAATCGGTCTCTTTCTTCACGATGGTACGACGGCTTCGCTGCTCTTTGATGGTTTCGAGCTGCTTCTGGCGGTGGAACAGGGTCTTCATCCGATACAACAACGCCGTCACGCCCGAATAGGCATACTTGAAGCAAAGGAACAAAATCAGCAATGCGACAAATACCACGCCCATCGAAATGACAGCCATAATCCAGCCATAAGGATCGTGTTCCCGGAAGATTTCCGCATTGCTTGCCAGCATCGGTGTGACACTGGCCAGCAATACAGCTATGACAAATAGTTTCTTCATTGAAAACATTTTTAACGGATTACAATGGCAGATTATCGTGCTTCTTGGCAGGATTCTCCACGCGTTTGTTGTGCAGCTTCTCAAGGGCGCGAATCACGCGGAAACGGGTGTTGCGCGGTTCTATCACATCGTCGATGTAACCCTTGTGTGCAGCATCGTACGGATTGCAGAACAAGTCTTCGTACTCCTTCTTCTTTTCAGCTGTGATGGCAGCCTTCTCTTCGGGAGTTTCTGCGGCTTTCAGTTCTTTGCCATACAGCACCTCGACAGCACCACCCGAACCCATCACGGCAATTTCTGCTGATGGCCAAGCGTAATTGATGTCGCCGCGCAGCTGCTTGCAGCTCATCACGATGTGCGACCCGCCATACGACTTGCGCAGGGTAACAGTCACCTTCGGAACAGTGCTCTCACCGTAAGCATACAGCAACTTGGCACCGTGGTCGATCACACCGTTGTATTCCTGACCGGTTCCAGGCAGGAAGCCCGGCACATCCACCAGTGTCACCAACGGAATGTTGAAGGCATCGCAGAAGCGCACGAAACGGGCGGCCTTGCGACTGGCGTTGCTGTCCAGACAGCCTGCCATCACTTTCGGTTGGTTGGCCACCACGCCTACGCTCTGTCCGTTCATACGGGCAAAACCGACGATGATGTTCTTTGCCCAATTGGCATGTACCTCGAAGAACTCGCCGCCATCCACGACGGCTGCAATCACCTGATACATGTCGTAGGCCTGATTGGCGCTCTCAGGAATAATCTCGTTCAGAAGGTCTTCCTTGCGGTCGATCGGATCGGTGCACTCCACACGCGGAGCCTCTTCCATATTGTTCTGCGGCAAGTAGCTTAGCAAAGTGCGTACCATGGTGATCGCCTCTTCCTCGTTCTCAGCTGCGAAGTGAGCCACGCCCGACTTCGAGCTATGCACGGTAGCACCGCCCAACGATTCCTGATCGACCACTTCGCCAAGCACTTCCTTCACTACCTTCGGACCGGTCAGGAACATGTAGCTGGAGTTCTTGACCATCATCACGAAGTCGGTCAGCGCCGGGCTATATACCGAACCGCCGGCACAAGGACCCATGATCACGCTGATCTGTGGAATCACACCCGATGCCAGAATATTGCGCTCGAAGATCTCACCGAAACCGGCCATCGAAGCAATACCCTCCTGAATACGCGCACCTCCCGAATCGTTCAGTCCGATCACCGGAGCACCTACGCGCATGGCCATATCCATGATCTTGCAGATTTTCTCGGCCATGGTGACGCTCAGCGAGCCACCCGACACCGTGAAGTCCTGTGCAAAGAGGAACACCAGTCGTCCGCCAATGGTTGCCGAACCTGTTACGACACCATCACCGAAAGGATGACTCTTATCGGTACCGAAGTTGGTACAACGATGAATGAGGAACATGTCATACTCCTCGAACGAACCCGGGTCAACCAGAGCCTCGATACGTTCGCGAGCAGTCATCTTACCCTTAGCATGCTGGGCCTCGATGCGCTTCTCTCCACCGCCCAGGCGGGCGGTTTCGCGGTTTTTGATCAGTTCCTGTATTTTCTGTAATTGTACTGACATAAGCTTGTTTTTAGTTTTGATAAATAAAGAAAGGTACGCGTGCGCACGAAAAGCAAGATGCAGGATTACTCCTCACCCTCTTCCTTGATGTTGGTGAAGACGTTGGTTACATCGTCATCCTCATCGAACTTGTCGAGCAGCTTCTGCAAGGTAGCACGCTGTTCCTCGTTAACCTCCTTGGTGTCGTTAGGAATACGCACGAACTCAGCGCTTTCAATCTCGAAACCATTGCTCTCGAAATACTGCTGCATCTGTGCGTATGCCTCATATTCGCCGTAAGCGGTGATGGTCTTCTCCTCCTCATCGTAGTAAAGCTCATCCACACCGAAGTCGATCAGTTCCAATTCGAGTTCCTCCATATCGACACCCTCTTTGGCCTTCACGGTAAATACGGCCTTGCGCGAGAACAGGAAGCTCAACGAACCTGTGGTGCCCAGTGTACCACCGAATTTGGTGAAGTAGGAACGTACGTTAGCCACAGTACGGGTATTGTTGTCGGTGGCAGTCTCCACCACAATGGCAATACCGAATGGGCCGTATCCTTCGTAAGTGATCTCCTTATAATCGCCGCCACCGGCTTCGCTGCCTTTCTTAATGGCACGATCGATGGTATCTTTAGGCATACTTGCCGACTTGGCGCTGGCAATCAGGGTACGCAGACGACTGTTGTTGTCCGGATCCGGACCCGATGCCTTTACACACATGGTGATTTCCTTACTCAGTTTCGAGAACATTTTACTGTTCTTGCTATTACGAGCCATAATACGGGCTTTACGATACTCAAATGCTCTTCCCATAACAATTCAAAAATTTCTTATTTTTTTATTTTGATTTTACAATGATTTTCTTTTGTTTCATAGGCTGGAAGCCGCTCTTAACGGAGCGTGGCTCCCAACTTGGTTTCGAATGCCTTGATGAACTTCTGCATCAGGTTGTCAATCTGCTTATCGACCAAAGTCTTCTCGGTATCCTGAATGATGAGCGAAATGGCATACGACTTCTTGCCTTCCGGCAGGTTCTTGCCCTCATATACATCAAACAGGTTGACGCTCTGCAACAGACGGCGGTCGGTTTCGTAGGCCACCTTCTCGATGTCCGCGAAACGCACGGAGTTATCGACCAGCAACGCCAAGTCGCGCTTCACTGGCGGGAACTTCGAGATCTCTTCCTGCTGTACGTTCACCTTGGCTGTTTCCTTCATCAGCACCTTCCAATCCATGTCGGCATAGTAAACCTCCTGTTCAATATCGAACTTCTTCAGGATCTTGTTCGATACGATGCCTAAGGTTGCCAGCACCTTGCCATTGGCTGAAGCAATCTCCAGACCGACGGCGAAGATGTCGTTGTTGAACTGGCGCTGACGCAGGCTGTTCGACAGGCCCAAACGGCGCAGGATGTTCAGCACGGCAGCTTTCAGTTCGAACACCGAAGCCTTCTGGTCGGCGTGTGCCCATGAGTTGCTGGCGCGGTTACCGGTCAGCCACAAGGCCAAGTGCGATTCTTCCTTGTAACCGGCCAATGCACGACCCTCCTGCTGCACCTGCAAGGCTGTCTTTTCGCCACTGGTCACTTCGTTGTTCACGGCTGCCTGTTTCTCTGCGTTATAGAACTGTGTGTTGCCAAATTCATAGAAGCGCAGGTTGGCGTTCTTGAAGTTGATGTTGCGGATGATGCTCTGCAAACCACCGAACAGCAGGGTCTGACGCAGCACGTTCAAATCGCCCGACAACGGGTTCATCACATGCACGAGCTTATCAGCCGGGAAGCTCTCTAAGTCTTTGTAGAAGGCTTCTGCGGTGAGCGAGTTACAGAGAATCTCGCTATAGCCGGCACCAGTCAGCTGCTCAGAAATCAGCTGCTGCAGCTTGTTGTTGATATCGGTCTGTGTCTTATTTTGGGCACTGGTGTGTACGCTTTCCGGCAGTTCCACACGATCGTAGCCGTAAATGCGGAGGATATCCTCAATCACGTCGCAGTCGCGGGTAACATCCACACGGTAGTTCGGAATCTGAATCTTCACACCCTCAGCGTTCTCTTCCAGGATCTGCATCTCCAAGAGACCCAGAATCTGCTTCACGCGCTCCACTGGAATATCGATACCGCTCAAGCCGTTCACACGCTTGTAGGTCAAATCGACTACCGCCGGCTGGGCTTTCTCTGGATAGACTTCCACGATGTCACCCACGATATGACCGCCGGCCAGTTCCTTCACCAAGAGGGCAGCGCGACGCAAGGCATAGGGCAGGTTGTTGATGTCGATGCCGCGCTCGTAGCGGAACGAAGCATCTGTCGAGAGCTGCTGGCGACGGGCGGTCTTGCGCACCCAAGTCGGATGGAAGTAGGCGCACTCCAGGAAAACGTTCTTCGTCTCGGTAGTGGTGCCGCTCTCCAAGCCTCCGAAAACACCGGCGATGCACATCGGTGCCTCGGCATTGCAGATCATCAGATCGCGTTCGCCCAGTTTGTGCTCGTTCCCGTCCAAGGTCACGAACTTGGTTCCTTCCGGGCAAGTCTTCACTACAATCTGACGACCCTTGATCTTGTCGTAATCGAAGGTGTGCATTGGCACGCAGGTCTCATGCAGGATGAAGTTCGTAATATCGACAATATTGTTAATCGGGCGGAGTCCGATAGACTGTAAGCGGTTCTTCAGCCATTCGGGCGACTCCTTGACGGTCACGCCCTCGATGGTGATACCTGAATAACGCGGACAGGCCTCGGTATTCTCCACCTTCAGGGTAACCGGTTGAATGGTTGCCGGCACTTTCTTGTCAGCTTCCAAAGCGGCATCGAAAGCATCGACAGAAGGCTTCACCAACTCGTGAGGCAGATCGTGGGCACCCAAATAGGCATTCAGATCGCGAGCCACACCGTAATGGCTGGCTGCATCAATGCGGTTAGGAGTGATATCGACGGCGATCTGATAATCGCTCTCCACATGATAGTATTCGGATGCCGACATACCTACGGGTGTTTCAGCAGGCAGCACGATGATACCGGCGTGGTCGGTACCGACACCGATTTCGTCTTCTGCGCAAATCATGCCGTTCGAAGGAACGCCGCGCAGTTTGGCTTTCTTGATGGTGAACTCCTGATCTCCGTCGTAAAGTACGGTGCCCAACGTGGCAACAATTACTTTCTGACCTGCAGCAACATTCGGTGCACCGCACACAATCTGTGCAATCACATGACCTTCCGCACTCAGCTCACAGTTCTGCCCGTAGGCATCCTTCACCCACTGGGCATCGCCAAGATCGACGGTGGTCACATGCATGTGGTCGGAATCCGGATGTGGTTCGCAGGTCAGCACGTGACCTACCACAAGACCTTTCAAACCGCCCTTGATGGTTTCAATTTCCTCTACGCCCTCGGTTTCGAGACCGATAGAAGTCAAGGCTGCCGAAGTCTGCTCCGGAGTGAGATCGAACTTCAGGTAATCCTTCAGCCATTTGTAAGAAATATTCATATCGTTTTGTTGATTTTAAAATATTTTCGTTTTCGCAGATTTGTCTCCGAAAAGGATATATTTTCCGCACAAACCCGCGCAAATTTACAAATTTCCTATGAAATCACAAAAAATACACCCTACTTTTTAATGGGTCAGAATGCATTTTAACCCATTTTGCCAAGTAGAGTGTAGAGATAGAAAGCGCCTAAATGCGATTTTCGCGTTTCTTGCAAGACAAAAAACTACTGCAATTTCGCCATCACTTTCAGCAGATTGTCGTAGCTGTCCACTTCATGATAGCGCACCTTGTTTGTTGACATTTCGTTAAAGAGTTTCTTGGCACAATCAATCTTTGCCTTTTCCACGCCTTTCAGCTGCATGGAGTCCATCGAGCCCTTGGTTTCTGCAATAAATAAGATGTGCTTCACGCCCATATTGTCGTGGAAGGCAATGGCCCAGTCGGGCGCATAGTTGCCCACTGGCGTGGGAATCTTAAGCGTGCGAGGCAGTTTGGCATACACACAGACTTCTGCCGCACTGTCCATTTCTTCCGCAAACTTACGTTCTCCCTGACTGTCCGTAAACACATAATCCAAAATGTGCTTTTTGGCAGGATAGGCCTTATCCACCGTCTGCCGGCTCTTCTCCTGTGTGAAGATGTCTGTATCGTAGGTCTGCTCGGTGCGGTTATAACTGATATGCTCCACAATCATCGTGGCCTTCTGCTCCCTGATGATGAACTTCATTTTCTTTATCAATATATGCCTTTATACTGTACAGTGGAATATTTTCCATCCACCCCTGGTCAATATATGGTTTCATGGAGCAACGCAAGCCCTTCAGATGCTTGTCAGCATGGTCTGTCCTGATGAACTGCGCCAGCGACTTGCTCTTGACGTTCTCCTCGGCCTTTACCTCTATGGGTACCAACCGCTGCTCCGTCTGCACGAGGAAGTCTATCTCCAGCGTTGAATGTTCCTTGCTGAAATAATAGATACCCATGTCATCGGATCCTTTCAGTTGTTCCATTACATAGTTCTCTGTGAATGCTCCCTTGAATTCCGTAAAGACGTCATTTTGGGTGAGCATCAGTCCGGGACTGGCATTGCTGAGAGCCCCCAACAACCCGACATCCAGAAAAAAGAGCTTGAAGGCATCGAAATCCTCATAGAACTTCAGCGGTAGCTCCGGAGTCTTGCATCGGTGTACTTTGTAGGCCAATCCGGCATCCACGAGCCATTGGATGGCGACTTCGAAATCCTTGGCGCGTCCGCCGTTTCTCACAGCCCCGTATATGAATTTCTTATTCTTCTTGGCCAGCTGGGCAGGGATGCTGTTCCACACCATCCTGATGCGTTCCGCTTCCGCTCCCGCATGTTTTGACATGTCGCTCGCATACGATGACAGAATCCTGTTCTGTATCCTTCTTACCCTCTGAACATCCTGATGGGTTGTCCAGTCCAATACAGCCTCCGGCATTCCCCCGACATAGAAGTATTGGCGCAGCAGGTCCTTCAGCAAATGGTCGAACGGAACGAATGAGTCCCATTCGCAGTCGGCCACGATTTTGGCAAGCTTCTCATTCCACTTGGCACAGATGAACTCATCGAATGTCATGGGGTACAGGCGCAGCATGTCGGTTTTCCCCACCGGGTAAGACTCCCCCGGATGATGCACCACGCCCAACAGGGAACCCGCGACCGCAACATGCTGTTCGGGCGCATTCTCACAGAAATACTTCAGCGAAGTTATGCCATTGGGGGCATCCTGTATTTCATCAAAGACAATCAATGTCCGGCCAGCTCTCACTTGCTGTCCGGTATTGGCCTCCACATCGCGTATGATGCGGTCTGGTTTCAGGTCCTGCAGAAACAATGTCTTGGCGAAATTGTCATCGGAGCAGTTGATATACACGAAATTCTCGTATTCTGCTTTTCCGAACTCTTTCAGCAGCCAGGTCTTGCCGACCTGACGGGCACCTTCCAGGATGAGGGGTTTCCGGCTTACATCGTTTTTCCAACTTAACAATGAGTTGAATAGATTTCTTTTCATTTTTGCGTTTATTTAAATTTGCCGCAAAGATACGCATTTTTCGCGGAATATCCAAATATTTTTACATTTTTGCGGGGGAAAGATGATAATTTTCTTACATTTTTGCGGGGGAATAATCCGCAATTATTACATTTTTGTGTGGGAATAATCGATAATTCTCTCACTTTTGTGAGGGAATGAGGGCGTTTTGCTCTGTATTTTGTTAAAATGCACCCCTATAGTATTCTTCTGATGGTGTCCTTGCTATAGTGCTCGAAAATCTGTTCGAAGTTGTCGGCAACGTTGTCATTGGCGAGACTGCTGTCGCGCATCACGAAATAGTAAGGTTGCTGTTTGGCAATAGCAGTGATGGTGCTCTCGTTCACGTTCTCGTCGAAGCAAGCCAACAGGTAGCCGTCAGCAACGTTCCACACCGTCTTGCCAGCAATCTCCGTCTGCTCTATCTTTGCGCTCAGTTCTATACCAAGTTCTATCATCGTCTGGAACAGCAGGTCTTCTTCCGTGCGGTCGGGCTTAATGTTATTGGCAAACAAGTTTCCTTCGCCAAACTCTGCTGGCGTGTAATACACATCCTCCATATTCGATGAGTCGAGTTTCAGCACACGGAAACCTGTATCAAGGTCTTGTGTGGTCAACGGCGATTCCTCTTTGATTTTCTTACCAGCCCTGCGGATACGTTCTTTACCAATCTCGCAGATATTCTTGTAGCCTGCTTTATAGGCTTCACTCTTTTCATCCGTCGCTTCTGGCAACTGCACCATAATGAACTTACGCTTACCTCCATCCTCAGCATTGAGTTGCATGACTGCATGGGCTGTGGTGGCGGAGCCGGAAAAGAAGTCGAGAATAATGGAATTCTTTTCACTTCCAATTTGAAGGAAACGATTCATATATCTTAATGGTTTCGTATTTGTGAATACCGATTGCCCCATTAAATCTCGGAAATCACGAGTTGCTTCTTGTCCATGACCGACTTCTTCAAAAGTCCATAACGTCATAGGGGTAACACCATCTTGAACTTCTGATAAGAACAACTTAGGTACAGGTGAATTATCACCATTCGCCCCAAACCATATTCTATTATCATCGAGCATTTGTTGGAAACGCTCCTTTGAAATCTCCAACAATATCCACTCGGTGGAAGGAATGTTTTGCCTGTAGGCCCTATAATTGGGTATATCTGCTTTTCAACAGCTGGGCCTACAGTTAGATTTCCTACCTTCCATACTCCACGTGGGTCATTATCTGGGTTCTTATAATCTTTATTTTGTTTGTCACTTCGAGGCAATAGATTCATCTTAAATTTTTCCAAACATTTTGCATAGATATAGCAAAACTCATGGTTTTCAGAAAAATATTTCTTTAAACTAATAGGGGCATAAGTTCTTTGCCAAACTACACATGCAATAAAATTCTGCGCTCCAAATATTTCATTGGCAATTTTCTTAATATTCTCCTCTTCATGGTCATCAATACTAATAAATATCGCCCCATCCTCACTCAACAAATCCTTTGCTACTTTCAATCGTGGGTAAATCATGTTGAGCCAATCGGTATGGAAGCGGCCATTGCTTTCTGTATTAGGTACCGTTTGATAGCCATCCTCATCATATTGCCCACTATTATGCATATATTCTCCCTTCTCCGTAGAGAAGTCATCGTTATACACAAAGTCATTACCCGTATTGTAAGGCGGGTCGATATATATCATTTTCACCTTGCCAAGATAGTTCTCGCGGAGCAACTTCAGCACTTGCAGGTTGTCGCCCTCAATATAGAGGTTCTGCGTTGTGTCGAAATCCACGCTCTCCTCACGACAAGGACGCAAGGTGTCTGTCGTGGGGGCGTTGGCCAAACGGATGGCGTTGCGCTTGTCAGGCCAAGTGAACTGATAACGTTCTTCAGGACCTTCCACTATATCCTTCGACAACTCCTGCCTGAGTTGGTCGAAGTCAATCGCTGTTTCTGGCTGCCCTTTCTCATTCAGTCGTTCTGTCAAGCAATTGGGAAACAGTTCCCCAATGCGCCTGATATTCTCATCCACCACGTTCGTGGTCTGTAAATGAAGTTTTTCCATTGTTTTTTTTGTTATTTCAGATTTTATACTTAACTTTGCACCGGAATTTGTTAAAAAGTTGGATTATGAAAGGTAATTTATTAACTGCTCCATCGCCAGCAAGTGCCAAATACTGGTCTGAACTGGCAAATCTTAGTAACGATGTAAAGTTAGAACTTATATCGCTGCTCAGTGCTTCCATAAGGCTACATATAGATGATGACTGGACAGAGAGTTTTGCGGGGAAATGGCAAGATGACAGGACTACCGAAGAAATCATTGACGACATACATGAGGCTCGGAATGCCAAAATGAAAGAGATTGTATTATGAATGGATACTTGATAGATACAAACATCTGTATTTTTGCCTTTAGAGGCGAACACGGCATTATAGAGCGGATGAAACAATATGGTAAGAGTCGGTGCTTTGTCTCTGACGTCACTGTTATGGAATTGCGATATGGTGCTTATAAAAGTGCAAAGAAAGCCGAGAATCTGTCCATTGTCAACAATTTTTTGAAAAAAGTGAAGATTGTTCCTTTTGCAAAAACCATCGATGTATTCTGCCAAGAGAAACTCAGACTTCAGAAACTTGGGAAGTCTTTGGAGGATTACGATTTGCTGATAGGTTGCGCGGCCAAGGCACAAGGACTGACTATGGTTACACATAACGTCAAACATTTTGAACGTATCGAAGGCATAGTCGTTGAAGATTGGGTCGCCAAAAAGTAATCTCATTCTCATATCTCCGCCTTTAAATTTAAAATCTGTTGGTGCAACTCATAGCGCTTCCGTGTCTGTTTTTCAGCTCGGCAGCGCTTTTCTAATGCCTCTATCTGGCGAAGTAACTTTTCTCGATGTTCTCGATGTATGATTTGTTCTTCAAGCGTTTCTTCTGACTGAGCGTCTAAGCCACCAATAGTGGCAACGATGTTGTTCCAGACATCATCGAGGGTAAGGCCTTGAAGGGGAATCGTTGCATCCTCCGTATTCATCCAGACGGATTGCTGCAGACGGGTATGGAAGATACAAAGTTGCGTCTGGTGTTCATATCGCAATGCAAAGACCATTTGCTGGGGTATCAGTTTATGCAGCAACTGAATGTTCTTGGTGTCATACTCCTGATGCTTCAACTCCACTTGAAGTACATAGAATCCTTTTATCTCCTGACCCTCTGACAATGCAGGGACGGTAGCAGGAGATATACGGGCTACCAACGCCATCCGACTGATATCTGCATCGAAACGCTCACGCTCAGCTGCTTTGAGATTGAACTTCTCAAAGACTGCTTTTTTGTAGAGCGGCTGATTGATGAGGGTATTTGCTGGCAATCCGAACATAGGCTACTTAATTACTAAAAAACAAATCAATTCGAAATCGTCGAGACCCACATAGCGCTCCTCAAAGAGTTCGCCAGCGAACCCTTCCAAGAAACTGTCCACCTCTGACTGCTCCTTGACAGAGATAATCGAGTTGATGGCCTTGCTCAGCAGATCGGAGTATTTGTCCATGCGCAAGCCATCGCGCGTCTCTTTGTTGAATTCACGACAAAGTGAAACATCGGGCTTTGTCATGGGCTTGCAGATCAGTCGCATCTTATCCAACAGGTCTTTGGGATGCAAGTGGTCAACCATCACCTCACCATCGTCACGGATATACACCATATAGAACGGATGCAACTGGTTCTTGTGGTCGATATTGACCCCTGCTGTGCGATTCTTCAATACGAAGATGGTGCCTGCCGGAGCCTGTCCATCACCTCGAACCACAGCATGCAGACCGTTGGGAGTATGCTCCACATCAGCCCCCTCTTTCATATACTCCAGCAAGTCCAGTCGGAACTCATTCAGTCCTAAGTCCATGATGCTGACGCCAGAGTTCATTTCCTCCAGATCGACAACATCTTCTTTCAGACGCTCCAGCTGTTGGCGACGATACTCCAAATCATCTTTCTCTTCGGGTGAAAGCAGATTGTCATCGCCTGTAGCCGTCATCACCGTTACTTTCATGCGAGCCTCCACACGTCCCTTCAGATTGATATACTCATCGAGCGTCATATCCGGCCAGTAGTTCACCAACTGGATTTGAGCATTCTGTGAGCCTATACGGTCTATTCGCCCAAAGCGCTGAATGATGCGAACGGGATTCCAGTGTATATCATAATTGATCAGATAGTCACAATCCTGCAAGTTCTGACCTTCCGAAATACAATCGGTGGCAATGAGGACATCAATGGACCCACCCCCGGCCCCTCCCTTAAAAGGAGGGGAGTAGATGGTTGGATAAACTGTAGAGGCTTCCTTTGATATTGGAGAGAAGAGGGTGAGGACTTTATTGAAGTCCAACTTTTCTTTTAATTTCAGTGTACTCCGTGCCTCCACATCGCCTGTCACCAAAGCCACATTCAGACCATGCTCCGACTTGATGTCATCAGCCAGGCAGTTATAGAGATATTCTGCCGTGTCGGAGAAAGCCGTGAAGATAAGCACTTTCTTATTATTGCCATTGATGGGATGGGCAAACTTATTCCGCAGGTCGCTGATGAGCTGTTGCAGTTTGCTGTCGTGCTCTGGCGTAATGCTTTCGAGCATGGTGAGCAACAAGCGGATAATCTCAAGGTCGCCTCTGATTTCCTCTTGCCACGATATATAGTCCATATCCTCTAAGAGAATACGGTTTTTCTTCTTGCCTATGGTAAAGTCCTGCTCGTCCTCGTCGCCATCCACGTCTTCGTAGTCATCTACGCTGACTCGCTTATCACCGCTTTGGAACTTGGCGATGGCATCGAGCGTTTCCTGCATATAGTCACGAATGCGTTCTAAAGTCAACCGGAAAGAATTGACTGACGACTCCAAGCGCTTCAGCAACTGCATATTCATCAGTCGCTGAATACCCTGCTCACGTTCTTCGATGCTCAGGCGATGGCCCGTGGTGCTCTCCTCCTCTTTATATTTATAGAGTCTGCTGGGCAGGATGAATGCCGAGGGCGCATAGATAGCCAGACGGAGCGACTGCAACTGCTCGAAGATCTCATTATAGCTGATGGCAGTATCGAGGTCCGTCAGGTGCGGCTGGCGGGATATGGGCTTCAGGCGATTGGGGAAAGTCCCGATGTCGGTAGTATCGTAATACTGCTGGATATGCTTGCGACTGCGGGCAATGGTAACAGCATCGAGCAGGCGGAAGAAATCGAAGTCGAGCATACGGAGCAGTCGCTCGGTGGTGCGTTCCTGCGGAGGCAGGTCTGCCCAGATGTTGTAGGCGCCCTGCGCCTGACGGAAGATGTCGTTGATGCCCCTATTAGTTGGCAGCAGTTTGTCGAAAGCCTCACTCTGTCCTTCGTAGGCCAATTGCAGCTGATTCTTCAGGTCGTTGAAGCGATTGTTGACAGGGGTGGCTGAGAGCATCAGCACCTTCGTTTTGACGCCGGAACGTATCACCTTATTCATCAGTCGCAGATATCGGTTTTCGCGTGGGTTCTCGCCATTCTCGTCGGTCGAGACCTTACCGCCATTGCGGAAGTTGTGGCTCTCGTCGATGACCACCAAGTCGTAGTTACCCCAGTTGATTCGCTCCAGGTCGAGGTCGTTGCTGCGACCATGCTCGCGACTGAGGTCGGTATGAAACAGTACATCGTAGTTCAAACGGTCCTTAGCCAGCGGGTTGTTCACATAGTTCTGGCGATAGGTGTTCCAGTTCTCGAAGAGTTTCTTGGGACAGAGCACCAACACCGTGCGGTTGCGGCTCTCGAAGTATTTGATGACGCTCAGAGCCGTGAAAGTCTTACCCAAACCTACGCTATCAGCCAGGATGCAACCGTTGTATTTCTCTAACTTGTTGATGACGGCCAAGGCTGCATCCTTCTGAAAATTATAGAGTTTCTGCCAGATAGCAGAGTTCTTGAAGCCAGTCGCCTCCTTGGGCAATTCGTCTTCGCTAATGTCCTCAAGGAACTCGTTGAAGATATTGTAGAGTGCCACGAAATACAGGAACTCCGGGGCATTTTCCTTATAGGCATTGCTGATACTGTCGATGACTTCTTCTGTCACCACTTGCAGGCGACCGGAATCGTTCCATAGCTGATTGAACAGGTCGATATAGGCTTTGGAGAAAGGAGCCTCTGCCTTCTGAATCATTGTGTAGGCCGTATTGCCTTTTTCACACCCAAGATCTACCGTCGTAAATCCGGTGATGGGAGAATAACTGGTATCGTCGAGGTTGATGAAGCCCATCATCTGCTCGTTGGTACGATTGGACTTAAAGCAAACCTTCTGGCGTATCCATTCTGCACATTCTCGGGCTATAGCTTTTTGTGTCAGTTCATTGCGGAGTTTCACTTCAAACTCTGAGCCATAGAGCGTGCGTTCCCTATCCAAACGGGGAATATAGAATTCCCGTTGCTGTTTGGATGTTTTCTCGGTAGTAAAAGTAGGCGACGTAAAGATGAAGCGCAGTTCCTTGATGCCGTTCAGCGCCTCTTTGAGTTCCTGAAAGGCATAGATGGAGAAGCAGGAGGCGGCTATGGACAGGCGGCTTCCGGCTTTGATTTGCTGCGACAAGTCTTCGCGAAGTGTTTTGTTGATATTATTGATCAGCTCCATCTGGCGGCTGTCGGTGAGAACGGTTCATCCTCTCTGTGCGGCCAGGCTCCCTTTGGGCTGCAAGGTTAGTAATAATCTTCCATGGGGATTTCACCCCGACACCAAGGCACATAAAAAACGTGGAGCCAGTCCTGTTGCCCGTTCCACGCTCTAAAGGCCTTCGCATTGCCCGATTAGTCGAAACGAGCAACGCGGAATGCCCCACGCAGAATGCTATAGTAATAACCACATCGCCATACGCTTCAATGGCAATAGCCATCTCCGCATATAGGCAATATGGGCTGTCTATAAACATCCCAAGGGGCGTCCCCGTTGCCTTGTTTTTGACTAATCGTTTGAAGTTGCGAAATTCATAAACTAAAGGTCAGTAATGAAAACAAGTTCCAATAAACTGCAAATAAAAGCACTGATATATAAGTGTTTCTAAAAACTTCTATTTTTGCACTTGTTTCTTGACTTATCACATTATTTCTGTTGTTTTCATTATTTTTGTTTCTTATTTGTTTCTTGTTTTCGATTATTTTTCGTACCTTTGCACCCAGTTTAGGACATAAAATCGAATAGCCATGGCAAGGAACAAGAAAACGACAAAGGCAAAGGAGCCAATCCGGCTTAGGATGAAAGACCTAAGCAACGGAAACAAAAGTTTGTACTTGGATATCTATAGGGAAGGCAAACGTTCCTATGAATATCTGAAGATGTATATCGTCCCAGAAACGGATGAAAACTCTCGCAGGCAGAACCAAGCCACCTTGGTTGCTGCAAATAAAATCAAGGCCGACAGGATCATTGAGCTAACAAATGGTGAGGCTGGCATCAAACAGGCAAAAGACGAACCCAAGGTGCTTTTGCTTGATTGGATGAACACCTATATGGAAAACCAAAAGAAGCGTGGAAAGAAAGATTGGCGGCAAATATTGGTGGCAATGAAGATTATCAGGGAATGGGTAGGCGAAAAGACAACTCTTGACCAAGTTGACCGAACTTTCTGCCAAGGTTACATAGACTATCTTAGGACAGACTACCATCCAAGACATGTGGATCATCTTGCGGCAAATACTGCCCACAACTACTATCGGGCACTTAACGGTGCACTTAATGCTGCTGTTCGCGAGGACTTGATTAAAGTTAATCCATATACGAGAATAAGCAGTGCTGATAAAATCAAAAAGCCGGAAAGTAAGCGTGAGTATATGACTGTGGATGAGGTAAGGCAGCTCATTGCAACTCCTATGCAGAATGAAGCCGTAAAGGCAGCCTACCTGTTCTCCTGCTTCTGTGGATTGCGTATCAGTGATATTATTGCCTTGAAATGGGAAAATGTGTATCAAGATGGAGCACAGACACGACTTGAGGTAGTAATGCAGAAGACCAAGGCACCAATCTATCTGCCTCTCTCTCCAGAGGCATTACGTTGGATGCCAGAGCGAGGAAACAAGAGTCCTCAGGACAATGTGTTTGACCTTCCGTCTGCTGCCGCAGTAAATGTGCTTATCAAACCGTGGGCCAAGGCTGCGGGTATCAACAAGCACTTCACCTTCCATACGGCGAGGCATACCTTTGCCACCATGATGCTGACATTGGGAGCTGACCTCTACACGACAAGCAAGCTGCTTGGACATACCGATGTGCGCATGACACAGGTGTAT
The DNA here is from genome assembly GCA_017449065.1 of Bacteroidales bacterium. Taxonomy (GTDB): domain Bacteria; phylum Bacteroidota; class Bacteroidia; order Bacteroidales; family UBA3663; genus Liminaster. The sequence continues at coordinate 46,120 of JAFSKF010000036.1, forward strand.
GCAAAGATTGTCAACCGGAAGAAGGACGAAGCGGTAAACCTTGTAAACGGACTCTTTGACTGAAATGAGTGTGTCCGTATTGTACAGAACACATAATTCGTATAACTCAACTCTGGTTGCGCAAGTGGCCGGAGTTTTTTGTGTAACAAACAATCAACAAAAAGAAAAATGAAGAAACAAGACCAAAGCGGTCATCTCTCTTTTTGGGGAGATGAGCAGCACGCATAAGCATGTGTGTTGCGATGAGGACATCTACGACGAACTGTTCGGACTATTGTCCTCAATGAAGAAACTCTACGTGGAGAAAGTAATGAACGGTGGCATGAAACAAGATCGTTTCATTGATTTGTTCTGTGACAGCCACCACTCCATCGGCTGTAAGCAGCCCTGCTGCAACAATGCCCATCGTATGAATATGGGTATCGTGCGTAACCTGTACACGCAGGAGAAGGATATGCTTGACAGGTATCTCTATAAGGATTCGTTCACAAAGGAAGACTTTCACGAGCTTATCCATCATCACCTGACAACAAGTACAGAAAACCAATCCCATGCGGCTGTCTCTCTATCATTCGGAGGAAAGTTCACAGACCGTCAGTTGGATTGTTTGGCAAAGATTGCACAAGAAAACCAACTTTTCAAGTTATCAAACGAGACAGAAGCAAGGGCGGTCATGGATGCTTTGCTCCACTGCAAGGCCGGATTCACAGTAGAAGTCAGAAACCTACGCAATGTAGCCGTGTTCTTTGACGAGCTGCTTACCAACAACCTCGTCTGTTACAACTGGCAATCCGTGATTGAGAAAGGACGTTTCCTTATATCGCCAAAGA
>JAFSKF010000037.1 GCA_017449065.1 Bacteroidales bacterium
ACGGGTGGAGTATCTGGAAAAGGCCTTGTCAGAGTATGAAGCGCTCAAGTCAGAGAGCGGAGACCGGCAGGGCGAACTTGCGATGCACAGGCGGTGACAGTACGGCAGGCGGACCTTTGCGTCATCCACGACTGCGACAGGGAGAAACTGGCTGAGCTGGGACTTGAGTTCATCCGCTACACACGCCTGGTGGACCAGTTCGACAGGATCAGCATCACGTGGCAGCAGCGTGGCTCACCTTCATAGAGACGTGCAAGCTTCGGAAGAAGGCGGCACTGGACTTCTTCAATGAATATTTCCGGAGGGTGCCAGAGGGCAAGAGTGATTACGAGCTCATAGCCCAGGAGGTATTGAGTTAAATACAGATAAAACAACAAAAATCCAAAAACTTAGAAACACCGAAAACCCCAGCTGAGGCTGGGGCTAAGGCTTGTGGTAAAAGGGCTTGGATGCTTACCTTTGACCCAGAAGGCATTGACGAGACTTCACGAGAGAACTTGAAATCAATGGCGAATTTCTTGAATAAGTTGTCGGATTTTAGGTAAGGCGAGGAAAAAGGATGAGGATTCCCGAAGACATAGTAACGCGCTTGAACGAACTTTCCATTGAGTCCGTTGCTGAAAGGCTGGGTATTGATGTGAAGCGACATAAGGCTCACTGCTTTATGCACGATGACCATAGCCCAAGCTTAAAGTTCAGCACAGCAAAGAATATGTTCTTCTGTTTTGTCTGTAATAAAGGTGGCGGCCCTATTCAATTGGTGATGGACTATAAGGGGTTGGATTTTCAAGATGCTTGTTTGTGGTTGGCAGGGGAGTTTAACATCATTATTCCAGAGGCTAAAGGGTATGTCAAACCTGCTAAAAAAGCTGTCAAAAAAGTGTTTTTATCAAAGAATGATGAATCAATTTATTCTTTAGATGAGGAGATTCTCCTGTGGTTGATTGAGAAGGCGGGTCTGTCAGAATTGGCCCAAAAGTTCTTATTTGAAGAGCGTCATTTCAAGAAAGATGTTATTCAGAACCTCAACATCAAGTCGGTAACTGACGCCAAAAAGGCAAAAGGTTCGCTTCTATCTACATTTGGAGAAGAAAGATGTGTGAAATCAGGAATTGTAAGAAGAGGGGAATATGGAACTTACTTTTATTTCTATACACCTTGTCTGCTTTTCCCTTATTATGAACAGGATGGTAGGTTAGCAGGAATTCAATCAAGATACTTGGGGGAGAAAAAAGATGCCCCAAGATTCCAGTTTTTGGCTGCTCAGAAGACCAGAGTGTTTAACCTCCCGATTCTGAATACGCTCAGAAGGGGTGATAAACTCTATATAAGTGAAGGTTTAACTGATTGTTTGGCTTTGTTGTCTTCTGGGTTAAACGCTGTGGCAATACCCAGTGCAACTATTCAGCCCTTGGAAGATTTGGTTATGCTGAAGAATTATGACTTGCGCATATATCCCGACCAGGATGAGGCAGGGCAGAGGGCATTTATGGAATTGAGAAGCTTTTTTGTGAATAACTATTCAATGGTAAAAAGGGAAACACTACCCGAAGGCTTTAAAGATTATTGTGAGTATTATATCTCAACACAAGTAGCAGATGGCGAAGAATGATAAAAAACTGACAGTAGCGTCCAAGGAGGATTATACTTTTCAGATGCTGCTGAATGACATACAGGAAAGCGCACTCGTTGGTGAAGAAGACTCACAGGCTGGAGATAAGGCAGAGCGTGAGCGGCAATCCAAGTTGATTGTCCTGCAAATGCTGATTGATAGGGCCAACGAGTATAACGACGAAAGTCACCGTGATGATGAAAAGCTGAGGAACGCGATAGATGTCAAGGTGAACAATGACGTTTATTTAGCGGGATTTATCTTCTATATCTCACAGAATCCTCAGTTTGACTATTCGTGGAATTATCTGAGGAAGCGAGGGAACAGCTACAAGGAGTTTCTTGTGGAAGGTATCCGCTTTCTGGATAATGTGCTTGCTGATATTAACATGCTCGCGGGGAAGTCACGAACACATAAAGATGTCCACGTGGTGATGAATGACATCATTGATGTTTCCGTTACAGGAGAGAAGCCTTTCGTCAAAGCATGTGTTTTGTGGGAGAACTTTCATCGCATAGCTTCAATTAAGAGGGATTATAACTTTACGGTAAAATCTAAAGAGTGTATCTTGATAGCGGGCAAAAGGAAAAAGGCTGCTGATGCAGAGAGACTTATTGATGCTGCGCTTGTTATGCTCAATAATACAGAAGGGAGTACAGAATGAACGAGAAACAAAAGTTGATTGATAAGATTCTGGATGAACGGAATATCTTCAACTCGATATTCTGTATGGAATCGTATGTGTTTGACAAAGGACTGTTGGACACAGAGAAACCTGTGTTTCCTTTCGATGAAGATGGCGTTGTAAGCGACCCTATAGCAGGAAATGACCTTGAACTGTTTTACGCCCTTGCAGACAAGCATAATGTTGAGCTGATAGAGAAAGTTATTGAGTGCTGCCGGCAGAAAATGAAATGGCTGTTTGCAGATAAGGAACATCTATTTGATGCTACGGTCTATTTCAAACTCAAGAATTATGATGAGGGAAAACTGAAGTTTCGCCCAATGCACACTGCAAGGCTGATTGACTTGATCTGTATGGTCAGCATCATGAACAGCCTTATGTTTGATGATGATTTTGAAAAGGGCGAGAGGAAACTTTCAGACTTGTCAAAACTGCTGCCTCATAATTTCTATGGCAACATACCCAGTACAGATGTTCAGTTTCTTTTCCACAAGTGGCAGACAAAGTATAAGGAGTACACAGAAGAGGTGATAGAGCACTGTCGGACTTATCAGCAGAACCATAGTTATCTTACGGAAGTAAGTCTGGACATCAAGAATTTCTTCCCGTCCATATCACTCAAGATGCTGTATGACTATATCATCAGCAAACTGTCAAAGACATACGAGGATAACAAGGAAGATTTGAGCAAGGCGGTTGCTAAGCTCCTGTATTTCAAGATTAATGCGGCTAATATTGAGCCTTGGAAAGAGTACTACTATCCGGAGGATGCAGACTTGACGGGAATGGAATTCTATATGAATTGTGGAATCCCGCAGGGCTTGCCTCAGTCATACTTCTTTGGAAACCTGTGTATGATAGAGGTGAAGCGGCTCCTGATGAGAGACGAACTTTTCAAAGGGGATGCTTACTTTTATGTGGATGATTCCGTGATCTACATTCAGACAAAACTGGATGATGACAAGTTCAAGGAAAAGATAAAGAATTTGAATGCCAGCCTCGAAAAGTGGTGTGAGGAGGCAGATAAGAGTTCAAGTACACTGAGCGAATATCTAGGAGCTGACTTCTTGGACTTCCAGAAGAAGTTGACCTATAAGATACGCTTCCACGAAGACGGGAAGAGCGTGTTCACCCATATTGATGATGCGGACAACCAATATGGCCCAATATCCAATATCACCCGTGAGACCTCGATGCATTCGAAACTGGCATACAATCTGGACGAGGTGGATGACCATGTGTCGTTAAAAAAACTTCAGGCTCTGGATGATGTAATTTCACGAGAGATAGAAGAACTAACCAAAAAGCAGAAGGCAACGGCAGATAATAGCAAGAATGGCGATACCCTTGCTTCAAGGCTCAAACTGCTACGCAGGTTCAAGAAGTTCTTCCTTTATCGGAACCGTCTTCTGAGAATCAGGGAGGAAGGTGGTCCCAGCGAAGAAATGTTGGGCGACTTTCGCAAGCGATTTCTGGATAAGGCAACAAAGGCAGAAGAGTTCTTTGAACAGTTTGATGAAGATATATTCCAGTCGGAGTATCGCTTGCTTATCCAAAAATTGCCTAAGAAAGCTGCAGAAGGTATAGTTACGGAGATAGCAAACTTCGAGAAATTGATGATGGAGTCATGTGAGGTGAAAACGGAAGGGCGTTTGTCTTACCTCTTTTATACAAAAGACGTCAAGGCAGCCTTTAAGATGAAATCTCTTACTCAGGACATCTATGCATCTTTGGTGCGCTGGTCAAAAGAGAACTTCAGCGGTCTGAAGAGCATGGATCCTGATAAGCAGATGGCGAAGTTCAGAAACTTTTTGGAACCTGTAAAGGATAAAGAAGAGATTAACTTGCACTCCATCTTTGGTATGCAGAAGGGTGGCTTCGAAGGTAAGACATTCACGTTGTTTGTGATGAAGTCATCTTCTGAATACCAACGAAGAATACTGAATGTGTATTTCTCGGAAATCATGGATGTCGTCCCATCAGATGCGCTCGCCTTTACGAAGATGAATGCAAGAAGGCTACGTTATTCTGAATTGCGAATACTGGCATATCTGAGAAACCAGAACTTTGATTTGGAAGATTTTGAAGAGTTCATAGAACATATCAAGGAGAAAGATATTTCCAATCAGATGGGAATTGATATGGGTGTTTTGGAAGTGCTCAATATCTTCATCAGAAACGTAAGGAAACCTGAATGGGTGGATTCTCTGATTGTTACCCATAGGCTGACGAAAGGTTTATGGTACAACGGCTCGAAGTTCTTGAATTCTTATACTCTTCACAACGAGGAACACGCGGTAACACTTATCACCAAATCGCTGGAACTGACAAACAGGATAGACTACTTTGTTCTGAAGGATATTGATTTCTACATTCTGTTCCTTGCATGCTACCTGCACGACATCAGTATGGTGATACATCCTGATATGGGGCGGTTAAGTTCTGAGAACGGGAAGAACCTGGTCTTAATCTCAGAACTGATGACCCAGATGCAAGATGAGGTGAATAAGTTCGGGAAGATTGATTTTAACGACAAGAAGAATTCAAGATATAAGAATGCCGGAAAGTTCTTGGTTGATGTGTTCAACCAAATTTATGGCTACTTTGAGGCATTAGTCAGGGATAACCACGCTAAGGACAGTGCGAAGTTTATTCGCGACCGGTCCAATACGCTACTGAATTATTTGGAACCCACCCTGTTGTCATTCGTGGCCAAGGTCTCAGAAAGTCACGGGTATGATGTGCTGGATGTTTATGGACTTAAATCCAGAGCCAAGGACGATACAATCAGCTTGAAGTATCTGATGATTCTTATCAGAATGGCTGACCTGCTGGATGTAGCTAACGACCGTGTGAACTACCACTTGTTGAGACAGAATCTGAAGAACCTGTCGCTAACGTCGAAGTTCCATTGGATTTCACATCTGGTGACTGATAGGATTGAACTGGATACGGACTACATTACTGATGAGAAAGCTGGTATGGGAGAGAAGCCTATCACAGAGATTATCAACCTTAAACTCTATCTGAACTTTAAACAGCTGACTGTGGCCAGAAAGAATATGAAGTGTCAGGGCTGTCAGATGGAAAAGGGGAATGACAGCTTGACTATCAGAATCAAAGGTGGCAACGATCGTACGCTTGTATGTACAGAAAATCAGTGTATGGTGCTCTGTTGCTGGATGATGAAGAAGCATGACTGGTTGGTGAAAGAGTTGAGTGCTTTAAACGACTACCTCTTCTCTGTGAACAACTCACTGTTCAAGACGGAGATTAACTTCATTATCTGTTATAGGGACGAGATGAGGCTGGATGCGGATATGTTTGACAGTGTTCAGGAGTATTTGGATGCGTAATAATGAGTGTTATGATAGTAGACGATTTTCAGAAGTTTATAGGTGACAACCAGTCGGTTTTTACAGATGACGAAGCAGGGTTATTCCGGGATTCTGTAAGGAGCTTCCATGCTGGTATATTCAGGCCTGCATATATCATGGCATATCAAAGTATGATGATATATTTCAGAAGGCTAATACAGGGTGCAGATATGCCTGCAGGGTTTGATGCTGGAAAGTGGAAGAAAATGCAGGTAAACTTGGCCAAGGATAAGGAATGGGAAGAAGAAGTTAACAATGCGATTAGAAAAAAGGCAAATGCAAAAGCAACGCCACCGGAAGTTCCTGTTCTTGCCATGAATGATTCCTTGCGTCTGGATTTTGATTATTGGCGTAACAGGAGGAACGACAGTGCCCATTATAAAGAGTACATCATCAATGATTCTCACGTACTTGCTTTCTATTCTTTCCTTACTCAATACTTGTTGAAGATTTCTGTGGAGGGAGGAAAAGTGACGCTGCTAAAGGAATTCAAAGATGCCTGTGACCCGACAAAGACTTCTCCTAAAAAGTCACTTCAACCTTTGATTGACAAGATATTGGCCATGGTAAGCCCTGACGAGATGGATGATTTCTTTGCGGATTTGGACGGGGTGATGGGTTATCGCTTCACGGGAAGATATGAGAATACGCTTGCCAGCATTATCAAGAGCGGAAATGATGAACTAAAGGGGTACGTGATTAAGTTCGTTCGCAACGATAAACGCTTTAAGGCGGAGTTCATAAATGACCATCCCGATATGGTGGGCTATGTTGTCGATAAGACTGAATCGAGAGAGTTTTGGATGAAGTATCTGGCTAATTGCAGGAATCGAGTTGCGGTACTAGCCAGAATGTTGATGATTGGTTTAATTGACCCTACTGAGAAGGATGAGGCTGTTAGAAAAGTAATAGAGCACTCTTTTAACAATAATGATGGTATGGGTACGGTCTCTGAGGAGGAACGTTTGGTGCTTAAATCAAATGGATTCTTCGAAGCGTTGAAAGAAGAATACTTTAATGGTGATTATACCAGTAGAAATACCGTTCTTTGTGGGAGAGAGAAATATGATTTCTTCTTTGGTTATGTGGCGCACATGGATGTTGACAAGGAATTTGTTGAGATGCTGGTAGATATTTTCAGCAGGTCTGACTTCCCATACGTTTGGTCGAACATATTCAAGGAGCATTTATTGGAAAAAGATGCTGCGTATAAAGCCAAGTTTGACAAGGTGGTTCGTGAGAATGGAATTACGCTGCCAAGCTGCCTAAAGGTTTGATATATGAGTGAATAGTAAACAAGAAATATAACAATAATATCAAGTAATAATTATGTCAGTTTTTAAAGACAAAGTGCTGCTGATCACTGGTGGCACAGGTAGTTTTGGAAATGCGGTTCTCCGTAGATTCCTGGATAGTGATATTCGCGAAATTCGCATTCTGAGTCGTGATGAAAAAAAGCAGGACGATATGCGTCACGACTTCCAGGCAAGGATGCCGGAGGTGGCCAACAAGATTAAGTTCTACATTGGTGACGTGCGCAATAAGAGTACGCTGAAGTACGCGATGAAGGGTGTGGACTATGTGTTCCATGCAGCCGCATTGAAGCAGGTGCCCAGTTGCGAGTTCTTCCCGATGGAAGCAGTGAAGACCAACGTAATTGGTACGGACAACACGCTGGATGCGGCTATTGATTCAGGCGTGAAGTGCGTCATCTGTCTCTCCACGGATAAAGCAGCCTATCCTATCAATGCCATGGGTATCACCAAGGCTATTGAGGAGAAGATTGCGGTGGCTAAGAGCCGCCTGAGTGGCGACACCAAGATCTGCTGCACCCGTTATGGTAATGTGATGTGCAGTCGTGGCAGTGTGATTCCTCTCTGGATTGACCAGATCCGCAAAGGCAATCCGATTACGATTACGGAGCCTTCGATGACGCGCTTTATTATGTCGCTGGAAGAGGCTGTGGATTTGGTGCTGTTTGCCTTTGAGAACGGTAAGAATGGTGACATTCTGGTGCAGAAAGCGCCTGCTTGCACCATCCAGACGCAGGCTGAGGCGGTGGTGGAATTATTTAAACACCAATATGGTAGGGACTTCAATGCGAACATGAATGGCACGAATCAAACGAATGGGCCTGAAATCAGGGTCATTGGTATCCGTCATGGTGAGAAGATGTATGAAACGTTGCTCACCAAGGAAGAGGCTGCCAAGGCTATTGATATGGGTAACTTCTATGCCGTGCCGGCTGATAACCGTGACCTGAACTACGACAAGTACTTCAAGGATGGAGATACTAAGAGAGCTACTATTGAAGAGTTCAACTCTAATAATACTCGTCGTTTGAATCTCGAAGAAACCAAGGAGAAGATTGCGAGTTTGACTTATATTCAGAATGAACTCAACGGTATCCCTAATCTCGTTTGATATTGGATTCCGAAAAAGCCCTAAATAACGAAAGGAACGAAAATGATTATTTACAAAGAGGAGTCAGCAAAGATTGTGGGTGCAATTTTCGAAGTGCACAAGCGTCTTGGCGTTGGTCTGCTCGAAAAGGTGTATCAGGAGGCTTTGGCCATTGAACTAAAACACCGTAACATTCCTTTCGAACGCGAAAAGCGGTTTGACGTTTTCTATAGAGATCAGAAGTTAGATGCACAGTACATAGCAGACTTCGTGTGCTATGACAAGATAATCGTGGAACTGAAGGCTGTGAGCGAACTTACAGACGTTCACAAAGCTCAGGTCCGCAATTATCTTACGATAACCAACTACGAGTTGGGTATCTTGTGCAACTTCAATGAACTCTATATGGAACCTGTCAGGGTTCTAAACTCAAACCTGATGTAGTTTTAGGGTATTTCGTACTTTTAGATGTTTTAGGAATTAAAAGAAAGAAAATATGGCTGAATTTAAGAATAACGGAAAATTAAAATTATTAATCATAGTAGGAACAAGGCCGGAGATTATTCGTCTGGCTGCAGTGATTAACGAGTGCCGTAAGTATTTCGACTGCTTGCTGGCGCATACCGGTCAGAACTACGACTACAACCTGAACGGGGTGTTCTTCAAGGACTTGAAGTTGGCAGACCCTGACGTGTATATGGAGGCGGTGGGTAATGACCTGGGCGAGACCATGGGCAACATCATTGCCAAGAGCTATCAGCTGATGGTGGAGGTGAAGCCAGATGCTGTGCTGGTGCTGGGAGATACGAATAGCTGTCTGAGCGTGATTGGCGCAAAGAGGCTGCATATTCCAATTTTCCACATGGAAGCTGGAAATAGGTGTAAGGACGAGTGCCTGCCGGAGGAGACGAACCGCAGAATTGTGGACATTATCTCGGACGTGAATATGGCGTACAGCGAGCATGCGCGGAGGTATCTGGCGGATTGTGGTCTGCCTAAGGAGCGGACGTATGTGACGGGAAGCCCGATGGCTGAGGTGCTGCATAATAATCTGGCTGAGATTGAGGCTAGCGATATTCACAAGCGTTTGGGCTTGGAGAAGGGTAAGTATATCCTTTTGAGTGCTCATCGTGAGGAGAATATTGATACGGAGAAGAACTTTATGAGTCTCTTTACCGCTATCAATAAGATGGCAGAGAAGTATGATATGCCTATTCTCTATAGCTGCCATCCTCGCAGCCGCAAGCGCCTGGAGGCAAGCGGTTTCCAGTTGGATAAGCGAGTCATTCAGCATGAGCCGCTTGGATTCCACGACTACAACTGCCTCCAGATGAACGCCTTCTGCGTGGTTTCTGACTCTGGCACTCTGCCGGAAGAAAGCTCCTTCTTCACCAGCCAGGGTCATCCGTTCCCTGCTGTGTGCATCCGTACATCGACCGAGCGTCCTGAAGCCCTCGACAAGGGCTGCTTTGTGCTCAGCGGTATTGATACCAAGGGCCTGCTGCAGAGTGTTGATGTAGCAGTTGAGCTAATCAAAGATGACAAGCCCGGCATTCCCGTACCAGATTACGTGGATGAAAATGTCTCAACCAAGGTTGTGCGTATCATTCAATCTTACGTTGGTGTTGTGAATAAGATGGTTTGGAGGAAGTTCTAACACGAATTACCATTAATTAATCACGAATTATTCATGAAAATATTGGTAACAGGCGCGAAAGGGTTTGTGGGGAGAAATCTCTGCACAAACCTGCGCAATATACAAGAGGGTAAGGACAGAAGGTTTCAAGAACTGAGTATTGAGGAGGTCTTCGAGTATGACTTGGATTCGACACCGGAGGAGTTGGATCAGTGGTGCCGCGAGGCGGACTTCGTGTTCAACCTGGCAGGTGTGAACAGACCGCAGAATCAGGAGGAGTTCATGCAGGGCAACTTCGGGTTTGCCAGCACGCTGCTGGACACGCTGAAGAAGCACAAGAATAACTGCCCTGTGATGCTATCGTCTTCACAGCAGGCTTCGCTGACGGGGCGGTTTGGAAATTCGGAGTACGGACGTTCTAAGAAAGCGGGCGAAGATTTGTTCCTGGAATATGGTAGGGAGACGGGTGCTGAGGTACACGTATACCGTTTCCCGAATCTATTTGGCAAGTGGTGCCGCCCCAATTACAACAGTGCCGTGGCTACCTTCTGCAATGCCTTTGCGAATGATTTGCCCTATACGGTGAATGATCCTTCAGTTGAGCTGGAGTTGCTGTACATTGATGACTTGGTGGATGAGATGATTGGCCTTTTGGAAGGCAAAGCTCATAAATGCGAGTTCGAAGGCCTTGAAGTGATTGATGGTCCATTAGGTAAGTATCGCTATTGCCCCATCACGCACAAAGTGACTTTGGGCGAGATTGTAGAACTCCTGAAGAGCTTTGCAGAACAGCCTAAAACGTTGATGATTCCTGAGATACCTGCTGGTAGTTTTGCTAAGAAACTGTATAGCACCTATCTGAGTTATCTACCTTACGAGAAGACCGCTTTCCCGCTGAAGATGAACGTAGATGACCGTGGTAGCTTTACCGAGTTGGTTCACACCCTCAACGCAGGGCAGGTGAGCATCAACATCAGTAAGCCTGGCATCACCAAGGGTCAGCATTGGCACAACACCAAGTTCGAGCAGTTCATCGTGGTGAAAGGTCATGGACTTATCCAGCAACGCAATCTGAATGACCCCGAAGGTAAGGTGCTGGAATGGGAAGTAAGTGGTGACAAGATTGAGGCTGTCCACATGCTCCCAGGCTACACACATAATATCATCAACCTGAGTGATACAGAAGACCTTGTTACAGTAATGTACTGCAACGAAGTCTTCAACCCCAATAAACCGGATACGTTTTTTGAACCCGTAAAATAGGTTATTGAAACAATGGAAAGCCTAACATCACGAATATCCGAATTCATGGAAAACGAAGCTCGCTCATGTTCCATGGATTTCGGGTGTGTAATGCCAGAGTATGTGTTTAGGATGTGGGGAGGCAATGTGCCTTTCGACGAAATCGAAAAGGCATGGTTCATGGTTAAAGGTTAATGGTGAAGGGGGAGGAGTTGAGATGGATGAAAGGCAAGTGTTTGTAAGACCTAATAGGGGTCTCGATGTAGATACTACAATAAGTGGAGAACTCCCTAAAGAGATGCCTTTAGTGATTACAAAGCGGTACGATGACGCGAAGGATTTCTTGTCAGATATTTCGTACGGAGGGGCATTGTACGGTATGCTAAACAAGACGATTGTGTTTCGCGGGCTTCAATCAGCCACCTATGAACTTATACCTTCTGCGTTACGAAGAAGAATTCAGTTTAAAAACCAAGATGGAACGATATATAAGGAAAATGAAGAAGCATCTGTTGTGTTGTCGGAATCTGAACGTCTTAAGAGAAGTCTCGAATATTTTAGTCTGAGAGGATTCTTCGATGCATGTGATGTGAATGGACTATGGCTTCCGAATGTGGAAAGAATACGGAAGTATCTTGTTACCTATAAAGACCTCAATACGGCTGGTTTGTTAACTGATGAGTGGATTCCTTATGATTTTCTTGAACTCACTGCTCTTGCACAACATTATGGGATTGAAACCAGATTGCTCGACTGGACAAGTAACATTGAAACCGCCATCTATTTTGCTGTTCATAAAGAGCCAGACCTAAATGAAGAAGAAGAGAAAAAGGAGGAATCGAAGTACTTGGCGATATGGTTATTGGATACCTCTGTTGAACAAAAGAGTAATTCTCTAAGGTTTATAAGACCTCCGTATAAAGGAAACCCAAATCTTGCGGCACAGAAAGGCTTGTTCTCCTATTGGAAAGAGCCAGGATTTAAGTTGAAGTCCAATGTCATTGAGAACGAAGAATGGGAAGAAATACAGAAAGTCCGCATTAATAGGATGCCTCTTGATAAGCGACTGTTACATGAATTAGGTGATAATATGCAAGACAAGACCTATATGTGGAAACTGTTGATACCGAGAGAGGGAAAGAAAGAACTTTATGGATATATCAGCAGAAGAGGTGTAACAGCTGCAAGTTTGTTCCCTGGGTACGCAGGCATTGTGCAGAGTATAAAAGAGGGTAAAGAGATTATGAGTGAGTGAAAGGGGTGAAGAGACGGGCGACTGAAAGGAGTCGGTCTCTGTGGGGAGCGAAAGGCTCTATTGGGCAACGCCCAATTGTGCCTGAAGCGGGGATGCTTCGATAAACTCTGCAACCCAAAACGATGATTCGACAGGCTCATCACAAGTAAACGAAAATAACAATATAACGATGAAGATACTGATTACTGGAGTCCACGGACTACTTGTGGTTCATGGTTCTGGGTTTATGGTTAATGATTAAAATACATATAGCATGAAGATATTGATAACAGGAGTGCATGGTTTTGTAGGTAGTAACCTCGTTGAGGCACTCAAAAAAGAGCATACGATTTATGGACTTGACATAATCTCGCCTATGAAGGATGGGGTACAGAAGACTTTTTCTTGGGATGACCTCGAAAAAGTCGGTTCAAGGTTCAAGGTTCAAGATTCAAGTCCTGAAACCTGCAACGTGAAACCTGCAACGGACAGCTTGGCAGAGCTGGCCTCTGTGGATGCTATCATCCATTTGGCGGGTAAGGCGCATGACACGAAGAACCAGAGTGCGGCAGAGGTGTACTTCAAGGTGAACACGGGGCTGACGGAGAGGATTTTCGACTGGTTCCTGAAGCAACCGAAGTGCAAGAAGTTTGTGTTCTTCAGCACGGCCAAGGCTGCGGCTGATAAGGTAGATGGGGTGCTGACGGAAGATGTGGTACCGGCTCCTGTGGGACCTTATGGAGAGAGCAAAATCAAGGCAGAAGAGTATATCATCAGCAAGTTCCAAGATTCAGGTTTCAAGTTTCAGGTAGGGTCGCAAAGCTCAAAATCTGAAGAAAATCTACAAGAAAATCATTCAACATCAAGAATTAGCGAATTGGAGAATTCTATATCTCACACAGAAAGCACAGATAACACAGAAAATGCTTCGACAGGCTCAGCAACCAAGCAAGTGTATATCTTCCGTCCGTGTATGATTCATGGGCTGGGGAATAAGGGAAATCTGAATTTGCTCTATAATGTGGTTCGCAAGGGTATTCCTTGGCCGCTGGGTGCATTTGAGAACCGCAGGACGTTCACGAGTGTGGAGAATATCTGTTTTGCTGTGAATGGAGTACTGATTAAAGATGTGCCGTCGGGAATTTACAATATGGGTGATGACGAGGCACTTTCGACTAATGAGCTGATAGAAGAGATTTGCAAGTCGCTGGGTAAAAAGGCTCATATTTGGAAGTTGCCTAAGGGGATGATGACGGGATTTGCGAAGGTGGGGGATGCGTTGCATCTGCCACTGAACTCGGAGAGATTGAGGAAATTGACGGAGAACTATATTTCATCTAATGCTAAGATTAAGGCTGCATTAGGTATTGAAAAGTTCCCTGTAAACGCACGCGAAGGGCTACAGGCAACACTAAAGTCCTTTAAAGGTTGAACACGGATTATCGTTAATTGCCCATTAATTATCAAGAATTTAATGAGAATTGAATGAATTTTTACCTAAATAGTGTTAAAAACCATAAAAGTTCGCTGTATATTGAAAATTTTTTGTACACTTGCAAAAAAATCTAATTATGGAGAGAATAAATCGTAGTGACTGCCTTCAACAGGTTTACAATTATTTGGGTAAGGGGGCTTGGATGCTTACCTTAAAACTATCAAGAAGAGATAGATTTTGAGATTTTGTTTATGGGTAGCATGGCATTTTTGTATAATAAGAGGCGCGAAATGACAATTTTCTGTTAAAATCGACAATTAATTACTTGAAATTGGAAAATAAGTTGTATCTTTGCTGCGATTTTTATAACCCTAAAACAGAGTCGTTATGTTGGTAAGTTTTTCATTCGGAAACTTTAAGAGCTTCAAAGAGGAGAATACTATCAGTTTTGTGGCAGAGCAGAACGAGACTGATGGCATGTATTCCGCTGAGAGTCCTTTTGAGTATTCAGTATTGAAAGCAGCGGCGGTATATGGTGCTAATGCAAGTGGAAAATCCAAGCTGTTTGAGGCATTTGACTGCATGCGTAAGCTGGTGTGCCCTCCGCGTAACAAGAAAACAATACCGGTATTTGACTTTTGGAAGACTCAGTTTGCGCCATTCCGTCTGTCTACAGCTTCAGCTGGAGCCCCCACTTTCTTCGAGGTTGTAATACTGATAGACGATATTCAATACCGCTACGGTGTTGAGTTGGATGGTAATGGAATTCTGGATGAGTGGCTTTACAGGAAGAAAGAGCGCGAGAGCCTGCTTCTTTCGAGGAAAAAACAGGATGGCAACAGTGCAGAAACAAAGGTGGGTAAGGCTTACATAAACAGCAGGATATATGCCAATGTCATATCAGCAGGCATGCTCACACCGGATGTGCCATTGCTGACTTTGCTTGCCACATTTAATGATGAATTGTGCAAACAGATAGTGGTGTGGTTCGGACGTACTGCCGTGATTTCTGCAAACGACATGATGATGCCTATAGAGGCTCTGATGGATGAGGGCAGCAAGCAGGAGATTATTAACTTTATGCGCTCGTTTGACTTCAATATCGAGGACTTGGCAATGCATGAGATGAGTATTGACGATGTGCCCGACAAAATCAGGAGCATGATAAGTGATGAAGAGACGAAAGGTCCGGTCTTTGACGGCGTGCAGACTACGCACCGTATGTATAATGAGCTATATGAGCGTGTGGGTGTGAACCAGTTTATGATGGAACGGGATGAGTCGTTTGGCACCAACAGGCTTCTGCGACTGAGCTGGCCCATACTGAAGGCTTTGAAAGAGGGCAGGACGTTGTTTGTTGACGAAATTGATTCGGGAATTCATCCTTTTATAGTTACTGCGATTATTAGGTTATTTTACAAGGCGGGCAACGGTGCTCAGCTGATTATCAACACTCAGAATACGTCGCTGCTGTCATGTCCGATAGGCTACGAAGAAAATGGAAAGGACAAGAAGTACCTGTTCCGCAAGGATCAGGTATATATCGTGAACAAGAACCGCTATGGTGAGTCGAACGTTTATCCGATTACCCATTTCCAGCGAAACATCAGAACCAGTATCGAGAAGATGTATTTGGACGGGCGCTTGACGGGTGTGCCATACGTAGAGCTTGACAACATTTATGATTTGATTGGCCATGGATCACAAGAAAAGGAAGAACTCTTACCAGAGGAGCGCGGGGAGGAATAGTTCCACCAAGCAGTATATCCTCTTCGTGGAGGGAAAAAATACGGAGAAGAGCTATTTGGACCTGCTTAAGAAGTCGAATTGCAAGGTTAATCCTATAACGCGTAAAGGACACGGATTTGGTTTGTGTGTTGACTTCGTAAATGAGTCGGAGGGCAGATGGAGAAGTCTGGCTGCAGAGGAAAGGGCAAAATATGACAAGCGTTGGCTGGTTTTCGACTATGACGGCAGGCCGGACTTTGCAGATGGCATCAAACTGGCAATCAAGAAGGGTTTCAATGTGGTATTCTCGAGTATGTGTATAGAATATTGGTTCTTGCTGCACTTTGAAAACCATAACGGCAATCCGATACCTATGGCAGGGAAATCGCACTCTGCGGCTCAAATAGACATGATTAATAAGCACATCCGGACCTATAACAAGAGGACGGGGAACGGCATCGCTGAGTATGACGGCGGTAGTAAGACCGTGGATGAAGATTTCTTCGACCTGATGCTTGCGACAGATCCTATCACGAAGAAAAGCAGGATAGTGACTGCCTTTGAACGTGCGAAAGCGATGCATGAGACCAAAATGGCTAATGGTGCAGAATATAGTGAGTCGGTGACAAATATGTATGAACTGATGCTTGCGCTTGGTGTGATAGAGAAGAAAAAGGGCCAGTTTGAACTTTATAGGAAATAAGGGCTTGTAAAGATTAATGGCTAAAACCTTGTTGAACGAAAACGAAAATCAATTTGGTTTCAAGTTTCTGATCAAGAACGAGAGATTTATGGATGTAGCAGAAAGACTGAAAACATTCATGGAGGATGAAGCCCGGAGTTGTAGTATGGATTTCGGGTGTGTTACGCCAGAGTATGTTTATAGGATGTGGGGAGGAAGTGTTGCATTCGAAGAGATTGCTGATGCGATGGCATTAATTGGGTCGCCTGCTGCTCAAAATTGATACGAAATCTGACAAAATTGAGAAAAATGAGGCTATTGGAGGTGCCGGAAAACACTTTTTTGAGGATTTTTGCTGCTATGTGGCAATAAAATCGTATTTTTGCGGTGAAAAGATAGGAGATTGAGGTATGAATGTACAGTTTGATAAGACGAAGTCACTTAATGCGTTGCTGTTCGTGGCCAACCGCGTGCAGCGCAAGGACTTTCATAAGATCTTCAAGATAATCTATTTTGCAGACCGACAGCATTTGGCAGACTGGGGGCGTCCCATCACGGGCGACACCTACATTGCTATGGAGGCCGGGCCTGTGCCGTCGAGACTGTACGACATGCTGAAGATTGTGCGCGGTGACTCCTATCTGCCGGACAACGAAGGACTGAGCAGTTTCTTCCAGATTGAGAACTGGATGTACGTCAATCCAAAAAAAGATGCTAATTTGGATCAGTTGTCTCCCAACGAGCAGGAGATTCTTGATGCTTGCATCGCCAGGTACGCGGATCTCTCTTACGATGAAATCAAGGAGAAATCACATGATGTGGCATGGCGTTCCACAGCCCGTGACTTTGCCATCCAGTGGGACGATATCGCACGAGAGGCTGGGCTGGATGAAACGGAAGTTGCCTGTCTGCAGGACTACAGCACGATGCATCCTTTACCTGAGCGCGATCTGACCCCCGATGAATTGTATGACGCCATTGAAAAGGAGATAGATTACATTTACGCGCAAGACTGATATGGAGTACATCATCAAGCCTCGGGCTGCGAGAAAGATCTATACCTTTTATGGCAATGTGGCCAAGAAGTACCGCCACACATACGACAAAAGCGACTATAAGAACAATGTCTATGAGGCGTTGAAAGCAATCTACCGCATTGAGAATGGTCTTTTGCGACGCAATCCGATGCTGAAACGCTGGGCAGGTTACTATATGGCTAATACAGATAAGTGGTATTTTGCTTATACCATCGAAGATGACACAGTGACGGTTGTGGATGCGTGTCACGCACAGAATATGCACGAAGATACGTTGTGAGAGAATTATTAATTCCTTAGTTTTGGCGGGTCCAACCTCAATCTGCAGCGTTTTAATCGCACTTTTATCAGCCAAAATCTTTTCTATTTTTTTCTTATTTTTTGAATTTTAACCTGACCTATTTATGGGTTGGGGTTTGCTGTGTTGCTGTTTCCCTATTAAGAGTATAATTTTTTGAAAACGATGAAGATACTGATTACTGGAGTCCACGGGTTCGTGGGCTCAAACTTGGTGGAGGCTCTGAAAAAAGAGCATATAATTTATAGACTGGATATTGTCTCACCTATGAAGGAGGGTGTCCAATCTACTTTCTCATGGGACGATCTGGACAAACCGAACGGCATACCGGAGGTGGATGCGATTGTCCACCTGGCGGGTAAGGCGCATGATACGAAGAACCAGGCGGCGGCAGAGGTGTACTTCAAGGTGAATACGGGGCTGACGGAGAGGATTTTCGACTGGTTCCTGAAGCAACCGAAGTGCAAGAAGTTTGTGTTCTTCAGCACGGCAAAGGCGGCTGCAGACAAGGTGGATGGGGTGCTGACGGAGGATGTGACGCCGGCGCCTGTGGGACCTTATGGAGAGAGCAAAATCAAGGCAGAAAAATATATTTTATCAAGAATTTGAGAATTAGAGAATATGGTTTTGACATATATTATCATAGCAGTAATACTGCTGGTGGCTGAACTGATCTATTTTAAGATAGCGGACCACTTTAACATCATCGACAAACCGAATGAGCGGTCTTCGCACTCGACGATTGTGCTGAGGGGCGGAGGCATCATTTTTGTCGTCTCGGTTATCGTATGGGTGATATGGCAAATGGGGCAGGGTGAATGGATGGCGGTTCAGGGCTACTTGCCGTTCGTTGTCGGGCTGGTGCTGATAACGGGGGTGAGCTTTATTGACGATATCCGCTCACTGCCGGACAGCCTCCGCCTTGTTATCCAATTCTCGTCAATGTTCCTCATGTTTTACAGCTGGGGGATTCTCAACTGGGATTCGTGGTGGATGATTATTCCCGGCCTTATCCTCTGCGTAGGTATCACGAATGCGTATAATTTCATGGACGGGATCAATGGCATCAATGGAGGATATACGCTGGCGCTGCTCATGCCGCTCCTGGCTGAAAACTGCAAACTGGAAGCTGAAGGCGGGGAAGGTTTCGTGAATGAAAGCCTGATTGTCGTGGTGCTGCTGGCTGACCTGGTGTTCTGCTTCTTCAACTATCGACCCAAGGGAAGGGCGAAGTGCTTTGCGGGCGATGTGGGAAGTGTGGGGGCTGCTTTTATCGTGTTGTTCGCGCTGGGCAGGCTTATCCTCACTACGGGGGACTTTACCTATATTGTCTTTCTGGTGGTGTATGGCGTGGATTCGGTGCTGACGATCTGCCACAGGATTATGCTGCACGAGAATCTGGGTGAGGCACACCGGAAGCATGCCTATCAGCTGATGGCCAATGAACTGGGACTGGAGCATATTGTGGTATCGACTATTTATATGGTGCTGCAGCTGGCGATCTCTGTGGGGATGATCCTGATTCCGGATACAGTTGCCTGGCACTGGGGATATTTCGTGTGCGCCTGCCTGGTGCTGGGAGTGGCCTACCTGCTGTTCATGAAGAAATACTACCATCTTCACGAAGAATATCTGGCATCGCTGAAGCGATAAGTTCCAAGTTCAAGGTGGAGGTCGTCATTATGTTCCTCAAAATTGCCCATTAATTATCAGGAATTTGAGAATTAGAGAATGATTATTACACAACAGATATTAGACCAATTGACGGAGCAGGCGAAGGCGTCGCCCCGTCTGAGAATGAACATGGACCTGCGCAACAGTGCGGAGGACCAGAGTCAGCGGATGCTGAATGCGATAGAGCCGGGGAGTCCGCTACCCATTCACAGGCACCGGAAGAGTTCTGAGACGGTGGTGTGTCTGAGAGGCAGACTTGTGGAGGAGTTCTATGACGAGCTGGAGCGGCGCTGCACGGAGGCTATCGAACTGTCGCCCAATGGCCCCAACGTTGCGCTGAACATTCCCGCCGGACAATGGCACACGGTAAGGGTGCTGGAATCGGGTACGGTGATCATGGAGTGCAAGGACGGGGCGTATGAACCCATAGCGGAGAATGATATTCTCGCGCTATAGTATGAGTGGATTGTCGTCAAGTATGAAGGGCTCGGTGCTGATTGCATCGGGCCTTTTTTGAGCAAGAAATCTATCAAAATCTGAGAAAATGCGGATAAAAACAGATATTTGGAGCGATTTTGTCAAGTTTTTAGCGTAGATTACTTGACTTTTTGTACTTTTGCACTCGAAATCGAGTGTGGTTACTCAAAAAATATAAATGTTCAGAACGAGATATGACTCAAGATGAGATGTGGATGGCTAAGTGGCGGGAGGTGATGTCGTTTATTGAAACGAATCATCGGAATCCGTCGAAGTATGATCCTGAAGAAAGAGCAAAATTCTGCCATTGGATTAAGCACAACAAGAAACTTATGAAGGCGAATGAAATGAAGCCGGAAAGGATGGCAGCATTCAACGAGTTGCTTGCGCTGAGCGAAAAGCACAGACGCAAGAATCAATATGACACTATTGCATCTCATTCCAAATGCCCAAGGTGAAGCTTGCCCAAATGACATAGCGAAGCAGTTGCCCGATGGCCATGATGCCGGTGACTTTCCAGAAGGGAGCCCGGAGGATGCCGTAGGAGATGATAACGACGTTGCCAATGATGGGCAGACTGGAACCGAGTGCAAACCAAAGCCCTTTGCCGGTCAGGAAGTTGCGCACTTTGTCGAGTCGCCGCGGATTGGCTCGGGTCCATTTGAGCATTTGCTCGTAGGTGCAGAGGCGACCCAGAAAATAGTTAACGATAGCACCGCACCAGTTGCCCACGGTGGCAACGAGAATGCAGGGAACGACGGGAAACTTCAGAATGAGTAAGCCGCTGAGCACCACCTCCGAGTTCATCGGGAAGGGTGTGCCTGCCAGAAATGCGGCAATGAAAAGTCCGGGATAGCCCCAATCGGTTAAAGTCATGCGTTCGGTTGAATCATTTCTACAGCGCGATCCATGATGGCATAGAGTTCGCTGACCGTTTCAGCACGCAACATGGCGATGCGTGTGTCGCGAAAGTTTGGAATACCTTTGAAGATTGGCGTTGCCGCAAGATGACGTCGGATGTGCAGGATGCCCCGATATTCATCGATGCGAGCAACGCTTTCTTCTACCTGGTGCTTCAGTGCCAGAATGCACTCGCTGAGCGGCATGGGGGGCATTTCTTCACCTGTTTGCAACAGGTGCTTGATCTCTTTGAATATCCAAGGGCGCCCGAAGGTGGCACGTCCTACGAGAATGCCATCTACGCCTGTTTCTTCGAAGCGCTGTCGGGCAATCTGTGCCGACGTGACATCGCCATTACCTATAATAGGTATGTGCATGCGCGGGTTCTGCTTCACGGCTTTGATCAGGCTCCAGTCAGCCTCTCCGGTGTACATTTGCGAACGGGTGCGCCCATGAATAGCAAGGGCTGCGATGCCTTGGTCTTGCAACTGTTCTGCCAGATCGACGATGATACGATGCTCGTGATCCCAGCCTAAGCGGGTCTTACAGGTGACGGGTATCTTGACGGCATCGACTACCGATCGGGCAATCTGAAGCATCAGCGGGATGTTTTGCAGTAGGCCGGCTCCGGCTCCTTTGCCCGCCACTTTCTTCACGGGACAACCGAAGTTGATGTCGAGAATATCGGGATGTGCCTGCTCCACAATCTGTGCCGCTTCGACCATCGATGCTACATCCTTGCCGTAAATCTGAATGACAACGGGGCGCTCTTCGTCGAGCACCTGCAGCTTCTGCATGGTTTTGTTCACATTGCGAATCAGGGCATCAGCAGAAACGAACTCCGAATAGACCATGTCAGCACCATAATGGCGGCACTGCAGACGGAACCCGACGTCGGTCACATCTTCCATCGGTGCAAGCATTACGGCGTGTTCCGGTAGTACAATATTTGCTATTTTCATAGTGCAAAGATAGGTATTTTTGCGCATACTGTGCAACTTTCTATGTGAAAACATTGGGTGTTTCGCAAAAAATGATTACTTTTGTGCCGTTAGCGAGTGAAAAACTATACATTATATCAACTATTCAATCATTAAAATCTATTTTCCTATGTGGTTAATTTCCTCTTCCATCGGTCGTAAGGTGGTGATGAGCGTGACCGGCACGGCCCTTGTGCTCTTCCTTACCTTCCACATGCTGATGAACCTCGTCTATGTTTATGACGTTATGGTAGGAACTCCTGCTGACGGTCATTACTACGATGCGGTGTGTGAATTCCTGGGTACCAACTGGTATGCCCTTTTGGGTACTGCCGGATTGGCTGTCCTTGTGCTGATTCACTTCTGCTATGCTTTCATGCTGACCCTTCAGAACTGGAAGGCTCGCGGCAACGACCGTTACGCTGTGTCGGGCAAGCAGCCGGTGCACTGGGCTGCCAAGAACATGCTGGCTTTGGGCGTGATTATCGTATGCGGCCTGCTGGTTCACTTGTTTAACTTCTGGCATAAGATGATGTTTGCCGAGTTGGCCGGTATTGAAGGTCAATTCGCTCCTACCGCCGGTTTCGATTGGATTACCTACAACTTCGGTTTCGGTATTCTCGACATTGTTTATCTGGTTTGGTTCTGTGCTTTGTGGTATCACATGACTCACGGAATCTGGTCAGCTATGCAGACCTTGGGCCTGAACGGCAAGGTTTGGCTCAATCGCTGGATCTGCATCAGCTATGTCTGGGCTACAGTCATTGTGTGCGGTTTCGTGCTCGTCCTGCTGGCCGCAGTTGTTCAGAACGGTTTCGCCTTGAATTGGGGCTGCTGCTAATTAATAGAAATTTGTACAATCAGTAAATCACATTCTATATTATGGCTACTGAAAATATCATGGATCCTGCTCTCAGTCGCATTCCTGAAGGAAAGCTTGCTGAAAAATGGACAAACTATAAGGCTCACCAGAAATTGGTGAATCCAGCCAATAAGCGTAAACTCGATATCATTGTGGTTGGTTCCGGCTTGGCTGGTGGCGCTGCTGCTGCTACGTTGGGCGAACTGGGCTTTAAGGTGAAGTGTTTCTGCATTCAGGACTCTCCGCGCCGTGCTCACTCTATTGCTGCTCAGGGTGGTATCAATGCTGCCAAGAACTATCAGAACGACGGCGACTCGGTTTATCGCCTGTTCTACGATACCATCAAGGGCGGTGACTATCGTGCTCGCGAGGCTAATGTCTATCGTTTGGCTGAGGTATCGAACAACATTATCGACCAGTGCGTGGCACAGGGTGTTCCTTTCGCTCGCGAGTATGGCGGAACATTGGCTAACCGTTCGTTTGGTGGTGCTCAGGTTTCTCGTACCTTCTATGCTAAGGGTCAGACCGGACAGCAGTTGCTGTTGGGCGCCTATTCTTCGCTGAACCGTCAGATTCAGAAGGGCAATGTTACGATGTATGCCCGTCGCGAAATGCAGGATGTCGTTCTGATTAAGGACGAGCAGGGCGTTGAGCGTGCTCGCGGTATTATTGTCCGCAATCTGGTTACCGGCGAATTGGAGCGTTATTCCGCTCATGCCGTTGTGATTGCCACCGGTGGTTACGGCAACGCTTATTTCCTTTCGACCAACGCTATGAGCTGCAACGGAAGTGCCGCCATTCAGATTTATCATAAGGGTGCTATGTTTGCCAATCCTTGCTATGCTCAGATTCACCCGACCTGTATTCCGGTGCACGGAGATATCCAGTCGAAACTGACGCTGATGTCGGAGTCGCTGCGTAACGATGGCCGTATCTGGGTGCCTAAGAAACTGGAGGATGCCAAGCGCTTGCAGCGTGGTGAAATCAAGGGTCATCAGATTCCGGAAGAGGATCGCGACTACTACTTGGAGCGCCGTTATCCTGCCTTTGGTAACCTGGTTCCTCGTGACGTTGCTTCGCGTGCCGCTAAGGAGCGTTGCGATAAGGGCTTTGGTGTGAACGGTACCGGTTTGGCTGTGTTCCTCGATTTCTCGGATGCCATCAACCGCTTGGGTAAGGCTGCTGTTGCTGACAAGTACGGTAACCTGTTCCAGATGTATCAGAAGATTACCGACGATAATCCGTACGAGACCCCAATGATGATCTATCCGGCTATCCACTATACCATGGGTGGCATCTGGGTGGACTACGAGTTGCAGACCACCGTGAAGGGCCTGTTCTGCGCCGGTGAGGCTAACTTCTCCGATCACGGTGCCAACCGTTTGGGTGCTTCTGCTTTGATGCAGGGCTTGGCTGACGGTTACTTCGTGCTTCCTTACACCTTGCAGAATTATCTGGCTGACCAGATTCAGGTGCCCCGTTTCTCAACTGATCTGCCTGAGTTCGAAGAAGCAGAGAAGGCTGTTAAGGCAAAGATCGAGAAGATTATGGCTGTGCAGGGAACCCGCACTGTCGATTCCATCCACAAGGAACTCGGTCATATTATGTGGGAGCATGTTGGCATGGGTCGTACCAAAGAAGGTCTGGAAGAGGGCCTGAAGCTGCTTGCTGAAATCCGTAAGACTTTCTGGAAAGAGGTATATGTGCCTGGTAAGGCTGACAGCCTGAATACGGAGTTGGATAAGGCTATCCGTCTGCTCGACTTTATTGAGATCGGTGAGCTGATGGCACGCGATGCTTTGCACCGTGAAGAGTCGTGCGGCGGTCACTTCCGCGAGGAGCACCAGACACCTGAAGGTGAGGCTCAGCGTGACGACAAGAACTTCATGTATGTCGGTTGCTGGAAGTATATGGGCGAAGGCAAGGAGCCTGAACTCTGGAAAGAAATGCTCAACTATCAGGAGATTAAGGTACAGACTCGTAACTATAAGAACTAATTCACCCTTTAATATTCATACACAACTATGGGAAAAGAAAGTTTTCTGAACGTGAACCTCAAAGTTTGGCGTCAGCGCGGCCCAAAGGAAAAGGGCGAATTCAAGACTTATCGCGTTGAACATGTTTCGACTGAGATGTCGTTCTTCGAAATGATGGATACGCTGAACGAGCAACTTATCAATAAGCACGAGGAACCGATCGTTTTCGATCATGACTGTCGCGAAGGTATCTGTGGTACCTGTTCGCTCTATATCAACGGACGTCCTCACGGCATCGACGATGCTATTACCACTTGCCAGTTGCACATGCGTAAGTTTAAGAATGAGGAAACCATTACCGTCGAGCCTTGGCGCTCTGCCGGCTTCCCTGTGATTCGCGATCTGATGGTCGATCGTTCTGCCTTCGATAAGATTCAGCAGGCAGGCGGTTATACTTCTATCAACTGCGGCGCTGCTCAGGATGCCAATGCCATTCTGATCAGTAAGGTGGATGCCGACGAGGCGATGGATTCGGCTTCGTGCATCGGTTGCGGTGCTTGTGTGGCCGCTTGTAAGAACGGTTCGGCTATGCTCTTCGTTTCTGCCAAGGTCAGCCAGTTCGCCCTGCTTCCTCAGGGTCGCGTCGAGGCTGCCCGTCGTGCGAAGGCTATGGTTGCCAAGATGGATGAACTGGGCTTTGGTAACTGTACCAATACCCGTGCCTGTGAGATGGAATGCCCGAAGTCGGTTAAGATTTCGAACATCGCCCGTCTGAACCGCGAGTTCATCAAAGCTAAGTTGGCAGACTGATAGAGTAGAGTGCTACAAAACAATAAGCGGGTGTGTCAGAAAAATCGACACACCCGCTTATTGTTTTGTTATTTATAAAGGAACCGGAATCAGAGATTCGGGTTCACTTTGCTCCATTCGCTAATGGCAGGAACGATATTCAATTCAACCAACTCATCGCGCATTTTGCAGAGGTGCGCGTAAGAAGCATCGAGGCTTGCCAACTCTTCGGGAGTACCGGTTGGCATCTTATAGGTGCAACCGCGCTCGTCCATTGTGGTGTCCATTGCCATCATGATGTGGTTGTACTTCTCGTCGTTGCAGTAGGTGCCAGCAGGCCAACGGAAAGGCTCGCCTCCCATCACGCTGCGAATCATCTCAACAGAGCAGTAGCTTGGGCTCTGGAAAGAGCTGCGTCCGCGAAGCTCGATGATCTTGGCGCCACCCTTGGTTACGGCTACCTTCATAGCATCCCATTCTTCCTGAGGAAACTCTGAAGTGCCCACGATCTCGGCCAAAGTGCGGTCGCCAATCTTGACTTGGCTTCCGAATACGGCCATTTGCTCTCCGTGTCCGCCAAAAGTACGGCATCCTTTGATGCTCGACTGAGGCACACAGAACTTCTTGGCCAAAGCCGACTGCAAACGTGTGGAGTCGAGGGCGGCCAATGTGGTAACCTGATTTGGCTTCAATCCGGAGTAAAGCAATGTAACCAAACCGGTCAGGTCGGCAGGATTGAAGATAATAACCACGTGCTTGACGTCCGGGCAGTAAGTCTTGATGTTCTCGCCCAAGCCGCGTGCGATTTCGCAGTTGCCTTTCAGCAGGTCCTCGCGGGTCATACCGGCCTTACGTGGAGCACCGCCTGAAGAAATAATATACTTGGCGTCGGTGAATGCTTCCTTAACATTGGTTGTCCAGGTGACATTAGCACCCTCAAAACCGCAATGGAACATCTCTTCGGCTACACCTTCCAAGCCGGGAGCATAAACGTCGTAGAGACAAATATTTGGGGTAAGCTGCATGGTCAGCGCTGTCTGTACCATGTTCGAGCCGATCATGCCGGCTGCACCAACAATCACAAGTTTGTCGTTAGTCAAATAAGCCATAATATTATTGTATTTAGTTGTATTTACCGTTTGTTATTTGTTTTTGAGCGACTTCTGTATTCACTATAGAACTTGCTCAAACTTGTACGGCAAAGGTAGGTATTTTTCTTTAATTTTTATGCATAAAGAACAGAATATTGAGGCAAAACCGCCAAATATTCTGTTCTTTCTTTCAAGGTTGACAAATGTGTGTGTCATTTAGTTTTATTTATCCGCACTCATATTAACTATTACGCGCGAATTGCCCGGATCGTTGCTGATGATCATCAAATGGTGAGTCAGTCGTCCCAATTTGTTTTCTGCCGGATTGTAGGTCACGGTGAGGGTGGTGCTCTGTCCGGGTTTGATCACGCTGTTGGCCAATCGTACGCGGAACACTTTGGGCATATCGTTGGCAACTTTGCGGATGGTCAGCTTGCTCTTACCGGTATTACGGATGGTGATTTCGCGAACAACGTTCTCTGTGGCACTTTGTCCGAAGTCGAGGTTACTGTCCGAAACCTCAATCTCTCCGGCTTGTGCCCGATCCTTCTTGCTCAGTTTCGAGAAATCTTCCCAAATGTCAGCAGAAACGCTTACCACGTTGTTCTTCATCTGCGATTCCTTGCCCTTCACGAACACCTCAAATTCCTCGTTGTGTATGCCCCAATCCTTGCTCTTCGAGGTCAGGAATGTGATCAGCACTTTGCCTTCCTGCTTAGGCGGAATAATTTGCGGATGGGCTTCCAGATAGAGGTTGCCCGATACGCCGCGGAAGGTCAGCTGGATGGGTTCTTCGCTTTCGTTGTAGAACTGGAGCGTGCGGGTTCGGTTCGACCGGTTCGGATAGACGTCGAAGAAGTTCATCGATCGGGTCTTGCTGCGAAGTCCGGCACCCATCTCGTTCGTGTAGGTGTCCTCCGGCGTAGTGCTGCTTACCACATTGCCTCGAATGGTCACCTGCGTCTTGCTGTCGGTATTATCGACAATCTGAACACTTTTCTGGAAGGGACCCGGGCGTCCTTTGGCATGATAGGTCACCTTGATTTCGCCGCTTTCGCCCGGACGGATCGGTTTCTTGGGGTATTCCGGAACGGTACACCCGCAACTCGATGCTGCACGCAGAATCAGTATCGGAGCATCGCCTGTGTTCTTGAATTCGAAGGTCACAGTAGCGTCACCGTCTTTCTCCGAAATGGTGCCGAAGTCGTGCGATGTTTTGGTAAAGGTAAGCTGACCGGAAGCCAGCAATACCTCTACCGAAAGCAGTATGCATATTAGGGAAAACAATCTCTTCATGCCGATTTGTTTTCAGTTTTCTTATTTCAGTTGTCCGATGATCTGTTCGACGGCTGCGGTCAGTCCGTCTGCGTTCTTGCCGCCTGCCTGTGCAAAGTGAGGCTGGCCTCCTCCGCCGCCCTGAATCAGTTTGGCGGCTTCCTTCACCAGTTTCGAAGCATTGATGCCTGCTGCCTTAGCGTCGTCGCCGACGGCTACGGTAAGCATCGGTTTGCCCTGATGTTGTGTGCCACCTACGAAAATAAGGTTGGCGTTCTCCATTCGGAGTTGGAAGGCGAGGTTCTTCACGTCAGCCGGATCGGCCGGTCCTTCGTAGCGGATCAGTTTGAATCCGTTGGCGTCGGTGGCTTTGCTCAGCAACAGTTTCTTCACTTCCTGAACTTTCTCTTGCTTGAACTCTTCCACCTGTTTCTTGAGCTGGCTGTCTTCATCAAGCACTTTCTGGATGGTTTGTATCAGGTTGGGAGCATTGTTGAACAGCTCGCGCAAGCTCTTCACCATATCCTGCTGGGCGTCGAGCATATCTTCGACGGCTTTGCCTGTAATGGCTTCAATGCGACGCACGCCGGCAGCTACAGAACTCTCGCTCAGGATGCGGATCATACCGATGCGACCTGTGTTCGGAGCGTGGCAGCCGCCGCAAAGCTCGATGCTCGGACCGAATTTCACTACGCGCACTTCGTCGCCGTATTTTTCGCCGAAGAGTGCGATGGCTCCCAGTTTCTTGGCTTCATCGATAGGCATGTTGCGATGCTCCTCCAGCGGAATGGCTTCGCGCACCATCTTGTTGGCCAAATGCTCCACCTGACGCAGTTCCTCGTCAGTTACTTTCTGGAAGTGGCTGAAGTCGAAGCGGAGGGATTCGGGGGTCACCAGCGAACCTTTCTGTTCAACGTGTGTGCCCAAAACCTCGCGCAGGCAGTAGTCGAGAATATGCGTAGCAGTATGGTTGCATTGCAGGGCCATACGTGCTTCTTCGTCGATTTTGGCAACCACCGGAGCCGTGATGTCCTGTGGCAGTTTCTCAACGATGTGTACGGCCAGATTGTTTTCGCGCTTGGTATCGACCACCTTGATTACTTCGTTGCCGAAGGTTAAAGTTCCCTTGTCGCCTACCTGTCCGCCCATTTCGCCATAGAACGGAGTCTTTTCGAGCACAATCTGGTAGGAAACCTTGTTCTTTTGCTTGATGCTGCGATAGCGCAATACTTCGGTTTCTGTCTCAAAGAAGTCGTAGCCGACAAATTCGGTCGTACCGGGATGTAGTTCCACCCAGTCGCCGTTCTCGACGGCAGCGGCGTTGCGTGCACGCTCTTTCTGTGCCTGCATGTTGGTGTTGAATCCTTCTTCGTCGATGGTCAGGCCATTCTCGCGGGCAATCAGCTCGGTCAGATCGAGTGGGAATCCGTAGGTATCGAACAGCGTGAAGGCTTCTTTGCCGTCGATGATGCTCTTGCCGGCAGCTTTCGTGTCGGCCATGATGTTGCCCAACAGCTTGATGCCGTTGCCCAATGTGCGGAGGAAACTGTCTTCCTCTTCCTTGATTACCTTTACAATCAGATCGTTCTGTGCTTTCAGTTCCGGATAGGCGTCGCCCATAGTGTCGATCAGGACAGGCAGCAGCTTATACAGGAAGGCTTCTTTCTGGTCGAGATACGTATAGGCATAGCGTACGGCGCGACGCAAGATGCGGCGGATCACATAGCCGGCTTTGGCGTTGCTTGGCAACTGGCCGTCGGTGATGGCGAAAGCAATGGTGCGGATGTGGTCGGCAATAACGCGCATAGCGATATCGGTTTTCTCATCCTGTCCGTAGCTCTTTCCGCTCAGGCTGCCGATCACCTGAATGATGGGCTGGAAGATATCGGTGTCGTAGTTCGAGGTTTTGTTCTGCATGGTGCGAACCAGACGCTCGAAGCCCATACCGGTATCGATCACGTGAGCGGGCAGTTTCTCTAAGCTTCCGTTGGCCATGCGGTTATACTGCATGAATACGAGGTTCCAGATTTCAATCACCTGCGGGTGGTCTTTGTTCACAAGCTCACGACCCGGCACCTGTGCTTTTTCTGCCTCCGAACGCGAATCGTAGTGGATCTCCGAACAAGGACCGCAAGGACCCGTATCGCCCATTTCCCAGAAGTTGTCGTGCTTATTGCCGTTCAGGATATGGTCTTTGGGCAGGAAGCGTTCCCAGATGGCAGCAGCTTCGTTGTCGCGCTCCAGACCTTCTTCTTTCGAGCCTTCGAAAACGGTGGCGTACATGTTTTTAGGATCGAGGTGAAGCTTATCGACCAGATATTCCCAAGCCCAGCTGATGGCTTCCTCCTTGAAGTAGTCGCCGAACGACCAGTTGCCCAGCATTTCGAACATCGTGTGGTGGTAAGTGTCGTGACCCACTTCTTCCAGGTCGTTGTGCTTGCCCGATACGCGCAGGCACTTCTGGCTGTCGGCAGCACGGCTGAACTTCTTTTCGACGTTGCCCAGAATAATGTCCTTGAACTGGTTCATGCCAGCGTTGGTAAACATCAGGGTCGGGTCGCCCTTCAGAACCATAGGAGCCGACGGCACAATGGTGCAGCCTTTCGATGCAAAGAACTTCAGGAAGCTCTCGCGGATTTCTTTTGCAGTCATCATATCTTTATTTCTTGTTTTATTTTTCAAATATGCGCGCAAAGTTATATAAATAATGTGTACGATGGTAATTTTTCCCTGCAAAAAGTGCCGGTTCGGCCGGAATTGGCGTCTCAGTGTATAGTGTAGTGGGCAAAATAAGGTTTCGAATGAAATTTTTATCGCTATTTTACGATTATTTTGAAAGCAAATCCTTGTTTTGAATAAAATTTTGCAATTATTATTTCTGATTTTAATAAACAAAAGTTCTAAAATGCAAACTAACGCTTTCAAATTACTTTAATTTTGGAAAAATAAAAAGAAATTTGTAAAAAATATAAAAATAATTGGAAAAATATTTGGCCGGCTCGAAAAATGCCCTTATCTTTGCACCGTGAAAAGTTGAAAACGTGGGAAAAGTTATAAATTAAAAGGTATTTGTGCTTGTAAATGGTTAACAATTTGCTCGCTTCTCAAACAAATCACAAACAAAAGGAAAGAAGTTAATGTTATTTGTAAAACTTTAGACATTTTTACTTATGAGCCAGTTAAGATTCGATGCTATCGAAAAGGCTTTTCAGAAAAAGGCCGTCGAAGTGGATGTTCCGGCAACGCGTCCGTCGGAATACTTTGGTGAACTTGTGTTCAATCGCGAGAAGATGCAGAAGTACTTGGATGCCAAAACTCTCCATGCGTTGATTGATTGCATTGACAACGGCAAGCATCTCGACCGCAAGGTGGCCGATGGTGTTGCCGCAGGTATCAAGCAATGGGCTATGGAACATGGCGTTACTCATTGCTGCCACTGGTTCCAGCCTCTGACAGAAACGACGGCTGAGAAGCACGATTCGTTTATGGAATACGACTGGAAGGGTGGTATGATCGAGGAATTTGAGGGTAAGAGCTTGGTTCAGCAGGAACCTGATGCTTCCAGTTTCCCGTCGGGCGGTATCCGTGCTACTTTCGAGGCACGCGGTTATACGGCTTGGGATCCTACCAGCCCTGTGTTCATTCTCGACGACTGCCTTTGCATTCCTACCGTATTTATTTCCTATACGGGCGAAGCGCTCGACAACAAGGCTCCTTTGAAGAAAGCGCTGAAGGCTGTCAACGATGCGGCTGTGCCGGTTT
Source organism: Bacteroidales bacterium (assembly GCA_017449065.1). Lineage (GTDB taxonomy): Bacteria > Bacteroidota > Bacteroidia > Bacteroidales > UBA3663 > Liminaster. The sequence goes on from JAFSKF010000037.1 coordinate 31,156, forward strand.
GTCAGCTTTTCGATAAGAATGTGACCAAAGTGACTTCCAATCTGGGTTGGGAGCAGGAGTATTTCCTGGTGGATGATAACCTCTATAGCGCCCGTCCTGACCTGATGGCTACCGGTCGCACGCTGATGGGGCATGCTTCGAGCAAGAACCAGCAGATGGACGATCACTATTTTGGACAGATCCCGAGCCGCGTTCAGGCTTTCATGAAGGATCTGGAGATCATGGGCCATCGCTTGGGCATTCCGATGAAGACCCGTCACAACGAGGTGGCTCCTAACCAGTTCGAGTTTGCGCCTATTTTCGGCGAAACCAACTTGGCTGTCGATCAGAATATGCTCATTATGGGTGTGATGAAGCGTGTGGCTCGCAAACACGGGTTCCGTGTGCTGTTGCACGAAAAACCGTTCGAGGGCATCAACGGTTCGGGCAAGCACAACAACTGGTCGCTCAGCACCAATACGGGTGTGATTCTCTATGCTCCGGGTAAGGATCCGATGAGCAACCTCCAGTTCGTCACTTTCTTTGTCAACACGCTCGAAGCTTTGCGTCGTCACGGAGCTTTGCTGAAGGCTTCTATCGCTTCGGCCACCAACGCCCACCGTCTGGGCGCCAACGAGGCTCCTCCGGCCATCATTTCGGCTTTCTTGGGCAAGACGATGACCGATGTGCTCCGCAAGCTGCTCACGGTTCCCGATGACACCGATATCGTGATTGCCGGCAAGCATGCCTACGATCTCGGATTGGTCGAGATTCCTGAGATCTTCATCGATAACACCGATCGTAACCGCACTTCTCCGTTCGCCTTCACAGGCAACCGTTTCGAGTTCCGTGCTGTGGGTTCGAAGGCCAACTGCTCGTCGGCGATGACGACCCTGAACACGATGGTGGCCGAACAGCTCACCGATTTCAAGGTGGAAGTCGATAAGGAACTGGCTGCGGGTGCTTCCGTCAAAGTGGCTGTCATGAAGACCTTGAAGCCTATCATCGCCCGCATCATCGATACGGTTTGCTTCGATGGCAACGGTTATGCCGACACTTGGCCGAAGGAGGCACAGAAGCGAGGTCTGGATATCGAGCGCTGCGTGCCTAAGATGTTCCTCGAGAACGTGAAGCCCGATGCCGTTGCGATGTTCGAGAAGATGGGTGTGTTCACTCAGTCGGAGCTGCATGCCCGCAACGAGGTGAAGTTCGAGACCTATGTGAAGCTGGTTCAGATTGAGGCGCGTGTATTGGGCGATCTTGCCATCAACCACATCATTCCGGCCGCTATCACCTATCAGTCAACGCTGCTCAAGAATGTGGCAATGGTGAAGAGCTTGTTCCCCACCGAGTGGGAGAATCTTTCTTCGTCCGAAGTTTCGATCATCAAGAAGATTGCCGGCTATAATGCCGACATCAAGGCGAAGGTCGATGCAATGGTTGAGAAGCGCAAGGTGGCTAACCGCATCGAGGATATGTACGAGAAAGCGATGGCTTATTACGAGATTGCTGAATCGTTTGCCGCCATCCGTCGTCCAATCGACAAACTGGAGGAAATCGTTGACGATAGCGTATGGCCGATGCCTAAGTATCGCGAACTCCTCTGGATCCGCTAATCTCTCATTTTCTGCTATACAAATCACACGCTGCCTGACGCAAGTCCGACAGCGTGTGATGCTTTTTTTTACTGCCCCGTTGGAGAAATTTTTTTTCCCAGTTAGAGAATAATTTTTTCTCAGTTAAGAAAAAATCGGCATTGCGGAGAAAATCTTGTTCTGAAACTGCGTTAAAACCGAGTTTCAAATGTTAAAATGAACCTAAATCGGGGAGTTTTCAACGATTTTCTTGCTCGTTTGAAGGGAATCTTGTATTTTTGCGCAGAAATACTGACTTTTTGACAAACCAATTGCCTTCCTATTATATATAATAATGTGTAGGAGGCCCTAATAAAAACGCTAACTGAACCTATGAAAAAAAGCGGAATCCTGACTCTCTTGAGTTTCCTGTTTGTGGCAACCTCGTTTGTGAACGTTCGTGCCGATGTTACCATACTGACCGATAGCGATCTGAACGGAGCGTACAAGAAGGTGTCCTATAGCCGAGGCTCTGTCCACGATCCGTCCATCATCTATGATACGATCTCGAATCCTTCACGACCTGCGTTCTATGTCTTCGGTTCTCACCTCGGATTCTGCAGAAATTCTTTGACCACCACCACTATTGGCGCCTGGCCATTGGAGATGGGTGGAGGAGAGTCTGATAGATGTACGCTTTTTGCCGATACCACCGGCAAGCAAGTGGGTTATGCCAATGCCTACACCACCCATCAGGTGACGAAGGTAAAGAACTATTTAGGCGAGGAAGTGGCTTTCGGTAATTTCGATGCACACGGATGGCAATTCAAGGACTATAATGTTCAGGGCAATCAATGGGCGCCCGATATGGTGTATAATCCTACCATGAAGAAGTGGCTGCTCTATATGTCGCTGAACGGCGACCATTGGTGCTCTTCCATCGTCTGCTTCTCGTCCGACAAAGTGACAGGGCCGTTCATCTATCAGGGTCCGGTAGTCTTCTCCGGTTTTCAGGGAACCTACGAGCACAATAGCTATGCCGCTGCTAACGATTGGCAGCACACCGATCTGGCCATCGCCACCGGAGCGACTTCGTTGCCTTCCCGTTATGCGAAAGGCGACAAGTGGGGCACCTATTGGCCGAACTGCATCGATCCTTGCGTGTTCTACGACGAAGAGGGGAAACTTTGGATGGCCTACGGTTCCTGGTCGGGCGGTATCTGGATGCTCGAACTGGACGAAACCACGGGTTTGCGCGACTATACCGTCACTTATCCTGTAATGTATTCAAGCGGGTCGGATGCAGCCAATCAGACCTCCGATCCCTATTTCGGCAAGAAGATTGCAGGCGGCTATTATGTGAGCGGTGAAGGTTCGTACATCGAACACATCGGCAACTATTACTACCTCTTCATCAGCTACGGCTTCTTCTCGCCCGATGGCGGTTATGAGATGCGAATCTTCAGAAGTGAGCGTCCGGATGGTCCTTATGTGGATGCCAAGAATCTCTCGCCCGTCATGACTGCTTACAAGATGAATTACGGTCCTTCCGCTACGTTCAATGGAGGAATGAAGCTCATGGGCGGCTACCAATGGGATTTGATGCCAAAGGCAGAGATTGCACAGGGGCATAATTCCGCCTTCACCGATCGGGAAGGGCGTTCCTATGTGGTTTATCACACAAAGTTCAACGATGGGACACTCGGTCATGAGGTGCGTGTGCATCAGCTTTTCGTCAATCAGGATGGCTGGCTGGTGTCGGTTCCGTTCGAGTATCACAACGAAACCGTCAGCCAGGCGCAGGTGGATAGCGAAGAATCGGTCGGAAACGAGGAGATTCCCGGCAACTATCAGCTGATAGCGCACAATTACAAAGTGAAATACGATACGATGGCCTATCAGAAGCCCGTCAATATTGTGTTGACGGCAAGTGCTGACGATCCCTATAGCGGAACCGTCTCTTCTACCTATACCTCCTATAGCGGTACTTGGACGCGCATCAAAGGCACCGATCACGTGGAAATGAAATTGGGAAGTCTGATCTATCGGGGTGTGTTGACCCGTCAGACCGTCGATTATTCGAACATTCCGGCTGTCTGCTTCTCCATCGTTTCCTCCACCGGACAGGGAACGACCGGAGCAACGGCTCAGCGTGAAATCTGGGGTGTGAAAGCCGATGCAAAGGCAGCCATCAAATACACGCTCGACAATCTGACCCTTCCGGTGAAAGATCAACAGGAAGTTACCTCCAATCTGTCTTTGCCGACAACGGGAAAACTGGGTGCGCTGGTAAGTTGGATTTCTTCCGACGAATCGGTGTTGACTTCGAAGGGTGTAGTGGCCGGTTCCGGTATCATTACCCTGACGCTGAATGTCGGTAAGGATGAGTATGCCTATCAGAAGGAATATACCCTGAAGGTGGGCGATTATATGAGTATTTCGGATGTGCAGGAAGATCCTGCCGCAGAACGTCCTGTTTATGACTTGTTGGGTCGCAAGGTGGATCGGGCTACACGAGGTATTTTCATAGTGGACGGCAAGAAAGTAATCATCAAATAGATGATTTGGCATATATAAGTGACAAACCAAACTTTTTTTTACATAGGTGGTGTTAATTGTAAACTGATTTGTTTGAGGCGTGTTAAATAATGTTTATATTTGCGCACCGAAAATATGCAAATCAGATACAATAACTCCGTTTTTGCCTATTCTAATCTTGGTGACTAATTAACCGTGATAATTACGTGTCTTACTTATTAAATCTAACTTTATTATGAAACAAAAACTACTACTTGTTTCGGCAGTTATGCTCTTGATGAGCACATCTGCTTTTGCTGAATGGACCTTCCCGACTATTCCGGGTCAGCCCATTTCGACGGCTCTCACTCTTGACGAGTCTCCTACGGTTTACCTTTTCAACGTGGAGGCTAAGGGTTTTGCTGTGGGTGCTAATTCTTGGGGAACCCGCGCTTCTGTAGGTGCAACAGGCGATTCGCTGCGTCTGGTTCAGCAGGGTGAGGATTCCGGAGCCTATGGCATTTATGATTATCTGAAGAAGGCTTATTGGAGCCCGGATTCAAAGACCGGTATCTGGATTGATGGTACTCGTACCGGATGGGACGGTTGGTCGTTTATCGAAGTGGACGAAGCTGCTCATATCTATAAGATTGCGCATGCAGGCTTAGATTTGGAAGCTACTTTGGGTTGCTCTGCTCTTGCTACTACAACTCCCGAGTTGTTCCTTTACAATCCGACAGAAATTGCAGAGGGTGCTGCTTTCTATGACAGTTGGAAGATTGTATCCAGTGCTGATTATAAGGTGGCTACGGAACAAATCGCTCTCTACTATGCCGCCGCATCTCTGAAGGCTGCCATCGATGATGCTACTGCTAAGTATGCAGGCATCGACTTGAGCGCTCCTTTGGCTGTTTATAACAATGAGAACAGCACAAAGGAGGAGCTCCAGGATGCAGAAAAGTCAATCTCTGCCATTATTCAGGACTATGTGGATAATGTGCTTATCAACCAGGCTACTGTAGAGAATCCGGTAGAGGTTACTTCGAAGATTGCTTATGCTGACGGTTCTGCCATTACTAATTGGAGCCGTGTGTTCACGGGTGTCGGCACAACCGGTTCTTTGAGCAGCAATACTTGGTCAACAGAAGGCAGTTCTGACGGTACTAACGTGCTGACTCCATTCATCGAGACTTGGGTTGCCAAAGGAAGCACATTGTCCGATCAGCGCATGGCTCACGATACCGTACGAGTTAAGCCAGGTGCTTACAAGATTACGGGCACTATCCGTATGTACAACGAATCGGGCGCTGAAAACATTTCCGGTGGTAGCCTGTTCGGTAACCTGAACAAGAAGACCATTGTGAATGATGAATTGAATGCCAACAAGACCAACGTTTCCGACGGCACCGAAGGCTACTTCACCTACAACAGCATGTTGGGTTACTATGCTCCTGAGGCTACGACTTATGCCATCGTTGCTGCTGATAGCGCCTTGACCTTCGGCTATATCTTGGAGGATGCTAACTTCAACTGGACCGCTTCGAAGAACTATCGCGTTTACTACTTGGGTGAGGCTGCTGAAGCATATCAGAAGGTGGTTGCTGAAACCGAGTTGGCACTTGCTAAGGTGGTTACCCTTGCCGATGCAGAAGCTACCGGAGATACGCCTACCGATATTACCCAGTCGTTGGCAGAAGATTTGAACGAAGCTATTGCTGCTTATCAGGCAGGTGCTGATGTGAAGACTGCTTATGAGTCGCTGATCGCCATTCAGCCGGCTGTTACTGAGAATATGGCTGCTTGGGCTAAGTTGCGTGCTGCAGAAGCCGATGCACAGGTCGTAGCTAACAACGATGATATTGTTGGTGAAGACAAGGATAATCTGCAGGCTTACTTGGGTAATGACGTCTTTGAGGCATTCTTCTATCTGGAGTTGACTACGGAAGAGGTTCTGAAGATGGCCGATTCTATTGCTACCTTGAAGACTGCTGCTGTCGAAAACGGTTTGAAGCCAGGTTCTGTTTACGATCAGCTGGTGAACCCAGACTTCTCGAACGGAGCAACCGGTTGGAGCGGAAGTCCTACTGTTAAACAGAACTGCGGTGAGAAGTACGGCACCGGAGCCTTCGACGTATATCAGGAAATCGAGAACGCTCCTGTAGGCTGCTACGAGATTGAAATGCAGGGCTTCTATCGCAAGTGGCGTAACGACGGTGGCGACAGCTACTCGTTCTACCAGTGGTATGATGAGGACGGTAAGGAGAAAACTCCTCACTACGATCCTTTGGCATACGTTTACTTGAACGATAACAAGACTCCTTTGAAGAGTATTTATGAGGAGCAGGTTATTTTGGGTACCCACACCGAAGAGACTACTGAATGGGACAAGTCTCCAATTCCAGTAAATGTAAGCGAAGAGAATCCTGAGGGCGATGTGGTGCTTTATGCTAACACCATGACTACCGCAGCCTTCGCATTCGGTTTGGATATGTATAAGGTATCTGCTTTCGGCTTGGTTGCCAAGAAGGGCGACAAGATGCGTATCGGCGTCAAGGGTGACCTCTTGGGCGGTGCTCACTGGGCAATCTTCGATAACTTCAAGCTCATCTATCAGGGCAAGAAGGTTGAAATCGTACAGCCGGAATTGCAGAAGGCTCTGGCAGGTCTGGAACTGGGCAACAAGGTGGTAGGTAAGGAAGTGGCAGAGGCTGTCGCTACTGTGAAGACTGCCGCTGAAGCTGCTTTGGCAAGCAACGATGGTGCAACCATGTTCGATGCTTTGGCTGACATCTATGCTCTGAATGCTTCTATTGAGGCTTCTGTAGCTTTGTTCGATTCGCTGAATGCTAAGAAGACTGAAATCGAAGAGGCTTTGGGCGTTTATTCTGGAACCGCTACTGACGAGGCTATCAATGCCGCTTCGGATGTATATGGTAGAATTGAGGCAGGTATGGGCGAAGATGCCCGCTTCACCAACGAGGAAGCTCGCAAGGCGATGGCTGAAGCCGATGAGGCAATTGCTGCTTTGAAGATTCCTAAGGGCCTGAACGAAGCTTCTGACGAGAATCCTGTGGATCTTACCGATCTGCTTGCTACCCCAAGCTTCGAGAAGAACGGTACTAACTCCATCGAGGGTTGGAATACTACCAACGCTTCTGGTTACAACTTCGGTAACAACGATACTCAGAAGGCTGCTTTGGCTCTCGAATACTACCAGAAGACCTACAACCTCTATCAGGATGTGACCGGTCTGCCGGCAGGTACCTACAAGGTGGGCGTGAACGCTTTCTATCGCTACACAGATGCTGCTACCGACTATGCACGCTTCGCCGCTGACGAACACGGTTTGGCAACGATGTATGCAGTAGGTACAGATTCTATTCCACAGGATATCCGCCTCATCACCAGCGACGGTGCTGCCGAAGCTCTGGGCGAGGGCGCTGAGAATACCTTCACCGACAATGACGGCGTTACCTTCAACATTCCTAACGATATGGTTTCTTCTGTAGCTTACTTCAAGGAAGGTCACTATCTGAACGAACTCATCGTGAAGGTTGGCGAAGACGGCAAGCTCCGCATTGGTGTTCAGCAGACCGAATCCGTAAACGGTGGCTGGCTGATCATGGATAGCTGGACATTGGTTTACTACGGTGCTAACAGCGCTAAGGAAGAAGGTCCTCTGACCTCTATCGAGGCTGTTGAAGAACTGACTTCTGCCAAGGCTGTAGAACTGTTCAGTGTAAGCGGTCAGCGTCTGAACAACTTCCAGCCAGGTCTGAACATCGTTCGTACTTACAATGCCAACGGCACTGTTAAGGTTCGCAAAGTTTACGTTAAGTAAATAACTCTCCATAAAAGCACTGGGGTGGGCGCACCCATCCCAGTGCCTTTTCCTTTTTTTATACCTTTATACTTGCCGGGGATAGCCCGGGACCTTACTCTGCCTGAGGGCAGCACTTATTTTGAATATCCTAAAAACACTATAATAAATACTACCTTAGCAATGAATCTGATTGCAAAACGAAACGCATTATGTGTAGCAGTCCTATCCGGCCTTATGCTGGGATCAGGATTGCTTACTTCGTGCGAGAAAGACATCTTGGAGGGACAGCCATCGTGGCTGGGTAACTCTATTTACGAGCGTCTTGAAGAGGGTATCGTAGTAGATGGTGAGAAGAAATCCTTTAAGTACACACTTCGTCTTATTGACGATCTGGATCAAAAGGAGGTGATGTCTCACACCGGTTCGCGTACTCTTTTCGCTGCTTCCGATGAAGCGTACGAGGCTTGGTTCCGAAACAATGACTGGAATGTTTCCAAGTACGAAGATCTTACGGAAACACAGAAGAAAATTCTGTTTAACAATTCTGTCATCACCAACGCCTATCTGTTGGAACTGATGTCGAATGTGAGCACAACTACCGCAGGTGAGGAGCCGAAGAGCGGCCGCTGTATGCGCCGTGCTACAGCGTCATCGGTTTATGACAGCGTGCCGTTGATGGCACCTGAAGAGATGCCGGTCAACCCGCTGAACGATCCTTCTATGGATGCTTGGACACGTTTCCGTGAAGAAAACCGTACCATCCGCATTATGCGCGATAATTCGTCGGCTCCGATGATTCACTTCTTGCCGGAGTTCATGACCAGCAACAATATCACGACTGCCGATCTTCAGAAGATCTCGAACGATAGCGAAAGTACGATTGCCGATGCCTGGATCAATGGCAAGAAGGTGATCAGCGACGAGCAGACCTGCAAGAACGGCTATATTTATGTGGTGGATGGCGTCATTGAGTCGAACCGCAATATGGCTGAGATTATCAGTCAGGAGCCGGAAATGTCGTTGTGGGCGAATTTGCTGAACCGCTTTTCGTTGCCGGTAGCCGCTCCTTACGCCAATCAGGCCAACTTCCAGCGTCTGTATAATACGACCGACTCTGTCTATGTACTTCGCTATTATAATAGTGAGGCAAACAATCCGCGCTATACGACGCCAAGCGGTTTGGCAGTTTATAAGAATGCTGCGGCTATGACCGGTCTTTTGAAGTTCGATCCGGCTTGGAACCAGTATATCTATACCAATTCCATGGGCTACGACCTGCATTACGATGCTGCTGCCATGATTGTTCCGACAGATGCCGCTATGGAGTATTGGGCTCAGAACGACGGAAAGAGCCTGATGGAGGAATATCACAACAATTGGGACAGCATTCCATACGTAACGGTTTCCAAACTGATTAATGTGAACATGCTCAAGTCGTTTGTCGATGCCGTTCCTTCGAAGTTCGGTTCCGTGTTGGATGACTCGAAAGTCGAGTTGGGTATCAAGCCAAGCGATATTGTTAAGTCCTATATGGGCTGCAACGGCGTGGTTTACCTGGTTGATAAGGTGTTCGGTCCAAGTGAATTCCGTTCGGTGGTTTATCCGGCACTCTCGCACGAGAGTTCTACTATGGGTGTAATCTACAATGCCATCGAAAGCTATGAGTTCGGTCCGTTCCTGAACTCTATGGAATCGTACTATAGCATGATTCTGCCAAAGAACGTGTCGGCCAATGAAGGTCCGGATGCATCGGAAGGCGATATCTTCATGAACTATATCGATCCTTGCACTTATGGTGCACATCCTGTGCTGATGCAGTTCTACTATGACAAGACCAACAAGGCGTTGGCAGCACACCGTTACTATTGCACCATCAACGAAGACGGATCTATCACAGTCGGTGAGGCATTGAGAGATGCCAATACCACTGAGATTGACGATCGTCTGACCGATCTGGTGGATAACCTGATTATTGTCGGTAATATTGAGGACGGCAAGACCTACTATAAGACCAAAGCCGGTAGCTTTATCCGCGTGGGTCATGAGGGTCCTTCGGGTTGGAGCCTGGCAGGCGGTTTCCAGCAGGAGACTGGTGTAGATGTTCCAGTAACAGATGTTTATAATATGTCAACTACGGGTAACGGTAAGTCGTATGCCGTTGAAGACTATGTGCCGATGACTGCCCAGAATACCGTTTATGACATTCTGAAAAAGAAATCGGAAGAGGCTGGTTCAACTTGTAAGCTTTTCTACGAACTCTTAGCCAACGATGCCACCAAGGATGCGTTGCTTTCGAAGACGCTGACGGTGGGTTCTACTAACTATTATTGTGCCAACTATGCTACCGATAACACCAGTAGCTTGAACCTTCGTTTGTTCGACCACTATAATTATACTGTATATGTGCCGACCGATACGACGATTCAGCGCCTTATCGATACAGGAATTCTTCCTACTTGGGACGATTGGACATTGGCAGGAACCGGTGATGCGGAAAGTACTGTAACGACTCCTACACAGGATAGTATTGCCAAGATTATTCACGACTTCATCCGTTACCATATTCAGGATAACGCTATTTATATCGGTGGTGAACCAGTCAGCGAAATGAAATATGAGACCGGTAAGCAGAACCCGGTTTCCAAACGTTATTATTCTGTTACCGTTTCAGCCAATGCTTCCGGTTTGACAGTTACCGATCGTTCTGGTTCTGGCACGGAAGGTGTCGGAAAGACCTACCAGGTAATTCAGGATAACAAGCTGTATAATGTGACCAGCCGTGAGTATTGGATCAGCGGCAGTCCTACTTCTACAGGAGCCCGTACCATCTATAGTTCTTCGAATGCGGTGGTTCACGAGATTAACGGAGCGCTGATTTATGACGTGAAACAGCTGATTCCTTGGAAACAGCAATTTACCATCCAGTAATCTGTACTTTATGAAAAAGATATTATCTATTTGCCTAATGCTTTTCTGCTGCCTGACGGTTCGGGCACAGCAGATTACTAACGTACATGGTACGGTAGAGGATGAATTCGGTCCGTTGATGGCGGCCACCGTATGTGAGGTGGATGCCAACGGTCGTGTTGTATCGTCGTGTCTGACCGATATGAACGGTAACTTCTCGATGAAGGTAATCAGCCAGAAGAACCAGATCCGCATTCAGTATGTAGGTCTGACTCCGAAAACTCTTCCCATTGACAGAACTACCTATAAGGTGATGATGGAATCGGCTACCACTTTGCAGGAGGTAACCGTAACCAAGCAAAAAACCATGGAAGGCAACAACCTTCATATTCCGGAGCGAGAAATTTCGGTTGCCAAGCAGACCATTTCTGCCCAGGAGTTCGAAGGTTTGGGTATCAATACCATCGATGAGGCCTTGCAAGGTCGTATTGCAGGTCTCGATATCGTATCCCTTTCCGGTAACTTGGGTTCCGGTTCCGTGATGCGTCTGCGTGGTGCTTCTTCCTTGTCAACGCTGACCAACGAGAACCCGCTGATCGTAGTGGATGGAAACGTTTGGGATGTCGATATGTCGAACTTCGACCTTTCTTCGTCCAACGATGAGAAGTTCGCCGAGCTCTTGAACATCAATACCGAAGATATTGCTTCGATTAACGTATTGAAGGATGCTGCCGCTACCGCAATCTACGGATCGCAGGGTGGTAACGGTGTTATCGAGCTGACCACCAAACGTGGTACACGAGGCAAGCCGAAGCTGACCTATTCGATGAAGATGACGGCAACCTATCAGCCAGAGGGTATGAAGTTGCTGAACGGTGACGACTACACCATGTTGCTCAAGGAGTCATACTTCAATCCGCAGCAGAACGATAATGCCAGCAACATCAACGAGATCAACTACGATCCGACCTTCTCGGAGTACGAGCAGTATAATAACAATACTGACTGGCGCAAAGCCGTTACGCAGGTCGGTTTGCGACAGAACCACTATGTTACCATTTCGGGTGGTGGTGAAAAGGCTACCTTCCGTATTTCGGGCGGTTTCGATAATGAGACGGGTTCTGTGATTAAGCAGAAGCTGCGCCGTTATTCGACACGTGCCAACCTTGACTACGACATTAGCCGTCGTATCCGTGTATCGACCAACTTCTCGATGACTTATACGAAGAACTGGAAGAACTCTCACAATCTGTTGGCCATTGCACAGATCAAGATGCCGAATATGAGCATTTACGAGCAGGATCCGATTACGGGTGAGAATACTGACCGTTACTACAATATGCAGCAAAGCGGTTTGGCAATGGGTAGCGATGTGTTCAAGAACGACCAGCGCGGTTATGTCAACCCGGTGGCTTCTGCCCATTTGGCCAAAAATACGCAGACCACCTATAACCTGTCTCCGGATTTGATTATCCGCTATGAGTTGTTAGGTTTGGAGGACGATCAGACACGTCTGACTTGGCGCGGTCAGGTGTATATGAACGTCTATAATGAGTACGTCGCTTCATACCTGCCCTCTGATCTCGTTACTACTGCTTGGACCGCTAACGATCATAATACCTCTTATCATGGTAGCAATAAGAGTGTTTCGATTACCACCAAGCAGGAGTTGACGCTGCGTCCTTACTTTGAAAACACCGATCATTCCGTATTGGCTTTGGCTCGTATGGAGATGAATTCGGGTAGCTCCACCGGACAGTCGCAGTCGGGTTATGGTCTGGCTTCCGGTATTGAGATGCCGGATGCCGGCGGTTCGACAAGTGGCATGGGATCAAGCTACAACGAATGGCGTTCGCTCTACTTCACAGGTTCTGTCCACTACGCTTACAAGAGTCGCTATATGGCTGACTTCTCGATGCGTGCCGACGGAACCACCAAGTTCGGTCCTAACAAGCGTTGGGGTATCTTCCCATCCGTTTCTTTACGATGGAATGCCATTGACGAAGAATTTATGCGCTATTTCAAGGAGCGCGGTCTTTCTATGCTTTCCGTACGTTTCGGTTGGGGTAAGTCAGGTCTGGCTCCAAACAGAGACTATCTCTACGTTTCTAAGTATGATTCCGGAGCCGACTATATGGATATGAAATCCATGTTGCCGGTGAACCTGAAACTGACGAACCTGAAATGGCAGACAAAGTCGAGCTACAACCTCGGTTTCGATCTCGGCTTCTTCGACGATCGTCTGACCACCACGTTCGAGGTTTATCAGGAAACCACTCGCGATATGCTGATGCCGTCTTTCCGTATTCCTTCGAACTCGGGTTATGCATGGGTTGATTACCGCAACTGCGGTGAGATGCGCAACTTGGGTTGGGAGTTCTATATCAACACCAACCGTCTGGTGAAGCGTGGCAAGTTTACTTTCGACTTGAACGTGAACTTCGGCAACAACCGCAACACCATTCTGAAGATGGATGAAACCGTGCTTGAGAGTATGAACTCGACTTTCAATAACGAGAATGACCAAGTGCTGACCCGTGTGCAGATTGACAATCCTTTCGGTTCTATCTATGGTTTCCGCAGCAAGGGAGTATATCAGTATGAATACGATACATTTGCCGCTATGACGCGTGACGAACAGGCCGCATTCATTGCTTCGGGCAAAACAGCACCTGTTGCCTTAAATGCTAATGGCGATGTGATTTACGATGCCAATGGTAACCCAATCCGTATGACGTTTAATTACACCAACGATGCTTCTGGCAAGAACTACAAGTTCAAGGGTGGTGATGCCATTTATGAGGATGTGAACCACGATGGTCAGATCAACGCACTCGATATCGTCTATTTGGGTTCTTCCCTGCCTAAGCTGGTGGGTGGTTTCGGCTTTGCCTGGAGCTACGGCGACTGGCGTCTGAGCACGCAGTTTACCTATCGTGTAGGTAACAAGATCCTGAACCGAGCCCGTTTGTGGTCGGAGGCAATGATCAACAACGATAACCAGAGCCAGGCGGTCAACTACCGTTGGCGTAAGGAAGGCGATGTTACTTCAATTCCTCGTGCTATGTACGGATCAACTTCCAACTATAATACATTGATTTCCGACCGCTTTGTAGAGAACGGTTCCTACCTGCGTATGAGCTATGCCCAGCTTTCTTATCAGATGAAGCGTCCGTGGCTGAAGAGTGCCGGTATCAATAAGGTCAACTTCTATGTGAGTGCCAACAACCCGTTTGTTTTGACAAAATATACGGGTGTCGATCCTGACGTATCTCAGTGGGGCTATGGTCCGGCAACCGATACCGGTAAGACGCCACGTGCCAAATCGTTCACCTTAGGTATAACTCTCGATTTCTAATCCGAATATAATATGAAGAATACATATATATATAATAAGGTAAAAGTCCTTGCCCTGGCAGTATTACTTCTGCCCATGGGTACAGCTTGCAACGATTTCCTGGAAGTCGAACCGCAGAACATCATTCCAGCCGAAGAGTTCTGGAATGAGGAAGGTGATGTGGAGAGTGTGATTGCCGGCTGTTATGCAGAGATGGAATCCTATTCTTTCCTCAGTCGTGCGTTGATTTGGGGCGAGTTCCGTTCGGAGAATGTTGTTGCCTACAATTCGAACGAAGAAATCGAGGAGGATGTCAATCTTCAGCGAATCCTGACTGAGAATATCACGGCTGATAATGCTTATACGACATGGACCACTTTCTATAACATTATCAACCGATGCAACATCCTTTTGGAAAATGCTCCTAAGGTGGCAGAGTCCGATCCGTCGTACACCCAGAGTGAATTGAAAGCGCATTTGGCTGAAGCCACAGCGATCCGTTCATTGTGTTATTTCTATCTGATTCGTGCTTTCCGCGATGTGCCTTATTCGGAAGAGCCGTTCATTGATGATGACCAGATTCTCGATCTGCCAGCCACTTCGTTCGAGACGGTTTTGCAGCATCTGATTACTGCGTTGGAGAACGTAAAGGATGATGCCGTAACCCGTTTCCCTGCATCTTCAAATTCAGGTTACGACTATAATAAGAACCGCATGACCAAGTGGTTTATCTATTCGTTGCTGAGTGAACTCTATTTGTGGCAGAACGATTACGACAACTGCATTTATTATGCTGATCTGGTTATCGAACGTAAGAAGTATGAAGCCAAGGAAGAAGATGAGACGGAGGATTATAGTGCCTTCAACAATTTCCCGTTGATTAAGACACGCTATTCGCAGTTCTTCCCCATTTATGGCAATGCCTTTACTGAAATCTTTGTGGATGGCAACAGTCAGGAAAGTATTTTCGAACTGTGCTTCACCAAAACCGGATTGGCCACTTCTTCACTTTGCAATGGCCCGGTAAGTGCATTCTACGGAAACTCCGATCGTACCCCGTATGTCAAGGCTTCCGATTATGTTTCGAAGGATGTGACGGCATCCGACCGCAAGGTGTATGCCAGTGTTTATGATGGTCGAGCTTATGAGAACCTTCGTTTCTCGGGATCCGGCGATCCGCTTTCCATCAACAAGTTCACAACACAGTCTTCCCTCCAGTTGGGCGATCCGTCATCGACGAACTATTTCTACAATACTACCGATGCGGGAAGTGCATTCTCATGGGGCCTGCCTACTTGGGGACGTCAGTATAACACTTCCGGTTCGACAGCCTACGCTTCGTACAACAAATCGAACTTCATCATCTATCGTTTGACAGATATCATGCTCCTGAAGGCTGAGGCTTTGAGCCAGAAGATGTCGGGAGCAGAGACCTTGACAGCAACCGATTCCACGTATTGGACGGAGGCTTTCACTTTGGTGAATGCTGTTAACAAGCGCTCTTTGTATGTGACTACGTACAGAGATACCTTGGTTCAGACAAACTTTGCCTCTAAGGAACTGATGACCAACCTGGTTTATGATGAGCGAGAGCGAGAACTGATGTTCGAGGGCAAACGTTTCTTCGATTTGGTTCGTCGCAGTCGTCGCGAGGGCAATACCGATTACCTGCGTTCGAAGGTTCCGAACAAGAGTGCCAGCAGCGCTACCATCATTCAGAATTCATTTGCGAAGATGGATCGCATTTACTGGCCTTACAATTTGGATGAGATGAAGGCGAATAAGAATCTGGTGCAGAATCCTGCTTTCGGAAGCGGCGAGAACTCCAGCTACGATAAAACAGCCAAATAAATCACTTCTTGTTAGAGTATATATACCACTATGAAAAAAATATTATATACCATTTGGTGCCTTTCGAGTGTACTCCTGGTTTCCGCTTTCGGTTTCTCGTCGTGCGACGATGATCCTGATGCAGAGAACTACTACACGTTCACAGGCGAAATGATGAGCGATTATCTGACTTCGCGTCCGGAGTATAGCGAGTTTGCTCAGATTGTGGATCGCGCCGGTTTGATGGATCTGCTGTCGGCTTACGGTCATTTCACTTGCTTCCTGCCGAATAATACGGCTATGGATTCGTTTCTGGCAGCCAAGGGCAAAACCATGGAATCGCTCACCGTACTGGATTGCGATACTATCGCCCGCACCCACCTCGTAAATATGATTTATTCCACCTACGAGATGAAGGAGGGTACATTGGCCACACAGAACATGATGCGTCGTCCGATTACCGTCAAAGCGACAACCGATGACGACGGCAATGCGGTTATCATGTTGAACAATGCTTCGATTATCTATTTCGAAACGCAGAACGACTCTGTGGAAAACGGTATCGTTCAGCCAATCTCGGAGGTATTGGAGAGTTCTACCAATACGCTTCCTGACTTGATTGAGCTGAATCCTCGCGTCACTTTGTTCTCTCGGGCTTTAGGCGAGACTGGTTTGGCTGACGAGATGCGTCTTTATAAGGATCCGGATTATGTCAATCCAGAAATCATGATTACCTATAAATCCGGTGCAGAACCGGAAGAAGCAGCCAAGTCTCCGGATGACCGTTTGTACGGTTATACAGCTTTCTTGGTTCCTGATTCTGTCCTGTTTGTAAAATATCCGACGCTGATGGGTGAGAATAAATCCAGTCAGGAAAACCTGAAGGGCCTGTACGATTTGGCTTGCCAGATTTACGATCCTTTATATCCACAGGATGTGAATGCTCCCGGACATAGCTTTGAGAACCTGAGTGATTCGGTGAACCCTTTGCGTCGTTTCATCGCTTATCATATTCTGGATCGCAACTGTCAGGGTCAGTTGACTGTCAGGAATAACTTCGGATTTGTTACCACTTTGCTGAACCCTAACGAATGGTACACCACGATGCTTCCTTATTCTTTGCTGAAACTGGAGCGCCTCTATGTATCCCAGTTCCTGTACGGAGCCAATGCCGGTGACTATTATATCAATCGTCGTTGTGACAATCAGTTTACCGTCTATGGTGCTCATTTGATTACCAATGTCGAAGCAGAGTACGACAACAATTCGTTGAATGGTTTCTACTATTATGTAGATGATGTTCTGAAGTTCGACGCAACAACCCGTGAGATTGTAGAAGGTGTGCGTATGCGCCTCGATTTCTCGACTTTGTTCCCGGAGGTACAGAGCAACGATATCCGCATGAATGGAGATTATTCTCGGTCTCGCGAAAGTCTGGAAGACAGTAAGAACGGACGCTATGGTTATAACTATTGGTTCCCGAACGGTTATCTGGATGGTGTAACGGTGAACGATAACGGCTATTTCGTTTATCGACGTCCACGCCAAGGTTATTGGTCTTTGCATGGTGACGAGTTCATCTGCCAGGGCGATTACGACATCACTTTCCGTATCCCACCAGTGCCTGAAACCGGCGATTGGCAGATCCGTTTGGGTTATGCAGCCATGGTCGGTGTTCGTGGTGTCGCCCAGATCTATTTCGGAGAAGATCCGAAGAATCTGATTCCACAGGGCATCCCGTTGGATATGAACAAGGACTTACGTAAGATTTTGTACAATAGTAACTCTACCTGGTATAACTACAATGATCTTTCGGCAGAAAAGCGTCAAGAGAACCGTAAGACCTTGAAGAACCTTGGTTACTACTATGGTTGCAACGGAGGTTATCGTGACAACAGCTTCTCTAACCGCTTTGCCGATATCTATGCAACCTTACGTGTGGTTCTCTACACCGGACATATCGAAGCCGGTAAGGACTACTACATCCGTATCCGTGCCGTGTCTTCGAAACAGGGTAACAACAACGAAGCCATGCTCGATTACCTGGAGCTTGTGCCTAAACAGGTATATGGCGTTGTGGAAGACGGAGAGGAGGAAGATGATCTCTAAACCATCGTACTAATTGGAAATGTAAACCACTATGAAATACAACAAACTATTAATCGTTTCATCTCTGTTGGCAGTCGGATTGGCTTCGTCCTGTTCCGACGATTGGGATGACCATTACAAGTCGGCTTCTTTTGCTAATGGTGAAGGAAGTTTGTGGGAGGCTCTTTCTGCAAATCCGGAATTGAGTAACTTCCAAGCCGTGATTGCTGCCACCGGTTATCAGGCTCAGCTTGAAAGTTCGCAGATCTATACCGTATTCGCTCCGACAAACAATCGTTTTACAGAAACTCAGCGGGATAGTGTAATAGCCCTTTATCAGGCTCAGAAACAACTCGTGAAGGACAAGTATAACGATGCCATCGTAGAGTTCGTGAAGAACCATATTATGCTTTATAATTATTCGGTGACGACTGGAACCAACGACAGCATTGAAATGCTGAATGGCAAACATGTGCCCGTTACTGCGACCAAGTTCGCAGGACACAGTTTCGTCGGTCAACAGACGCATACAAATAATGGCACCCTGTATGTGTTGGATGATATGGTTGCTTATGAGCCGAATGTTTACGAGTATTTGAGTCGTGATGCTGACTTCGACAGTGTTTCCCACTATATCGAGGAATTCTCTATCGATCGCTTTGTAGCTTCGAAGAGTGTTCCGGGTGAAATTGTGGATGGTGTACAGAAATATTTGGATTCAGTAACCGTCTTCGAAAACGAGGTGCTCGACAAGTGGCTGAACGCAGAGTTGAACAATGAGGATTCCCTGTATTGGATGGTTCCGCCTACGAATGAGATCTGGGCTGCTCAAGTTCCCGTACTCGAAACCTATTACAAGTACGATGAATTGGTGAACGGTCGTGACTCTATGATGTACAACTTCCCACGTATGTCTTTGTTATGGGGTACTGCTTTCAGCGAAATGGTGAATGCCGATTATACGATTGCCGATTCCATCTTATCGACCAATGGCGTGCCTTATAAGATGCGTCGTTATTATTGGGGATCTTACGATCTTTCGTACTATGAATATTACCGTCCGTATGACGAAGGCGGAGTCTTCTATGGAACTTCCGAGATTGCATGTAGTAATGGACGTATTCTGAAACCTTCTACCTGGAATTTCGACCCCTATCAGACATACATACGCAAGAGTGTTTCGGAATGCGAGAGTTTGTCATCGCTTGATTCTGTGAAGTCCGTTTCGACACAACCTTTGTCGAGGGTTGTGGTTTCGGCTGACAACCCGTATTATAAGTACATCTCGGGCCATGCTTTTGCTGTGATATCTCCGAAGGGTTCTAATGCCGAAGTCGTTTTCCAGATGTATAATATTTTGTCGAATGTGCCGTACGACATTGATGTGATTGTGGTTCCAGCTTCTGCCGGTGATACGATGGCGATCGATTTGCCGACTAAGTTCAGAGCAGAGTTGCATTATCATAATGCGACAGGTAAAGACCAGCTTGAGCGTACTATGGTGCGCCCGACTACCACTTGGACTACCACAGGCACACAGATTGATACTATCCGTATTGGAGAAAAGGTGAAAATTCCTACTTGTTCCTACAGTTTGAGTGAAGCTCAAGTAAAACTGAAATTAACAGTGACTCCGACGGCTGCAGAGGAAAATAACGGTAAGTTTACCCGTACTTTGCGCGTGGATAAAATTGTATTCACACCTCATCAGGGAGAATAAATTAAGATTCTATCAATAATCGGACTAAATATGAAAAAATCTATAATTTTCGGATTGGCCGTTTTGATGGGCCTACCGTCATTAGCAACCGCTCAGGATTTCAAGGCTTCTGAGCAGGAACCTTCTGCTAAGAAAACGGTTGTGACCAAGAAATTTGAGACTCGCCTGGTAACTGGTCAGGTGCTGGATGCAGTAACCGGCCAGCCATTGGAAGGTGCCCTTGTCTATGCAGCAGGCGTTGACGGCTATAGTGAACTGACCGATGAAAACGGTCGATATGAACTTCAAGTGCCGCTGTTCTGCTCTTCTTTACAGGTGAAGAACCCGGATTACAATATGTATATCTTGGGCTTGGTTAAAGACAAAGAGCAAAAGACGGTTCGTCTTTATTCTTCATCTTTCAAGGCAGATTATACGCAAGAACCCAATTTGTTGAACTCGCGTTCTCTGGAAACCCTGGATTATACCAGTTCCGTGAATGCCAAGGATGAGATCGGTAATCAGTTGGGAGCTTACGTTTATACTACCAGTAGAAGCGCAGCTCCCGGTATCGGAAGCGAGTTGTTTGTTCAAGGTCTGAATTCACTGAGTGCCAACGCTCAGCCTTTGGTAGTAGTGGACGGCGTGATTTTGGAGCAGCAATATGATCGTGAGGTGTTGCATTCCGGATTCTTCAACGATGTATTAACCAATATCAATCCTGAAGATATCGAAGATGTGACCGTTTTGCGTAACGGAACAGCTTTGTATGGTACACGCGGATCCAATGGCGTGATTCTGATTTCGACCAAACGCAGCCGTTCGATGACGACCAAGATTACTGCCAGCGTTTCCGGAGGCGTTACAACCGAGCCGAAATTTCTTTCGATGATGGATGCGGAAGAATACCGTGGCTATGCTTCCGGATTGCTGGGAACCACGAATACGACAGTGACAGACTTCAAGTTCCTGAATGCCGATCCTACCTATTATTATTACAAGCAGTATCATAATAATACCGATTGGAAGGACAAGATTTATCAGACAGCCTTCCAGCAGAACTATGGTATCAAGGTGGAAGGTGGTGACGATATCGCACAGTATAACCTTTCTGTCGGATTCACTCGCAACGAGAGTGCTTTGAAGTATAATGATATGAATCGACTGTCGGTTCGTTTCAATACGGATATCAAACTTTTGGAGAAACTGAAAGTGCGTTTCGATGTTTCATTCAGTAACATCAATCGCGACTTGCGTGACGACGGTGCTCCAACTACATACGAGGAGGGTACTCCGACCGCGCCATCTTTCCTGGCATACGCCAAGGCTCCTTTCCTGAGCCCGTACGCCTACGGCAACGGTGTGTTCAGTACATCGTTCTATGACATTTCGGATGAGGAATATCTGAATGAAGCGCTGTCCGGTTACCGGCAGTACAATTACAAGTTGGGCAATCCTGTTGCTTTCAATAAGTACGGTGAAGCGGAGAACAAGAACCATTTCGAGAATTCATTGTTCAATATTGCAGTTACTCCTCAGTACGCTTTTCTGCCGAATCTGGTATTGAGTGAACAGTTCAGTTATACGTTGGTCAACACCAACAACAAGTATTATGTGCCTATCAACGGTGTGCCTGATTATTGGGTAACAGGTGTGAGCGGTTGGCGTACCAATGAAGTTCGCTCGCTGGCCTCGAAGCAGAACTCGGTACAGAGCGATACCCGGTTGACCTGGAACCAGCGTTTCGGTGCTCACAAGGTAGATCTTTTGGGTGGCATTCGAATCAACTGGGAGAACTACACCCGAAATTCGCAGTGGGGTTATGATACCGGTAGCGATAAGACCCCGTTCATTTCTTCTGGCCTTAAGAATGCCTCATCCAGTGGCGATAACGATACCTGGCGAAACATGGATGTTTATTTGCAGGGTAATTACAATTATGCAGGACGTTATTATCTGCAAGCCAACCTGACCGGTTCCGGCAGTAGCCGTTTCGGTAAGAAAGCAGACGGTGGCATCAAGTTCGGCGGTGTAAAGTGGGGCATTTTCCCCTCTGTTCAGGCTACATGGGTACTTTCCAATGAGGCTTGGCTGGCAGGTGTGTCTGAACTCTCGTGGTTAGACAAACTGAGCCTGACCGCAGGTTATGATGTGAGCGGTAATGATGGTATTGGCTACAATGCAAGCCGTACCTATTTTGCCGGCAGTTTGTTCCTGAATCGCGCGGCTGGCCTGACTTTGGAAGGTATTGCCAACGAAGAAGTGAAATGGGAAACGACCAGCCGCTTCAATGTCGGCATGGATGCCGGTTTGTTCAATAACCGGGTGAAAGTGGGAGCCAGTGTATTCTTTAGCAAGACCCAAGACTTGTTGACTCTTCAGACGCTACCTTACTATAGCGGATTGGAGACCTATTGGACCAACGACGGCGAATTGGAGAACCGAGGTTTCGACGTTTCAGCTTCGGTTAAGTTGCTTTCCACCCGTAACTGGTCGTGGGAGATGGGTGCGACTGTCGGTCATTATGAGAACAAGATTAACAAGCTTGCTTCCGGTGTAGATAGTTATACCACAGAGTTGTACAGCGGAACCGTTTTGACCAAAGTGGGCAAAGCCGCCAACTTGTTCTATGGCTACAAGACCGACGGCGTTTTTGCCAGCACGGCAGAAGCCAATGCCGATGCCTTGTTCATCAAAGACAATACCGGCGCTAACCTGTATTTCGGAGCTGGTGACATGAGATTCGTCGATCAGGATGGAAATCATGAAATCAACGAAGATGATCGTGTCGTAATCGGTAATCCGAATCCGGATATTTACGGTAACATCTTCACCACGGCAAGCTACAAGCATTTCCATTTGAATGTGAACTTCAAGTATTCGTTGGGCAATGACGTCTATAACTATATGCGTTCGCAGTTGGAAGGCGGCAGCCGCTTCATGAATCAGACGAAGGCACTGACCAACCGCTGGCAGTATGAGGGTCAGGAGACATCGGTGCCTAAGGCTACGTTCCAGGATCCGATGGGTAACAGCCGTTTCTCCGATCGTTGGATTGAAGACGGTTCTTATCTGAAACTCAAGTCGGTTACATTGAGTTACGATCTGCCTTTGAATCTGACCTTCCTTCAGGGCTTGCAATTCTGGGTTCAGGCAAACAATCTTTTCACTGCAACCAAATATCTGGGCAGCGATCCTGAGGTTTCTTGCACCAATGCAGTAATCGGTCAAGGCATTGATGCCGGCTATTTAGGCGGCAGCCGTAGTTTCATGGCCGGTGTTAAGATCAACCTCTAATTTTCAACCTGCTAATAGTTTTGAATATGAAAAAATATATTTTTGGTTTGTCTTTGCTTGCAATGATGTCGTCGGTATTCTCCGGTTGCTCTGACTTCTTCGAGACAGAGTCCAATCGCGTCATTTACGACGATGAGAACCATCTGGTGGATGCAAACGACACCATCTATTCGGTGACCGGCATTTTGTCGAAGTTGCAGAAAATCGGCGATCGTACGGTTCTGCTGGGTGAAGCCCGAGGAGATCTGGTTTCTGTAACTGATTACACTTCTGCGGACTTGCGTGAGGTTGCCAATTTCGAGATCAGCGATGACAACGAGTATAATAAACCATCCGATTACTATGCCGTCATCAACAACTGCAATTATTTTATTGCTAAGGCAGATACTTCTTTCAAGAACAATCGTAACGACTATATTTTTAGGAAGGAGTATGCTGCGGTTAAGGCCATTCGTGCCTGGACTTATTTGCAGTTGGTTTTGGCTTACGGACGCGTTCCATTGATTACCGAACCGATTCTGACCTTAGATGACGCTTCGAAGAATTATCCGATGAAAGATATCAATGGTATTTGCGACTATTTCATCAATGAGGACAATTTGTTAGCATGGATCGATGAAGAGTATCCGGATTACAACGCGCTGAAGGGGCTGTCTTCTAAGTTGTTCTTCGTGCCGGTTTCTCTGGTTTTAGCAGATTTGCATCTCTGGCATCAGGATTATGAGGAGGCCGCATACTTCTACTATTATTATATTGCCAATCGCAATGGCGTAAATAATTATCCGGTTACCACAAGTTGCGTAGAGTGGATGGATGATGATTTCGATTCACGTGTTGATTCGTGGACAGGAACATTCTCGGATGTTACATCAACGAATTCGGAGATTATTTCCGTATTGCCAAGTGATTCGGTTCGTTCAGAAGGTACCTATTTCACTTTGCGTGATATCTTCAACACTTCTTCATCGAATGATTTCAAAGCAAGCCTTGTTCCATCGCAGGGCATGATTGATCTGTCAGCCTCTCAAGACTATCTGTTGTATCAGAAAGTGGGTAACAGCGTGCAACTTACATACGCTCCCGACAATCTTTCCGATTATCGAGTAGGAGACCTGCGATTGTCAAGAGCTTGGGTTACTCAAGAGAATCTGATTAGCGATGACGGTGACCGCTATACCTACCAATACATGAACAAGTATGCAATTTCTGCCATTCGTACCTATCGCCGCACCTTGGTATATATGCGTTTAGCAGAAGCATTGAATGCTGCCGGTTATCCTAAGTTCGCCTACCACTTCCTTTCCACCGGTGTCAATAACAAGATTCTGCAAGATAGCATCATTCCTTGCTATCGTGCCGACTCTGCATTCCTGTCGATATTCAGTTTCCCGACCACTACTTATGTCCTGCAGGATCTGTTTAATGGCGTATCCGGCAATACGATGGGCCTGCATAACCGTGGTTGTGGCTATACACCGTCCAATCAGTATTATACCATGCCGATGGATACCACAATTACCGACTCTTTGGCTCTGATTCGCTGGCAGCAGGAGAAAGTGGAGGATATGCTGGTTGATGAAGAGGCCCTGGAATTTGCATTCGAAGGATATCGGTATTATGACTTGATGCGTGTGGCACTCCGAAGGAACGATCCGACGTATCTGGCTAAGAAAATCAATGCCCGTAACGGCGCAGATGAACCTTCCGGTATAACCACCGACTTGAACAATGTTTCTAACTGGTACCTGCATTGGAAGGGTCAGATAGGCTACTAACATATGAAATAATCAATGACGATTCAAAACAGATTCTTTATCATAGCTCTCTTCTCGCTACCCTTATCATGGGTAGCAGGAGGGGGGCTTTTTGCGCAAGAACGTCCTGCTCATACTTCCATGTACCTGCAGGCGCCGGTTTATAGTGCCACCCCTTTGGTATTCAGCAGCAGTACAGACATCAGTCAGACTTCATTGATACCTGCGGAACCTGTTAAATGGGGCATGGATGTGGCTTGGAACAGCGCAGACAATGTCGTGCGTGGCACCAACTTCATCGGTACGGATGTGATGCAAATCGGACGTATTTCATTCCAACCTTCCGATTTGGTCGATGCTAACGGTAACTTGTCGAGTGCTCAGCAGACAGCCCTGAGAAGCCGTCTCACGAACATTACCAAAAGCGGAGCCCGTGTCTTTATCATGAATTGTGACCATGAGGCATTAAATTCGGCGAACTACTATGGAAAACCCGAAGAGTGGTATAAGGTAATCAAGGCGAGTGTGCAATATGTGCAGAAACAAGGCTATACGGTATGCACCGTTTCGCCGTTTAATGAGCCGGATTATACTTCTTGGGGAGAAGGTACCAAAGAACACTTCAAAGAGATTTGCCGACTGATTCGAGAAGACAGTTTCTTCGATAATATTCGGATTAGTGCCGGCAATACCCTGAACTGTGATCAGGCGTTGTCATGGTATAACTACATGAAACCCTATGTGAGCGAAGGAAACACACACCAGCTGGCCGGCTCCTTTGCCACGTATGCCGATTTCTGGAAGACGGTTCGCAAGGATGGAAATGTTGCGACTGCCGATGAGTTGCATAATACGATGGAAGCCCTCGTGGGCATTCATTATGGTATGCAGAACGGTATTTGGTGGGGATATGATGCCGCTTGCCGCGGAGAATTCTGCAAGGCTTCCTATTATGGTAAGGAAATCGGCTATGCCGAGAATCGTACAGCCTGGAGTGGCGCTGCCGTATATAAACGTCCTTCGGGTCGCATTGATGCCTTTATGGGAGTTTCCGAACGGCAGGCATCTACGAATACTTTCGAGTTTTGGGGCACCGACCGGGAATTGTACTACGATTCCTACGGACCGGTTCAGAACTATGCCCAGGAGTTGCCGGGCGGCTCGGGCTATGCTACCGACGACCAGCGCAATGCTGAACGGATGATTCAGATTCATTATGGCGAAGATGTGCCGGTCGAGTATCTGGCTCCCGGAACGTATGTTTTGCAGAACAAACGCAACAATAGCGTCCTTAGTTATGATGACGGTGCTACCGGTTCTGCCGTTCAATTAGCAATGGAGACTTACACTGGCACGAAATCGAATACTTATCAGCAGTGGATTGTTGAGCCCGTGAGTGACCGCATCGGTGGCGATTTCGGGTATTTTGTGCTTCGCAGTGCCCGGAATGAAAAACAGGTCATCGACTTGAAGGACTGGAGTACTTCGGCAGGAGGAACGCTGATCGGTTTTGCCGGCGATCTTGGTAACAATGAACAATGGTTTGTGGAGTATGCGGGAGAAGGCTACTGGTATCTGCGCAGTCGTCATTCTGGCTTATATGTTGAAACAGCGGGAGTCAGCACCACAGCGCGCGTCCAGCAGAATGTGTTTACAGACAATGACCGTCAGAAATGGCGTTTCATGCCCGTCGATGCCGCTATCGACAAGACGGCTCCTGCCGCTCCATCCGGTTTATCTGCTCAACCACAGGGAGCATCCGTCCGTCTGACCTGGAACGAAAACAGCGAATCGGATGTGACGGGTTATGAGGTGTTGCGTGGTGTCGCCGACGAGACAGCGGCTGCTATTCAATGGGATGTGATCGGACGAATGATCAATGCCAATGTTTTTGTCGATAACGGCATCCGTAATCACAATGCTTCCTATTTCTACAAAGTGAAGGCCGTTGATAAGAGTCGTAATCGTTCTATTGCTTCCGATTCCGTTCAAGTCACTTTGTCGCAGAACAGGAATTTGGTGGCATGCTATTCGTTCGACAATACCTTCGAAGATGCTTCCGAGAATCTTTTCGATGCTGCTTCTTCCGGAGTCACTTTCAATACTGTGGCTGTATTGAAAAAAGAAGGCACCCATAGCCTTGTGTTCGACGGCACCGATGATTACCTCTTGCTTCCAGCTTCTGTGGGAAGCCTGAAGCAAATGACTCTGGCCGTTTGGGCGAACCATAGCAACCGAACCACAGCATGGACACGTCTTTTCGATTTCGGAAACGATACGAACCAATACTTTTTCGTGACACTGAATAGCGGCAGCGATGCACGGCTGGTGCTGAAAAACGGCGGTAACGAACAGATTCTTTCTGTGGCAACACCGACTGCCGGATGGCATCACATCGCCGTAACCTTGGGTGAACAGGAAGTTGCTTTCTATGTGGATGGCAAGCTGGTCGGCAGTTCTACAGACATTACGTTGCGTCCGTCGGATATCAAACCGGTCCGGAATTATATCGGACGCAGTCAATATGCAGCCGATCCGTTGTTCAAGGGTTATGTAGATGATCTTCGGATCTATGATTTCGCATTGACTGCCGAAGAAGTTGCTGCGCTTTATGCCGGACAGGAAGTATCGGCGATCGGAAAAGTGACAAATTCCATTTCTTCAGAAAATACCTATTATGATCTGACAGGCCGTCGCCTCAACCATCCGGCAAAAGGTCTGACGATTTGTAATGGAAAACTGAAACTCATTCAATAAAACTAATTACTATGAATACTCTATTGAAATCACTTGGCATATTCGTTTTGGCAGCTAATTTCCTGCCTGTTTTTGCAGACAATGCACCTACTGTTACTACCGATACCCGTTTCGCGCGTGGTGCGACAAGGGCTTTCGGTCGTGCAAAGTTTGCAGCAGTTAATGGCAATACGATCCAGACTCGTGGTTTCTGCTGGAGTTCTGAAAATCGTTTTCCGACGATCGAAGACAGTCATTCCAACCTGACATATTCGAACAACGGGCTGATTTTCCGGATGGAGGGCCTGACGCCTTCCACCGTATATTATGCCCGTGCCTACGCTGTGGGCAAAGATGGCTCTGTGGGCTATGGCGATGTGATTAAGATTGTCACTTTGCCGAAAGGTACCATTTCCTGGGGCTACGATAATGGTGGCAGTTCCGATGCCAATAGCCGTATCAACGCCGCAGTCGAATCGGCCGTGAACTATTGGAATGAATTGACCAGTATCACGGATTTGTATCTGAATGTGCACTATGGAGCCGATACGCCTACGGCCGATTGCAGCTACGGCGGATGGATGCGCGTCGGACCGAACTCTTCATACCAGCGTACCGGTACTATTATGCACGAGGCGTTGCATGCCATCGGTATTGGTACCACCGGTTTGTGGAACAGTGGTACCTCTCCACTTCGTGCCGGAAGCGGTACGGGACAATGGTTAGGCGACCGGGCTACCGAACTGGTGCGTTTCTGGGATAACAGCACCACCGAATATCCTACAGGCGACGTTACACATATTTGGGTTTCGGGAACGACCGCCAGCACGACGTCTTTCTCGGTGAACGGCGCCCACGAAGATACAGGAACGGATATGCAATACACCGCAGTAAGTCTGATGGCACAGGCTGTCGGAGAGGACGGATTGCCGCCTACAGGCACTCATGCTTTCGGATTGTCTTACTATTCCTTCAATCAGGAAGACACCATTAAATATTATATCAAGAATGAAAGTGAGACTTATGGTCTTTTCAGTGCTTTCCTGACCGAAACCGACAATCACCAGCTCAAGTGGCAGAAGATGACTGCCAACGAGGCTGTTGCCAACGATGCGGCTGCCTGGTATGTAACGTTTACCCCCGACAATCAGTATTACCAGATTACCAATGCCAAGTCTGGGTATAAGATTTCTTATTCCACCAATGGTTTTATTACAACCTCTACAGCGGGCATCACTGTGAACCAGAATTTCCATCTGATGCGCAGTCGTATCGATATTACGAATCATGTAGGCGAGGTGGTAACCGCCAATCGCGGCTACTGGATGCTGCATCCGGACAATGGTTCGGCGACACCTCCAGCCTTGACTGCTTCATCCAACGGTTCAGTTACGGTTTCAAATTTCGATATCTCAAATACTGCCGTGCAGCAGCGTTGGGTAATCCTTACTGCATCAGAGGCAGCCGATATGGAGAATGCAGGCTTGATGACCGCACGCTCCTCTTACAACTTGAATCGGACTCGTGTTGATGGCCTTTTCGCTACACCGCATTACCAGATAGAGAAAGGTGCTGACGAAACTTTAACCCAGCAACTCGAAAAGTATCAGGCTCTCTTTGCCAACAGCGCTACGCCTGCCGATATCTCAGCCTATGCCGATTCTGTGCTGCAAGCTGGAAAGGATTGGTTAGGTCGGGTTTGTGTGACCGACACAACCCAGCCGTTCGATCTGACTCCGTTCCTTGCGAATCCGGATTTCAAGACCGATGCTTCTGGTTGGGCTACGATGGCTGACGGAAGCAGTTGGGGGTCCAGTGCTGTAGAATTCTACGAAATTGCTCCTGCTTGCGCTCAGGGTATTTCCGGAATGCCAAAGGGTACATATAGCGTCAAGGTTCAGGGCTTCCAGCGTCCAGGTGCGACGGCTGATGTTTACTCTAACTATGCCGCAGGCACCAATAGTGTCAATGCCCGTCTGTATATCGGCAATTACCTGACATACGCCAAACTTCATAACATCATGGACGACCGTCAGTCGAAGTCTTTGCACAGTGCCGACAAGCAAGTGGGTGACGGAAGCTATGTTCCGAATACGATGGCGGGAGCTGCTGCCTATTTCGCTGCCGGATTGTACGAAAACGAATATCGCCAGTACCGCTCATCTGCGGGTACGGTTCGTATCGGAATTATGGGTAGCAAGGGAACAACCTATTGGACAATCGTTGATAACTTCCGTTTGTATTACTACGGACCGATGACTTTGCAGGATTGGGAAACCGGTTTGACAGAGGTGCAGACAGAAAAGCCTGCATCCGAGGCATGCTTTGACCTTACGGGTCGGCGCATAAGCCAGCCAGGTAAGGGGCTCTTTATCAAGAATGGCAAGAAAATCATTATTCTATAAGTGTCTTAACCATCTTTATTACTACTTTACAAATTTACAAAATGAGAAAACTGACAATCTTTTTGCTTTTGCTCGGCATAACATCTGTCGCTTGGGCACAGCGTATCACTGATAAGATCGACCGAGGTCTGGTGGCCGTTCCTGCTGCAAGCGGGGGTGGAAACTTGGTGTCTTGGCGAGTTTTTGGCGAAGAATATTACGACGTGACTTACAATCTGTATTGCGATGGCACGAAGATTGCCTCCAATTTGCAGGTGTCGAACTATCAGCATACGGCCGGTACGCAGAACAGTCGGTATCAGGTAGCCGCTGTGGTTCGTGGCGTTGAGCAGGAGAAGTCGGCAGCCATCACCCGCTGGAACGATGGTTTCTTAGAGATTCCTGTGCAGCCCATTATCGGACGCGATGGCACGGATGTGACCTCCCATTATACCTTGAACGATGTTTCATTGGGCGATCTGGACGGTGATGGTGTCGTAGAGTTTGTGGTCAAACGTCCTTGTGACATGGTGACCGACTTGAGCAACAAGAACTGTTTCCATGTGATTGACTGCTACCATCGCGACGGAACCCGTTTGTGGTGGATCGATATGGGCCCGAACATGCTGGCCGGTGCCGACGAGCAGTGGGATGCCGTTTGTTTCGACTGGGATCAGGATGGCAAAGCTGAGGTGCTGCTGCGTATTCAGGAAAATGCGATTCTGCACTATGCGGACGGTACTGCCGACACCATCGGTTCCACCTCTGTCGATACGCGTTGGAATGGCATCGAGTTCACATCGTCGGGCAACGAGTATCTGCTTTACTTGGAAGGAGCCACCGGCAAGCCTTACCAGATTGGCGAAGCTTCGCATCCTAAGTATCTGACCTATCCGATTGCCCGAGGCAGCGATTCCGACTGGGGCAGCGGTATCGTCGGACACCGCAGCACCAAGCACTATTTTGCAGCTCCATATTTGGACGGACGTCATGCGTCCATCTTCTTGGGTCGCGGTTGCTACACCAAACACGTTATGAAGACTTTCGATGTCGATCCGCTTACTCATAAGCTGATTCCGTTGTGGACCTGGCAGTGTACGGTGAGCGGTTCGCCTTGGTTCGGACAGGGCTACCATAACTTTCAGGTGGCCGATGTCGATTGGGACGGACGTGATGAGATTGTTTTCGGTTCTATGATTATCGACGATAACGGTAAGGGACTTTCTACCACCGGTCTCGGACATGGAGATTCCCAGCATTGTTCCGATTTCGATCCGTATCGCAAATATCAGGAGCAGTTTGCCTGCAACGAGGACCGTCCGGCCAATAACTATCGCAACGCCTGCACCTCTGAGATTTACTATCGTCAGATTGCTTCCGGCGATGACGGACGTGCGCTGATGGGAAACTTCACCAACGCTTATCCGGGTTCGGTGGGTCGTTCGGTGGCTTCCGGTTGGGTAAGCTCTACTTCCGATAAGATTATTTCCGAACTGGGCGGCGATGCCCTGATCGGTTGGGGCGATCTGAATAGTCGTATCTATTACGACGGTGATTTGCTCGACGAGTATCTGGAAAGTCCGGGTACGGAAGGCTATGGCGTGGTTTACAAGGCCGGCGGCGGTCGTGTGGCCAACTTGCAGAAGAATGCCTACGACACGAAGATGAACAACTACACCAAGAACAATCCGGGTGCACAAGGTGATATCTTCGGTGACTGGCGTGAGGAGGTGGTCTTGAGAGCTGCTGATAATAAATCCTTGCGTGTCTATACAACCGGCTATTCGACCAATTATCGCATCCCGACCCTATGGCACGATCATCAGTATCGTAACGCGATGGTCTGGCAGTCGATGGGCTACAACCAGTGTCCGCATAAATCGTACTTCTTGGGCGAGTTGGAGGGCATTACCGAAGCTCCGGCTCCATTGACCATGACGGGTCGTAAGGAAATTGCTAACGGCGGTACAGTCACAACGACCGACGAGCACTTGCTGATTTGTGAGAATAATAATACGAACATCACGATTCAGGAGGGAGCCAGCCCTTATATTGTGACCTTCAACGTTCCTTCGTGGGTGCAAGGTAATGCCGGAAGTAATATCAGCACCACGCCTGCTATTTCATACGAGTATTTCACCTGCAATGTGACCGGCGGCGGTCTTTCAGGCTGCACCCGACTCATCAAGCAGGGCGACGGTACGCTGAATCTGCCTTCCGTCAACATGACTCATACGGGTGAAACGAATATCTGGGCCGGTACGGTGAATTATTCGGGCGAGATGAAGAGTTCTCCGCTTTGGTTGAACCGCTTTGCCGAACTGAACGGAACGGCCACCTTCAAGAGTTTGCAGGCCGACTACGGTTCGGTAGTCCGTCCCGGTGGTCAGGGCCAGATTGGCACCATTCAGACCGTTGAGGGTTATAAGATGGGCTTCGGCAGCCGTCTTATATTGGAGTTGCAGGCCAACGACAATACCACATCGGCCGACAAGATTATAGCAAGCCAGCTCACCATCGAAAGCAAGAACTGGTCGTATGGTCCGAAGTATCTGGTGCCTGTCATCGAACTGGCTACTCCCGATGGCAGCGAACTGAAAGCCGGTGACTACGAAATCGGCGAGTTTGCGGCTGTTTCCGGTTCGTTGGCCAATATCAAGATTGAAGGCGCTGGCAAATTCAAAACGTCGCTGAAGTTCGAGAAAGGCAAGCTGATTCTTTCTTTGGGCGATGTGCGCGGTGCTTCTCATATCGTTTGGACCGGTAGTTCAAGTGCCGTTTGGGATTACGCCAGCACACCTAACTTCACATTGGCAGGCGATGAAACTGCTACTCCTGACATCTTCGTGACAGGCGATATCGTCGATTTTACCGACGACTCGAAGGTGCAGAACATCTCCATTAAGGATGAAATGACCGTCGATACGATGTGCGTGAACAGCACGAAGGCTTACGCTTTTGAGGGCAATGGAAAGATTGTGGGCGGTGCTTTCGTGAAAGAAGGATCCGGCACCGTTACCATGAGCAACGATAATACCTATACGGGCGGAAACTTCCTGCGAGGAGGTACGACGATCGTCACTTCTTTGTCGAGCTCGACACAGGCTTACGGCGGACTGGGCGCTCCGATTTCGAATCCGGCTAAGTTCGTTTTCTCGAATGGTGCTGTACTCCAGACTTCCGGCACGATCCAGAACTATTCGGCCATGTATTTCACTACCGAAGGTGGTGGTGTCATCAATAACGCCGGAGCCTTTACCCAGCAGCGGTCCGTGCAAGGAACTTTGCTCACCAAACGCGGTGGCGGCACTTTGACGCTGAGTGTCGATAACGGAGCCTTGCAGAAACTGGTGGTGGCTGGCGGTTCGGTGTATGCCTCAACGGCAACGCCAGCTAAGGCGGTTGTTCTCCAGTCCGGATCCCTCACTTTGGCGGCTGCATCAAGTGTGCCGATCGATGTGCCGGAAGGCAAGACGGCTTCGCTGTATTGCCAGGGCGATCGTTTGGCTTATTCGAACCGTCTGACCGGTGCCGGCACCCTTTTGGTTTACTATCCAGTGGTTGTAGGTAGTGGCTGGTATGCTACGCGTACCGCGTTGAACGGCGACTGGTCGTCCTTCGAAGGTACGATTCGCCCTGCGGTCTATACGGCTGCAGACGGACGCTTCTGCCTGAACAATGGTTATGGCTTGGCCAAGGGAACCATGAATATTCCACAGGGTGTGATTGTTGAAAGTACGGCCAAGAGTTTCGCTATTGGCGAACTGATCGGTGCTGGAACATTGGGCGGCGTATGTTCGCTGTCCAGCTCTTCTCCGGGCAGTTGGAGCACCTGGAATGTGGGCGGTAAGGGTACCAGCTTTACCTTTGACGGTGTGGTTACTTCCAATGCTATTTTCAACAAGGTGGGCGAAGGAGTCATGACAACTTCCGGCGTATGGGCTAATACCGGTACAGTGACGGTTCGCGAAGGCGTCTTGAAGGTGAGCACCGCATCGGTGTTGGGTACGGGAGCCTTGACCATTGCTTCCGGTGCACGACTTGTCGGCAACCATTCGACCGGTGTCATCAAGAATGCCAGCGTGACGGTCAACGGTACTATCCAGCCGGGTCTGACCGAAACGATTGCTATCGGTAAGTT
This sequence comes from Bacteroidales bacterium, assembly GCA_017449065.1. Taxonomy (GTDB): domain Bacteria; phylum Bacteroidota; class Bacteroidia; order Bacteroidales; family UBA3663; genus Liminaster. Next base: position 65,222 of record JAFSKF010000037.1, read on the forward strand.
GCTGTTCAATGGACAGAAAGTAACGGTAAACGAAACGGGTACCCTCCGCTTCGGTATCAGTAAGGCTTCAACGGGTGCCACCGTGCTCAGCGGAACTTCTCTGCAGAACATCGGCACGCTGACCTTTGCTTCCGGTTCCACCATCTCGATTTTCCTTACAGGCTCATACGTGCCGAAAGAAGGCGACGAGATTCGCCTGTTCTCCGATGTCAAGACGATTTCGGGTACTCCGAACGTAGTGATTGAAGGTTATGCGACAGAATACGACATGAGCCGTTTCGCAAGTGAGGGCGTTATTGTCGTCAAGAACATTGTCTCCGGACTGAAGGAGGTGAATGCTGATGCTTCCGATGCCGATGCCTATTTCGACCTGATGGGTCGTCGGGTGGCAGAGCCTGGCAAGGGCGTTTACATCCGCAATGGAAAGAAAGTTATTATCAAATAAAATACTATGAGAAAGTTATTGAAAAGTTTGTTTGTAGCGGCCTTCCTGCCGGCTTGGACAATGGCTTTGGCAGCCAATACGGTTACATCGGTCTCGCAGGTTACCGAAGCAGTTACCTTGAGTGAGGACGTCGATTATGTGGTAACATCTGCCACTCCATTTACCGATGGAGGCAGTGTTAACATTACCAACACCGATCATGCCGTCCTGATTCTGCGCCAGATCCGTCCGAGCATCACGATTAAGACCTGGTTGTCCGATCACGTTCTGATCAAGGGAGAACAGGCTGTAAACGGCAAGAACTGTCAGGTAAAGATGTATGCACATGGTACCATTATCATGCCATACGCCAGCGATATCAAGCCCTTGACGGTATATGCCGGACAGAACTTCACCGGAACTTCGGTTAATAGTTTCGGCCTGGAAAACGACGGCGGCTTCATGAACACCTTGACCACTGCCAAACTGAACAACCAGATCCGGAGTTTCAAGCTGAAGCGCGGTTATATGGTGACCTTCTCCACTCGTGCCGGTGGACGTGGCTATAGCCGTTGCTTCATTGCCGATACCGAAGACTTGGAGGTTTCCAGTCTGCCTATGGTGCTCGATCAGCGTATTTCTTCCTATCGCGTGTTCCAGTGGTACGATTCGCAGAAGAAGGGTGTGGCCGACTATGTCGATGAAACCGCGAACCTGGCTTTGGGCTCCACTTGGTCCTACACGTGGGGAACGGGCCGTTCTCTGTTACCTGATGCCGAGTGTGTGGCTAACCATATCTACGAAGACTGGCCGAGTCCGGCGGCTTGCGGTAGCGTAACCTATACCTGCCACATGAAGACCAACAACGAGCCGGGAAACAGTGCCGATGACCATCCGCAGGATGTGGCTACTGTGCTTGCTAACTGGGAGAACCTGATGCGTACCGGTCTGCGTCTCTGTTCCGAGAGTTCGCACGACGGCAGTATGAACCATCTCCGCGCTTTCATCGATTCTATTGATGCCCGTGGCTGGCGATGCGACTTGTTGGACCTGCACTGCTATTGGCCCAGCGGTAACTTCAATAACTGGAAGTACTATTACGATACTTACGGCGGACGTCCTATCTGGATTTCCGAATGGATTTGGGGCGCTTCGTGGAACCGGAATGGTGTGTTCGGTTTGGGCGATCAGACTTACGACCAGAAGCAGGCACGCAATGCACAGGAACTGCAGAATGTGATTATTCCGAATCTGAATAATTCGCCCTACGTGGAGCGCTATGCCTATTGGAACAGCGAGGCCGACTTCTCGAAAGTCTATCAGAACGGTCTGACCACTTCGGGTAAGTATTATGCTTCTGTTGAATCGGGTATCGGACACAATAGCAAGTATGATAAGATCCCGACTTTACCGCGTCAGTATAATCCGAGCAATTTGACGGTTACCTATAACAGTGAGACCAAGCAGGTGGTGCTTCAATGGCACGATGTGAACGGTGAGTATAACCGCTCGATGGCTGTTGAGGTCAAGACGCCGTCTTCAGCTTCATGGAAAGTGGTGCAGGAGATTACACCTCAGGAGGCAGAGGCTGATTACAAGGTGACGGTCGATGGCGTCGATGGCTATAAGTACCGCATCCATGTCGTGGATTTGAAGAATGATTCCCGTTATACGAACGAAGCATCTGCGGTTGATAATTCGCTCGATTACGGTAGTCAGGTTACCGTCGATGACAAGAGCCTCTATCTGGGTGGCAACCGATTGCTGAACGGTAACTTCGATATGGGCTTCCTGGGTTGGACCAGCGGCACCGGTGAGCAGATTGCCACTCCATACTTTCAGGTCGTTAAAATCGGAGGTATCGATGGCGGTAGCTATCTGCAGTGCTATGGCAACGGTTCGACATCGGTGAAGACCGAAGCCTCTACGCTTTGGGTGTGCGACACATTGAAGAAGAACACCAGTTATTATGTTTCTGCAGCCGGTCTTAACAACAATCCGAACTATCAGCGTATCACCACTACGGCTATTAAGAACCTGGAACTGAACCAGCGTCTGAAGCTGCCTGCTGTATCCGAATGGGCCAAACAGGGCGGTTCATTCACAACGATGAACGATACGTTGCTTTATATCGCCATGCGTGCTCAGGAAGGTAAGGCCTGTTTAGACAATGTGATGATTTGCGAACTTTTCGATACGAAGGAAGAAGCTTTGGCTGATGCGCTCCAATGGGAGAGAAAGCGTATCGCTTTCTTTAAGGACTATAATACGGCTTATCCGCAATTGACGCAGGAACTGGAGGAGTTTGCCGCCGGCAACGTGACTGCATTTGAGGTTCGTGAGGCAATCAGCAATGCTTTGGAGGCTTTGGAGGTGATTCCGCAAATCGAACAGCTGAAGCAGAACGCCAACCTGATTGTCTCGATGAAACTGCCCGATTACCAGAATGTCAGTGCAGCATTGGCTCTGGCTGAGACTGCGCAAAAGGCGAATGAATATATTCTGGCTGCCGACCGATTGGATGCAGCAATCAGCACCATTTTGCAATATACCTATAATTCCACCGCCGTCAAGTCACCGACTTTTGCTTCAGTTTCCGATTGGAAAACCAAGACAGGAACCTATACGGGCGGAGATCAGCGGACGGCTACTCAGGCAGGTTCGTCCTGCTGGAATGCCTGGTGGAGTATCAGCGCTGATAACACTACATCGACGATGGCGGTTAATCAGGATGTTAAGAGTCTGATTCATGGTCTGTACGCCGTCGAGTGTAAGGCCACCACACAGCATCTTTGCGAAACCGATCAGCATGCTTTCGTCTCTAATGCAACGAAATCGGTGTCTGCTCATTCTCCGGCACTTCCCTACGGTTTGCTCGATTTGCCGCAGTTCACCAACCGGCAGAAGTGGCAGACGCTTGTAACTCCTTATGTTTATGTGGGCGACGGCGATGTTCTCAACATCGGATTCGAAGGTTCTAAGTCAGGCGCTGTCAACGGTTCTTGGATGGCTTACGGCGACGGTAGTACGCAGGGTGATAATCGAGAAGGCTGGTGGTGTGCCACCGACTTTACGTTGCGTTATATCCCGATGTTGTGTCGTGCCGCCTCCCAAAAATGGGGCACCATCTGTCTGCCCGATATCCTTTCGGTTCCAGAGGGTGTGACTCTATATAAGATTGCCGGTATTCTGACCGATGGTTCTGCCATCTGTCTGGAAGAAGAAACCGACAGTCCGGTAGCCGGTGTCCCCTACATCTTCTATACGGAAAACGAAGGCGAGATTCCGTTCTATGAGAGCGGCAGTTCTGTGACGGTACCCCGAACTAACTACAACGGTTTGCGCGGTGTGTTCAAGTCGGTGATTCGCTATCCTGTCGGTTCGTTGGTGCTGAACGATGGCGTTTGGACCACTACTGAAACTGCTTATGCGATGACTGCCTATTCGGCTTATATTGCCACCGTCGAGAATCTGAAGGGACTGGTTTCCTGGGATGGTGTCACGATGCCAGCTACGGGAGTCGATACCGGCAAGATTGTGAATAGTCTTTCTGAAATCGAAGTACAGCCTGCTCAGGTTTCAGCTACTTATAACCTCTACGGACAGAAGGTGCCTGCCGGCAGCAAGGGCCTGATGATTCGCAACGGTAAACTGATTTTTGTAAAATAACGGTTATGCTACGTAAATTCTTTTCTTTATGGGCTTGCATGGCTGTCTCTCTGACAGCAATGGCGCAGAATCCGATCTTACCCGATTTCCATGCCGATCCCGAAGTTTTATACAGCCAGCAGACTAAGAAATACTATATCTATTCCACCACCGACGGAACACCGGGTTGGGGAGGACACGATTTTTCGGTTTTCTCTTCCACCAATCTGAAGCAGTGGAAGGATGAAGGCAAAATGCTCGATGTGGCGACCGATCAGGTATCGTGGGCGGTGGGCAATGCCTGGGCTCCGTGCATCATCGAAAAGAAAGTGGGCAAGAGTTACAAGTATTACTTCTATTTCTCTGCCCACGATCCGAAGCTGAACCGCAAAGCTATCGGATGTGCCGTTTCCGATTCCCCTACAGGTCCGTTTGTCGATAGCGGGCATCCCATCATCACCGATGCAGACCGTCCTGCTGATTGTCGTGGCGGACAAGCCATCGATGTGGATGTATTTCAGGATCCGAAATCCGGCAAGTATTATCTGTATTGGGGCAACGGCTTTATGGCAGGTGCTGAGTTGAACGACGATATGATTTCCATCAAGCAGGAAACCAAAGTGAACCTCACTCCGAAAGGCGGCACCTTAAAGGATTATGCTTATCGCGAGGGAGCCTATGTTTTCTATCGTAAGGGCATCTACTATTTCCTGTGGTCGGTCGATGATACCGGTGCCGACAACTATCACGTGGCATACGGCACCTCCGACAATCCGTTAGGTCCTATTCAGGTGGCAGAGCAGCCCGTCATCTTGCAGCAGGATCCGTCTAAACAGATTTACGGTACGGCGCACAATTCTGTGCTCAAACTGCCCAAGAAGGACAAATGGTATATTGTCTATCATCGCATCAATCCTGAGTATCGCGGACAAGGCAAAGGTCCGGGCATTCATCGTCAGGTCTGCATCGATCGCATGACTTTCGACAAGCAAGGACGGATTCAAGTGGTACATCCGAATTAAAATGAGTTAGCCAGCCGTGCAAGCGGCTGGCTTTTTTGAAATGAAGATAGTTGTTGCAATCGATTCGTTCAAGGGCTGCCTGTCGTCGGTAGAGGCGAATCAGGCAGCGGCTGACGGACTCAGGAGAACGTTCCCTGATGCCGAGATTGTGCAGGTGCCTGTCAGCGATGGGGGAGAAGGTTTTCTGGAGGCTTTCCAAACAGCCATTGGCGGTGAGGTGCAGGAAATCACAGTCAACGATCCGCTGATGCGTCCCGTTGCTGCCCGCTATCTGCTCCGAGGAAAAGAGGCGGTGATTGAGATTGCCCAAGCCGGCGGTCTCACTTTGCTGAGCCCCGAGGAGCGGAATCCAATGGTGGCGACCAGCTACGGTACGGGACAACTGGTGGCGGATGCTGTCAGCAAAGGGGCTGAACATATCTTGGTCGGATTGGGAGGAAGTGCAACCAGCGATGCGGGAATCGGAATGCTTCGTGCACTTATTGATGTTTTTGCTCCCGGTGGGACATGGGATGATATCATGGCATTGAAACAGGTTCGTTTCACGATAGCCTCCGATGTCAGGAATCCGCTTTGTGGCGCGAACGGAGCCGCTTATGTGTTCGCTCCGCAAAAGGGTGCCACTCCCGAGATGCTGCCGCTGTTGGACGAACGGGCCAGACGGTTTGCTGAGGTTTCTGCCAAGCACTTTGGGTTCGACCGTTCAGAAATGGCAGGTGCGGGAGCCGCAGGGGGCTTAGGTTATGCCTTTCTGCAATATCTGAATGCTGAATGTAAACCGGGGATTCAGGTGTTGTTGGAAACTGTCGGTTTCCGGGACATTGTGAAGGATGCGGACCTTGTGATTACCGGCGAAGGTTCCGCTGATCGCCAAACGCTGATGGGCAAACTTCCGATGGGAATCCTCCGGCAATCATCGCCCACACCGGTCTGCCTGATAGCCGGACGGGTTAGCGATCGGGAACAATTGCTGCAGGCCGGCTTCACTCGCGTGGAGTGCATCAATCCCCCCGATCTCCCTCTCGACATCGCCATGCGTAAGGATGTCGCTATGCAAAATATTATGAATGCCTTTTAAGTCTATGCCTGCTGTTACAGTCCTTCCTATCTAATTTCTGGCATCCGGAATAGCCACTGACAAGACATTTTCCATTTCTCACGCTTCGGAGTTGCTGCTGATTCCGCAGAAACGATTTCAAATCTTCCGGAGTTCGTGCCGATTCAGCGGATTTCATTTCTCGCAGTCCGGAGTTGCTGTCGACGTCGTCAGCGGGAACTCCTGACGATTTGAAACGCTTCCCCGAGTGTCGGCACGAACTCTGGAAGATTTGGAATGCTTCCCCGAGAGGTGTCCATGCTCCTGTCTGTTTGCTCGAAGAAAGTAAAAAAGGATGCGCCCTCAAACGGACGCATCCTCCTTCCATCTTACTTAAACTTATGAGAACAACTACTTGATAATAGTCTTTTTTCCATTGATTATGTAGAAGCCTTTTGCATCGGTCTTCGTGCATCGGATGCCCGACAGAGAATAGATGACCGCTTCCTGCGATGCTGTTTGGATGCTAATCGGTGCGATAGCAGTCAAGTCACCGTCATCCAACCGGATGGTCAGCACCGGACACTTTTCCAGAATCTGATCCCAGTAAGCATCCGTCAGCGTGACACCTCTGACATCCAGTTCGGTAGCTTCGGTGGACATCTTGTCTTTCAAGAGAGCAAAGTCATCATATTCTACGCGGAACCAATCGCCGTTAGCATTCTGGCAATCTCCACGCATCAGCGAACCGGTTACCTTAATGCTTCCAGTCAGAGAGTTGTCAGTTACATCCTTCAAGGCGGTTTCACCAACCATCGGCATAGCTTCGATAACTACATTGTCAACGAAAACGTCCTGCGGTTCATCAACTGATGCCGTTTGTGCCTCGATAGCAAACACACCGGGGAAATCGTTCATGTTTGTGTTGGTCGAAAAGTCGAGAACCACTTTCTGCCACTTGCCGTCACCGCCATACCAGGCTGCTGTCTTCTCCCAATAGTTGTCCACTCCATTGGTCGGATCGGAAACCTCTACCTTGACATTTTCGTTGACTGCCTTTTTAATCATAAACGAGAAGCGACGGTTGCCCTTCAAGTCAGGGGTTATCCAATCGCGGAAAGGCAGAGCCAGGTGTTTCTGGCCAAAGTCGTTGCCGGTCATCGTAAACTTCAGGCATTTGGAAGACGGATTAATGCCGTCTTTTTCCGGATTATCAACTACGCTGGGATTACCACGATCCCACCAGCCGCCGTTTGCATTGCGTGAAGTGATTGTTTCATCTTCGCCATTCCAAAGAACGACTTGAGCACTCATTGAGGCAGCTGCCATCAACATTACCGAGAATAAAAAAACTTTTTTCATATGCTATTTTTGTTAATACTGATCAATATTGGGAAACCTGAATATCGCTGACGGTGATTGAACCACCGTAGTTATTGATGCTCCAGCAGTTCTTCTGGATGCCATAAATACGGTTGGTGTAGGCACAAACATCGTTGATATACATCACCATGACCGAATTGTCGGTATAGATGTCGATGTTATAGATGTTGTCCGACGGACGGGCGAAATTATAGCCGTCGATGCCTTCGATGAAGCCTTTGCCTTCTTCACCTTCCTGCTCGAAATTCACCTTGCGGATACCTTCCGATTCGGGATTCACCACCATTGTGTAATACTTCTGTGAATCGGTGCCGCGAACCAGTGAGATGCCGAACTTGTCCCAGTTATTGCTGGTGCTGACAGTGAACGAAATATGATTGTGGGTGCCCAGACGGTTGTAGAGCACAAAGGCATCATCGCCCGTAAGTGTTCCGTCGTTGTATCCGAACGAATCCATCACTTTCACATCCACTTTCTGATTGTATTTTCCTGCCATTGCCGGTACTTCGCCCAATGTAAGGGTGCCGTCGCTGTGCTGAATGATCTTATGGCAAACCAATGCACCCGACCAGTTCGGTTCGCCGCCTGCACCGACGTTGATGTTCTTATCGTGTATGGTGGCACCGGTACGGTAAGGACACCAGCCCCACATAAAGCGGTCGGTACCATTGGAAGCGGTTTTGCCCGCATAGAAAGCACGACTGTCGAGCACGCCCTCGTGTCCGTCGTTGGGCCAGTTGGCACCCGGATCGCTGAAGCAAGCCTTCAGTCCCTCCCAAGATGTAGCCATCATATATTTCACCTTGCGGCTCCACGAAGCACGATATCCTTCGCTGTAAACCAAATACCAGTAGTTGCCCATCTGGAAGATGTCCGGACACTCCAGCATACGGTCCCAGATCATGTTGAACTGACCGACGTGCTCCCATGTCTTCAGGTCGGCCGACTTGAACTCGGCAAACTTCAGATTCGAAGCAATTACCATGCGGTAGAGGCCGTCTTCAGCCAGGAAGATCTGCGGGTCGCGGAAATCGACAGGAGAATAACCGTAATCGTCGCCTTTCAGCATCCAGAAAACGTCTTTGGTCCAAGTCTTGAAGTCGGGAGATGTGGCCCGCATTACAGCCTCCACGTTCTTGCAGTTCGGGTTATGGCCTGTATAATAGATATAGTACAGACCGTCCTGCTCGTTGTAGATTGCGCATCCGGTGCCTAAGGCAGCATCCTGTTCCAGGGTTGATTTGCCGGTTGGGAGCACTTCGCCCAACGATTTATAGCTGGCTCCGTCCTGAGTCGATACGCCCCAGATCGGATGATAGTTGTATGGGTTGTTCACCTCATACTCCTGCAGGTAAAGTACCTTAAAACTGCCTGCCTTCTGATCGTAGAAGGGCATAGGGTCGCCACAACGTCCGATGGCAGGGTTATAGTAGGTCTGGAAGCCCTGTTCGTCGTCCGATTCGAAAAAGGTAGTGGTTCCGGCCCAGTCCTTGGGTGCATCCGGACCGAAGTCCTCATCGCTGCATGCTGTCAGCGCGAAGGCTGACAACATGAGTGAGAAAGCGGAAAATATAATAGTCTTTTTCATATCGTTCTTATTTTATCTGTTTCAACAATGATTATTCACCCGTCAGGTGTTTCATAGCATTCTCGGTGATAATAGCGATGTTCTGGTGGAAGTTCTCGGCATAGCCGGCTTCGTAGGTGTACGAGTACCAGTCGTAGCAGCCGGAACCGATGCAGATGATGCCGCCCTTGCCATTATTGGCAGGATATTCCCAAGCCACTACAGCACCATCGCCGCCAACACCGAGAATCTTACCGCCTGTACGGGATTCCCAGGCTGCGTGATTATCGTAGCCGCCCCAATCGGTACCGATGTGGTATTGGGCCGTCGAGTTGGTGATGTGGTAGCCGGCATCCGTACAGTAAACTTCGTTCGGATTGTCGCCGGCAATCAGGTTCTGCCACAGCGGGTGTTCGCTCTGTCCGTCAAAGATGCGGAATGACCATGGACCGCCGCACAATTCGGCAGCATCCTCATTCTGACCCCAGCAGTTGTTTGGTGTCGTCCATTCGTCATCGCCCGTAACACCGATGAACGAAGGCAGGTTGGTAGCGTAGCGGGTCAGGAATAGCGAACCGCCGTTCTCGTAGAAGGAACGTAACTCGTTCTTTGCATCGAGCGCATACGGAGCCTTGGCCATGAAGACATCGTGACCGTCAACGCCGCCATCTACATGATAATGCCACCAGATCACCTTACATTCAGAGAGGTCGATGGTTCCTGCACGCAGGTCGGCAAACGAAGCATAGAGAGAGTTAGCCACATTGCCCAGCATCCATTGGCAGGCAGTCTTGGCCTCCAGGTCGAGATCGTTCATTACCGAAGCCTCGCCAATGAAGAGCGCCTTAGGCTTCTCAATGGCAATCACGGTAACGGTGTAGGTGCTTTCAGCTGAGTTGTTGGTCACTTTATAGGTTACAGGCTGCGAGAAGTCCTGAGCCACACCGGTGGCGGGAGATACCGTAGCATTGACGCTATAGGTAATGGTCGGAACCAGGCTGGTGATATCCACCGAACCGGGCACATAGACGGTAATCGTCTTGGCTGTCTGGTCGATGGTGCCCTGATAGATGTCGTTGATGACGAATTGCGTGATGCGTGCCTCATCGTGCAGCACGCTGAGTGTCCAATCCAGATAGGCGTTGCCGTTCGTCACATGCAGCACCTTCGCAGCATCCATATTCAGCACGTCGCCCGGCTTGATGTTGCATTCGGCACCGGCAGAGATATTCAAAGCGGTTACCTGCATGGATGAGGTTGCGTAAACCTCAGGCAGACGGACTACGATGCTGCGTGAAGCTAGATCGATGGTACCTTCGTAACTGTCGAGAGCAACTGACTCGACCATGCAATCGCCGCTGAGCTTCAGATTGCTGACGTTATCGTCACTGCAAGCGGTAAAACCGCCCAGGATGCAGATTATACCTATGATGTTTAATATCTTTGTTTTCATAACTGTCAATTTTCAATGATCCATTTCCGACTAAAACTTACCAGTTGCCGATATTCTGGGTATAGTGACCGTTCGATGCGGAAATCTGGCTGAACGGAATCGGCAGATACTCATCTTTGTCGGCGGTGAAGTGAGCATCCCGATAGATGCCGCAATTGTCAATCTCTTCAGCATAGTATTTGTTGATGACCGTAGCGGCATCACCCCAGCGAACGAGGTCGAAGAAACGCTCGCACTCCATGCCCAGCTCCAGACGACGCTCCATCTTCACAATCCGGATGGCTTCGTCTTTCGGATAGCTGCCTTTGTAGTTCGTGATGTAGATCTTCACGCCATAGGTGTTCGGATAGTTGCCGATCATCTGTGTGCTGGAGGCTGCACGACTGCGAATCTGATTCACCAGAGCAATCGCCTGATCCGGCTGACCCAGTTGGGCATAGGCTTCTGCACGTTCCAGAATTACGTCAGCATAGCGGAACACGATGCGATTCATCGAACTTGCCCAGTAGCTGCCCTTAATCAGATAGTTGTCGATGAGCGCAGGATCTACATTTTGCTTCAGCGATACATTGTAGCCATAGAGTCCGTTGGAACGGCTCCAGATGCTGGTCTCTTCCATCATATAGTTCTTATTGAACATATATGGCAGACCTGGGATGCCGACGGTCAGGAACAGACGCGGATCGGCGTTGTCGGTGGCTTTATTGTAGTCCTTCTCGTTGAAAGTGTCGAGCAGCGGCAGACCGTCGTCGCCCGTGCGATAGGCATTCACCAGATTCTGCGATGGCTTGTAGAAGTCGCAGCCGCCATCGGTGGCACCCGGGATGTTTGGCGGGATGAGTCCGTAGCTCCAGTTCAGGTTACCATAGGTGGAGCCATCATTGCGCGAATACTGGATAGCCCAGATGCTTTCTTTACCGTTTTCATACTGCTCTTCCGGACGGAAGTTGTTGTGCATGTCGGCCTCCAGACCGTAATTCAGGTAGAGGGTCGGATCAGTGAACTCGATTACCTTCTCCAGATCTGCCTGATTGATGCTGGTTACCTGATTGCTCTTTGCATCATCCTGACGATAGGCCTTATAGAGATATACCTTGGCCAGAAAAGCCGCAGCAGAAGCTTTGGTCGGACGTCCCTTGTCTTCCTGAGTGGCAGGCAGCGTGTTGTAGGCAGTCATCAGGTCATCGATA
>JAFSKF010000038.1 GCA_017449065.1 Bacteroidales bacterium
CGTTGCTGTCCGTCAATCATTTCAAACTGCTCATCATTAACAACACTCCAATACATGATATTAAGCGGAAAGCCTTTCAATATGGTGTTTACCACTGCCTGTTTCTGCTTCGTATCATAACGAAACTCCCTCTGATAAGGTGGACGAATATCAAGACGACCACCATAGCCACGAACACCGTGGTCTGGGTCATTCACATAACCAGCCACAAGGTCACGAACTGTTATTGTCTGCTGCTTTATATCCATATCTATTGTTTCTTTATTTTACGAATTAGAATTCTTGGATAGGTTTGAACATATATCTTACCATCTACTTTATAGTATGTCTTACCAACGGGTGGCGTTTGCACTTCAAGCACAGCACCATCATTAAGTTTAGTGACTCTGCTTTCTTTGCCGTTTTTGTCTATCTGAATTTGTTCACCATAGGTCTTGCTTGCCATCCCAAACCATGTCTTTGTTATTCCCAATATATCAAATTGGTCTGGATTGTATTTATCAAGGAAAGTAACCGGTACACCCATCACACCATCATAATCACAAGGAATCTCTTCTGTTTTATCCACATTTATAGCATCAAAGTTATCAAACTTAGGATATTCTTCAGGAGAGTAGCATTTATACAAAAAAATATCCTCATGGCGTTCCTTATAGTCAAGGTTTGTAAACCATCTAACACCTTTTACACGAATAAACTTGCGCCCACTTTCATCAATTCCACAACCAGCAGCATTCAATTCGTAGTCATCAGGAACCCAGAATTTGCGGTCTCCACTATGGATGCTTGCACCCATCCAGACCTTTTTGTCTTTAATGAGTGGGAATATCTCTTTTGTCGTATTAGAATTGACGTTGCCTATAATCAAGAACTTCTTGTCATACTCAATCAACTGCGCCACATATTCGCGGAACAGCGAGAAAGGCGGATTGGTAACAACAATGTCTGCCTCTTTCAATAGTTCGATGCACTCGCGGCTACGGAAATCACCATCACCTTTTAGCGGATGAATGCCAATTTCTTCGGGGTCTGGAATGTTGTTTCCGTTTTTGTCGCCCTCGTATATCAGATAGACAGCCTTTTCCGACTGATGCTGGCTGAATAGGTCTGCATCCTGATTCTTATAGCAAGTAGTGATTAGACGCTTCAATCCCAAGAACTCAAAGTTATAGGCAAAGTAAGTAAAGAAGTTCGACACACGCGGGTCGTCACAGTTGCACAGCACCGTCTTACCTCGGAAGTGTTCCCGATAGTGCCGTAACTCATTATTGATGTCCTCTAACTGCGTGTAGAATTCATCTTTCTTTGCCTCTTTTGCTGCATTCAAATTCTTGTTGGCCATACGCGATTGATAGATTTAAGTCACAGCATCGACTATCAATCGCTGACGCACAAAAAAGCGTGATGCTTCTTATGCGTTGAACTTTGAGGCATGCCCAGGAAAGGAAACCCCAGTCGGTTAACAGAATGCATCACGCCTATTGGCGCGAAAACATTACTATATTAACCGACATGGTGATGCACTATTCCTGCACCCCATTATCTCTATTACTTCTGAGCGTTTTTATTTCCAAACTGTTTCCTGGGCATTTTGGTTCAACGCGAAATAATAGCAAATGCTTTCTAATGTCCGGGATTTCTCCCCCGAACACGCTGCAAATTTAAGTAAAAAAACTTTAATTCCAGCATCTTGAACCGCTAAAATTGCAAAAAATGAGATGAATTAGGTTATTTTTTGTCTGAAATGCTCAGAATGTGAGTTTTTTGCTGCCGTTTTAGTCAAAATTTGGTTAAAAAATATGCGTGTTTCTATAGTTTTACTTTAGTTTTAAGCAAAATTCGTTCTGGCTTTTGGATAAGAATCAACCTTGGGATATAGGTTTAGTTTTCTCCATATATAAGAGGCTTAAACTAAACCTATTTGCCGATACAAAATCTACTTTCCAATGCAAAGTTTCTATTTACCTATTGCGAAAATGCGAAATGGCGAAAAATATGCAAAAGTTTATCCGTCTTGTCAGTACACCGTGTTCGCTTAGAATTTTCGTACATTTCCGTTTTTCCGCATATTTTCGCAATGTGAAATTCACTATCGGTAGTCAGGTTAAAACACACTTTTTTCCGAACCATAGGTTCATCGCCCAACGAACATAGGTTCATTGGCACTTGAACATAAGTTCATTTTTTTTGAGGAGAATGAAGCGTATCCGTTTAATCCGTACAATCCGAGTTTGTTTTAATAATTTCGCAGATTTCATTTCCCGATTCGTTGCTGTGCAATTTGAGTGAATTTGCAAACAGAATTGAGTAAATTCAGAACGGAATAAGTGTGTTATTTCATAGGTTGAAAAATGGAATAAGTGTAAATTTTGCGGGTCAAAAAGATGGAATAAGTGTAAAAAATATGGGCATTGCACGTCTTTCCCCACCCAAAAATTTGGAGGTATGGCTGAAACGTTGTAGCTTTGCAGCAAACAATAATACCGATTATTATGCTATGAATTCGAATGTCTTGCGAATTTCGGCTTCGCTTTGGAGGTGTCTGACATAAGTAATCCACATTTAGAAATAAAACAAATGAAAAAACTAATTGTTTTTCTGTTTTTGCCCTTCACTCCGGTATGGGGACAAGGCGGTCCCACAATGGGATGGAGCTCCTGGAATACCTATGGCGTCAATATCAGCGATGCCCTGATCCGCAGTCAAGCAGATGCGATGGTTGCCACAGGATTGAATGGTGTGGGTTACGACCACATCAACATCGACGACGGTTTCTTTGGAGGAAGAAACACAGAGACAGGAGAGCTTATCATTCATCCGGATCGTTTCCCCAACGGACTGAAACCTGTGGCTGACTACATCCACGACAAGGGGCTGAAGGCTGGTATCTATAGTGATGCCGGAGCCAACACCTGCGGAAACATGTATAACGGCGACAAGCTGAGCGTCAACGTAGGATTCTACAAATACGACCAGCACGATGCAGACTTCTATTTCAAGGAACTAGACGGCAGTTCCGGCAACAGGCATCGCCAACGTATTGTCGGTCAGCACTCAAGCAGATACACCGTCTTTCGATGTGGCGGGACGACTGGCTACCCCAAATACTCCCATTCGCGTACAGAATGGCAAAATCACAATGAAGAGATGAGCAAAAGGGGAAATAGAAACTATCTGCTGAAAACCAGCGTGTAGCCGCCTTGCGGAAGACAGGGAATCGCAAGGACGATATCGGCAGAAATCGTCTGCTTGCGAATGTCGAAATGCATCGCATCGGCTCCATCGGCCAAAACGGTCACCTCGTACTGTCCTTCATGAAGGAATGTCGGAGAGAAAGAGATGGTGCGAGGTGATTTGTCGCCATTAAGCGCAGCCACATACCACGTGTTGCCCTGCCTGCGAGCAACGACGAAGTGTGTGCCGGGATAACCGTCAATGAAGCGGGTCTCGTCCCATGCCGTAGGCACTTGCTTCATCAGCTGGCGGGCTTCAGCGGGCAAGGCATAGAATCCTTCCGGCCGGTCTGCCCAATGCTGGATGCCCGACTCGAAGGCAACGGAAAGCGCCAGTTCGTGTGCGAAAGAGGTGGTGTGCGGATGCTGCGAATGGGTGAACGCTACAGGCGTATAATCCATCGGTCCCACCACGTTGCGCGTGAAAGGCAGCGTGCAGTTCAGTCGCGATGCAATACCGGTCATCAGAGGCGTATTGTTATATTGCTCCGCCCCGAAGACGGCCTCCATCGACATCAGATGCGGGTAGGTGCGACTCCATCCGCGCGGAAGTGTGCAGCCATGAAAGTTGACCATCATCCGGGCTTGGGCACAATCTTGCAGAATGTCGAGATAGTAGGCCATCATCGACTGCTTGTCGCTTTCGAAGAAGTCGATCTTTACGCCAACGAATCCCATGCTTTTCAGCCAAGCCAGTTCCTTGACGCGTGCCTCGTGGGTGAGGAACCTGTCTCGCGGTGTGGCAGGCACGCCGTTATGAGGACCGCCTGAATTGTACCAGATGAGAGGCTTGACTCCTTTCGACAGAGCATATCGGGCAGCATCTTCCAGGTTGCCTCCGTTGGTCATTGCATCCCATTCCCAATCGAAAAGCACATATTCCCAACCCATTTGGGCAGCCAGATCCACATAGCGGCAACAAGTCTGGTAGTCCTTCGTGCCATGATTGTAAGCCCAATAGATCCAGGAGGCACGTCCGCTCTGTATCCAATCCGTATCGGTCAGGGTCGAGGCGTCCGAAACATCTTCCACCAACGTACTTTCCACAATGTCTTTCAGGCTACCGATGATGAGCACCCGCCAGGGGGAAGTCCATTTCTTGGCACAACAGACCGGCAAAACCTCGCCTTGTCCGCACCCTTCCCACTGGAAAGGATAGGAAACCCGATAGGAGTTCTCGTCCGACTCGTTGCTCAGGTGGGTGGCGCAATAGTTCCGATGGGCATTGGCTTCGGTAATCAAGGCGAACACCTCTCGTCCGCTCTCCACCAGCAGGGGATAGTTCCACGCACCCTGCTTTTCGGCTCCCTTTTGAAGCGGGAAATCGCCCTCGTAGCAAGCCGTAAACTTCTGTATCCACCGGCTGGCATTCGTCGGAAGCGTATAGGCTGTCTGCTCTTCGGTAAAGGCAAGAGACTTCTGTCCTTTATTATTAATAATGTATCGGAAACAAACACCGTCGTTATAGGCACGCAGTTCCACCTGTAAAGGCTTACCGTCCTTCCCGGCGAACTTGACGAAGCAGGCGTTGGCCTCATTTTCGCAGAGCGAGCGTTTTCCGTGCAGGGCCGCATACTTTTCTTCGATACGCTGGGGTGCTGTGACTTCCGACAAAGCGACTTGCTGCGAGTAATCGGAGCCATTGAAGGTGAGTCCGAGCCCGATCTGCTCGACCACCATCTGTCCTTTGTAAGCAACTTGCAGAGACGGCTTTCCGTCGTTCACCGCCACCTTCACCGCAATCTTTCCGTTGGGGGAAAGCAACGAAGCATTGTCTGCCTTTACACACCATGCGCACCCTACCAGTGCCAGAGCTATTATCCAGAGTCTTTTTTTCATTGTTTTTTGTTTAGATTAGGTATTGACGGCGCAAAGGTAGTAAAATCCGTTCACAATTACAAAGAAAATGCCACAAATTATTGCAAGTTCGCAAAAAATCGGCTACCTTTGCCATCGAAAAAATATTTGAGCAAAAATGAATATCACAGAAGAAGACCGCAAGTTTATGCGCGAGGCTATCCGGCTGGCCAATGAGAGTGTCAAGAATGGCGGCGGACCTTTCGGTGCTGTCATTGTGAAGGACGGAAGCATTGTGGCTGGAAGTTCCAACCGCGTCACTCTCGATAACGATCCTACAGCCCATGCAGAAGTGAATACCATCCGTGAAGCCTGCCGGAAACTGGGCACATTCGACCTTTCGGGCTGTATCATCTATACCTCGTGCAAACCGTGTCCGATGTGCCTAAGTGCCATCTATTGGGCGCACATCGACCGCATCTATTACGGCAACACCCGCAAGGATGCCAACGACATCAACTTCGCCGACGACTTCATCTATGAGGAACTGAACAAGCCACTCTCGGAACGCACTATCCCCATCTTACCACTGCTCCGCGATGAGGCATTGCAGACCTTCCGCCTCTGGACAGAGAAAACCGACAAGACCGAATATTAGCCTTGCTTCATATCCCGATAATCTCTTCAAGTCGGGCAACCGCCTCCTTCATATCGGCACCGAAGCGGCTGTGATTGGTGAGAAAATCCGGACGACCTTGAGACAATAGGTCGAAAAGTTCTTGGGGCATATCATCTACATAGGAAGCGATGGCGACTTCAATGTCGTCACGCTGCCAGTCCATTGTAGAGTATTCAAAAACCCGTTGCTTCTGGTGTAGGAAGCAGTAGGCGGTCTCTATACTTTCGCGCAAGATCATATGTGTCTTATTTCTCGCCGCAAAGTTAATGATTATTTCAGTATTATCCAAATATTTTGCCGGAAACCAGCGTTGGTATGTACGAGTAAGGCCCGCATCTCTTTTCCTGAATAAGGTTTTCGATTAAATAGGGCAAAGGGGAGGAAAATTTGCGGCATAACCATCGCGCAATTTTTTTATAGGCATCGCGCAAATTTTTCATAGGCATAGAGATTAAGTGGACTGCTGAGGTCGTTCGTATTTTTCTAAAAATGAGCAATCGCAATATTGAAAATAGAAAAATGTTGTGTTCAGAAGAAAAAAATCAGCAAAAAATAAGGCGGTTCTTGGCAGATTCGCCGGAATTGTGTATCTTTGCGGCGAAGATATGGCAGCATATCTGCTAAAAGATACCATACCTTATTTAATATCTATCGGATACAATCACTAAAACTAAAATCGAAACAATGAAAAGTTACGCAATTGGCATGGATATCGGAGGAACCAACTCCGTGTTCGGAATCGTTGACCGTGAAGGACAAGTCGTTTGCTGCGACAGTATCAAAACTCAGGAATATACCCTGATTGACGACTATATCGAAGCCGTCAGCACTCGCGTGGAAGCCTTGATCGAAAAGGTGGGTGGCAAGAAGAATATCGAGGGATTCGGCATCGGAGCCCCCAACGGAAACTACTACAAGGGTACCATCGAACTGGCTCCCAACCTGCCTTGGAAGGGCGTGGTGATTCCGCTTTGCGATATGTTCGAGAAACGACTGGGCATCCGTACCCGCCTGACCAACGATGCCAATGCTGCTGCTTTGGGCGAAATGACCTATGGTGTGGCTAAGGGTGTGAAGAACTTCATCATGATCACTTTGGGCACCGGTGTCGGAAGCGGTATCGTGGTGGATGGCAAGATGCTGTACGGCTCGACAGGCTTTGCCGGCGAACTCGGACACGTGACCGTCAACCGTACGCCACAGGCGCGTCTGTGCGGATGCGGACGTCGCGGATGTCTGGAGACCTACTGCTCAGCTACCGGTATCGCCCGTACTGCCCGCGAGCGTGTGATTGCTATGGCAGAACCTTCGCTGCTGCGCGAACTGGATGTGATGAAGATCACCTCGAAGGACATTTACGATGCTGCCGTGAAGGGCGATGCGATGGCCATCTCCATCTTCCGCGAGACAGGCACCATTCTGGGTCGTGCGCTGGCCGATATGGTGGTATTCTCTTCGCCGGAGATGATTGTCTTGTTCGGTGGTTTGGCCAAAGCCGGCGACTACATCCTGAAGTATGCAGAAGAGGCAATGGACGAGAACCTGCTGCCAATCTTCAAGGGAACCGTCAAGCTGGTGCTCAGCGGACTGAAGGATGCCGATGCAGCCGTGCTTGGAGCTTCTGCGCTGGGTTGGAAGGAGTAAACGGTTTTTCCTTCGTTGGCGCGTAATTTTTTCCTAACTAAGCGCCTGCTGGGTGTCAATATCGTACAAAATCGGGAAATTAACTCTTTTTAAGGGCTGATTTTCCGATTTTTCTTGTCCGAATGAAAAAATAATAGTATCTTTGCCGGCGTAATGCAAAAATCCCAAATCAAAATCCCTTTGGTATTCACACCATGAACCGTAGCCGCCTTGTTTATATCTGTACGATTGTTCTTTCCCTGTTCTGTCTGGCCCCGTTGCAGGCGGCAAAGCCTTCAGCGACCCAATATGTCCAGGTCTTCGAGTATCTGCCTGACCTCAAGCATGTGGGAGCTGAAGCCAAGCGCATTCCTTTGTCCAACGTGGAGGTGACGGTTTTGGGAGCCGGAACCGTATCGACCGACCATAACGGTGTGTGCAAGCTGGATTTCCTGACCAAGCAGCCAGGTGACGAACTGCATTTCAGGCGGGTATATAAGGCGGGCTATGAAATCTTGAATCCGGTTCAGACGAATGTCATCTATGTAATTCATTCCGCCAGCGATACCATCCCCTTGGTGATGATTACCCATGAGAATCAGGCACGTCGTGCGGAGTTGTTTTCAAAATTTGCCGAAACCCAGTATGCCAACCAGATGGCAGCTGAAAAAGCGCGTCTCGACAAGTCGGATGCCGAATATGAGGCAAGCCTGAAGCAGATCGAGCTCGATTACCAGCAGAAACTCGACAATATCGAAAACTATATTCGCACGCTTTCTCGTATGGACTTCACCGCATTGTCGGGCAAGGAAAAAGAGGCGTTCGATATGTATCTGAGCGGCAATTACGACAAGGCCATAGAAACCGTCGAGAACATGCACCTTGTCGATTTATACCGCCAGAGTGCGCAGAAGTCGCACAACATCGAGGAAGCCCGCCAGAAGGTGAGAGATGCAGGTATGGCACACCGTGCGCAATCCGATACCCTGAAGCGCCACCTCTACACCCATTTGTCGCTACTCACGCTGGAGGGTTCGCCTGCCAGTCAGGAGAAAGCGATGCGCATACTCGAAAAGATGCTCGATGTAGATCCGCTTAGCATGCAGTCGTGGAACAAGTACATCGGACTTTGTCTCGATTCCAAGTATTTCGTGTATGGCGACAGCGCGATTCGCAGCCAGTTGCTCCGTCCCGAACTCACCCCGTTCCAGAATGCTTTCTTCCGCGCAAGTCTGAGCCAGATGCTCATCGGACAGAAGCAGTATGCCGAGGCGCGACACTACATGGCTACCAGCGAACTGAAGCGCGACAGCATGATTCAGCTCGACCCGAACAACTCGCTGCTGTGGTACCAGAAAATGTGCTGCCACCAGATGAATGCGACCTGTATGTACAATTACGGCGAGTACGACAAGGCCATCCGTCAGATTCAGAAGAGCTACGATGCCTACCTGCATCTGCGTCCGCTCGATCAGGAACAGCTGCTTTACGTGGAGCAGTCGTATGTCACCCTGGGACGCAACATCGACCTGCTGCTCGATATGGGACAGCAGCAGTTTGCAGACTCCATCTTCCGAGTGGCAGAAAGCCGTGTGAAGCTCCGTTTCGGGAAGCAGACCCTCAAGATCCGTTATGTGCGTATCTCCTACAACATACATAATGCCGACATGCTGATGCAGCATGGACGCTATGAAGAGGCGTTCGAGATCTTTGAGCAACAGGTGCCGGAGCTGGAGTATATCTATTCGGTGAACCCGATGCTGGTCGATGAGTTGTACCTGCGCACGCTGACAGCCTTGCGCGATTACTATAAGTTCAAGTCGGCCCACCAGAAAATGTTCGAACTCTGCCGGAAGTCGGAAGCCGTTTACCAACGTATGACAGCGATGGAGGCAGAAGTGAACGCACGCAACAGCCGGAACAAGATAACCCGCGTCGATTCCACTTTCGTGAAGAGCTATCAGCCTTGGTATGCCGACCTGCGCTTCGACTATGCGAGAGCCTGGCGTTTTGTCGATCCGAATGCACAGACGAAACCGATCTTCCAGGAGATTATCGACAATATGGAGCAATGGCCTTCGCGCACTCCCGAACAGCAGGAGTTGCTCGAAGAATGTCGTAAGGAACTCAAAAGAAACTGATGTGAGCGGATTTTTTCGCTGACATTCAACAGACTCATTTTATCAACAGACATATTTAAAAGACAAAAGGATCGGCATTGTCGATCCTTTTGTAAATGGAGTTATCTCTCAACACAAGCGAACTTGTCATCTTGTGCCGCGTGTTTCCTGATATAGAGACCCAAGGTAAACCCAAATGTATTTCTTTAAGGTATTGTGTTCTGGTTATATCTTAAGGTAGCGCAAAGGTACAGACTTTTTAGCGTCCTGCCAAATTTTTTTACGGAAACTTTTTCGTGCAATAGATTGCCAAAACTAATAATTAACATTTGTTTGCATTCTTTTCTGCCAAATTGGCAATATTTTTTGCTTTGGCACGGGTTTTGCTGAAAGGACAGACGGATAAAATGTCCGTGATTATCAACTATTAACTGATAACTAATAACTTTTATAAACATAAACAATGAAAACAGGTTCCATTAATGTGACATCGGAGAACATTTTCCCTGTCATTAAGAAATTCCTTTACAGCGATCACGAGATCTTTCTGCGCGAGTTGGTATCTAATGCCGTCGATGCCACCCAGAAGCTGAAGACGTTGGCCCGTGCCGGCGAGTTTCAGGGCGATGTATCGGACTTGAAGGTGCGCGTAAGCGTCGATCCGGATGCCGGCACGCTGACAGTGAGCGATAGCGGTATCGGTATGACTGCCGAAGAAATCGATAAGTATATCAACCAGATTGCCTTCTCGGGTGCTACCGAGTTCCTCGATAAATATAAGAAGGACGGTGCCAGCATCATCGGCCACTTCGGACTGGGCTTCTACAGCGCTTTTATGGTGAGCAAGAAGGTGGAGATTCGCAGTAAGAGCTACAAGGACGAGCCTGCCACGCTGTGGAGCTGTGAGGGCAACCCGGAGTTCCAGATGGACACATGCGACAAGGCTGAGCGCGGTACTGATATCATCCTCTATCTGGACGATGACAACAAGGCCAACCTGACGTTGAAATACACGATCGAAAACCTTCTGAAAAAGTATTGCAAGTATCTGCCTATTCCAGTTGTGTTCGGCAAGAAAACCGAATGGAAGGACGGTAAGGAGGTCGATACCGACGAAGATAACCAGATCAACGAGGTGAATCCGTTGTGGACACGTCAGCCAGCTGACCTGAAGGACGAGGATTATCTGAAGTTCTATCACGATCTCTATCCGATGGCTCCCGATCCTTTGTTCTGGATTCACTTGAACGTCGATTATCCATTCAACCTGACTGGTGTGCTCTACTTCCCGAAGATTGAGAACAACGAGTTCCATCGCGACAAGATCCAACTGTTCTGCAACCAGGTCTTCGTGACCGATCATGTGGAGGGCATTGTGCCTGAGTTCATGATGCTGTTGCACGGTGTGATCGACTCACCGGACATTCCTCTGAACGTCAGCCGCAGCTATCTGCAGAGCGATCAGAACGTCAAGAAGATCAGCGGCTACATCACAAAGAAGGTGGCCGACCGTCTGCTCGAGATCTTCAACGCCGATCGCAAGGCCTTCGAGGAGAAATGGGACGATCTGAAGATCTTCATCCAGTATGGCATGCTGAGCGATGAGAAGTTCTACGAGAAAGCCATCCAGTTTGCTTTGGTCAAGAACACCGAGGGTAACTACTATACTGTCGAGGAGTATCGCAAGCTGGTGGAGGGCAACCAGACCGACAAGGACGGACAACTAATCTATCTCTATTCGGACAACAAAGTGGCTCAGTACAGCTACATCGAGGCCGCTAAGGCCAAGGGCTACGATGTGATCGAAACCGGCGGCCAGCTCGATACACCTTGGATGAACCAGCAGGAACAGAAGCAGGAGAAGTGCCACTACAACCGCATCGATGCCGATACGTTGAGCAACCTCATCAAGAAAGCTGATGCCAAGAAGGTGGAATTCACCGAAAGCGAACGTCGCGAGAACAACGCGCTGTTCCAGACGCAGATTCCTGTCACCTCGGGTGAGGACGGCAAGAAGATCGACTGGACTATCGACTTCCAGGCCATGGAGGAGACCGACAAGCCTGTGATGGTGGCTCAAAACGAGTGGATGCGCCGTATGAAGGAGATGAGTCGCGTGCAGGGCGGTGGCATGAACTTCTATGGTCAGATGCCCGACCAGATGAACCTCGTGGTTAATACCGAGGCTCCTGTAGTGAAAGCCATCCTAAACGATGCCAAAGCCGCTTTGGGCAGTCAGCTGTCGGCCATGACGAAGGACATCGAAGACAAGGAAGCCCAGATCAAGCCGTTAGAGGAGGAGAAATACAAGGCCAAGGCGGGTGAGTTCCCACAGGACAAAGACCAGCTGCTCGATACTTTGCGCAAGGAGGTAGAGGATCTGAAGAAGCAGGAGAGCGAGGCTGTCGGCCGTTATGCCGCCGGACAGAGCAACCTGCATCAGCTCATCGACCTGGCTCTCCTGGAGAGCGGTCTCTTGAAGGGTGAGGCTTTGGCGAAGTTCATCAGCCGCACACAGACGCTTTTGAATAAGTAATTCTATCCGTTAGACTACGGGGTGCATCGCCGACTCGAAAGGGTTGCG
Organism: Bacteroidales bacterium; assembly: GCA_017449065.1. Lineage (GTDB taxonomy): Bacteria > Bacteroidota > Bacteroidia > Bacteroidales > UBA3663 > Liminaster. Next base: position 12,037 of record JAFSKF010000038.1, read on the forward strand.
ATGCACTCTTTTTTTGTGCGAAATTATTAAAAATGAAGAAACGTTTGGAGGTATGCGAAAAAAAATGTATCTTTGCGCCAAAATAAGCAGGTATGGCAAAAAAAAACAAACTGATGAAGTTCGACGATATGGCGGGTTATGCCAACGTCTTCCAATACGCTTTTGAACAACTTCAAGAGAGCGGATTCCCATTGCGTGGCCGATGGGGATCCGACTATTTCCATAACGATCATCCGATTGTTATTGAACTGGGTTGCGGAAAGGGCGAATATACCGTCGGATTGGCCAAACGTTATCCGGATAAGAATTTCATTGGCTTCGACATCAAGGGAGCGCGGATGTGGACGGGTGCTACGCAGGCCATCGAGGAGGGGTTGTCGAATGTGGCTTTTGTGCGCACTCGCATCGAGCTGATCACTTACTTTTTCTCTCCTGCCGAGGTTTCGGAAATCTGGATCACTTTCGCCGACCCTCAGATGAAGAAAGTCAACAAGCGTCTGACGTGCACGATGTTTATGCAGCGTTATCTGCAAATCCTCAAGCCCGAAGGTATTGTGCACCTGAAGAGCGATTCGAACTTCCTTTTCACTTATACCGAAGAGATGGCGAAAGCAAACCGGTTGCCAGTTCTGGCTTCTACCCGTAATCTTTATAGCGATGAGGCATTTGCCCCCGCTTCCACCATCGAAGCGTTGCGTGGCATTCAGACCGCCTACGAGAAGCAATGGCTGGCTCGTGGTATCGATATCAAATACATGGCTTTCCAGCCGCAACCCCGTTCGCCGTGGGTAGAGCCCGATGTCGAAATTGAACTTGACACCTATCGCAGCTATGGTCGCGACAAGAATTCCGGACTTGACAAGCATGTGTAATAATAATATTTCAAAATAATGGCACTATATCCAAAACTGATACAAGATGCGTTGGCGCAGGTGATCTATCCTGGCACCAAGCAGAATCTGATTGAAAGCGGCATGTTGCAGGACGATATCCGCATTGCAGGGTCCAAGGTGAGTTTCACTTTGGTGTTCGAGAAAGAAAGCGATCCGTTCATGAAATCGGTGGTGAAAGCCGCAGAGGCGAACATCAAGTATGCCTGCCAGCAGGTGGGCGAACCCGTCGAACTGGAAATCAAGACAGCCGCCAGACAGGCACCTCGTCCCGAACCAGATAAACTATTGCCGCAGGTGAAGAATGTTATCGCCATTGCATCAGGCAAAGGCGGTGTCGGCAAAAGCACCGTGAGTGCCAATCTGGCAGTAGGTTTGGCCATGTTGGGCTACAAGGTGGGCTTGCTCGATGCCGATGTGTTTGGTCCTTCGGTGCCCAAAATGTTCCAGCTGGAAGACTACCAGCCCATTGCAGAGCGCATAGACGGACGCGACCTGCTGATACCAGCCGAGAAGTATGGCGTGAAACTGTTGAGCGTGGGATTTTTTGTCGATCCGAACAACGCCACAATCTGGCGCGGTAGTATGGCATCGAGCGCCATCAAGCAGTTTATCGGCGATGCCAACTGGGGTGAGCTCGATTACCTGCTCATCGATATGCCTCCAGGAACCTCAGATATCCACCTTACCATCGTGCAGACCTTGGCGCTGACGGGAGCCGTAGTGGTTTCAACCCCGCAGCAGGTGGCTTTGGCCGATGCCCGCAAGGGAATCGACATGTTCTTGAACGAGAAAATCAATGTGCCCGTACTGGGACTGGTCGAGAATATGGCCTGGTTTACTCCGGCCGAACTGCCTCAAAACCGCTACTACCTGTTTGGCAAAGAGGGTGTGAAGCAGTTGGCAGAAGAGATGAACATCCCACTTCTGACACAGATTCCAGTGGTGCAAAGCATCTGCGAAAGCGGTGATCAGGGCGCACCTATTGTCATGAACTACGATTCGATGGTAGGTCAGTCGTTCCTGAGCCTGGCGCAGTCTGTGGTGACGCAAACCAATCTGCGTAATGCCAGCCAGCCCAAGACCCAGCGCGTTCAGGTGGATGGCAAATAAAAAAGACGAACGGCGGTATGTATAAAATCCATCTCGACGAAGTAAAATCGACCAACACCTGGTTGCTCGATGCTTTGAATAAGGGTGCCTTGTTCCCCGATGAAACCGTTGTTTGGACTATGCGGCAGACGGCAGGACGCGGGCAGGTGGGCAACTCGTGGGAAGCGGAACCCGATCGGAATGTTTCGTTCTCGATGTTGCTGATGCCCGACTTTCTGGCGCCTCATGACCAGTTCGTCATCAGCGAGATTACAGCTTTGTCGGTGGCACACGAAGTGGACGGTCTCATCAAGTGGCCGAACGACATTTTCGTGAACGAAGGGAAGATCTGCGGCATTCTGATCGAGCACAAACTGCAAGGTGGCAAGTTGAGCCACAGTGTGCTGGGTATCGGCATTAACGTCAACCAGACGCATTGGATCGGTTCTGCACCGAATCCGACTTCTCTCAAGTTGCAAACCGGACACGATTACAATCCGGAAGAGGTGATGGATGGAGTGATTCGCCGTATTTCAGCCTACTATCGGCAACTGCGGGCAAACCCTGAGGAAGTGCGCCATCAGATTCATGAGGAGTTCCTCGGTCGGCTATATCGGAAAGAAGGCTGGTATCCCTACGTCGATGCCGCTACCGGTGAAGCTTTCGAGGCCCGTATAGTAGGTGTGGAGGCGGATGGCCGTCTGATACTCCAACCGCAAGCCGATTCTGCAAACGCAACACTACCCGCCGTGCGCACCTATTGGTTCAAAGAGGTGAAGTTCGTTTTACCGTGCGGGGTCACTAAAGAATGACGAATATGGAACAGAATGCAGACATCCAATATATGCGCGAAGCGCTGAAAGAGGCGAAGGCGGCTCTGTCGGAAGGCGAGATTCCGGTGGGAGCTGTGGTGGTATGCCGCGACCGGATCGTAGCGCGAGCCCACAATCTGACCGAAACCTTGCACGATGTGACGGCCCATGCGGAAATGCAGGCCATTACGGCGGCAGCCGAGACATTGGGCGGAAAATATCTGCAAGACTGCACGCTCTATGTCACCCTCGAACCCTGCGCCATGTGTGCCGGAGCCTTGGGATGGAGCCAGGTGAGCCGGATTGTGTATGGTGCCGCCGATCCCCGAAGAGGCTACCAGCTGTATGCACCTAAGGTGCTGCACCCCAAGACCCAGGTGGCCGATGGCGTGCTGGCCGACGAATGCCTGAAACTTGTTACCGATTTCTTCAAGTCGAAACGCTGACAATAAGCAGTAGCAAATACAAACTCAAAATACAATTCTCTGATCTATGAAAAAAGCATTATTATTATCGGTGCTGACATTGGGAGCGATGTTCGAAGCCTATGCCCAGTACGTGCCGGCATCGCAGGCCGACAGCGCCTGGCTGTTCACCTACGCCACCACCAAGAACAACGGCAAGAACGGACTTCATTTTGCATGGAGCACCGACCGCCAGTTGTGGCAGGAGATCGGCCCGGAGTGGGCACCCGTGAAGAGCGATTACGGTAATTGGGGGCCCCAGAAGCGAATGCTCGATCCTTGTGTGTCTTACAATGCCCGGAAGCAGCGTTGGGAGGCCATTTGGCGCGTGAACGAGCAGGAGAATGTCGTTGCCTATACCTACAGCGACAACCTCTACCTGTGGCATCCGCAGGACTACTATGCCTTGCCTGGCGAGAAGATCGGAACCGCACGTCTGCTCGATGAGTTCAACCATCGTGCTCCTGTGGCGTCGATGGAGAACACCCAGCTCCTTGACCTGCCTTTCAGCGGAGAGGTTCGCGGACAAGTGCATCGCGTAGCGTGGAGCGTGGTGAACGAGTTGCTGAACGCCTGGCAATTGCAGCAGGTGAAAGATCGCAGGAATGCCGAACGCGCCATCGACGATTTGAAGGGCCGTTTTGCCAAACTCAGCAGTCAGGAAATCAATATCCGTGTGCAGAAAGAAGGACAGAAGCAGATTTCCGACAAGCTGATCGGTATTTTCTTCGAAGACATCAACTATGCAGCTGATGGCGGCTTGTATGCCGAACTGCTTCAGAACCGTGACTTCGAATATACTCACAAGGATAATCGCGACTGGAAGGCCGAAAGCTTCTGGAAGGCCGAGAAACTGGATTTCAGCATCGCCGTCGAGAAGCCGATTCACGAAAATAACAGCCACTATGCCGTTCTGAAAGCATCCGATGCCAAAGGTTCGCTGACTAACGAAGGCTGGGAAGGCATCGTGCTGAAAAAGAACGCCAAATACGATTTCTCGCTCTTCGGACGTGTGCCGGAAGGTAAGAATACGAAGGTGAAAGTGCAGTTGGAGACCCCCAACGGCAAGCTGCTGGCACAAACCACGCTCAGTTTGCCCAAGGGAGAGAAGTGGAAGCAGGTGAAAGCCACGCTGAAGGCAAGTGCGGACGCTTCGGATGCACGTCTGGCAATCATCCCTCAAGGCGAAGGCACCTATCATATCGACTTCGCAAGCCTCTTCCCGCAAGATACCTACAAGGGTCGCAAGAACGGTATGCGCAAAGATCTGGCTGAAGCCCTCGAAGCCCTGCATCCGCAGTTCGTCCGCTTCCCGGGCGGATGTGTGAGCCACGGACAGGGCATCGACAATATTTACCGATGGAAGAATACCATCGGTCCGTTGGAGGCCAGAAAGCCCGATTTCAACATCTGGCACTATCACCAGTCGGTGGGCTTGGGCTACTACGAATACTTCCAGCTTTGCGAAGATCTTGGTGCGCGCCCGTTGCCCGTCTTGGCTGCCGGTGTGCCTTGCCAGAATTCGGCTGTGGGCGGATACGGCCAGCAAGGCGGCATTCCGCTTAGCCAGATGGATGCCTATATTCAGGATATTCTCGACCTGATTGAATGGGCAAACGGCGATCCTAAGACCAGCCAGTGGGCGAAGTTGCGAGCCGAAGCCGGACATCCCAAGCCGTTCAATCTGACCATGATCGGCATTGGCAACGAAGACCTGATAGGAGAGACCTTCGAAATTCGCTACAAGATGATCTGCAAGGCTATTAAGGAGAAATATCCGGAGATGGAGATTGTCGGCACAGTAGGCCCTTGGTGCGAAGGATCCGACTACGAGTGGGGGTGGCGACTGGTTCGCGAAATGAAGTTAGAGTATGTCGATGAGCATTATTACAACAGCCCCGGCTGGTTCATCAACAATCAGGACTACTACGACCGCTATGCCCGCAAGGGAACGCAGGTCTATCTGGGCGAATATGCCAGCCACATCAACGGACGCGCCAACTGCATCGAGACAGCCCTAAGCGAAGCCCTGTATCTGTGCTCCGTAGAGCGCAATGCCGACGTAGTGGCAATGACCTCCTATGCGCCGCTCTTCTCGAAGAAAGGACACACACAGTGGACTCCCGATATGATTTATTTCACCAATACGCAGGTGGAACTATCGTCGGGCTATCAGGTGCAGAAACTCTTCGGACAGAATGCCGGCACACAGTATCTGCCTTCGAAGGTCCGCTTGCAGCACCCCGATGCCAACGTACAGAAGCGCATCGGAAGCAGCGCCGTCATCGACCCTGCTACCAGCAATCTGATTGTGAAGGTGGTAAACTATCTGCCTGTCGCCAACAACTTCAAGGTGGAGGTTCCTGCGGGTTATGCCGAAGTTAAGGAAGCACAGGTGCTTACCGGTGCATTGGGCGATACCCGCGCCATGCCTGCCGCCATCGATGCCGTCTTTGCCGACAATCAGCTTTCGTTCGAGGCTCCGGCCTACAGTTTCGTCGTGGTTCGCCTGAAGCCGGTTGAGACAGCGAAGAAATAAGAGCCTCTCAGCGCTGAGCGGTGCTACTTGGAGGGCAGGAAGATGCCTCTCAGCGCTGAGCGGTGCTACTTGGAGGGCAGGAAGATGCCTCTCAGCGCTGAGCGGTGCTACTTTGAGGACAGGAAGGTGCCTCTCAGCGCTGAGAGGTGCTACTTTGAGGACAGGAAGGTGCCTCTCAGCGGTGAGCGTACAAGAAAATTAGAACAGCCCTCTGAGCACGAAGCTCAGAGGGCTGTTCTGTTAAGTTGTTTTTGTCCGCTGAGGACTCAGACGACCTCTTGTAAGCTTGCAGAAGCACCGCTGAGGTCTCAGAGGCACCCTTGTAAGCTTGCAGAAGCATCGCTGAGGTCTCAGCGGTACCCTTGTCAGTTGTTTTTCTTATAGCTCTTCACAGCCCATACAGCCATCAGGGTGGAGATACACACGAGGGCATAGACCTGGTGGGCGATGCTCTGGAAGGTGCCGCCACGGACGAAGACGGTGCGGATGGCATCGATGAAGTAGTGCATGGGGTTGACGTAGGTGGTCAGATAGGCCCACGAGGGCATCGAGCGGGTGGGCGTGAAGAGGCCGCTGAGCAGCATGAGGCACACCACGAAGAACCACATGACGAGCATGGCCTGCTGCATGGTGTCGCTGTAGTTCGAGATGATAAGTCCGAACGACGAGAAGAACAGCGCCAGCAGGATGGCCAGCAAATAGATGAGGAGAAGCGGTCCCTGGCACGTGATGCCATAGACCAGCCACGAAAGGATGAGGCAGACCGTGAGCACCAGCAAGCCAATGAGCCAATAGGGAATCAGTTTGGCCAGAATGAACGACCACTTGGAGACCGGCGTGACGTTGATCTGTTCGATGGTGCCCTTCTCCTTTTCGCCCACAATGTTCAGGGCCGGCAGGAAACCGCAGAGCATCATCATCAGGATGCCCATCAGCGCGGGAATCATGAACACTTTGTAGCTCTGGCCTTTGTTATATAAGAATAAGGTGCTGACTTTCGATTGTATGGCAACGACTGAGGGCTGCACGTGGGCGGTGACTATCTGCGAGAGATACGACGAGCCTATCGAGCCTTTAGTGCCGTTGACGGCATTGGCAGCAATGAGGTACTGACCGTCACGTATCTCGAGGATGATGTCGGCCTGCGACGTCTCGATGTCCTTGAGGGCTTCCTGATAGGTGGCCTTCTGACCATTAAAGATAAAATAGTTGGACTGCTCTATCTGGTGGACCAGCTGTTGGGACTCGGTGGTGCGGTCGGTATCGACCACATCGACACGGATATTCGTCACCTCCTGATTCATCACCCACGGCATGACGCACATCACCATGATGGGGAATATGAAGATGATCTTCGGCATAAACGAGTTACGGCGAATCTGCAGGAACTCTTTCTGGAGCAAATATTTTATCATTGTTTTCGGTATGACGGTATTACGGGAAAACGGGAAAGTGGGATTACGACAATCGCTTGTTAAACTTTTTCAACGAGATGACGAGCAACAGTATTGTCATGCCCGTGAGGACTGTCACCTCCTGCCATACTTCGCCAATGCCCACGCCCATTATCATGAGCTTGCGCATGGCCTGAATGTAATAGCGAGGCGGGATAATGGCCGAGACCCATTGCAGAATCCGGGGCATCGACTCGACGGGGAACAGCATGCCCGAAAGCATCACGGTGGGCAACAGCAGCATCATGGCCGACACCAGCAGAGCCACGAACTGCGTCTGCGCCACGTTGGAGATAAGCAATCCCAGCGAGAGTGCCAGCAGGATATAGATGAACGAGACCACAAGAATCCAGCCGAGCGAGCCCTGCAGAGGGACATCGAGCACAGTGGCCGACATCGCTAAGATGATAAAAAGGATGAGCAGCGCCTGCAACAGATAGGGCACCGCCTTCGCCACGATGATCATCAGCGGCCGAACGGGCGACACCAGCAGCACCTCCATCGTGCCCTGTTCCTTCTCGCGCACTATCGATACGGAAGTCATCATCGCACAAATCAGCAGGAGCAGCATGCCCATGATGGCCGGCACGAAGTTGTAGGCCGACTTCATGCGCGGATTGTAGAGCAGCTTCAAGTTGACCAACGACGACTGAGGGTTGAGAATCACCTGTTGGGCATAGGTCACCCATTGTTGTGCCATGTTCGGGTCGGCGCCATCGACGATGAACTGGACGCCGCTCTTCTTGGCGGCAAAGTCATGGGCGAAGACAACGGCAAGGTCGGCCTGCTGGCTGCGGATAAGCAGCTCTGCCTCTTGAGGCTGGGGAACGGTGGCGGTGATGGAGAAGTATTCCGAAGCTGCCAGACGATCAATGGCGGTCTGTGTCAGATGATCCATCTGCGAGGTGACCGCCACCGTGCGCACGTTCTTCACGTCGTTGGTGATGGCGAAGCCGAAAAGCAGCATCAGCACCACCGGCATGCCGAACAGAATCAGCATCGTGCGCTTGTCGCGCAGGATGTGGCGGGTTTCCTTGATGACGAAAGAAAGAAACGTATTCATTTTTATTCTAGTCATACTAGTTTTTTCCAGATATTCTAGTCACTGCTTCTTGTTGCCTGACGGGCCAGATATGTGAACACATGATCCATATCAGGCTGGTTCAATGTGCGCTTCAGTTCCTCAGGCGTACCCATCGCGCTGATCTTGCCGTCAACCATGATCGAGATGCGGTCGCAATATTCTGCCTCGTCCATATAGTGTGTGGTCACAAAAACGGTGATGCCTCGCGAGGCTGCATCGTAAATGAGTTCCCAGAACTGGCGGCGCGTGGCGGGATCGACACCGCCGGTAGGCTCGTCGAGGAACACCACGCCAGGCTCGTGGAAAATAGACACACTGAAGGCAAGTTTCTGCTTCCAGCCCAACGGCAGCGAGCCGACCAGGTCGTTCTTATGTTCCTCGAACTGGAGCTTCCGGAGCAGGTCGTCCGTCTTGCGGGCAATCTCGTCGTCCTGCATGCCATAGATGCCTGCAAACAGGCGGATATTCTCGGCTACGGTCAGGTCTTCGTAAAGGGAGAACTTCTGCGACATATAGCCGATGTGGCGCTTGATGTCCTCATATTGGGTGCGGATGTCGAAACCGCAGACGCGACCTGTGCCGCTGGTAGGCTGGTTCAGGCCGGTCAGCATGTGCATGGCGGTGGTCTTGCCGGCACCGTTGGCACCGAGGAAGCCGAATATCTCGCCTTTCCTGACGCTGAACGAGATGTCATCGACGGCGTGGAAGTCGCCGAAGGCCTTCACCAGATGCTCCACCTCGATAACGTTTTCTTCGGCAACTCCCATTGTCTTTTCATGTTCGATGCCCGGCGGATTGAACACATCCTTGAATCGGTCGAGTATCACGTCCGGCGTGTCGATGCCCATCACTTGTCCCTCGCTTAGGAACGCCACGCGCTCGCACCGTCGCACCTCATCAAGATAGGGCGTGGAGGCCACGATGGTGATCTGACGCTCCTTCAGCATCGAGAGCATATCCCAGAACTCTTTTCGGCTCACGGGATCGACACCTGTGGTCGGCTCGTCGAGGAAGAGCACGCTGGGCTGGTGAACGAGTGCGCACGAGAGGGCCAGTTTCTGCTTCATGCCGCCCGAGAGGGCTCCGGCCTTGCGATCCTTGAAACGTTCTATCTGCGAATAGATGGCCTTGATGCTGTCGTAGCCTTCTTCCACCGTCGTGCCGAAAAGCGTGGCGAAGAACTCCAGATTTTCCTGCACCGTCAGGTCCTGATAGAGCGAGAACTTGCCCGGCATGTAGCCTACGCGGCGCCGGATATCCGACATCTGTCGCACCACGTCGTAGCCATCCACCGAGGCCGTGCCTACATCGGGCAACAACAGCGTGCAGAGAATGCGGAACATCGAGGTCTTGCCCGCACCGTCAGGACCGATGAGGCCGAAGACCTCACCCTTCCCGACAGAGAACGACACATCCCGTAAGGCCCTTACCCTGCCGTAGTTCTTGCTGACGTGACTTGCGATGATAGCTTCATTCATGGGCTTTAACTCTTTATTCCCCTTCTTGGAGGGATGATCCGAACTTCACTTCGCCGTACATGCCTATCTTGATGTATCCGTCGTTCCGAACGGCAACCTTCAGCGCATACACCAGGTCGGCACGTTCGTCGTCGGTCAGGATGGTCTTGGGGGTGAACTCCGAGCGGCTCGAAATCCACGTCACCGTGCCGTCATACTCCTTCCGTTGCCCATCGCCATAGTCGGCAAAGACTTTTGCCTGCTGCCCTACTCTGATGTTTTGCAACTGGGCCGACGTGACGTAGGCACGGATGTGCATCTGCTGCGTATCAGCCATCTTGAACAGCGGCTTGCCGATAGCCACAAATTCGCCCTGCTCAACGTATTTCTCCAGCACGGTGCCATTTACCGGCGCCACGATGTGGCACTTCTGCAGCTGGTCCCGGAGCTGGCTCTCCTGCACGTCAACCGTCGAGAGCTGAGAGTCGAGGGTCGAGAGCTGCGTGTTCAGGGTCGAGATCTGGGCGTCAAGCTGTTTCTGCAAGACCGCCACCTGACTGACAGCATCGTCGAGCATCTTGCTGGGAGCGGCACCGTCAGCCACCAGTTCGCGATAGCGCTGCTCTTCCTGTCGGGCCTTGGCCAGCTGCTGGCGAGTGGCGGCGAGCTGCTTCTCTTTGTCGGGCTTCTGGCTTTCATAGACCGCCTTTGTGGCTCCCATCTGCTGAACCTTCAGCCACAGCTGAGTGGTATCTGTGAGTCCCACTTCCTTTCCCCTGGCAATCTCGTCCCCCTCGTTGACGTCGAAGCGCACCAGTGTCCCGCTCTGTTCGGCCGACACGGTGGTCTCCGTAGCCTCGAATGTGCCGGTAGCGTCGTAGTCCTTTTCGTTGTTTCCACAGGCAGCAAGCAGCATCGCCGCAACTGCCGTTAGCATCATCTTTTTCATTGTTCGATTTTCGTTATATCGTTATTACGTTATATCCTTATTATGCCATTCCATTATTCAGCGGCTGTCCACTTCAGGTCGCACATAGCTTTCAGCATCTGAATCTCGTGCACCGACTGCTGCACCAGGGCGGCATTCTCTGCGTTGATTTCCTTCACGAGGTCGTTCACATCGATGATGCCGTGTGCAAGCTTCGACTCCGCAGCCTTCCGGATGCTGCTGCGCAAGGCAATAATCTCCTTGTCGTCGGCCATCAGGCTACGGTAGCGCCGGATGTCTTCGTTCTGCTGGATCTGTTCCAACCCGTTGTTGAAGAGAAACACATCGCGCTGGTTCTCGGTCGTCTCGCGCTGCAGCTGCAGCTTGGTCTTGTCTTGCTTGCGGGTGTAGAACGATCCGATGTTCCAGGTGAGCCGGGCGCCGATCATGCCGTTGAGGCTCCACTTGCGGCTCATCATGTCCTCAAACATATTATAGCCGGGATAGCCGTAGAAACCTTGTGCGAACACTCCCAACTTCGGCATCATTGCCGCGTCAAGGGCTTTCTCCTGCGCATCAGCCAGACGCAACTGGGCATCAAAGGCTTTCAGCTCCGGTCGCTGCCCCGTCGGCTGCTGTGCCTCGGCAACAGCCAGCACCGGCTTCTCGACCTGCTTCACCTCTATTCCGCAAAACACCGACAGCATCCTGGCCAAGGCGCTTCGCTGTGCCGAAAGGCTTGTCATCTGCTGCGCAGCGTTCAGCCGCTCGGCCTTCACACTTTGGAAGTCGCTCTCTGCGGCCGTTCCACCTTTCAGCATCGAGGCCAGCTTCTTCTCGTTTTGGGCCAATAGCTCCTGAAGATCCCGGTTCAGCACGATCTGCTCGTCAAGCAGCAGCAAGGCAAAGTACATCTCATTCACGCGCTGGCGCACATTATACAGATGAGTCTCTGTCTGTGCCGTCTGCACGTTTCCCTGTTCGCGGGCGATGGCTTTCTGGCTGCTGATGGCACCGCCATCATATACGGTCTGCTGCACGTCGATGCCCACGCGATACTGGTCTTTCCGTAGTCCCTTCATGTCGATGCCCATCGTCTGGTAGGCCTGCTGAATCTGGTCGGGGAAAGCCGTCACGTCGCTTTGCAGCGTTGCCTGGGCCGAGGCCGTCACCTGCGGCAACCAGCCTTTCCGGACGTTGCTTACAGTCAGGTCGGTGGTCTTCGCGATGAGGCCGTACTGGCGGATCATCGGGTAGTTGCGCTCTGCCGCCTGCTGGCACTCCTCAAGCGTCTGCGCTCCTGCGAAACTGATTGATAAATGAAAAACAATAAATGATAAAACAATCGGCAATCTGTTCATAACGATTCTCTTTGGTTCAACGTTCCTTGTCTTCCGACGGTGCAAAGGTACGCCTAATTTGCGAATCAATTGTTATCCTTAGATTTGATAAAATGGTCTTTTTGTCAGTTTCTGCATAAAATATGCCATTATATCGTGCTTTTTTATTATCTTTGCGGCAAAAATCGGACACAGATGGCAGAACTAAGACACTTTTCGCTGATGCAACTTCAGCAGTTGCTTAACGGCGATGGCGGGCTGACGGAAAACGGTTCGGCTTCACAGAACGCGATGCTGGTCGGCAACTACATCTCGCAGAACCTGGTCATATCCCGCAAAATCGAGCCGCAGATTGTGTTTGAGCAGTTCAAGCACGGGCCGATGCTCATGCCTGAGATGCGCGTGATCATCGTGACGCAGGGCTGGGTGGAGCCGACCATCAACCTGAAGCCCTGCCACTTCGAAGCCGGACAGCTGGTGTTTGTGGGGCGCAACGGCATCATACAGGCCGAGCATGCGTCGGACGACGTGCGCGGCATCGGTTTTTCATTGAGCGATGATCTCTTCTCGCTTGCCGTCGGCAGCCACCTGCCCAAGGCCTTCGACGGACATCTGCGCGACTTCAATTTTCCCCTGTCGGCCGAAGAGTTCGATTTTCTGGATCGCATCCACTATCTGCTCTATCAGAATATGCAACAAACAGAGCATGATGCGCAGGTCACGCTCAGCCTCATCAGCTCGTTCCTCTGGTACATCAACCAGCTGTGGCGGCAATACGAGACCATCACGCGCCAGACGCAGACCCACGAGCAGCGCATCTTCTCCGACTTCATACAGCTGGTCAATCGCGATGCTCCCCGGCAGCATCAGGTGGAATACTATGCCTCGCAGCTCTGCCTCGCTCCCCGCTATGTCAGTACGCTCATCCGACAGGTCAGCGGCAAACCTCCCAAGGAGTGGATTGACGAGGCCCTGCTCACTCACATCAAGATCGAACTCAGGCACACCGACAAGACGGTGGCGCAAATCTCCGACGACACTAACTTCCCCAATCCCTCTTTCTTCTCGAAGTTCTTTAAACGCCTCACCGGCATGACGCCCGGCGAGTATCGGCAATACAGATAACGCACCTGCCCTTCTGCGCATTCTTCATGATGCCGATGTTGTGAAAAATTTTAACATTTCCGCCCACATCAGTTCGATGTAGGCTCCCCTGTTAACATTCCTTTACATATCGGACCGATGTAGCGTCGTTTGTTAAAAAGTGTTTCCACATCGATTCGATGTAGCGCCGATTGTTAACAGATGTTATCACATCGGTCCGATGTGGGCTCAGTTGGATAAATTTGAGGCCAAATCGGACCGATGTAGGGTTAGTTGGAAGAGTTTGGGACTAAATCGAGCCGATGTAGGCTCAGTTGGAAGAGATTGGAGCAAAATCAGGATTTTATATGAGAAATTAATCATTATGAGTAACTTTTATACCAAAGTGCCGAGCAGTTCCAGTGCTTGGTTCACGTTCTTCTCCTCAATGTGTTTGCCGTCCCACAACAGAAGTACAGGCAACCCTGTCGGAACGGGGATCCCATCTTTATCGACTTCGCCAATAGAATATACTTCCATACCATTAGATAAGCCAAGGAAGCTAACTTGGTTACATCCTTGATTCTTCATCTCTTGGATTATTTCCCATGGAATCATTGTGTAATTGTTCAGCAATTCATAGCGGGCATATAGAGGATGTCGGGGATGACCAAGTCTTGTGAGCGCTCCGATTTGTTTCCATTGCGGGTGGAGGGGCTGTAGCAGGTCGGTAATATCGCGCAGGCAGGTTTTAAGATAATTCCGGGTTTCGATTGCATTGCCGTACGCCAAGAGTATGACGGGTTGGCGGATATTGCAGAATTCTGCCTGAATGATACTCAGATTTTTGCTGTGAAGGCCATCGTCGCATTCCCGATGTAGGCCGTCTGGGTTCGTGCTTCGTTGGGGATAGATATTAAACATTGCAAAGCCATCAAACCCGTTTATTTCCGCAAAACCCATTACTTTCTGTATAGTTGGATCTGGTTTTTCATTGTCTGCGGTGCTGGGATTCAAACCAATAACATACAAAATGTGTGTTCCTTCCTTTTTCAGCATGTAGCGGACATTTTCCATGTCTCCAATCATCGCAATATTGTCATATTCCATTGTAAGTCTTATATTTCTCGCCCCAAAATTACTCAAAATATTTCAATTTCTCATGGAAACTCCTAAAAAACTGACAAATTCTTATAATATTTGTAGTATTGGAGATAAAATTGTATCATTTATTTCCTCAAATGTAATATTTCCGTATAAACACGTTTATAGATAATAAAAAGGATACGCCCGAAAAACAGAATAGCCTTCTAAGAGGGTGAACGATGTCTGTGGAATTGGGGAAAGATAAGGTATAAAAAAGGAAAGATACGGGTTCGTTCAGGTTAGGCCAAACGACCTCATAAATAAGGGCGGGTGCTCTCATATATTGGAGCGCCCGCCCTAATAGGCTGGAGCGGCCGGACGAATCCGAATTCTATTCTATATGCTTATCTCCCGATTTAGACAGAGTCTCGCTTCAGTCCGCTGTATCATATACTCCGGGATTGCAGTATATCCAAGTCCAATGCTCTTACAAGTTCGCTTACTTGTGCAACACTTTTTTTCCGTCTTTCACATAAAGACCCTTCTCGGGAGCAACCACACGCTTGCCGTCCAGAGAGTACCAAGAAGAATCGTTATTGTCAGCCTTTACGCCTACGATGCCGGTCTCGATGTTGAAGAAGTTTTTCCAAACGTCGGCCTGCTTATAGGCATTGAGCGAGGCGGCTGGCACATAGAGCTGGCACGTCTCAGAGGGGACGTCGCCCAGACTCTCGCCGTCGACCACGGGCGGAACGAGGGCGGCCACACGCAGCTCCTTGACGTTGTTGCACCCTTGGAAGGTGTTGCCTGCTATCTTCTTCATTCCCTTGCCGATGATGACGGTCTCAAGATTGCTCTGCCATACCAGGTCATTGTCGTAAAGCTCCTCCACGTAGTCACCAAAGGTTATCTTCTTCTGGCCATATTTGAAGGCTTCGCGGTTGCCAGGCGTTTTATAGGGACGCCCCACGTACAGTTCCTCAAAACCAGTGTAATCCGATTCGTTGTCAATGGCCCACTCCAGCAGGTTGGGACCGTCCTCCAGGGTCAGCTTCTTCGCGCCGCCATAGTAGAACACCCAACCTCCCATATAGTCCACGCTGGCTGGTATTGTGATATCGTCAAACGAACAATACATGAAAGCACCATAGTTAATGCGCTTCAGCGTTGGGGGCAGGCTGATGGTAGTGATGCCGCTGCTTTTGAAGGCTTCATCGCCAATCTCGGTCACGCCCTCGGGAATGACGATGCTCTTCAGAGCCGTCGTTTCCTGGAAAGCCTTGTTGCCGATGCGCTTGATGCCGTTGCCCAAGATGCAAGTTTCCAACTGATTACAGTAGATCAGGTCCTCATCGTATATCTGATCCACGCTGTTGCCGAACGCAATCTTCTTGATAGGGAGCGAACGGAAGGCATTGTTGCCCTCTGCCGTCTGGTAAGGACGGCCGATGTAGATTTCCTCGAATGAGTTCATGTAAGGCCAGTTGTCGCAGATGCGGTCCCACTTTAGCGTTGTCTCGCCGTCGGCAAAGGTCACCTTCTTCAGTTTGCTGCAATACTCGAAGGGGCATGCGCCCAACTCTTCCACGCTGCCGGGTATCGTTATCTCCACGAGGCTGCTGTTCTGGAACATGTTGTTGCCCATCTTCTTCAGCGTTGAGGGCAGGCTGATGGTAGTGATGCCGCTGCTGTTGAAGGCTTCATCGCCAATCTCTGTCACGCCCTCGGGAATGACAATGCTCTTCAGAGCCGTCGTTTCCTGGAAAGCCTTGTTGCCGATGCGCTTGATGCCCTTGCCCAGAATGCAGGTCTCAAGCTGGTCGCAGTAGATCAGGTCCTCATTGTAAATCTGATCTACGCTGTCGCCAAAGGTAATCTTCTTCATTTTGAGCGAGCGGAAGGCATTGTTGCCCTCTGCCGTCTGATAGGGACGACCTATGTAGAGTTCTTCGAAAGCATCGAGATAGACCCATTCGCCAATGCCGTTCCACCTCAAGAGAGTCTCGCCGTCGGCCACGGTCAGCTTCTTCAGGCCGCTGCAATACTGCAGTATGGTGGCCCCGATGCTATCGACCGATGCAGGGATGGTCAGCTCGGTGAGGGCATTGCAACTCTGAAAAGCACAGGCCTCGATGGTCCTGACGTTCTTTCCGATAGAGACCGATGTCAGCCCTTCACTTCCCTGGAAGGCAATTCCCATGATGCCCACCACGGGGATTTTCTCGCCCGAGCCTTCCACCGTGGGTGTATCGATATCGTCGCTTTCCGACCACACGATGCTGTCGGCTATCGACACGTCGCCCGAATAGCTGTTCCAGTCCTGAAGGACAAGGAACTTGCCTGCTTCATACTCATAGCCATAGTGCCAGCGGCTGCTCACCCAGGCCTGGCCATTGATGTTCTGATACCACACGCCTCCAATGTTGTGAACCATAGGATGGGTGTCCATCTCCTTGATTGCCCAGCAGCTCAGGGAGGTCATGACAAGCGATAAGACAAGTAAAAACCTTTTCATAATTAAATAGTTTGCAGTTAATAATTATTAGGATTTATTCGCAGCGAAAATAACTAAAAAATTCCTTGAGGGACTGCCATATACTGAAAATCGACTGCCAAACGCATTTTGGCAGTCGATTTTCAGCGTTTTTGCTGCATACTGATCCAATCTCGGGTCGTCATGCCCGTGGCTTCCTTGAAGATGCGGAAGAAGGAGCGTTCGCTCGAAAAGCCCGCATCCAGATAGATGACTGAGACGGGCTTGTCCGGATATTGCGACAACTGCCTTTTCACATACTCCACACGATAGGCATTGATGAATTGCGTGAATGTCTGTCCCCGTTCCGACTTAATGCAGTCGGTGACATAGTGCGTATTGGTGGCGAGGGCAGCCGCCACGTCCGAAACCTTCAGCTCGCTGTTGCGGAATAGCTGTTGCCGATCCATCAAATCGCAGAGGCGAGGGAATAGGCCGGGAACAGAGACGCCGTTACTTCCCGCGCCCGGCTCTTCTGCATTCCTGCTTCTCCCTACGTCGGCAGGAGAGGCTGTACGACGATAGAGCAACACCGCTATGGCCCAAATGACCGCCATGAGCGACAGGCCAAGAACCCACCATATCCAAGGGGAAGTGTTGCTTGCCGACTTTCCGTCATCATGCAGTCGGATAAGCCAAGCCGAGGCGACAGGTTCGTAGTTCGTGCTGAACAAGCCCTCTTCAAAGTTGCCGCCAACGATAGCCAGATTGCCGTCGGCTGTCAGCACGGGAGTATTGAACCCGCAGTCGGGCAACGGGTCGGTGTAGTAAACGACCAAGGGAGCGGGCTGTTTGCTATAGTACACGCAGAGCAGATAGAGCCGCTTCTCCCGGTCGATGCCTGGCACGTATGCCCGTCGGGTTTGTCGGTCGCAGGTGACGGAACCGTACCAGTCGATAAGACCGCCAATGCCGCTCTCCTTAGGAATAGGGCAGAGGGTTGGCAGCAGGGAGAACACCGTATCGTGCACCTGTAGGATGGCACTCTGTCCCATCGACTGGCCGGACTGTTCCGGCAGGTGATCATACACCACATTGTCGCGAGCCAGAATCAGGTACGTATAATCGCCTATCGTTTCGTCGCCAATAAAGCCGTCGGCATTGCTGCGTATAGGAGTGGCATTGCTGACGGGTTTCCATTCGCGAAACAATGGAACCAGGAAGGGTTCTCCCTTCAGACGATCTACGATGGCGGAACTATCGCCAAGCATCTGCCCGCGTGTGCCCTGACAGCCGAAGATAAGGACATTGTCGGGCGCGATGCGCAGGATATAGGGAGCCGTTCGTTCAACGCTGGCATCTTTCAGGTACGAGAACGTGTGGTTGCCGTCAAACAGTTCGATGCCGTCCTTACCGTACCAGTTGCCGCTGATGACCACGCGCCCGCTGTCCGTCTCCGAACCGAAAGCCATTGCCCGCTTCAGGCACATGCAGCCGTAATGGCCGAAGGAGTGCGTAGCGGGATGGTAAATCTCTGCCTCGAAGGTCTGACCGATGCCCAGGTTGTCCTTGTGGCCTCCTGCCATCAGCACCGATCCGTTCCTCAGCAGCACAGCCATCCCGTCGTCGTGCGGATAAGCCATCTGTACGGTGTGCCAGTCGCCGTCCTTCAGGTATTCCACCGTCGGTGTGGGAACAAACCCCGTGGTATGTCCGCCCAATACGGTCAGTTCGCCATCGGCCACCAGTGTCTGATGTCCCGAGCGCGGAATGCTGAGATCCGGCAGCCGTTCTGCCGCAATCTTTATGAACCTGCACGTATCTGCCGGTGCTGCGAGTGCCGACTGCATTAGCATCAGCAGCGCTATAAATATAATAATGTGTGTCGCTCTCTTCATTGCCTTTGTCGATTAATCAGACCTCACAGCCGGAAGCGACCCACGTCGCCCTCTTTCTGCAGGAATGCCCTGCGCTCGGAGGCCGACATATTGTATTCGCGGCGGAGCGCCAGATACATGTTGTTGGGCGAGCCGAGACCGCTGCGGCGTGCCACCTCGTCGAAGGGCAGGACGGTGTAGCGCAGCAGTTCGTCCACCATGCGCATCTGGAAGAGCTGCCGGAAGCGCACGCCCTTGATGCCCGTCAGGATGAAGACCATCGCGCCCACCTCCTCGGTCTTCAGTCCGTGGCGGTCGGCGAAGGCCTGCATGTCCGACTGTCCCGCCGAGAGGTAGTTGAGGTAGTCGTCCATGATGCGGATGCCCGTGGGGCTGGTGCGCCGCTCCACCGCCACGTATTGCCACCGCCCGTCCTCTTCGTAGCGCTTCCGCTGCGCGAAGGGCGTGATGTACAGGTCGTTGAAGGTGAACTGCGGCTCCGACTTCAGTTCGCGGTTCACGATTTTGCGCCCCTCTTGGCCGAAGTAGGGCCGTGTGTGGTTGCGCGTCTTCCAGGAATTTCCTTTTGCCATATAGATTTCAGTTATTTTTTATTCTTTTTCGTCAGCGAGAATGTACATCGTCCCGATATTTATTCTCTGTCGTTACGGAGAATGTACATGGCTCCGATATTTATTCTCTGTCGTTACGGAGAATGTACATGGTCCCGATATTTATTCTCTGTCGTTACGGAGAATGTATATCGCTCCGATATTTATTCTCTGTCCCGACGGAGAATGTTTTTCGGGGCTATGCGGCTACAGATGCTGGTCGAGCTCGATGGTAAACTTCAGGCCGGCGTCCATGAACTGCAGGCCGACAAAGCCGGTGAACACTCCGATGTTGAAATAGTTATTGCCCATGCCGTATCCCGCCTCGGTATAGACGTTCTTACCGTCGGCCAGCAGCTGGCTGAAATAGACACGCTCCTGAATCACGAACTTCGAGATGGGACGGATGCGGTGGAGCAGCATGAAGGGCGATTCGTACATGACGTGGACCTGCAGATAGGCCGGCGAGGAGCTGTACCAGTAATCGTCGAGCAAGGAGAACACGCCGCCGATGTGCGTTTCCCAGTTGTCGGGGTACTGCGAGCGCGAGAAGTAGCTGTAGTTGATGAAGTATTCACCCTTCTGGCGGAAGAACATGCCGCCGCCGGAGTGGTAGGAGAGGCTGCGCACGCCGCCCAGGGGGATGGTCTGGTGAACGTCCAGCTCCATGCGGGTGTAGTCGCTTTTCGAGCCCAGGATGCCCTTGATGCCTTGTGCCATTTCGAGCTTGAAGGTGGGGTAGCGGCTTGCCAGATAGAGCTTCTGCAGGTTCTTGTAGTGATAATACTGGCGGGGTGTCCACTCCAGGCGGACGTAGGGGTTCAGGTCGGTGTAGTGGTCGTTCACCACCTGGCTGGCTGCCGTGTTCAGGTCGTTGTTCCAGGCGCGGCTGCCGCGGCGCACGGGCTTGCGGTAGTTGTAGAACGAGCCGGCATAGAGCATCAGGCCGTTGCGGAGCTCGAGGGCGTGCTCGAGCTTGAACTCGTAGCGGTGATAGTACTTCAGGTTCAGGTCGTCGAAGTCGATGCCTTCGTGCAGCGTGGTGTGGGTGTCGTCCTTCAGTTTGCGGACGTATTCCTCCAGGCGGTTGTTCACCAGGTTGCTGAACTTCGACGAGAAGCCGCTGTTGCCGTTCTGCAGCAGGAGGCGGAAGCCGGCACGCCGGGCGGGACCATAGACCCACTGCGTGTCGAACTTGTATCGGAATTCCTGAAAGCCGAAGCTGTAGCCCACTTCGGGCCGGATGACCAGCGACTGCCCGTCGCGCCACAAATGGGAGAAGCGTAAGCGTTCGCGCAGGGTGATGCCGTTGAACTTGTCGTAGCCGACGGACGCCGGATTCAGCGGACCGTAAACGCGCAGGTCGGTGCCGAAAGCGTCGATGTCGGACGTGCCGACCATGCGCTGCGGAAGCTGCTGGAACAGGGTTTTCTTGCGGCGGATGGTGCGCGTGGAGTCGGCGTAATAGTAGTCGTAGTGGGTCTCTTTGGGGGTATAGACATCGGTCAGGTCGAGCGGCTCGTGCCTGGGGTCCATGTCGCTTTTATTTACTATTGTCCGATGGGAGTAGCGCGTCTGGAAAGCGTTGTGCCCCTCCGACTTGCCGTAGCGGTAATCGATGCGGGTGTGGTTCTCGATGGGCACGAAGCGGTCGAACTTCCTGCCGAGCCAGAGTGTGTCGGACAGCAGGCCGAAGTCGGTGCGTCCGGAAAAATTCATCATGTGGGGGGACAGGTCCGAGCGGTTTAGCAGCATGTATCCGCTGATCAGCGTGTGGTGGTCTTTCTTCGGCGAAAAGGCAATCCGGTAGAAGTGGTCTCTGTGCGAGACGGAGTCCGACAGGCTGAAGTTGTAAAGCAGGAGGCCGTCGTCGCTGAACGGCAAGGTGTAGGATTTGTCGGAGCCGCGTTCGTTCATGCGCCTGAAGGCATAGACGGGCAAAAGCACTTTGCTGACTTCGCGCATGATGCGCCGGGAGCGGCGGCGGTTGCTGGTCTTGACCGAGAGGGGAGAGATCAGCAGGTTGCAGGGCTTCTGGTAGCTCATTTGCGTCACGCCCTCCATCCTGAAGGTTTTGTCCGAATGAGGGTAGAAGGGGACCAGATCGGGAAGGTGCTTCGAAGCAAACCCTTCCTGCGAGCACCAGGATTGCGCGTTGAACGAGGCATAGAGTTCCAGTTTGCCGATCTCGTTCTCCTTCATGGTATTATAGGTGCGGTTGATTTCGGTCAGGAGGCTGTCGAGCGTCTGATTGCCCGTGTTGAGCCGTTCTGCTGCCGTATGCTTTCTGGCCAACAGAGCGCTGGCCACACAGATCAGAGATACGGATAACAGCAGTTTTTTGAGCATGAGGTTATTTCTATTCGCGATATTTGCCTTCGTCTTCGTCTTGCAGAATGCTGAGGTAACTATCGTAGCGCGATTGTGCGATGCGGTGTTCTTCGACGGCTCGGAGCACGGCACAGCCCGGTTCGTGGGTGTGGGTGCAGTTGCCGAAGCGGCAGTCGTCGGAGATGCTGAAAATCTCCCGGAAGTAGTGGCTCACGGTTTCTTTTTCGAACTCGATGGTGCCGAAGCCCTTGATGCCGGGGGTGTCGATGATGTAGGCGGGAGGGAGGTCGGGGGAACTGGGTTCCACTGAGGATGGCATTACGTACATTTCGGAAAACGTCGTGGTGTGCATGCCCTGGTCGTGCACGTCGCTGATTTCGGCGGTCCTGGTGTTGGCGTTGGGAATCAGCAGGTTCAGGATGGTGGATTTGCCGACGCCGCTGTTGCCCGACAGGAGGGAGGTCTTGCCCACCAGTTCCTGCCTGAGTTCATCGATGCCCGAGCCGGTTTTGGCTGAAATCCGGAACACCGGGTATCCGATGTTGCGGTAGAGGCAGGTCAGATAGTCGGCATATTCCAGATCTTCGTCCGTGTAGAGGTCCATCTTGTTGATGACCAGGATGGCGGGCACGCGATAGGCTTCGGCGGTGGCCAGGAAGCGGTCGATGAACGTGGTGCTGGTTTGCGGATGGCTGGCGGTGACGACCAGTAGCGCCAGATCGAGGTTAGTGGCAAGGATGTGCGCCTGCTTGCTCAGGTTGATGGAGCGGCGGATGATGTAGTTGCGGCGCTCCTGAATGCGGTTGATGAAGGCGAATCCCTCTTTGTTCATTTCGTAGTTCACCCAGTCGCCGACAGCGACGGGATTCGTGGTCCGGATGCCTTTAAGCCGGAAGTTTCCTTTCACCTTGCAAGGCACCAGACCTCCTTCAGCCGGTTGCTGCGTGGCGTCCAGCTGAAGGAGGCTGTTACTGAGTGACTGGCCTTCCGGAAGAACCAGATACCAGAACCCTGTATTTTTGACAACAAGTCCTGTCATCCCCGCTTACACTTCCATGATTTCCTTGTCCTTGGCAGCATAGATGGCTTCAAGATTCTTGATGTACTTGTCGTGCGACTTCTGTACATTGGTCTCAGCATCTTTCTCGACATCCTCGGGAAGACCGTTCTTGATGTCTTTCTTCAGAGCTTCGATCACGTCGCGGCGAATGTTGCGGATTGCCACCTTGGCGTTTTCTGCTTCGGTCTTGGCCTTCTTCGAAAGTTCGCGACGGCGGTCTTCGGTCATCGGGGGCAGACCGATGCGGAGATACTCGCCGTTGTTTTCGGGCATGATGCCCAGCGAGGAATCGATGATGGCCTTTTCGATCACTTTGAGCATCGATTTGTCCCAAGGCTGAATCAGGATGCTCTTGGCATCGGGTACGGAACAGTTGGCACACTGGCTGATTTCCATCATGGTGCCGTAGCATTCGCATTTGATGCCATCGAGCAACTTGACCGTTGCACGTCCGGCACGGATGTGGTCGAATGTTTCTTCCAGATGATCGACGGTAAGCTGCATCTTAGCTTCTGCGTCTTTAATAACTTGCTTTACGTCTAACATAATGAATGCAGATAAATGGATTTATAATAGTTGAATTATTTCAAAATGGTTTCGTCAGTCCAAGAATTTCGAGAAGCTCCACACCGTGTCGTGGCGGGAGATGATCAGGTCGTGGTTGTTCAGCTTCTGCAGGGCAAAGCCCGTAGGCTGTCTTTTGGGATCGGGAACAATGCCGATGTCGATGAAGTTGCCGCCATAGGCAAGCGGATTCAGCACCAGACTGTCTGCCGTTTTTCTGTATGACCCCCAGTCAAAGTGCCCCCAACCGACCAGATACTGGTAGGCTGTGCCCTGAAACGACAGGAAGATGGTGTCGTTGTGCACCACCGGACCTTGGGCGGATTCGATCGACTCCAAGTGCCATCGTCCGTACAAGTTGCCGATGTCGGCACCGTCGGGTTCACAGCCTGCGAAAACGCAAGCGCTGCCTATCCCGGCGAGAAGCAGTTTTAGAATTCTTTTTTTGCGCATATATGATAGCGTACTTTGAGGCGGAAGCCAATATTATTTCCCAGTAATTCGCCGTTGTCGTAGGCAAACGATGGAAGGAATTGAAAGTTCTTGTAGGTGTAGTCGGCTTCGAGGTAGGCGGAAGTATTCTTTCTCGTTTTGAGGAACGGGGCGAAGGGTGATCCCCACGATTCCTGTCGGTGCATCTTGAGTGTATATCCGACTTTGCCGATTGTGCCGGCCACGCCAATGTGGATTGCTTCGATCATGTTCGAAGCATAGTCCGGATAGAAATCATCGTTGTAGATCGGCGACATCAGCAACGGGTTGCCGATTCCCATATAATAGTTTGCCCAAGGGCCATACGACTCGTCGTGATAGAAGTTCGAGTTGCCTGCCTCTTTCTGGAATTTCCCGGTATAGGGATCTTTGTCGTTGGCATAAACCACGCCGTTCTGGTTGGTGGTGTAAAGGGTTTCGACCACGATATGATTGAGCCAGGGCAGGCATGGGAGCTTGACTTCCAGTCCCCACAGGCCGTCTTTGCCGCTTTCGAACAGACCGCCTTCCATATCGTCGGTATAGTGTTGCTTGTAAAGCCCCAGTTTCCAGTTCTCGAAATTGAGATCGCCTCTGAAGTTGTATGACATCAGGTGGTTGTAGCCGGCTTGCCTTTTTCCTTTCGAACCGAACGCTGCCATAAACCATCCGTGACTTTGCTTGTTGTTGCGTCCGTTCACTTTTCCCCCGTACATGGCAGCATGCTCCATACCAACCGTCAGGAAGAAGGGATAAGAACTCTTGGTTCGGACAAAGACCGACTTATGGTGTATCCAGGCGTTCTCGACACAAGCATGTTGGCGATGATCGGGAAAAGGAGGAGCACCGTGTGTTTTCTGAAATTCGTCGAAGAAGCTCTTGCTAAACCGTCCGTCTGTCAGTTTGTGCCAGCTGAAGTTGAATTTTCCTTCCAGAAACTCATTGACGATCACCATGTGCGAAAAATCGTCCATGCCGCCATCAATTCCGATACCCGGGCGGGCATTGCCGGAAACCACCATGTTGCCTGAAGACAGATGCCTGTCAACAAACTCACCCGGTTCTTCCTTTTTGCCAAGGATGATGCGATAAATTCCGTAGCTGAACTTGGCGTACAGCTGTTGGATGTGGAAATTATGTCCGTAATAATCCGACTTGGTCGAAGCATAGCCCATGAAATCCGCACCATATTCCAGTCGCCACCGTTTGTATTCCGACGAGAAGAAGCCGGAAACACGGGCATATCCCTGAGAGTGTTCGGGAGAGAGTGTGCCGAAACTGTTGGCCGACATATAGTAAGGAAGCCGGTTGTCCCACTTGAGAGCAGTGGTCAATTCTCCAAAGGCATCGAACGTCCTGTGAACCTGAGCGGTGTCTGGTCCTTCTCTTTTTTCTTTTTCGGCTTTCAGTTTTGCCTTCAGTTCCTTTCGGGTCATCGTATAGAGATGTTCTGCTCCCCAACCTTCGCTATCCCATTGGGCCATCGAAGGCAGGAAACAGAACAAGAGCAGGGTGATGACGGCAAGCCGCATTCCAGTTGCTATATGGACGGATTTTCGCATTTATTTTTCGTAAACCAGTGTGCCGATATTTTCGCCGTTCATGACTTTCACCAAGTTGCCGGGTTTGTCCATGTTGAAGACAATAATCGGCAGTTTATTGTCGCGGCAAAGAGTCGTGGCTGTCAGATCCATAACCTTCAAGCCTTTCTGATATATCTCGTCGTAAGTGATTTTGTCGAATTTGGTGGCCGTCGGATCTTTTTCCGGATCGGCAGTGTATATGCCGTCAACACGAGTGCCTTTCAGCATAACATCGGCTTCAATCTCGATGCCACGCAGGGCGGAACCCGTATCGGTAGTGAAATAAGGACAACCCGTGCCTCCTGCCAAGATGGCGATTTCTCCTTGTTCCATCAGTTCGATGGCGCGCCACTTGCTGTATTGCTCGCCGATGGGGAACATATTGATGGCCGTCAGAACCCGAGCTTTTTGTCCGATGGACTGCAGGGCACTCGATAAGCCCAGGGCATTGATTGTGGTGGCCAGCATTCCCATCTGGTCGCCTTTCACGCGGTCGAAGCCTTTGCCGGCTCCGCTGAGACCGCGGAAAATATTGCCTCCACCAATCACGATGCCGATTTGTATGCCTTTGTCGGCTATTTCTTTGATTTGCTGAGCATATTCCGACAAGCGGACCTCGTCGATACCATATTGCTTGCTGCCCATAAGGGACTCTCCGCTCAGTTTCAAAAGAATTCTTTTATACATGTGAAGAAATAGTATATTAAATAATGTGGGGATTAGTAAAAGTAAGAAAACAGATTATAAAATACCGCAGCAGAAGAACTGCCGCGGTATTTTTATCGGAAAGAATGTCTTACTTGTTGCGGCGAATCTGCTTTTTGGCAGAATAGCTGATCTTCAGACACTGTGCCTTACGAAGCTGTGTCTTGAGTTCGGTCACAACACCCATCTTGGTGTCTCGGTCGATCTTCATAGATACCTGCATCTTAGGCTGGTCAACCTCCTTCATTGACTGACGCTGCTGTGTCATCTTTGGCACTACGTTTTCAAGGTCAAGGAAGTCGTCGTTAAACTGAATCAATGATTCAACACCATACTTTTTATCCTTTGGCTTACCTACCAGAATGGTAGTAACGCAACTCTTGTTTTCGAGTTTGACAATTTCTGATGCCTGAGGCGTGTTAACCTGTACGATAGCGGTCTCCTCACGCATGTGGGTAATTGTCATAAAGAAGAACAGAATTGAGAACACCAAGTCAGGAAGAGATGAGGTGTTCAATTCAGGCATTCCTCTTTTTTCGCCTTTATTAAATTTACTCATAGTTTCTTTCTTTTTTGGTGATTAATACTTGGCGTTAGCCTCAGAAATATTCATAGGATAGTAATCCTTGATGGCCTGCATCTGCTCTTTTGAGAGCAACTCTTCGTCGTAAGCTTTGCCGAACTTGTCTTGTGCAAGCTCCTCACGCAACTGATTGTAGGCGGCTACAAGTTCGTTCTGTACTTTAATGTACATTTCGTAGCTGGTGCCATAGTCAGACTGCAGAGAAATGACGTGGTTCTTAGGTGTCTTAGTGTCGGCGCCAAAGAACTGGACAAGTTCCGGTGTCTTTTCTGGATTAACCTGAATGTACTCAGGACCGCGCTCACCGGCAAAATCTCCTTCAGCTTTGATGAAGTCCTTTGCCTTCTCGCACAGATCGTCAACATTCGAAATCTCATCGCCAATCATCAACTGGTTGTTGGCATTTACAAGAACGTTCAGAATGTTACGTTTCTTAATATCCTGATTGGTTTGCTCTTCTGTCCAACGTGGCAGGAGTCGAGTCAAACCTTCATCTGTATCCATAGAGGTGACCACGAGGAAGAAGATAAGCAGGGTAAATGCCAAGTCGGCACTTGATGACGAGTTGATACTCGGCGCTTTTCTTTTCTTTCTTGCCATAGGTCAGATCTTATTTGATAATTGCACGTTTAACGCCGAAGCCTATAATGAGCAGGATGGTTGCACCTACGAGAGCATAAATGCTATACAACCATGCATCAATGGATTTCATGGTCGATTCGGTGAATACCTGAGTCTCTCCGTTTACGATTCGAGTGAATTCCTGTTCGCCGCTTAACATGTTGCAGACGAAATAGAGCACAATTACGGATGCAACAACAATAAGCAGACTGAAACGTTTGCCGATAATAGCATCAATAAGAATTGAGATTGGCAACAGGACGAATCCGATAGCGACGGCTATTGTCATCCATGTGATGAAAGCGTCGAGCTGGGTCGATACTTGGATAATATTGCCGTTGGTCAACTGAACGTTTTCGCTCTCGGCAAAAAGGAACATGCAGAGAACAACGATCGTGATTGCGGCTAATACCCAAAGTAAAATACTATTCAAATATTTCATGGGTTATTCTCCTTAAAAATTACTTCTTAATGTTGTATTTGATGATGGCATCGAGCAGAGAAATAGAAGCATCTTCCATATCGCTTACGATAGCCTCTACCTTAGAAAGCAGGTAGTTGTAGAAAATCTGGAGAATAAGGGCAACGATAATACCGCCGATGGTGGTGATAAGGGCGACCTTCATACCGCCGGCAACGACTGTAGGACTGATATCACCAGCCTTTACGATATCGTCGAATGCCTGAACCATACCGACTGCAGTACCAAGGAATCCGAGAGAAGGAGCAGCAGCGATAAACAAGGTAATCCAAGAGAGGTTCTTCTCCAAGTAGCCACTCTGAAGGGCACCATAAGAAGTGATAGCCTTATCGATATCCTCAAGGCTCTGACCGTCCTTCAAACGGATGAGGGCCTGGGTGAAGATAGAAGCAATAGGACCGCGGGTCTTCTTTGCAACCTCGAGAGCCTCCTCAACGTTACCGGCTTCCAATGCGTCTTCAACAGCAGCAACGAACTTCTTGGTGTTAACCTCAGCCAGGTTCAAGTAGATGATACGCTCTACAACGAATGCAACACCGAGTACGAGAGAAAGGGCAACCATGGCCATAAAGCCAGGACCACCATCGATGAAGTAAGTTTTGAGTACCTGGTGATAAGAAACGGTTTCCTCAGCTTCCTGAGCAAATGCTGGTGCCATCGTTGCGATAGCAGCCAAAGTCACGAAAAACTTTTTCATTGAGTTTTGTGTTTTAAGAATGTTAATTAATTAGGGTTTGTTTTAATTTATCGGTGCAAAGTAAATGATTTTTTCGATATGTTGTGCTTTTTTTGACGAATAATTTTACTTTTGTTGCATTTTTTTTATAAAAAACCACAATTTAGAGATATTTCTGTTCCGATTTTTTAGAATCCGAACAGTTCCGAGGCATTTTTTGATGTTATCTTAGCTGCCTCTGTCGCTGTGGTGCCTGATAATTCTGCAAGCATCTGGCAAGTTACAGCGGTAAAAGCAGGCTCGTTCCGTTTGCCTCTGTGTGGAACAGGTGCCAGATAGGGAGCATCGGTTTCGAGCACAAGATGCTTAAGTCCGATGGTGCGAACGACTTCCGGCACCTGACTTTTTTTATATGTCAGGGTTCCGCCAATGCCTAATAGAAAATGTCCGTATTGCATGGCTTCGATGGCCTGATCGGCTGTTCCGCTGTAGCAATGCAGGATGCCTTTTACCTGTTTTCCCATCGTCTCAGCCATCGGATGCAGACGGCTTTTCAGGAGTTCGAGAAATTCATCCATCGCATTGCGAATATGCAATAGAACAGGAAGATCGGACTCAAGCGCCCATTCCACTTGCTTTTCCAATAGCCAAAGTTGGTCGGTCAATCGGCTTTTGTCCCAATACAAGTCGAGTCCGATTTCTCCGATGGCACGAATACAAGGACCTGTATAATTGGTCAGAGCGCTTTTCAATTGCTTGAGTTGTGCTTCGATGTCCGATGACATATTTTCGGGATGAATGCCGATGGTGGGGTAGAGCCGGTCAGGATATCTTTGGCATAGTTCCACAATGGAAGGAAATTCCGTTTCGTCGCAGCAGGCCAGTATCATTTTCTGCACATCGGCCTCCAGTGCACGAGAAACCACCTTATCCACGTCGGCTTCGAAGGCTTTGTCAATAAGGTGGCAATGTGTGTCGATAATCATTGGAATGTCTGTTAGAAATCAATCGAATGTTGAGCGGCGTTAGCTTTCATTTTGGCCTTTTCGCTTGAACGATAGTAGTAAATAAGTCCGAACTGTTTGCATTTGGCCATTTTCTCTTCAATGGGCAGATCTGCATAGAATGCTTCTACCTGATTCCAGATGTCCAGAATGATGTCGTCGGCCTGCGGTCGCATTTCAGTAACTTCCTCCAACGCTTTTGCCACATTGTCGCGAAGTCCTTTTTGGCTGAAATAGTGCTCGTTAAATACACCCCAATGCACTTTCACTTTGGCGATGGTCGGATTATAGATAGGTACACCTCCTTTAGAAGTGCGTTCCTCTTCTGCCTTGATGATTCTTTCTCCCCATTCCAAAAGTCCCTGTTCGCTGGTCAGATCCGGATTGCTGTAGTTGTTCACTTCCAATCCATAGTCGCTTTTTATTTCTTTGCGAAGTTCGCCGCGCATGATGGTCATGTTGAGCACCTGGATGAAGTGCGAGACATACATACGTGCCAGTTGCAGTTCTTTTCGGTAGCTTTTGCTTGAAGCCAGATGCAAGTCGTTGCATTGCTGGTATTTCTTCTGTGCACGTTGAAACTTGATCAGAAAGTTCAACGCTTCCTGTGTGGTTTGATAGCTAAGCACCTGTTCGCCCCTCTCTCGGAATCCTTCCATTTCAACGGCTTTCTTCAAAGCGTATATGCGTGCAAGGTCGGTATTAGGTAATCTTCTGTAAGGCATAGTTATTTTGAGATTTACGCATTTCGGTTTTCAAGTTTCGAAGCCAAAGCCTTTAGCAGCGACAGCTTTTCGTCGGGCATATTCAACTGATCCAGACAGGCGTTTGCCTTATTTACGTATTCAGAAATGGCTTTTCTGCACGATGCTTCTGCACCCGTCAGGATATAATAGTTTTTATACATTTCAATGTAATCCTCTTCGGTTTGTCCCCGATAGGATTCCGGACGAGAGAGCTTACTTTCTGCTTTGATGCGTAAGTAGGTTTTCTTGTTACAGAGAATGTCTCCTCCAATGCGTTTTCCGAAGGTTTCCGGATTGCCCCAACAATCCAGCCAGTCATCCTGTAGCTGGAATGCTACCCCCAGGTTCATACCGAAGTCGTACAGGATCTGAGCCCGCTCAGGGGTGGCTTTGCCGATTATGGCACCCATTTTGAGGGCAGCACCCAGCATGACACTGGTTTTCAGTCGGATCATTTCGATGTATTCGTCGAGCGTTACGTCGTCTCGAGTTTCGAATTCCATGTCGAGCTGCTGGCCCTGATCGATTTCAATATTATTCTGATTGAAGATGTCGAGCACTTCTTTCAGGCAATAACTTGGGGTTTTGGCAATCAATTGGTAAGCCAAAGCCTGCATGGCATCGCCGGAAAGGATGGCCACATTTTCGTTCCATCGGAGGTGTACGGTTTCCCGTCCATGACGTTCTGGTGCCTTGTCCATCACGTCATCGTGTAACAGCGTGAAATTGTGGTACATTTCCAATCCGACAGCTGGGATTACTGCATCTTGGATGTCGTCGGTAAAAAGGTTGGCTGCCATTAGCACGAGTGTGGGACGCACACGCTTGCCTCCGCCTGCGAGCATATATTTAACCGGGTCAAAAAGGCGAGGAGCCAAATTGGGGTACTCGATTTCGTCGAGCCCCTTTTGTATCATTTCAGAAAGTTCAGTTTGTGAAAACATGGAAAGGGTTAAATTCTGAGTACTCCGAGTACTCTGATAACAGCAAACGCCCCGCCCGCATAGGGCAGGGCGTTTGTTATGATTTAGAATTACTGCAAGCGGAACGTAACAGGAAGCACGTACTTAACACGTACTGCCTTACCACGCTGCTTACCAGGCTTCCACTTAGGCATCGACTGCACTACGCGGATGGCTTCTTTCGACAATTCCTCAGCAGGAGAACGCATTACTTCGATGTTGGCGATAGAACCGTCCTTCTCAACGGTGAATGAAAGGGTAACACGACCCTGAATGCCGTTTTCAGCTGCAAATGCAGGATACTTCAGGTTCTTTTTGATGTACTGCATCAAAGCAGCTTCACCACCTGGGAATTCAGGCTGCTGTTCAACGACAGTAAAGATCTGATTGCCTTCTGCCTCCTCTTCCTCAGATGGTCCGGATTCGGCACTAAGATCTACCACTTCAACCACGGTGTTGTTGTCGTCTTCGAGAGACTGCATCTCAACCTCTTCGATTTCGACGTCATCTTCTACAACCGTCAACTGCTCAATGACATCCGGCATTGGCGGCGGCGGTGGCGGTGGTGGCGTATTGTTCTGTACTGTCATTACGATCTCCTCCTCTTCCTCAATGTCAGCGGTACGACCTGCAATATTGCTGTAGCGGCGGCTGGTTGCCGACCACTCCAAGGCAATAAAGAGAATCGCCAAGACGCCAACGAGTCCGGTGAGCACGTAGGTGGTCTTTCTGGACTCAAGGTTTGCTTTGGGGTCTTTCTTAATTTCCATTAGGTTAAACTTTAGGTTAATTGAAAAAATGTACTGCAAAATTACGTATTTTTTCAATAAGCGGCCAAAAAAAGTATAAAAAATGATGTTTTTGGTGAAAAAAATTGTTGTTTCCCTAAAAAAAAGGTAATTTTGCGTACATTTTTTGCAGTTTTTTCTTTTTTTATTGTTGCAGCTAATTTACATAGATGACTCAGAACAGAATCATTATAACAACTGGATGTTGTCTTTGTGCCCTGTTTTCGGCATGGGCGCAAGAAGTAGGTGAGTACGGTTTTCTGGAGTTGCCAACCTCTACTCACGCTGCCGCTTTGGGAGGTACAGCTATCAGCGTCGTCGAGCCTGAAGCCGCATTGGCTTACCAGAATCCGGCATTGCTTTGTCCGGAAATGTCTAAACAGGTAACCCTGTCATATATGAACTATGTGTCAGATATTAATTTGGGTTATGCCAGTTATACGGGGGCTTTCCGTCACGTGGGAGGATGGCAGGCTGGTGTCCAGTATTTGAGTTATGGCGATTTCAAAGGGTACGATGAGAATGGCGTTTCCACCGGTACCTTCACGGCCAAAGATATTGCCTTATATGGCAGCTTGGGCCTCCCCATTAACGAACACTGGCGTTGGGGTGTCACCGCTAAGGCGATTATTTCCAAATATGAGAGCTACTCGGCTTTTGCAATGGGTGTCGATGCGGGTTTGAATTATTACGATGAAGTGGAGGGGCGCAGTATCTCGCTTGTGGTATCGAATTTGGGCGGACAGCTCAAAAGCCTTGACGATAATCGGAAATGTAATATGCCAACCCAACTTTCTGTAGGTATTACCAAGGAGGTCGAGCACTTGCCATTCTGTTTCACTCTTACCGCCTATAATCTCTTTGATTGGGATCATGACTATTACGACGGAGACGGCTCGAAGCACGAGTATAATGGTGGAGAGCAGATACTGAATCACCTTTTATTGGGTGTTGAGTGGGTCGCTTCCGATTATTTCTATCTGGCGGCCGGTTACAGTTATCGCCGTCAGAGTGAATTCTCTGGTAGCGGAGGCTTTCTTCGAGGCTTGTCGATGGGTGGAGGCTTGAATTGGCGCCAATGGAAGGCAGGAGTGAGTTATGCCAGCTACAACGCCATTGATGGGTCATTAATGTTTCAGTTGTCGTACACATTTTAAATATATATGAAGAAAATAACTATTGCTATCGATGGCCATTCTTCTTGCGGAAAAAGCACTATGGCAAAGAAACTGGCTGAAGAATTGGGATATGTCTATGTTGATACCGGAGCCATGTATAGGGCTGTGACACTCTATGCTTTGCGTAGCGGAATGATGAATGCCGATACCAAAGTGATTGATGAGGACGCGCTCTGCAAGGCTGTTTCTCAAATTTCCATACGTCAGGAAAAAGGAGCCGACGGGAAAAACCGTACATATCTGAATGGCGAATGCGTGGAGGAGGAGATTCGTCAGATGACAGTTTCTTCTTGCGTGAGTCCTATTGCTGCGCTCGGTTTTGTGCGCAGTCAGTTGGTAGCCTGGCAGCAGGCAATGGGACAAGAAGGCGGAGTTGTGATGGATGGTCGCGATATCGGTACTACGGTATTCCCTCATGCTGAGTTGAAAATATTTGTTACGGCAAGCGCAGAAGTCAGGGCGCAGCGCCGTTATGACGAATTGCGTGCTAAGGGAGATCATTCGCTGACGCTCGCTGAAGTGCTGAAAAATGTCGAGGAACGCGATTATATCGATTCGCATCGCGAAGTATCGCCGCTGGTTCAGGCTGCCGATGCGCGTCTGCTCGATAACAGCAATCTTACCATTCCGCAACAGAATGAGATTGTATTGGGTTGGGCACGTGAGGTAATCCAGAAAGTATGATTGTCGAAGTCGATAAAGAATCCGGTTTCTGTCCGGGTGTTATCAATGCCATTCGGAAGGCAGAAGACGAGTTGAAGACTCGTCCGATGCTCTATTGCTTGGGCGATATCGTCCATAACGGACAGGAAGTGAAGCGCCTGGAGGAACAGGGCCTGAAAACCATCGATCATGCCTCGTTGTTACAGTTGCGCGATACAAAAGTGCTTTTGCGAGCACACGGAGAGCCGCCTTCAACATACGAGTTAGCACAGCAACAGGGCATCGAGATTGTGGATGCCACTTGTCCGGTTGTGCTGCAATTGCAAAAGAAGGTGCGGCGCATGTATGAAACGGAACCGGATTCGCAGATTGTGATTTACGGAAAACACGGACATGCGGAAGTGAACGGATTGGTGGGGCAGACGCATTCGACGGCAATCGTAATCGAAAATGAGTCGGAGCTCAGCAAGATAGATTTCAGCAGGCCTGTCCGTCTGTTTTCGCAAACGACGATGTCGGTGGATAATTTCCGGCAATTGAGCCTGAGTATCGGACAACGTATGAAAGACGGAGCAACCCTACAGACCTTCGATACAATCTGCCGACAGGTTGCAAACCGGATTCCACACATGCGAGAATTTGCTTCTCGTCATGATGCAATTCTGTTTGTGAGCGGCAAGAAGTCGAGCAACGGCAAGGCACTTTTCGAGGTTTGCCGATCGGTCAATCCGCATAGTTATCAGGTCTCTTCCCTCGAAGACGTCGATCCTTCTTTCTGGGAGGGCGCCCAAAGTGTCGGTATTTGCGGAGCTACCTCCACGCCACGTTGGCAGATGGATCAGGTGGCAGATTTAGTGAAAAGTTTTAATAGGTAAATAGCTAAACACATTTTGTTATGGGAAAAATTACAAGCGTTGGTATTTTAACCAGTGGTGGCGATGCTCCGGGTATGAATGCAGCCATTCGAGCTGTGACTCGTTCTGCCATTTATGCAGGGTTGCGAGTCTTTGGCATTCGTCGAGGCTATCAGGGGCTTATCGAAGACTGTATTTCGGAGTTCGAAACACAGAGTGTGAGCAATATCATTTCTCGTGGAGGTACGATTCTGAAAACAGCCAGAAGTGAGGATTTCAAGACTCCGGAGGGTCGCGCAAAGGCTTACGAGAATATGCAGAAACATGGTATCGATTCATTGGTGGTGATTGGTGGCGACGGTTCCATTACGGGGGCAACCATCTTCAGCCAGGAGTATAATATTCCGATTGTCGGTTTGCCAGGTACGATCGATAACGATTTGGCAGGTACTGATACCACTATCGGTTATGATACGGCTTTGAATACTATCATGGATTGTGTCGATAAGATTCGCGATACAGCGACTTCACACGCCCGTCTGTTTTTTATCGAGGTGATGGGACGAGATGCCGGTTTTCTGGCATTGAGTAGTGCAATCGCCTGCGGTTGCGAGGACGCCATTATTCCGGAGGAGAAAACCCAGTATGAGCAGCTCAAGGCACTTATCGAAAACGGATTCCGAAAGAGTAAATCGTCGGCTTTGGTGATTGTGACCGAAAGCAAAGATCCCGATGGCGGTGCCATGGGTCTGGCTTCTTTAATGAAGAAGGAGTTTCCGGAGTACGATGTGCGGTGTTCTATTCTCGGTCACTTGCAGCGCGGCGGTTCTCCGACGGCATGCGACAGAATCTTTGCCTCGCGAGTCGGTTATGCAGCTGTCGAGGCTCTGCTTGAAGGTCAGCGTAACGTGCTTATCGGGGTACACAACGACGAAATCGTAAACATTCCGTTTGCCAAGGCTATCAAGAAAGACAAACCCGTAGATCCGGACCTTTTGAAGGTTTTGAGAGTTTTGTCTATCTGATGTTTCTCTTATTCCTCCGATTGCATAGAATCCTTGATGTAATCGGAGGTTTTTAAATAAATAATTCTTTCAAAACATCCACCGACCGGAGATTGCCGGTTTCGGGCATGTGGATGCGCAGGAACGTAAGCATCATTTCGAGCAAGGTGTTGCGCTGCTCGCGGGTGAGCTGCAAGTCCGAGAGATTGGAAAAATTGGTTTCTAATAACCGATGCAGCCAATGGGCCGATTCCGCAGTCAGATAATAGGGGTGATAGATCGGAAGCGCTGTGAAGACACCTTCGCTGATGTCGAACTGCATGCCTTGCCGATAGGCTTGGTTATCGACATGAAAGCCGATGAGGTGGCAAAGGCGGGTGGTAAACACCAGATGGAAGTTGGCCGATCCGTTTTGCGTGAGTTCCAGCAGCTCGATCGATTGGCTGATGAAATCCCAAAGCTTTGGGTTTGTCTCGCCCACTTCGCCGATGGTTTTGTCGAGCAGTTCTGCCATATACAGGCACTGGGCGGTTTTGGCCGGATCGGACATCGAGAGCAGGTAGGGTGAACGCAGCAGTTGCGCCTCCTTGATTTTCAGGATCTCCTGATTGTTGTGCCCCTCCAGCACCAGATCGAGCACCGAAAGCGGAGCGTACAGAGTGCGTTGTCCGCCACCTCGATGAATGCGTCCGATGGTGATTCTGCAAGTCAGTTTGCCGAACAGTTCTGTGTAGAAATGAACAAATTGCGTGCGGTCATTGTAGGGGATCGCACAAAGAACTATGCCTTTGGTTTTGTTAATTGAATTTGTCATTTACGAGGGCAAAAATAACGAAAATTATAAAAAACACCAAGTTTTTCAAAGAAAATCTGAAGAAAAATTTGCAGGAAGAAAATATTTTTCTAAATTTGCACCCGCAATTCAGCATTTTGAAGTCGTTTTTTAAGTCCTGACTACGTGTGCAGGCAAGGCTGGCTAAAGCAATTGGCGGCGCAGAGCCAGATCGGTTTGGAACTTCGATGCAGAATGCAAAACAAGAAAAAAGTATAAATAAGGAAATAAAACTAAAACAATGGCAAATCACAAATCTTCTAAGAAGAGAATTAAGCAGACTATCACCAGAAACGAGAGCAACCGTTATTATGGCAAGGTAACCCGTAACGCAGTTCGCAAGTTCCGTGCTACTACCGACAAGGCTGAGGCAACCGCACAGTATCCTGTTGTTTCTTCGATGCTCGATAAATTGGCTAAGAAGGGCGTAATCCACGCTAATAAGGCTGCTAACCTGAAGAGCAAACTTGCAAAGCGTCTCAATAAACTCGCTTAATACTTTTGTGGTATTGACAGACCTCCCCACTTAGCCTCAATAGGTTCAGTGGGGTAGTCGTTTTCTTTTACGCGCGCGTGCGTGAATATAAAAAGGTTAAGGCTTTCCTTTACTTCCCTATTTCTCCTCCCCCAAATCTTATAAACTATCTTATATGTCAGAGATTCAGAACAACTACGACGCCAGTCATATTCAAGTCCTGGAAGGCTTGGAGGCTGTGCGTAAGCGTCCGGCAATGTATATTGGCGATACAAGTGTCAAGGGTTTGCATCATCTGGTCAGCGAGGTTGTCGATAACTGTATCGACGAGGCGTTGGCTGGCTATTGCAATGATATCAAGGTTACCATTCTGCCCGATAACTCGGTAAAGGTTGTCGATAACGGTCGTGGTATTCCGGTTGATATGCATCAGAAGGAACATCGTTCTGCCCTTGAGGTCGTCATGACTGTGTTGCATGCAGGTGGTAAGTTCGACAAGAATACTTATAAGGTGTCCGGCGGTTTGCATGGTGTGGGTGTGAGCTGTGTGAATGCTCTTTCCGATCAGTTTACGGCCATCGTCCACCGTCAAGGTCATGTTTATCGTCAGGATTATGCTTTCGGCAAGCCTCTGACCGGCGTAGATGTTATTGGCGATGCAGACGATACGGGTACAACCATCATCTTCCATCCGGATGCATCCATCTTCACCGAAACGGTTTATGAGTGGGACCGTCTGGCAGAGCGTCTGCGCGATTTGGCATATCTGAATACCGGCATTCATCTGTCGTTGACCGACGAGCGGCCGGAAGCTGTTCAGCCGAACGGACAGCCTCGTTATCAGGAGTTCTATAGCACCGAGGGATTGAAGGAGTTTGTGAAGTGGTTGGACGAAAGTCGCGTGCCGCTGATTCCCCACATCATCCATTTGGTTACCGAAAGCGACGGTGTCCCGGTCGAAGTGGCATTGACCTATAATACCGGCTACAGCGAGACAATCTATTCGTTTGTAAACAATATCAATACGCACGAGGGTGGTACTCATCTCGATGGCTTCCGTAGCGCATTGGGTTCGGCATTGAAGGAATACGGCAACAAGGAGAAGATGTTCGAGAAGGCCAAGGTCGAAATCAAGGCCGAGGACTTCAAGGAAGGTCTGACTGCTGTTGTGAGCGTGAAGGTGGCCGAACCTCAGTTCGAAGGACAGACAAAGACCAAGCTCGGCAACGTTGAGGTTCGTCCTGCTGTCACCAAGGCTGTGCGCAATGCGATGGATAACTACTTGGAGGAGCATCCGTCGGAGGCACACACCATCATCGAGAAAGTCATCTTGGCTGCTCAGGCACGTGTGGCTGCCCGCAAGGCTCGCGAGAACGTGCAGAAGAACTCAAAACTGACGGGCGGAGGTCTGCCTGGCAAGTTGGCCGATTGCTCCAGCAAGAATCCTGAGGAATGCGAGATCTTCCTCGTCGAGGGTGATTCGGCCGGTGGTACCGCCAAGACCGGACGCAACCGTTTCTTCCAGGCTATTCTTCCTTTGCGTGGTAAGATCCTGAATGTCGAGAAGGTATTGATTCACAAGATGCTCGACAGCGAGGAAATCCAGAATATGTTCCGTGCTTTCCGTGTGAACTTGCTGGAAGACAAGAGTTTGGATATAACCAACCTGCGTTATCACAAGATCATCATCATGACCGATGCCGATGTCGATGGTGCTCACATCGCTACACTGATTATGACGCTTTTCTTCCGTTATATGCGTCCATTGATCGAAGGTGGCTACGTTTATATCGCTCAGGCTCCGCTTTATAAGTGCACAATCGGCAAGGTGGAGGAATATTGCTGGGACGATGCCGAGCAGCGTGCTTTCTTCCAGCAGTACGGACAAGGCAAGGAGGATAAGATCAAGGTGCAGCGATACAAAGGTCTGGGTGAGATGAACAGCGAGCAGCTTTGGGACACCACTATGGATCCTGTGCATCGTCGCTTGAAGAAAGTTTCCATCGAAGACGCTATTTCTGCCGATCAGACATTCTCGCTGCTCATGGGCGAAGATGTGGCTCCGCGCCGAGAGTTCATCGAGTCGAATGCTACATACGCAAATATCGATGCGTAAGTCTTGCTAAGAGTAGAGAAGAGGAGTAAAAGAGAAATGAAAGGGGAGTAAAAAGGACAATACCATCAGTTGGTTGTAACGTCCCTTTTACTCCCCTTAATTTTTCCTTTTATTGCTTTTAACAGCCCTTGTAATAATCTCTTCTTAAAGAATCTCTTACCTGATTCTGCACTCCAACACCTGACGGCCCTCCAACTGAGCTGTGATCAGGTCACCTTCCGACAGTTTGCCGACGCCGGCGGGAGTGCCCGTGAAAATCAGATCACCCATTTTCAGAATATAGAAGCGAGAGACGTAAGCGATGATTTTGTCCACGGAGTGAATCATATCGCCCGTATAGCCGACTTGACGCGTTTCTCCATTCAACTGCATTTCGAAGTGCAAGTCCTGAATGGTTTTCTCCGAAGGAACAGGTGCCTCATCCTCACGCACGATGCCCAAATCCTTCAGTTTGACCCACTCGCCGCAGAATGCAGAGCTGTCGAATCCTTTTGAGATTTCCCAAGGCAGGCCTTTTGCTTTCAGTTGCCGTTGCAGGTCGCGACAAGTAAAGTCGAGACCCAAAGTAACCTCCTCGTAGTATCGGTGAGCAAAGCGTTCGGGAATACTTTTTCCCAACCGGTTGATTTTTACGACCAATTCCGTCTCATATTCCACCTCGTTGCTGAAATCGGGGATATAGAAAGGCCAGTCGCTGCGCAGCAGGGCAGTATCCGGCTTCAGAAAGATGGTGGGATTCCAACTGCCGATCACACTCTCCGTTTCCGATGTGCCTGAAGGAACCGTGATTCCCTCGATTTCGCCGATCTTATGGTTCAGCTCTTGGTTATGCTGGGCATAGTTCATGCCCACACAGATGATTTTCATTTTCTTCCGAAGTCAGCGGGGATTTCGCCCCATTGTTTGGTTTCCCATTTATAAATAGGTAGGCGGAACGAGTGCGTGCGCAGCCAGTTTTCTGCCCGCTCTATCATGTCGAAAATCGGGGCGTTGACTTCCGTTTCTTCCAGTTTCGTCTTGCACACGCCTTGTTGCACCCAAAGCTGGGCATTCACCGAGTCGCTGTAGATTGGGAGCGCTGTTCCCTGTTTCTCTTGCAATGCCAGCCCGTGGACGATGGCCAGGAACTCGCCGATATTGTTGGTGCCTTGTTCCAAGGGGCCGACGCG
Source organism: Bacteroidales bacterium (assembly GCA_017449065.1). Classification (GTDB taxonomy): domain Bacteria; phylum Bacteroidota; class Bacteroidia; order Bacteroidales; family UBA3663; genus Liminaster. The sequence continues at coordinate 52,093 of JAFSKF010000038.1, forward strand.
GAAAATCTCCTGACCCGTGCGGACATATACGCCTCGATATTCCATCGGACCCGGATTGCCCGAACAGGCAGCATCCACCGCCAAAGCATCCAGCAGGTAAGGAACCGGCTTCGGCTGCTGGGGCTTGACCTCGATTTTGACCCCCTCTGCCGAAATATTCTGCATCTGACGGGCCACTTCCTGAATCAACCCCTCCTTGTCGTATCCCTCGCGAAAAGCGTCCACCGCGGCTTCTTGGGTCTTGTAGGCGCGATATTGGGCATCCGGATAGCCGGAAACCTGAATCTCGGCTTCCTCCCAACTGTCGTAAACCCCTGGCGCATAGCCCTTCCACACCACGTAGTATTTATTTGACTGCATTGTAATGATAACTCTGTTTCAATAATTAGCGGCAAAGTTATAGAAAAAATGCGATTTTGCCAAATTTTTGCTAAATAATTTGGTAGATTTAAGAAAAAAATATACCTTTGCCGCCATAAAGTTCTATTAAATGCAACGAATCTTTCTGATAGGCTATATGGGCGCCGGTAAAACCACTTTGGGACGCGCCTTGGCAAAGACAATGAATCTGGAGTTCATCGATCTCGATGATTTTATTGTCAGCCGGTTTCACAAAACCATCAAGGAGATCTTTGCAGAAGTAGGAGAGGAGGGGTTCCGGAAGATTGAACGGAATGCGCTCATCGAAGTGTCGGAGTACGAGAACGTCATCATCTCGTTGGGTGGAGGCACCCCTTGTTTCTTCGATAACATGGACATCGTCAATCGCTCAGGACAGAGTGTTTATCTGAAGCCGGACGAGAAGGTGTTGCTGATCCGTCTTATCAAAGGAAAGCATAAGCGTCCATTGCTGGCCGATAAGAGCGACGAAGAGATTCTGCAAGTCATTCGCGAACAGCTCGCCTGGCGTGAGCCCTACTACCAAAAGGCCGATATTACATTCAATGCGTCGCATCTGGAAAATAAGACAGATATTCATTTGAATGCCGAAAAACTGGCAGAGTTATTGGGTAATAAATTAAGGTAAAATTGTGTTTCATTCTATAACAGTATTGCATTATTATGGAGAATCCTAAGATTATTGAGACCCCAGAAGTCGTAGTTCGCTTCTCGGGCGACTCCGGCGATGGTATGCAGCTTGCCGGAACAATCTTCTCAACGGTTGCCGCCATTTTGGGTAATGAGATTTCTACATTCCCCGATTATCCGGCCGAGATGCGTGCTCCGCGCGGCTCGTTAGGCGGTGTGTCGAGTTATCAGGTACATGTCGGCAAGAAGGTCTATACGCCAGGCGATGCCTGCGACGTGCTGATTGCCATGAATCCGGCAGCCTTGAAGCAGAATGTCAAGTATCTGAAGAAGGGCGGCGTGCTTATCTATGATACCGACACCTTCGTAAAATCCGAACTCGATAAAGCTAAGTTCACAACGGCCGATCCGTTCGAGGAACTGGCCATAGCCGGCAAGTTCCAGCTGGTTCCTGTGCCGATTTCGGAGAGCACCAAGTCGTCGTTGGCCGATACAGGCATGGACGCCAAATCGGTGGCTCGTTGCCGCAACATCTTTGCTGTCGGCTTCGTGTTCTGGCTCTTCAATCGTCCGCTTGAGAAGGCCGAGGAGTTCCTGACCAGCAAGTTCGGCAAGAAGCCGGAAGTATTGGCAGCCAATATCAAGGTGCTGACCGACGGTTTCAACTATGGCGCCAACACGCACGCCAGCGTTTCCACTTATCGCATTGAGAGCGAGAAAGCCGCTCCCGGCATCTATTGCGACGTGAAGGGTAATGCTGCCACAGCCTATGGTTTGGTGGCCGCTGCCGAGAAGGCCGGCTTGAAGCTCTTCCTCGGTTCTTATCCTATCACCCCTGCCACCGATATTCTTCACGAACTTTCGAAGCTGAAGTTCTTGGGCGTAACCACCGTACAGGCCGAGGACGAGATTGCTGGTATCTGTACCGCTATCGGAGCCTCTTTCGGCGGTGCTTTGGCTGCCACTTCAACCTCCGGACCTGGTGTTGCTTTGAAGAGCGAGGCCATCGGTTTGGCTGTTATGGCAGAACTTCCTCTGGTGGTGATCGACGTGATGCGTGGCGGTCCGTCAACAGGTCTGCCGACCAAGACCGAGCAGACCGACTTGCTCCAGTGTCTCTATGGTCGCAACGGAGAGTCGCCTGCGGTTGTGATGGCTGCATCTACGCCGGTCGATTGCTTCTATAGCGCTTACAACGCTTCGAAGATTGCTTTGGAGCACAATACTCCGGTCATTTTGCTGACCGATGCGTTCTTGGGTAACGGCTCTTCTTCGCTGCGCATTCCTGAAATGGATCAGTTGCCTGAAATCAAGCCTGCTGTGGCTTCGGCCGATATGGCTGACAGCTACGAGCCTTATGCTCGCGATGCTGAGACCTTTGTCCGCTTGAAGGCTGTGCCTGGCACCGAGGGACTTATGCACCGTTTGGGCGGTTTGGAGAAGAACGTTCACGGAGCCATCAGCACCGATCCGAATGTTCACCAGCAGATGGTCAATAACCGTCAGGCAAAAATCGACTATATTGCCAATTGCATTCCTGCACTCGAAGTGAAGGGCGATGCCGATGCCGACACTTTGGTGGTCGGTTGGGGCGGCACCTACGGACACATCTCCGCTGCTGTCGAGAATCTGCGTGCTGAGGGCATGAAGCTGGCTCAGGCTCACTTCTCCTACATCAGCCCGCTGCCGAAGAATACGGAAGAGGTGCTCAGGAAGTACAAGAACATCCTTTGCTGCGAGCTCAACAACGGCCAGTTCGCCGGCTACCTCCGTTCGAAGATTGAGGGTATCTCCATCAAGCAGTTCAACGAGGTCAAGGGTCAGCCGTTCCAGATCAGCGACATCGAAGCCGCCATTAAGGCGTTATAAGAATCATCATTAACCATTAAAAGAATTGAATTATGAGCTATACACAAGCAGACTTTAAGTCAGATCAGCCTTTGAAATTCTGTGCGGGTTGTGGTGACCACGCAGTGGCAGCTTCTATGCAGAAGGCGATGGCCGAATTGGGTATTGCCCCAAGTCAGACGGCGGTAATCTCGGGTATCGGTTGCTCCAGCCGTATGCCTTATTATATGAATACGTATGGTATGCACACCATTCACGGACGTGGTTTGGCCGTTGCAACCGGTTTGAAGACGAGCCGTCCGGACCTGACCGTCTGGAATGTTTCGGGCGACGGCGACTGTCTCGCCATCGGCGGCAACCACTTCATTCACGCCATGCGTCGTAACATCGACCTCAACATCATCCTTTTCAACAATAAGATCTATGGTTTGACCAAGGGTCAGTACAGCCCTACATCCGATCGCGGATTGGTCTCAAAGTCTTCACCTTGGGGAACGGTCGAAGATCCGTTCTGCCCGGCAGAGCTTTGCTTGGGTGCCCGCGGTAATTTCTTTGCCCGAGCCATCGATGCCGACATCAAGAACAGCGTCGAGGCGATGAAGGCTGCCGTTCATCACAAGGGTGCCGCTGTGGTCGAGATGCTTTGCAACTGCGTCATCTTTGCCGATGGCATCCACAAGCTGGTGACCGATTCTTCGGTGCGTGCCGATAAGACCATCCTTCTGGAGGACGGCAAGCCGATGATCTACGGCAAGAACCGCGATAAAGGCCTGATTCTCGATGGCTGGGACATTAAGTCGGTAACCATCGGCGAGAACGGCATTACCGAGAAGGATCTGTTGGTTCACGATGCCAAGAAAGCCGATCCGACCTTCCATCTGAAGCTCGCCATGATGGGCTACAGTCCTTACGGCTATGCTGGTGCCGACGACAATCTGCCTATTGCGCTTGGCGTGATTCGCGATGTGGAGGCTCCAACCTACGATTGGGCCGTCAACGATCAGATCGAGGATGTCAAGGGCAAAAAGAAGCAGCGCACGTTGCGCGATCTTCTGCTTTCCGGCGACACCTGGGAGGTGAAGTGAACAGTAGGATTACAGTAAATATCCCCGGTCGGCAACGTGCCAGCCGGGGATTTTTTTCAAAAAATATCCGAATAATTTGGAAATGTTAAATAAATACCTTACATTTGCCTCGAAAATACCAATTACCTAACTACCGGAACAATGAAAAAATCCAACCTTATCCAATCGCTGGTCATTGTGCTGACCTTTGCTTCGTGTCTGACATTGCAGGCCAAAAACAAGATGTCGGCCTATCTGTTTGCCTACTTTACGGGCAATGCACCCGAACAGGAGCAGATTCATTTTGCCTACAGTTACGACGGCTTCAACTTCGAGTTGCTGAACGATGGCAAACCGATTATCGGATCGGACAGCATTGCCATTATGAAAGGGGTGCGCGATCCGCACATCCTGCGTGGCAACGACGGCTATTTCTATATGGTGGTGACCGATATGCAATGCAGCCGCGGATGGTCGAGCAACCGGGGCATTGTCCTGATGCGCTCCAAGGATATGGTGCAGTGGGAACACCATACGGTTCACTTCCCCGAAAAGTATAAAGGCACCAATCTGGAGCACGTGACCCGTGTGTGGGCTCCGCAAACCATCTTCGACGTGAAGGCACAGAAGTACCTTGTCTATTTTTCGCTGCTGACCGACGATGGCTCCATTCCCTACGATCGCGTCTATTGTGCCTACGCCAATGCCGATTTCTCGGATCTGGAAGGCACGCCGCAAATCTTCTTCGACTATCAGCAGGCGGCCATCGATACCGACATCGTGCAGGACGAGCACGGCACTTATCACATCTTCTTCAAGACCGAAGGTTCCCGCGTGAAGGGCCTGAAGCACTATGTGGCTCGCGACTTGAGCGACTGGAAGTCGTGGCGTATGGTGGATGGCTACTGCCAGGATACGAAGGAGGCCGTGGAAGGTGCAGGCGTTTTCCCGTTGCTCGAAGGCGGCTGGTGCCTCATGTACGACTGCTACATGAACGGACACTACCAGTTCTGCAAGAGCGACGACCTGCTTTTCTTCAAGGCCTACAAAAATACCGAGACGAAAGGTGCTTTCACACCCCGTCACGGTACCATTATGCAAATCACCAAAAAGGAGCTGAAGCGTCTGAAGAAAGCTTTCCCGACGGCTTCTGGCAAGTGATTCGATGAATCCGGTTTCTTGTCTTATGCCTTCTGCATCGAGTAGCCGAGCTTCTTCAGGCCGACGGCTGCTCCGAGCAGATAGAGCGTCTTGACCGAAACGATATAGACGTAATAGGCAAGGGGAGAAGAGGGTTCTATCTGTTCGTGCCGGATCTGGTCGAGTGCCATCTGGGCGCAGTTCCGGACGGGTTCCTCGCAATCCCAATGGTAGAGATCGAAGCGCACCACTTCATCCAGGTAGTCGAAGCCGCGCACATCGCGCAAGTGCTCGTACAGGTTCGGATGCTTGCTGTAAACCTCCCAGCCGTCGTCCCAGTATTTGGCCATTGCCAGACCTAAGTACATCGCCCAGCCTAACGAAACCAGCGGATATTGGGCAATCTCCTTCATGGCATCGGCTGTATAGCTGCCCATCATGCCGTCCCAACGTTCCGTAATATCCGGTGTTTCGGGCAGCGGACCTGTTTTCGGAATCAGATCTTTTTCACGTAGCAACTGCACCAGATTCTCGTGCAGTTGTTTTTCATATTGCTGTAGGTATTCAGTTTGTTCCATAAATGTTTCTTAATTCGGGCGTAAAGATGTTTCCTTGTGATCCTTTTTCATAATGGGGTGCAAAGATAACAAAAAACTTCGAATCTGTCAAACCATTCGTCACATTTCACTCATTTTATCCCACTTTCATAGCCGTTCGTCACAAAATCATGCAGAATATCCCAGAAATTTGGCGATAACCAGAATTTTCCATACCTTTGCAGTCGTCAAACAATAGAAACAATAAACCGATTATGGAGCTGATTGACTACACCAACAAATCAAAGCATGCTAATCTGGAAGATACTTCTGTAGCATTGCGTGATATTCGGCGTTGCGTGCTCGCGTGTTGCTATCCACAGCCATGAGAAAGGCACCGAGCATCATCAGGACGATGAACCACGCACGCCAATGCGTCTTGGTAATGAACATGGCGCCAACGGCACACGCGATGACGAGAACGAGCAGGATGCGGAACACGATCATCGTCAGGTCGCTGTCTGACTTCGACGTGCGCTCCAGTTCATTCTTCACAAATTGCTCTGGGTTCTCCCTGTACTGCTCCTGAAACGATGTGATGCGCGGATGGTTGGCATAGTACAGACCTCCCGCCACCACCACGAGAAAGACGCCCGACAATGCGAGTGGCAACCAGTAGGCCCGCGCCATCGAGGTCTTGCCCAAGAAATAGAAACCCGCTGCACAAAGCAGCACAAACACACTAATTAGCGCAATCACACGGGCAGAGAATACCTCGCCCCGTGCCCAGTCGATACTGTAGTTGATAATCTCCATACTCTTTTCGATTTGAATCTGGGTGCAAAGGTAGGCAGATTTATCGGGATCGGTCGAGCGGAAGATGCCATTCTGTTTGCAAAGTGCGCCAAAATAAAATGGGGCGTTTTGGCACACTTTGCAAATAAAATGGCACAGATAATGACGGCTATTTCAAAATTTATTTGTACCTTTGCGCCATGAAATACGTATTTGACAGACAGTTTGGTCGATTGTTCGAGCGGGCGGGCATAGATATTCACGAGTTGCTTATTGGTGCCCATCTGCCCGAGGATTTGTTCAGCAGGAGAGATATATTGCTCAGCAAGGCAGAGTATTTCTCACTAATTGAGAGTGCCGGACGAATGGCGACAGAGGGGACTGCCCTGCGTATTGCAACGGAAGAGGGCATCGAGACCTTTTCGCCGCCTATCTTTGCGGCCTATTGCAGCAACAATGCTGAGAACTTTATTACCCGTCTGGCCCATTACAAACGACTGGTAGGGCCATTGCGCTATCTCATCGAAAGGCATGACGGAAAGGTGGAGATAGAGATTCGAGGTGCTGAGGACGATGACCGGATTCCTGATTTTTGGGTAGAAATAGAATTGGCATTTATTGTCTGTCTGATCAGGCGGGCAACGAAGGTCCATGTCACTCCCCTCAGTATCACAACGACTAACGGTTGCATAGACAAAACCCTGCTCGACTTTATGGGCTGTCCTGTCCGTCAGGACGAACGGGTGCTGCTGACGATGCGGGAGGAGGACATGCAGCTGCCGTTCGTCTCGCGCAACGACTCGATGTGGCAGTATATCGAGCCGGAGTTGCGACGCCGGTTGTCGGAGATGGAGGTCGATGACACGACGGCGGCGCGTGTGCGTAGTGCGCTGGTGGAACTGCTGCCTGCCGGGAAGACCACCGTGGACGATGTGGCCTCGAAACTGTGCATGAGCCGCCGCACCTTGCAACGCAAGTTGACCGACGAGCAGACCACCTTCCAACAGCAACTGAATGCCACGCGACTGCTTTTGGCCAAGAACTATCTGAAAAACAGCGAACGGACGAGCGACGACATCGCGTTCCTGTTGGGATATGAGGACACCACCTCTTTCCTCAGGGCGTTTAACATGTGGACTGGGCAAACCATCACTCAATACAAGAACAATAATTTATGAGAAATTCATGATAATTATATGTTTTCTTTTTAACACGAATTACCACGAATTGGACATGAATTATCCATTAATTTTTAGTGAGAATAAATGAAAAGAAAGATGCTTTATACCTTATTTGTTGTAGCTGCCGTGCTACTGGGCTGGCAGGGCTACGAGTTCTGGGTGGCGGTGGGCCGTCAGCCGCGTGGCGAACGATTGGAGCGATGCAGGCAGTCGCCGCAATGGAAGGACGGGGAGTTTGTGAATGTACATGATACACCGACGCTGACGGGCGACGACGGGTTCTTTGGACAGATGTGGAAGTTTCTGTTCGGACGGGTGGACGACCTGAAGCCTGGCCGCGACATTCCCGTGGTGAAGACCTCGCTGAAAGACATTGCCCGCACGGAGGAGGTCTGCGTGTGGCTGGGGCACTCGACTGTCTATATCCAGACAGGCGGGGTGCGCTTCCTCTTCGATCCTGTGCTGACGAACAAGTTGCCCGTGTGGTGGTTCATGCGTCCGTTCAAGGGGGCCGATGCCTACACCACGGATGACATTCCCGAAGTGGATTACCTCGTCATCACCCACGACCATTGGGACCATCTGGACTGGAAGACGGTGGCGGCACTCAGAGACCGCGTAGGTCAGGTGGTCTGCAGCCTCGGCATAGGCGAGCACTTCGAGTATTGGGGCTATGACCCGAAGAAGATTCACGACCTCGACTGGGGAGATTCCATCGCGGTAGCAAATTCTTCACTCTTCACTTTTCACTCTTCACTTAAACTGCGCTGTTTGCCTACAAGACATTTCTCTGGCCGCATGGGTCAGCACAAGACGCTGTGGGCCTCCTACCTGATTGACGGTCCCCGCCGCATCTTTATCTCTGGCGATGGCGGCTACGACGAACGTTTCACCCAGATTGGCGAACAATATCCCAACATCGACCTGGCCATTATGGAGAACGGTCAATATGACGAGGGCTGGCACTACATCCACACCCTGCCCCGCGAACTGCCGCAGGCCATCAACGACCTCGGTGCCCATCGGGTGCTGACCTACCACAACTCGAAATACGCTCTGGCCAACCACTCCTGGACTGAACCGCTCGACAGCATCTACGAGCATGCGAAGGGTCAGCCGTGGCAACTGCTCACTCCTCGCATCGGGGAACCCATCCGGCTCAACGAGCAGCAGACGTTCGAGAAGTGGTGGTAGGCTGAATGGTGGCTATGGATGAGCGGATTCTTGGCTTTCTCCATTCTCAGTATGGGACTATTGGCCAAGCCACACTATCACGACGCTCATTGCGTCAATTGTAGGACTTAAAACAGTTTATAATATGGATTTCAGAGATATGAGACGCAAACGCCAACAGCTCTCACAGGCAATAGAACTGGTTAAACAACATCAAAAATGACGCTCCCCAAGTTTATCGTCTGCATGATTGAAGGATGTTCTTTTCGTCAGCCATTATTCCACCATCCGTTTGCCCAGCTCGTAGGCTGCCTGCAGGTCCTTGGGCCACTGGTTGTCGCGGAACCATTGCTTTTCTTTCACGTCGATGGCGCTGCTGTCATACTTTGAGTAGTCGGGGAATTGCCAGGTATTGAAAGAGTTCAGCACTTCGCACGAACCGAACATCATCTCCATATACTGCTGGTCGGGGGCAAGGATGGTGCCGTAGTTCACCAAGTCGTAACGCTCTGGCGTATTGTTCATGGTGTAGATGAGAGCCGTCTTCATCTTCTTGTCGATGTACTTGCTGGCACCGCCCGTTTTCTCGTCGAGGTCATAACGCAGGATAGGGAATAGCAGACGCTCAATAACGTTACGGAACATACCCGTAGGGTACGACCAGTAGATGGGCGTACCCATCACGAAGGCATCGGCAGCGAGAATCTTTTCGAGCAGAGGGCGCAACTCGTCCTTGTAAGCACAGAGACCATTGCATTTGTTTCCCGTGCGTTTGCAGGCGAAACAGCTCATGCAGCCTTTGAAGTTCATGTTCACAAGGTGAATCAGTTCGCACTCGGCACCCGCTTCCTGGGCGCCTTTCATCACGCTTTCCAGCATCTGCGCCGTGTTCTTGTTCTTGCGCGGGCTGGCGTTCAGTAGAATCATTTTCTTTGTCATAGCTGAGTATTTGTTTATAATTCTATAACCCTATGTAGAAAGTCGCGCATCAACGCGGCAATCTCCGTGTGATGACTTTCAAGCGCGAAGTGGCCGCTGGGTACGAAGTGGATTTCGGCATTGGGTAGGTCGCGGCGGAAGGCGTCGGCTCCGGCGGGGATGAACGACGGGTCATTCTCGCCCCAGACGGCAAGCAACGGGGGCTGGTTATCGCGCAGGTACTTCTGGAACTCGGGATAGAGGGCCACGTTTGAGCGGTAGTCGAGGATGAGGTCGTTCTGCATCTCTGTTTTTCTTGCGATTTAACGCAGCAAAGGTAGTTCAAATTGTGTGAATTTACAAATTTCATTCAATTTTTCTCTCATTAGAGGACACAAATGGCCTCAATTATTTGGACAATACAAACAAATTCCATATATTTGCGGCGTGAAGGGGAAGTAAACATACCCAATCCAGAATCTTATGATCCCACAACTTATCATTTGCAGCTCATTTTTGGCTATAGCCATACTTTTGGTGAGAGTAAGCAATGTGCGCTATCGGAAGGCCGAGGAACTGAACGAGAAGGCAAAGCCGGAAGATGTGCGGCAAAGACTGTGGGTGAAAGTGTACGATTATGAGAACTATGAATTCTTTGTGATTTGCGGCCTCATAGCTCCCTATCTCGTGGCCTATCCGCTCTCCTGGTTTATGTCGTGGATTACAGGAGATCCCGGTGTTCCGCATATGTTGATTCCCATTCTCCAATGCTTTTGGTATTTGATGGGTTGCTTAGCGATTACGGACGTCTTTCGTGCGCATTGGTTTTCTTTCAAAGAACTGATTGCAAGAAACCGAAGCGTGCTGCACTATCAATGGGTGCTGATTATCGTCTTCATGGCCGAAATGGCGATTAACACCTGCCTGATTTTGAATGAGCCTTTGGTGCTCGAAAGTGTATTCCTTTCGCTGTTCGCATTTGTGCCTAAGCTGCTCTTTTTCATCCTGTTTGTTCTTTTTGTGCTGCGACGTCGCCAGTTCTCGCTTTGGAGCGAAGCAACCCAAAAGAATCCGGACGGAAGGCAGTCCTCCGGCACCTTTTCTTCTTTCGGCTATGCGGGCGCATCTTCGGCTTACGGAGCCTATGGAACGAATGGCGCAGTTTCCTCCCGCGGCGCATCTGCTGCCGACCTCAAGAATCCCTATCCGCCAGGAGAGTATCCTCCGTTGCACCTGACCGGGACCACGCATTTTGAAGATACCACCGATCCCGATTGGCTCGATTCCGGCGATGAAGATGACTGCTTCGGTTTCTCGTCTTCTTCTTCCTCATCTTCTTCGTCTTCTGCCTCTCCGTCCTCTTACGGTTCTTATCGGCCGCAACAGCCCACACACCCGTTGTGGCAGGCGCCTAATCCGCCTCGCCAGGCTCCCGCCAGAAAGCGCCAAACCCGGTTGGAAGACTACGACCGCGAGGTGCGTTTCGACGATGAAGACCATTGGTTCTGACTCCTTACTGCATCTTGATTCGCTTCAGGGCATCGATGAGCTGTCCGCTTTCGGAGACACCCTCTAAGCGGATGGTGTAGATGGTGTTGTAGTTGTCGTTCGTCCAGAAAGAGAAGGAGGCGATGCCGGTGCTATCCACTTCGATGCGAGGGTTCCAATAGAGCGTGGAACGCATATCCGTGCCGGGCGGATTGGCGTAGCGGTCGGCAGGATTGGCATAGTCGATGGCATGATATTCCTTCGGCACCTGGTGGCCGAGCGGCTTGAAGGTGATCGACCCCAGATCTACCTTGGTGGCCAACGTGGGGTTCTCCTGAATGCGGATCACATAGGCGTTGAAGTCCGTGATGGATGTAGAAGCATACGTGGCCTGAATCAGGTCGAGAAACTCGATGCAGTCGGTGTTGCAATAGCTATCTACATACTCGAACTCCGTTTCGTCCTCCGTCACCGAAAGCGCCACTTCCATGCCGTTCATGATGAAGTGCAACTCCTTGCCGCGATATTTGGCGATGCGCTTGCCGGCTTCGTTCACGTCTATGATGACGCCCGGAATATTGTTCAGCAGGTCTTCCAGCGAAACCACATTCATCTCCTGAATCTCCTTGAAGCCCGCCTTCCATTCGGCATACTTGCTGGCGTGATCCATACCGCGCGTGGCTTTCTTTGCCGATACTCCCACCTCGTTCAAAGTGATTTCCCATTGTCCGTTGCTGAAGCGGATGCGCTGTTTCAGCTTGTTCACCTGGAGCGAATCGGACGATTCGGCCGAACGGGTGACAGGCTTGACGGGAGCCTCCAGATGGTGCACCACCTCGGGCAGGACGCTGGGTGTCAGAAGCACTTCGCCTTTGCTGCGTCCGCGATCGGAGAAGGCTCTCACGCTGAAGGTAACGGTATCGATGGCGTCGAAGTCCTCGAAGCAGAAGTTGCCCAGCGAATCTGTGCGCGTGGTGCGGAACAGGCGGGCGGAAGGGGAGAAGAGCATCATCAGCGTGTTGGGCTTCGGCTGACGGCGCAAGGTGCCGCGCAGGTGGCCTCTCACTTCCTGCGAAATCTCGTTCAGATAGGTCGGCTCGCGATATTTGCCCGCATAGATCGAATCGAGATTATGCCAGTAGGGCTGTCCCAGAATCGTGTAATGCAGCGCCGCACGCGGATCGGCAGGTCCGGCAGCATTGTCGGTTACGGCTGCCGCCAACGTGCTGAAAGGCGGAACCTGGAACGAAACCGTTACCTTTTCCCGGCTGCCGTAGGTGATCTTTTCGGTTTTCAGCACCGGGTGAACCACGATCACCGCCTCGTCGGCCTTCAGTAATGCTGTGCTGTCGATGCTGTGATAGGCATCGCAGCCCGTGGTGACGGTCAGTGGATCGGTAATGAGGTTCTTCCCCATATCGCCTACGTTCAGCAGCTGCACATTGCGCTTGAAGAACTGCTTTTCCCCGCCGTTCAGCATCCATTGCGTATAGGCGACCAGCGTATAGACACCCGTAGGAAGTTCCGGCGGAGTGGGCAGATAGCCGCGCATCACCGAATCGCCTTTTTCCGGCTGTTCGTGCAGCTTAACGCGACAAGCCAAAGCGTCGTTCTCGTCGCGCAACTCCACATAGAGGAAGCGGCTGTAGTGAACCGGTTTCTTGTAAAGACCATCCACCAGAAAGGCTCGCATCCAGATGGTGTCGCCCGACAGATAATGGTTGCGGTCGGTCATCACATGCACACGTTCCTGCGGCATCAGGTTGTTCTGATAGAGGAACCTCCGGAGCAGTTCCTCTTTGGTGAGATCCGTGCTGTTGGCATCCTGCGCCAGCAACGATGTCCCTATTTCCGTTACAGATAACAGCAGCAAAAATAATAAGAGCTTTTTCATTTCTTTGTCCGATGGTGCTCGATGATGCGCACCTGATTCAGTTGACAGAGCAGACCTTCCGGAGCTTCGGCCAAAGCCTTGCGCTCTTCGGGTTGCAGATAAATAGGATAGTCTTTGCCCAATGGCAGAATGCGGATTTCAGCTTTCTTACCCTTCAGGTCCGAAACGCGCACCAGCATCGGGTTGCCGTTCCATTGGTTGTCTTGCACCAGTTGTCCGTCGGCATACACACGGGCCACGTCGCCCCGATAATCCACTTGCAGCAGGTCGCTGTCCGAGAGTTTGTCAAGTCCGTCGAGCGTCCACACCGAAGCCTTCCCGAAGTCGGCATCTACCGGGCGTTCTGCCACCTTCGAAGCCCCCGTCTTCACTTCGCGCAGACCTTGATGCTTTGCCGTCTGGCGGGTGGCGATGGTGCGGTCGGTCAGGCGATAGTCCTCCTGCCAGATCTGACCTTTTTCGTCCTCGAAGAGCGGCACCTCCGACAGATAGAGCTGGTTGCCGAACCGGTAGGCTTTCAGCGATTCGTCGGCCGATAGCAGTCGCACGCTCCAGCCTTTGAAGGTGCGCACGGGTTGTTTCGTGCTGAGGCTATACACCTGTCCATCGACGCTGATCTGCGGCTCGATGCCCTTGATCTGCGCCAATACCAGCACAGGTTCCTCGCCCTCCAGCTTCATCACGGGCTGGGCGGTTGCCCAATCGAGGGTCTGGGTGCCGAAACGCAAGCCGAAAGGCAGCACAAACGCCTCGTCCTTCAGGATGTCGAAGCGGGGGAACGTGATCTGCTTGCCGTCGGTGGTGGTGAAGCGGAAACGCACGCCTTCCTTGTCCGACAGCGGGAGCATACGCATATAGTTGTTCACAAACACGAAGCCGGATCTGCCGTCCGTACGCACAGCATAGCGCAGCGTCGAGTCTTTGCGTCCGTCCTCGATGTTCCCGTCGGGGAATACGGCATCCATATCGCGCAGCAGGTCGCCGAAGTCGGAGAGGAACAGATGGAAGCGGCGCGTCCAATGATACGATTCGTTATATTGGCCCATCTGACCCAGCGGCGACTGGAAGTCGTAGTTGATTTCAGGCAGGTCGTTGTTGTTGGTCACCTTGCTGGCCTGAATCTCCGACAAGTGCCTGCCCGGATTCGTTCCGCCGTGATACATATAGTAGCCGGGCAGGTTCGAGCCCGATCCTACCTTGCAGATAGCCAGCGCCAGCGCATCTTTGGGGAAAATCCGCACGCGCCGGTGATAGGCCGTCTGCATACCGCCGCCCAGCTCGCAGGTCAGGTAGGGGTAGGTGAGTTGTGCCGATGGGGCCGATGCCGCATCCTCCTTCAGTTCCGAAGCCTTGAAGGTCTCGGTGGCGATGTTCTCCGAGATACGTCCCGGCTTGAACACAAACGCATTCGGATAGCCGCCGGGCATATCCTTGTGGCTGCGATCCCAGAAACCGTCGGCATAGTCGCCATACAGGGGAAGGAGCTTGCCGAATTCCTCTTTCCCGTTCAGCTTAGGCCAGCCGGTACGAGTGTAGAAAGGAAGGTCGAAGCCGCACTTCAGGGCAATCTCCTTGAGCGCCATATAGTAGGGCCAGGGACCCCGGCATTCGTTCTCGATCTGCATGCCCACAATGGGGCCGCCTTGCTTGTAGAGCAATCCATCCACTTGCCTGAAAATCTCGGCATACAGCTTCTGGCTGGCTGCCAGGAATCCCGGTGCCGTGCTGCGCAGTTTGTATTGCTTGGGGTCGGCAGCCGCTTTATCGACCATCCACTCGGGAATGCCGCCCAGATACACTTCTCCGTGGCAGAACGGACCCACGCGGAGCACCACAGGCATCCCCACTTCGCGGCAGGTTTCCACAAAGGCGCGCAGGTCCTTGTTGCCCTTCCAGTCGAAGCGGCCTTCCTGCGCCTCGTGGTGAATCCAGAACACATAGGTGGCCACGATGTTCACGCCGCCCGCTTTCATTTTCAGCAATTCTGCCTTCCACTCCTGACGCGGAACGCGGGCATAGTGGATTTCTCCCATCACGGGCACCACCGCTTTGCCGTCCGTCAGGAAACCTTTGTTATCGACCTGCACCGTTCCGCCTTTGCCGTTGGCCGATGTGCCGAACGCGAAAGCCGATGTGCAGCGTGGGGTGGGGGCTTGCAGCTTCAGGTCGCAATCCGTCACGGCCGAAGTCAGTTTGGGTTTCAGTTCGTCGGGCGTATCTTTGGTGAACATATTCACAGGCGGAGCCGTCTTCGTGAACAGGTTGCTGATGACGGTAGCGTCCAATGTGGTGGCGGGTTGGAAGTCCTCGCTTTGCATGTATTTCAAGATCGAGTAGCGCAGCTGTCGGGCCACCAGGCGCTTGTCCAGGTCGCGGCTCAGGTTCATGGTGGTCATCACCAGTTTGCCGTTCCCCACTTTGGCTTCGAACAGCATACCCAGCTTGCGCGAAACGTGCCAGGTGTCGATCGGCTGCACAATCGGCTGGAACTCCTTGGGGAACTCGGCGAGATTCATCACCTGCGTGCGGTTCACCAGTTCCCACCAGTTCAGGTTCTGCCAGTCGTCGGTAGGGAAGTTCCTGAAGATCGGGTGGAAACAGTCGATGTACGAGCCGGTGGTGTGCGGCGGGCGCATCTTGAACCAGCTGGTGTTCCAGAAAACAGGCAGGTAATGGTGCACCACGTCGTTGCCGAACTTGATCTTTCCGCCAGCGGTAAGCAGCACCTTTCCGCCGTTGTTCAGCACCTCAAGTGCGTGGGTGTCGAGCGTGTCGGTCACCAGAATGCCGAGCACCTCGCCGCTTTGGGCTTGGGCTTCCGGCTCTTGGGCAACGGCTGTCGGATATACCCAGAAATCCCAGGAGTTGGTGTGCTTGCCGGCTTTCAGCGTAAGACGCAGCTGTGCGGGCCTCTTTGTGTCGGCACTTGCCAAGCGGCTGGCGTCGATCACGATGTCTTCGCCTATGTTTACCTTGCCGTTCAATAGAGGTTTGGCGATTCTCGGAGAAACAGCCATCGCGACGGTATATTCCAGTTGCGTATAGTTCTCGCGTCCAAAGGTGGCGTTATACAGCATTGTGCCCACCTTGATCTGATCCCGGTCGCTAAAGACGAACTTGGGGAAACGTGCCAGCGGCACTACTTCCGAGCAGAATTCCTTCCACTCTCTGGCAGTCACGTAGCCCTTTTCTTTCCAATGCACGTTCAGGGCACCCACCAGCGCCGTACCTTGTCCGCTATAGTCGTTGAGGCCCAGCAGCAGGAAGCCGGCATAATCGGGGGTGCGCAGGTTGCGTTCGATGTCGAACTTATAGGCCAATGTCTGCAAGTGTCCGCTTGCCATCAGGAACTTGCGGCTCTGTCCCTCCATTCCGTTCTGCTTCAGGAGGTCGGCAAAGATTTCGAAGTTCCTGGCCTTGTAGGCTCCCGTGTATTGCGAGGTCTCGGTCAGATCGGGGAAGGCGCACCATTGGCCCGTTTCGTGGCACACAATAGGCTCTGTGTTCACGGGTTTCTCGGCCGATGGCTTGAAGTTGCGAGGCAGTTCGATGCCGGGCGTGAAGTCGTCCATGCTTTGCGGAGCGCGGTTCTTCCATTCGTCCAAGCCGCGTGCGCCGCCCTTGATGTGGAACTCAGCATCGGCCGCCCAGGCCCAGCCGCCGCCCACCGAAGCGTCGCAGTAGATGCGCGACGGGTCGTACTGGTGCATTTCCTTCACGAACCAGTTGCACCATTTCACCCAGCCTCCGGCGGGTTCGTTGCCGGCGCCCATCATCATGAGCGAGGGGTGAGCGCCATATTGGTCGATGATGGCCTTGCATTCGTCAATCAGGTATTTGTCGATGTTCATGCCCACGCCGAGTTTCACGCCGTGATTCGGCCACGAAGGACCTTCCGCCTGCAGGTAGAAGCCCACCTTGTCGGCTGCGGCGAAAGCGGCTTCCGGCGGGCAGTAGCTGTGGAAGCGCATCGCATTCAGGCCGTATTCCTTGCATTTGCGGAAAATCTTCTCCCACGATGCCACATCGGTAGGTGCGTAGCCGGTTTCGGGGAAGCAGCAGTTGCCCACCGTTCCGCGCAGTTTCACCACTTTGCCGTTCAGGAGGATGTTGCGCCCCTCGATGCTCACTTTGCGCATACCGAAGCGGACGGGAATCTGCTGCCCCTGATAGTTCACCTTCACGGTATAGAGATACGGATTGAACTCGTCCCACAGCTTCAGGGGACGCTTCAGGGTGATGTCGTAAATGCTGTCGTTCAGGTAAATGCGAGCCGATGCGTTGTCGATGTCGGGTTCCACGCGGCAGCGCCAGATGATGGGTTCGTCGCGCAGTTCAATCTTGCCGGCAATACCGTTCCAGTCGCCTTGTGTCTGGTCGGTCACGCTGTGCGAATCCTGTCCGACGCAGACGTTCTCGATGCCGTTGTAGATTTTGATTTCGAGCGTGTTCTCCTTGCCGTATTCCACCAGGTCGGTCACATCGTACTGGTGAGGCACGCACAGCGACATCCGGTGTCCGGCTTCCTTGCCGTTCACCAGCAGGGTGGTTTCAATGTGCGGCAGTTCCAGGAAGAGCGTCACTTTGCGTCCCTTCCAGCTGGCGGGCACCTTCACGGTCTTCTTATACCAGGCGTTGCCCACATAGTGTTTTTCGGGAGTCAGGAAGAAGGGGAACTTCATGTTGCCCAACTGGCGGTATTTTTCCATAGCGGGGTTGAAGAAGTACGACGAATCGTAAAGCGAGCCCACCCATTGGGTGTGGATGCTCACGTCGTCGCCTTTGCCGTTGGTCAGCATCGAGCCGGGCAGGGTTATTTCGTCGTCGTACACCGTGGGGCGCACGCCGTCTTTGCTGCGGTCGATGGAGAATTGCCAGGTTCCACTCAGGTTGATGCTCAGAAGCAGGGATAAAAGTAATAGTTTCATCGGTCAGAACTGTGTTACATTGAAAATCGGTGCAAAGGTACACTTTTATTTCCATTCCGACAATAGATTTTTCGTTTCGGAAGATGGATTTTTTATCTTTCTTTTCAATCTCCCCGCCAAAACCTTCCTTTTTACCCCATTTTGCAGTCCAACAGGGAAAACTTTTTCCCTAACTGGGCAGTAAATATTCTCCAACTGGGGCGTAAATTTGCGCCTTCCCGACAACTTCGTTATTTACTTTATGCACGAAATCGGGATTATCAGGGAGAGATTTCACTTTTTTTCCTCTTTTGTTTGCTATTTCTGAAAATTTGTGTATCTTTGTGCCCAGTTACAAATCATAAAAGATTAATCAACTATTACAACAAAACAACATAAGAAACAGACATTAGTACAATAACTCAAAATATACATTAGCGTTTGCTAATTTATTCAGCCAAGCTCGCTATCTGGAACCTAGGAAATTCTTAGTATAAACTGCTTGCATGTGGATAAGTTGCGAATGTTTGCGCTTAGGCGTGGACATCGTTAGTCTTATCATGCAGCAGTTGGGCATTCCTAGGGCCTCAGATAGAACTTGCTTGGGATAAACTGGCGTTCCACGCCTTTTTATATCCCAACAATATTCTGTCCGAGGCTCTCTGTATTGTCCATCTGCTGTGCTGGAGAGATTAGTCGTCGCCTTAAAACTGCGCATAAGATGAAATCAGAGACTTCTCCCCGAGGAATATCCGAGGGATTAGCACCTATACGGGTGGCTTTTGTCGATTTCTGGCAACGAATCGACCTCGACAACTTTATTCTAATGAAAGCGTTACGCCAACATCACGATGTTATTCTTTGTGATATGGCGGAGGCTGACTATGTGTTTTTTTCTGTGTTTGGCGATGAGCATTGGTTCGCGCCAGATAGAGCTGTGAAAATTTTCTATACCGGAGAGAATTGCGTACCGGATTTTAACGTGTGTGACTATGCTTTTGGCTTCAATCACATCTCATTGGGAGACCGTTATATGCGATTGCCGAACTATTATTGTACTCCGCGATTTCTGAAATCCACGCTTTTGATGGAGCAGAAACATATACTGCCAGCAGCCTTCGATTTGCAAAAAGAAAAGCCGGATTTCTGTTCTTTTGTTGTAAGCAATGGCGATGCCAATCCTATCCGGCAGGAATTCTTCGAACTCCTCTCCGAATACCGCAAGGTCGATTCCGGCGGGCGGTATATGAATAATATCGGAGGCCCAGTAGAAGATAAGACAGCCTTCGATGCCTGTCATCGCTTTGCAATCACCTTTGAGAATTCTTCCACTCCGGGCTATACAACCGAGAAAATCGTTGATGCATTTGCCGCCCGGTGCATTCCTATTTACTGGGGTGACCCGGAGGTTACACGAGTTTTCAATCCCAAAGCGTTCATTAATGTGCATGATTTCAGGACTCTTGAAGATGTTGTTCAGAGGGTAATTGCGTTGGCTGATGACCGCGATGCATATCTCGAGATGCTCCGAGAGCCCGCACTTTTGGATGATGCATTTCGCTATGAGAATGTCTTCACGCAGGTAGTCTCTAAGTCGGATGCCATCGTTTCAATGCCTGTGGTACAGACCTACCGTTATAATCGCGACTTCTGGGGCAAGAAATACATCGCTCGAGAGCAACGTCTGATTCTGCAAAGTCGCAAGAACTGGAAGACATTGTTGAAAGATACATTAAAAAATAAATTATCTCAAGAGATTTATTAACCGAGTTGAAGATATAATTATAGGACTTATTGTGAAATGATTGAAGTTTCGGAAGTTAATCAAAAAGAGAATATATAGGAGCAAAAAAGGCATTGGAATCTTGCATATATCGCAAGAAAAGAGTACTTTTACGTCGCCAAACAAAAAGACTCATTATTCCAATGCCATCGCACAAAATTA
>JAFSKF010000039.1 GCA_017449065.1 Bacteroidales bacterium
AAATAATTTTTTTTTCAGGTTTCAAGATTCAAGCACAGACAACACAGAACCTGGAAAACCATGGGGCGGTCATTTGGTCATTTGGTCATTTGGTCAAAATCGTTTCGGTGTTGTCAAAATCCGCCACTATATAATATAAATAAATTTATATTTATAGTGAGCAAATGACCGAATCCGAAAATGAAAATGACCATTTTGACCATGACCATTTTGACCATGACCATTTTGACCATGACCATTTTGACCACCATGCCTCAGGCGATTAACTGTCTTTTCCTGAATAAGGTTGACTCGGATTTAACAGTTTAACAATAGATTTAACACTTCCAATTTTCCGTACGGATTCAACTGTAACTACGCGACCATTTTCGCAACTTCTTTTACCCTCATTCTGACATTTTCAGAAGACATTTTTTCGTTAAAGGCACAACGTATTGTCGGAAAATGTGATTTTTTGGCTAAAAATATGCCGAAAAATGTGATTTTTCAATAAATTTGCAGTTGGAAAATGTGATTTTTGGGCTAAAAATATGCCGGAAAATGTGATTTTTGATTGTATATTTAATCTGAAAATGTGATTTTATAGCATGAAATTACTTAAAAGAAAGATTGATAAGCACCTCTTGGATTGGAAGAACAATCCAGAAAAGAAGCCACTGATAGTGAAAGGTGCCCGACAAATCGGCAAGACCGAATCCATAAGGGCATTTGCCAATGCCAATTACGAATCGGTTATCGAGATAAACTTCGTGCTTCAAAAAAAGTTCAGGGCGATTTTTGATGATGGCTACGAGGTAGATTCTATTGTCAAAAACATTTCGCTGTTAGCGCCTTCCTGGAAATTCATTCCACACAAGACCCTGCTCTTCTTCGACGAGCTGCAAAAGTGCCCGGATTGTGCCACCTCACTTAAGTCTTTCTGCATCGATGGGAGATTTGATGTTATCTGTTCAGGCTCCTTGATGGGCATCTACTATGAGGAAATCGAATCAAACGCTGTCGGATTCAAAGAAGACTATGAGATGCATTCCATGGATTTCGAAGAGTTTCTTTGGGCGAAAGGATATTTGCCGGAACAGATAGAAGACCTTTACCGGCACATGTCCACCCTGACGCCTTTTTCTCAACTGGAGCTAAATACGATAATCAACGTATTTCGCGACTATATGACCCTTGGAGGAATGCCAGAAGTGGTGAAAATGTATATTGATAATGGTCATTTTGGAGGCACATTGAAGTTGCAACGCCAACTTTTGAACGATTACGAGGAGGATATAACGAAATATGCAAAGCAGACTGACAAAGCCAAGATTCTTGCGGTTTATAGTCATATTTCCACTTTTTTAGCGAAAGAGAATAAAAAATATCAGATCACAAAGATTGCCAAAGGCGCCAGAAACAGAGAATATATTGGTGCAATAGAATGGCTGAAAGAAGCAGGAGTGGTCAATGTGTGCTATTGCCTGAATAATGTTGAATTGCCGTTGAAAGGCAATTATGAGGCTGATAACTACAAGGTTTATTATCATGATACGGGTCTGCTCGTTGCTTCGTTGG
Organism: Bacteroidales bacterium; assembly: GCA_017449065.1. Lineage (GTDB taxonomy): Bacteria > Bacteroidota > Bacteroidia > Bacteroidales > UBA3663 > Liminaster. The sequence goes on from JAFSKF010000039.1 coordinate 1,558, forward strand.
ATGATGAAGCGCAAGAAGACCTGCGGGAGAACAAGAATTTCGGCACGTACAAAGGAGCCATTTACGAGAATGTTGTTGGTGAGATGCTTCGTAAATCCGGTTATGATCTGTACTTCTACAAACATGATAATCCTGCCTTGGAGATTGACTTTTTTGTGCGCGATGCAGATTCTTTGGTTCCTGTTGAGGTAAAGTCTAACGATGGTGCAACAGCATCGCTCAATAATCTCATCAAGTGGACGTCCTATCCGGATGTAAAGTATGGAATTAAATTCGGATATAAGAATATCGGTTGGAACGGACAATTTTATACCTTCCCCTATTTTCTCGCTTTCTTATTGAAACGTTTTCTCAAGGAAACACACTAAACACCCACTCATTTTCTCAAAATCTTTTAAGCAAACCACGAAAAAACACAATAATTTTTGGAGGTATCAAAAACAATTCCTATCTTTGCATCGAAAAAATAATCAGAAATGCCAGAAATATTCAGAAAATACGGTTTTATATTCTTCTTTTATAGCCGAGAACACGAACCCATTCATGTTCATGTAGCAGGTGAAGATGGTGTTGTTATTTATGATCTCGTCAATGGAAATTTTATCAAAGAGACATTAAAGGAAGAATAAAAGCCAGTAGTATAAAAAAATTGAATTAACACTACATAATAATAAAGATCTTGTTATCGAAACCTGGAATCGATATTTTGGTTTAGAATCAGACGAAAATGACAATGAAGAAGATTTGGTTTAGCACAGAACACATCTATGCAGAAAGCACGGACGGAAAGATACTGAAGCAATCGTTGCTTTGGTATCCTCGTTTAGCGAATGCCTCCGACGAACAAAAAAATGCGTTTACAATAGGATTAGACGGTATCCATTGGCCGGATTTGGATACAGACATCAGTTTTGAAAGTTTCTTGTACGATGATGCGGAACCCACACCATTACAACGCTTTTTCCTTACACACAAAGAACTGAATATCTCCGAATTTTCTAAACGGATTGGCCTCAACGCCACTTTGCTCCGAAACTATATCAACGGCTTCAAAACTCCTTCTAAAGAACGCGAAACGAGCATTATGAATGCCATCCGTGAACTTGGCAAGGAATATATGTCGTTAGGTTCTATTCCTCCTTGTGTGGCCGACGAACAGGAAGTACATTATTCCTCTAAACACCCCCAATGATCAGAATCGAGACGCATCCCGCAGACAATCCGCTGTTCGGACAAAGCAAATGGTGGGGAGAGCCGGATATGCCGGAGGAACTAGATTACCCGGAAGTAATGGTGACGGACGAAGGCGGAGAGACCTACCCCGATCCCCTGACCTTTGTCTGCCAGATACGTTGCGAGGATCTGGCGGCACTCGACCCCGACGCACTCCTGCCCCACACAGGAATGCTCTATTTCTTTGCGGCTCTCGATTACTTCCTCGGAGATATCGACACTCCGGCCTATCCCGAATTGGGAGAATGGCAGACGAAGTATTTCCGCGTGCTCTATGCCCCATCGTGCAAAAAACTTCACACTCACAAGATCATCGCAGCAGACGGCTCTCCTGCCACATTGCCTGCCGAAGCCCTCTCCTTTTCCGAATGTCGGGAAGCAGGCGACGGTCTCCGCCTCTTGGGCGCTCCCTATCTGGAGGAAGTCCGCTCCGATATGCCCGGCATGCTTTCTCTGCTGCAAGTGGATGAAGACGACCGCTGGCAGCTCCGCTTTCACGACTGCGGTATGCTCAACTTCCTGATTGCGCCCAAGCACCTGCGGGAACGCAACTGGGACAAAGTCCGCTGCTATCTGTTTTCTTTCTGAATTGGGAAACGCAGCAGGAAGATGAGCCTGTAAAATGGGCAAAATGAGCCTCTAAACAAGCAAAATGAGCCGATAAAAATGATTATTGAAGTTATATCCCAAAATCCGAATCTTTCAAAATGAGGGTATGTATATATGACATTATCTATTGGGCGAGAATCTGCATACACCTTTTCAAGAGTTATCGTCACCCTTTCTAATAGACAGACACGGATTAAGTGAAGGTCATTTTGCAAAAAACTCATTCGTTTTGTTTTGCAAATTCAAATCATTTTCGTATCTTTGCGCCATAATTATTAGAAATTCAATAATCTACCCATTGGAAGAATGAAAAAACCTGCAGGATTCCTATCGCTCATTCAGCAATATAACAAAGTCTTTATCTGGCTTTCGCTATATGCTATCGGCTACTTCATCTCTTCGACCCACCAGAGTGCCTTTACAGCATTTGTGCTCGCCAATATCACATTCGTGCCGATGCTGGTAACTTGGGCTTTGCTTTACTACATGCTGATTCCGAAACTGCTCCACAAATATCCCTGGTGGTTCTTTTTCTGCAGTATGTCTATGATGGTGCTGTTTTCGGTTGCTGCGACGGAGACCGACTCCTACTATTCGATGAAAATGTACGAAGAAGGGATTCTTCAGCTTCCGCCCGAAATCGTTCAGCGGATGGAGAACGGCAATTTCAATCCCCGAAGCTACCTGCATGCCAAATATGTCATTCTGATCATCGCTACGATGGCGGTCACCACCGTTTCCTGGCTGCTTGATGAGCACAAACACATCGGACAACAAACCAAAGACAACCGAATCCGGCTGGAATTGAAATACCTTCGGGCACAAATCAATCCGCATTTTCTGTTCAACGCTCTCAATTGCATTTACAGTCTTACGCTGATGCAGGATGAGAAAGCGCCCGATTCCGTACTGAAGCTCTCGGAGATGCTCCGATACATCACCGACGACTGCAAATCCGACACAGTTCCGCTGTACAAAGAAATCGACTACATCAAAAACTATATCGATTTCCAGCGCATCCGAATGGAATCGCATCCCGATATCACATTTACGACGGATCTCGAAAACCCATCGGCCCCGATACCTCCGATGATTTTCCTGCCTATGGTCGAGAACTGTTTCAAGCACAGCCGGATCATCGACCACCCGGACGGTTATATCCGTCTCGACCTCAAGCAACAGGGAAAGTCGCTTACATTTTCGGCCGAAAACTCCGTTCCGGAGCTGGAACTCAAGACTGTAGATCCCGAACGCTCCGGAGTCGGACTTAACAACGTCCAACAACGTCTGAAGCTTATCTTCGGGGATAAATGCAAAATGCAAAAGACGGAAACCGATCATCTCTATCGCATACAAATATGTATAAAGTCCTAATTGTTGACGATGAATTTCTGGCCCGTAAACTGCTGCAAGGCTATGTCGAAAAGATGCCGGAACTGGAATTAACCGGCACTTGCCAGAATGCCGCCGAAGCGTTTCGGGCAATCAAAGACGGGAACATCGATATTCTTTTGTTAGATATTCATCTGCCGGATCTGAACGGAATCGACTTGGCCCGAACCTGCCAGCAAGTGCCGGCCATCATCTTCACAACCGCCTATTCCGAGTATGCCCTCGAAAGCTATAACGTGTCGGCGGTCGATTATCTGCTGAAGCCTATCGCATACAACCGTTTTCAGGAAGGCATCCGAAAGGCGGTGAGCAAAGTGGATGGCGAACGCCTGAAAGAACAGGGAAAGAACGTTTCTTCCGACGAGGAAGGCTATCTGGTTGTGAAGGCAGATTATCGCCTATACAAAATAAATTATGCCGACCTCCTTTACATCGAAGGCCAGCATGAATATGTTTCTTTCTATACCACCGGAAAAAGGATAACGGCACTATATTCGCTGAAATCGCTCGAAGAATCTCTTCCGCAGCAGCAATTCATCCGCGTCCATAAAAGCTATATCGTATCCATCCCGCACATTCAGGAAATCGGGCAGCAGATGGTTACCGTCAGCGGTGTGCAGATTCCAGTGGGCGGCAGTTACCGGGAGATGCTCCTACAGCGTTTGGGCGTTCAGTAACTGACGCAATTCATCCCGCCAGTCGGAACGCACCTTCGGGCAGAAGGTATGAATGCCGAATGTCTCGGCCACCGAGCAGTTTCCGGGATTATCGTCGATAAACAACGTCTCGTTGGGGACATATCCGGATTGCCGGAGAATGGTTTCAAAGATACGGGGATCGGGCTTCACCAGATGCAGATCGCACGATAGCCATAAATGGCCGAACAACTCCTGAGGAACATATCCGGCTTCCACAAAATATCGCTGACAATATCCCCAATGGATGGGGTTCGTGTTGGAGAGGGCATCCACGTGATAGCCCTCTTTTTTCAGGGCATCCACCATATCGAGCCTTTCGTGCGGCACACCGTCGGCCATACTGCAGAAAGCGTTTACGATGGCACGATTATCGGGCAAAGTGGCCGATGGGTTCGCCGAAGACATTTCCTTGCGAACGGCATCGCAGAACTCGCCGACATTCAGTCGCCCCTCTTCCACCAAGCCCAGAACGCCTTGCTGATGTGCCAGACTCAGCAATTCCCTGATTTGCGGAAAACCTATGGCAGTAAACTGTTCAATGCAACGGTCTGGACGCAAATCGAGCAGCACACCGCCAAAATCGAAAATAATATTTCTGATCATAGTTCACTCTCCTTCAAGCGTTCTGCATTTTCTGCCACAATCAAGTGGTCGATACAATCCTGAATATCTCCGTTCATAAAAGCAGCCAGATTATAAATGGTGTAATTGATGCGATGATCCGTGATGCGTCCCTGCGGGAAATTGTAGGTGCGTATCTTGGCGCTGCGGTCGCCCGTGCTAACCAAAGTCTTCCGGCGGTTAGCAATGTCATCGACATACTTCTGGTGCTCCTTATCGTAGATGTAACTGCGAAGCCGGGATAGGGCGCGTTCCTTGTTCTTTGGCTGGTCGCGGGTTTCCGTACACTCGATCAGAATCTCATCGACAACACCTGTGTTCGGATTCTTCCACATATATCGCAAACGGACACCCGACTCCACTTTGTTCACATTCTGCCCGCCGGCTCCGGAACTGCGGAAGGTATCCCACTTGATTTCACCTTCGTTGATATGGACCTCAAACTCATCGGCTTCGGGCAAGACGGCAACGGTGGCGGCACTCGTATGCACGCGTCCTTGCGTTTCTGTGACTGGCACACGCTGAACGCGGTGAACACCACTTTCGTACTTCAAGGTGCCATACACATTTTCGCCCGAAACCATTACAACGACCTCCTTAAAGCCGCCAACTGCTCCTTCGCTGGCGCTTTGCACAGCAAATTGCCAACCCTTACTCTCGCAGTAGCGCTGGTACATCTTAAACAGATCGCCAGCAAACAGTGCAGCTTCGTCGCCACCCGTTCCGCCCCTGATTTCCAACACCGCATTGCGGGCATCTTCCGGATCTTTGGGAATCAGCAGCAGTTTGATCCGTTCCTCCAGTTCCGGCAATCGGGCTTCGCACTCAGCCATTTGCTCACGAGCCATTTCCTTCATATCCGGATCATCCTCTCCCATCAGCGAACGGGCTTCCTCCAAACCACTCAGCACCGCCATATATTCCTTGCGTGCTTGCAGAATGTTTTCCAGATCCTTATATTCACGAGTGAGTTTGACGAAACGCTGTTGGTCGGCAATGACGTTAGGGTCGGTCACCAAAGTGGAAACTTCCTCAAAGCGACTTACCAAACCATCCAGTTTCTCTAATATCGTATTATTTGCCATAAATCCTTAAACCGTATGTCCGGCCATTCAAAGCCAATAAGCCCAAGCTTCCTTTCTTGCGAAACAAAGCCTGGGCCTTATTATTTAATTCAAGTTTCGCAAGTTTTCAACTCGCTCACTGTCAGTTTGGAAGGGGAGTTAAAGAGGAGTAAAAAGGGAGTTAAAGGGACGTTTGCTGCTTTTGTCGGAAGTTTTGGGACTATTGCTATTTCCCTTTTACTCCCCTATTACTCCCTTTTTCAGCCTTTCTCTGCTCTCACTGAAGCTTGCGAAAGTTGAATTATTTAACCTTTCAAAGCAGCAATAGCCTCTTTGATGGTAGCAATCTTACTTTCTGCATCGGCCTGCTTCTTGCGTTCGTTGGCAACGACTGCAGCAGGAGCTCCATTCACAAACTTCTCGTTACTGAGCTTCTTCATAACGCTCTGCAGGAAGCCCTCGTTGTACTTCAAGTCTGCTTCGAGTTTCTTCAGTTCCTCGGTCACATCGATGCTGTCGCCCAGCGGAATGGCGTACTCGGTGGTTCCCACCAGGAACGATGCACAAACGCCAGACTTCGTTTCGACGGTAGAAATGCCCGACGTATTGGCCAGTTTCGTGATAACGGCCGACAATGCTGCAACCGGATTCTGTCCGACAACATGCAGTTCCACAGCCACCTTTGGCGACATCTGCTTCTGAGCGCGAACGGTTCGGATACCGGCAATCACTTCTTTTACGGCATCGAAATCGGCGATAAGCGACAACTGTCCGGCTGTAGGCTCCGAATACTTTGGCAACGTCTCGAACATGATGCTCTCGCCGTCCTTGCGCTCTGTGATGCTCTGCCACAATGCTTCGGTGATGAATGGCATGAATGGATGCAGCATCTTCAGCAAAGTATCGAAATACGAAATAGTCTTCTGATAGGTGATCTTGTCGATCGGCTGACCAAAGGCAGGTTTGACAAGTTCGAGATACCAGGCCGAGAACTCATCCCAGAACAGCTTATATACCAGCATAAGAGCCTCCGAGAGACGATACTGCTTGAACTGCTCCTGCAACTCGAAGCCGACCTGTGCCAACTTGGCATCAAACCACTCACAAGCCTTCTTGGCGGCTTCCGGCTGTTCCATATCGGCAACGGTCCAACCCTGCACCAGACGGAACGAATTCCAGATCTTGTTATTGAAGTTACGTCCCTGCTCGCAAAGGCTGTCGTCGAACAGGATATCGTTGCCGGCTGGAGCCGAAAGCATCATACCCATACGCACACCGTCGGCACCGAAGCGGGCAATCAGATCGAGCGGATCAGGCGAATTGCCCAACGACTTCGACATCTTACGACCCAGTTTATCGCGCACAATACCGGTAAAATATACATGCTTGAACGGCATCGTACCCATATACTCGTAGCCAGCCATAATCATGCGGGCAACCCAGAAGAAGATAATATCAGGACCCGTAACCAGATCGTTGGTCGGATAGTAATACTTGATTTCTTCGTTGTTCGGGTGCTCGATACCGTCAAACAGCGAAATCGGCCAAAGCCAGCTGGAGAACCAAGTGTCGAGGGCTCCTTCATCCTGATGCAGTTCGTCAACCGACTTGATAGAAGGATCGATGGCCTGAGCCTTTCGGAGTGCTTCCTCTGCGGTCGGAGCAACCACATACTTGCGATCTTCATCCTTAACATTTTCCTGATTCGGCAAGAAATAGGCAGGAATGCGATGACCCCACCACAACTGACGCGAGATACACCAGTCCTTGATGTTCTCCAGCCAGTTACGGTAGGTTGACTTATATTTAGCCGGATAGAACTGGATGTCATCGTTCATGACCGGAGGCAAAGCGATGTCGGCAAAATGCTGCATCGAGATAAACCACTGCAACGACAAACGCGGTTCAATCGGCACATTGGTGCGCTCTGAATAGCCGACCTTGTTATCGTAGTCCTCCTCTTTTTCGAGCAACTGCTCATTGGCAAGATCGATAGCGATCTGCTTTCGGCAAGCAAAACGGTCCATACCGACATACATGCCGGCAGCTTCGCTCAAAGTAGCATCCGCATTGAAGACATCGATGATCGGCAAATCGTACTTCTGGCCGAGCATATAGTCGTTCACATCGTGAGCCGGTGTGACTTTCAAGCAACCAGTACCGAATTCGATTTCCACATAGCGGTCTTCGATCACCGGAATGACGCGACCGACCTTCGGAACAATCACTTTCTTGCCTTTCAGCCATGTGTTCTTTGGGTCCTTTGGATTGATACACATAGCAACGTCGCCCATAATGGTTTCCGGACGAGTGGTTGCCACCACAGCATAGCGGCGGCCCTGCGGATCGCGATGAACGACCTGACACTTCACAGTCGGATCGAACGGTTTGTTGTTATTACAGATTACGATAGCATCGGGTTCTTCCCCATCGGTACTTCCGGCAGGCTCATCAACGTAATACTTCATGTAATACAGCTTCGAGTGCTCATCGTGATAGATAACCTCTTCATCCGAAAGGGCTGTCTGGCGTTCGGGGTCCCAGTTGACCATACGCAAGCCACGATAAATCAGTCCCTTATCGTAGAGATCGCAGAAAACCTTGATGACGGCACGCGAACGTGTTTCGTCCATCGTGAACGACGTACGATCCCAATCGCAGGAGCAACCCAACTTGCGAAGCTGCTTCAAGATAATACCGCCGTGTTCATCCGTCCACTCCCAAGCATGCTTCAGGAACTGCTCGCGGGTCAGATCACTTTTATTGATTCCCTGCTCCTTCAGACGCTTGATGACCTTAGCCTCAGTAGCGATAGAAGCGTGGTCGGTGCCAGGCACCCAGCAGGCATTCTTGCCTTCCATGCGGGCTCGGCGCACCAGAATATCCTGAATCGTCTCGTTCAGAACGTGTCCCATGTGGAGCACACCGGTCACATTCGGTGGCGGAATAACCACTGTGTATGCTTCGCGTCCGTCAGGCTTGCTGGCGAAAACTTTGTGCTCCATCCAATACTGATACCACTTATCCTCTACCTCTGCTGGGTTATATTGCGTTGCTAATGCCATTTTCTTTTCTATTATCAAATGCTATTATACATCAAATTAAACATCAGAAAGCCCGTTTATTCATCGAGCATATCAATTTTTGCTTTCAGTTCCTCAATTTCTTTCTTGAGATCCTCCTTCTTACGTTCCATAAGAGCCAACATACCATTGCCTGACTTACTCTTGGCATTCAGGAAGCCAAGATTGTTTTCGTATGTCTTGAGGTCGTTCTGCAATCGCTCCAACTGGCGCTGAAGCTTCTGCCGTTCGCTCTGGACCACAGCCTTACCTTCGGTTGCAATGTTCTTGACTCGTTCGCGGAAGTTGTTAAGACGGGCTTTCTGGCCCTTCATGTCTATATTTTCGAAGAAGAAATCGACCACTTCCTTATAAGCAGCATAAAGCTTGTCTTTCTCTTTGAAAGGCACATGACCGACTTGGTTCCATTCGGCCATCAGATCGCGCACCTGCTGTGGCTCTACGCTCTGAAGATTCTCTTTAAGCGCCTTGAGTTTTTCTACGATGGCTTGCTTGAGTTCCAGATTGGCCTTCTCCTCTGCTTTCTCGCCGCCTTGCGCTTTCTCCTTAGCTTCGAAGAATGCATCGCAGGCACCGCGGAAACGCTCCCAAAGAGCCGAGCTGACCTTATGCGGCACAGGTCCGATATTCTTCCACTCCTTCTGAAGGTTCACAAGGATGTCGGTTGTTTTTCTCCATTCTGTACTTTCTTTCAGGGCTTCAGCTTTCTCGCACAAGGCAGTTTTCTTTTCAATGTTGGCATTCTGCTCCTCGCGCTGACCCTTGAAGAAATTAGCCTTAGCTCCGAAGAACGCATCGCACAAAGCACGGAAACGGTCGAAAAGCTGGGCATTGACTTTCTTGTTGGCGAAACCTAATTTACGCCATTCTTCCTGGAATCCCAATACAATCTTTGTCTGCTCCTCCCATTCCTTAGCGGTCTGGATAGCGTTGATATCAATCGCTTCAAACTTCTCGCAGATAGCAATCTTTCCGGCTTCGTTAGCGGCTTCCTGCTCCTTGATTTTCTCAAAGTGATCCTGATGACGCTTATTCACTACGGTCGATGCAGCCTTGAACCGGGCCCAGATTTCTTCGCGGACAGCAGGAGAAACAGGTCCAAGACCCTTCCATTCTTCGTGCAAGTCCTGCAAACGACGGAATGCCTGCACTACATCGGCTGCCTCACCCAGTTTCTCGGCCTCTTCACAGAGTTCCGTTTTGCGCTCCAGGTTTTTCTTGAAATCGTAGTCGCGCAGCTCTTTGTTGATTTTAAGTGCATCGTAGAACTGCTCATTGAGCGTATTATATTGCTTCCACAGATCGTTCACTTCTTTCGGATCGACAGCACCCACCTCCTTGAACTGCTTTTGCAATTCGATGAAAGCGTTATATTGCTGACCGACTTCCCCGGCATCCTGAGCGATGGCAATCATCTGCTTGAGAATTTCGCGCTTCTTTTCCAAATTGCCGGCCATCTCCTGATTGCGTGCCTCTACCATAGCGGCACGTGCCTCTTTCTGGATATTGAGAAGTTCCTTCAAACGAGGTTCCAGATCGTCCGGCTTCGATTCGAAATCGGCGACATCTGATTCTCCTTCGAGCAATTTCTTCATCTCGGCATCCACTTCCTGCTGGCGCAGTTTGTAGTACACCAACTTGAGGTAGTTGATCTCGTCACGCACCTCATCGGTTGTTGTGTTTACAATTTCTGCCAAACGGTCCAGAATCTCCTGTCGGTTTGTATAGATTTTCTTTTCAGTGGTGTTTTCAACGGGAAGTTCCATTTCTTCCTGTTGCATGGTTTCTTTCTCTTCTGCCATATATGATTTGTTGTTGGTTTTGCTTGTGATTATTTCAAATTGCGCGCAAAGATAATGAAAATTTCAATATTTCCTTTATTTTTACAATAAATTCCATCGTGTGCGAGCGCATAAAGTGTAGAATTGCAACCTCACTATATCATTCCTTACTATGTAACTCGTTCACGATGTGAACAGTATGCACTCCTGCTAATGCTGCCGTCTCCGTCCGCAAACGCTGTTCTCCGAGACTTACCGGCACGTATCCGTTTTGAATGGCGAGCTCCACTTCTTCCGCACTGAAGTCGCCTTCCGGACCAATCAGCAGACGAACCGCTGCTCCGGCTTTAATCTCTTTGGACAACAACTTACGTGGCGCATCTTTTATGCAGTGTGCGATAAACTTCTGTCCGTCGAAGGGTTCTTGAAGAAAATCCCGGATATCGCACATTTCCCTAATTTCAGGCACAGTGGCTTTCAGGCTTTGCTTCATTGCCGACACCGCTATTCTGCGCATGCGTTCCGTCTTCAATTCTTTGCGTTCACTGAAGCGGGTTTTAAGCGGAATGAAGCTATCCAAGCCCATTTCTGTTGCTTTTTCCAGCCACCACTCCATACGGTCGAGATTTTTGGTAGGCGCGATGGCAACTTCCACCCGATATTGCCAATGCTGTTCCGGCTCCACCCCTAAGATGCGCAATTGGCAATGTTTGGGATGAGCATCCGTGATGACACAGCGATAGAAACTGCCTTGTCCGTCAACCACCGTAACCTCATCATCTTCCCGATGGCGCAATACACGCACAGCGTGCCCGGAGTCCTCTTCCGAGAGCTCCGGACACGACAAGATATCGCTACAATAAAAAATGATCATTGTACAGTCAATCGCATAGATAGCACTTAATCTTCGCGCACATGCTTATACTCGAAGAGGATGGCAAAGGCAATTGCCACTACAAGAGCATAGCCTGCAAAGATAAACCAACTGGTACGCCAGCCTTCCAGACTCATGAACGTAGTGTCGGCCGGATTGGTGAACACGAAATGATTGATTACCTCTTTGGCACTCAAAGAACCGATTGTCGCACCCAAGCCATTGGTCATCACCATAAACAGACCCTGTGCCGACGAACGGATGGAGAGATCGGTTTCCTTGTCAACGAACAGCGAACCCGAAACGTTGAAGAAATCGAAAGCAACACCATAGACGATGCACGACAGAATAAACAACCACACTCCCGTTCCCGGATTTCCCAAGCCGAAGAAACCAAAACGGCCCACCCATGCCAACATCGAGATGAGCATGACGATCTTGATTCCATAACGTTTCAGGAAGAACGGTATCAGCAGGATGCAGAGGGTTTCGCTGATTTGGGAAAGAGAAATCAGCACATTGCTGTGTTCTACGAAATAAAGACCCTCGAAGCCCTCGTAAGCGCCAAACGACTGGATGTAAGGATTGGCATAGCCGTTGGTGATCTGAAGACTTACGCCTAACAGGAACGAGAAGACAAAGAAAAACGCCATCTTCTTGTCGCGGAATAACGTAAAGGCTTTCAAACCCAACGCCTCCAGAACGCTCTGCTTACTGCTGTCCCGTCCAACAGGACAAGACGGCAACGTGAGGGCATACAGGGACAAGCATACGCTCAGCAACGCCGATACGACAAATTGGTAAGGTGTGTTCTGGAAGCCGGAAAAATCGACGAACCACATGGCACAAATAAAGCCGATGGTTCCAAATACACGAATCGGAGGGAATGCCTTTACCGTATCAAGCCCTGCATGATCGAGTGCCGTATAAGAGACGGAATTCGAAAGTGCCAATGTCGGCATATAGAATGCCACACTGAGCGAATATGCCCAGAACAAGGCCGTTCCGTTCACGCCTGCATCACCGGCAGAAAGACCCACCCATGCTGCAACGCCCATAAATACAGCCGCCATAAAATGGCAGAACGAAAGCAATCGCTGTGCCTGAACCCATCGGTCGGCAATAATGCCCATAATGGCAGGCATAAAGATGGAAACGATGCCCTGAATGGCATAATAGTTTCCGATGTCGATACCCAGCCCTACACGAGCCAGGTACGCACCCATAGAAGTCAAATAAGCACCCCATGCCGCAAACTCCAGGAAGTTCATGACAATGAGGCGAAGTTTCATGTTCATGTGAAAACTAAATCTTCATTACTGATGTTGTGGACGAAGCAAATCATTCACGGTCTTAACCGGGTTGAAAGTCTCGATAGGAACTTCAACAAATACGGTGTTCCAATCGCTCATAGCACCATTCCAAAGACCAGGCAATTCCAATGCTTTCAGTTCTTTGCCGTTCTTGCTCTTCTGTGAAATGAAGCCTGTCTGTGGGTCAACATACTTGAGCAAATCAAAGGCGCGTCCGTTTCTGTCTCGTACGGCACAAACCAAATCCACCGGATTGAAATGAGAGCCTTTCTTGAACATCGCTACGGCTTCCTCATCGCTCATGTCGATCTGCGAAGATTCAAGAATCTGGTTCTGGAAGGTTCCATCAGGATTCTGTGCAATGAACGGGCCGCCGCCTGGCTCACCCAGATTGCGAACCATACCGCAAACACGCAACGGACGGTTGAGTTTCTTCTTCAAATAGATGGCGAGTTCCGTATCATCGAGTTGCTTGATGTCAGGATTACGGACAAACAGATTCTTCTGGAGGAAGTAGATCATCTCGACCAACTGCTCATGTGCATATTTGCCCGATTCGAGCAACTGCAGGAAACTGAAGATCTTCTGTTGCAAACTTACCAGCACACCTCCGATAATCTGCTTATATTTAACCGTAATAGGCTTCATCGTATCGGGCACGACATTGTCGATGTTCTTCACGAATATCACATCTGCCTCCTGTTCGTTCAGGTTCTCGATAAGAGCACCATGTCCGCCCGGACGGAACAGCAACTGACCTTTTTCATCGCGGAAAGGAGTATTGTCCATCGCAGCGGCCAACGTATCGGTAGAAGCCTTCTGCACAGAGAACGAAATATTGAACTTCACGCCATAACGCTTTTCATAAGCCGGCACTTTTTCTTTCACCAGGGCTTCGAAAAGGGGCAAGTGTTCCGGACTTACGGTAAAGTGCAGGTTTGCCTTTCCTTCTCCATTTGTAGCATATAGGGCGGCTTCTACCAGATGTTCCTCAAAAGCCTTTCGAACACTATTCTTACCCGAACGGTGGAAGGTAAGAAGACCCTTCGGCAACTGGCCGTAGTTCAAGCCCTTACCGAGCAGCATATTCTCAACAACAGCCTTATATTTTCCTGCCTTAATCAGTTCGTCGATCGTCTTACCTTCATTTTTCTGGCAGGCCTCATTAAGTTCTGCATAAAATGCGAACTTCTGAATTTCTGCAAAAAACTTCTTTTCGAAATCGGTAGTTGGTACGTCGTAGTCAGCCGAAAGGAACTCGAACATATTCTTAAACATACGGCTGGCGGCTCCCGAAGCAGGCACAAACTTCAGAATCTGCTTGTTTGTTGCCAAATACTTGGTCCATAAGTCCTGATAATAGACTGCAGCATCCTCATCGATGCCCATGATGCCATATTCCAAGGACGAAGCACATTTCAGTTTAAGGTAAGGGAAACCTTTTGCGAAAGAGTCTAACTGACCCTGTGCTTTCTCGACTGAGATTCCGCGTTTCTTCAATACTTGAAGATCTTCTGGTGTAAACATACTATAATATATTTAAAATGTGTATTTAGGATATATTTCAATTCGGGTTTTTCATAAATTTCCATAAAATTATGGGCAAATGTATGTTTTTTTTCGATAGGTTGTACCATCCTATTGTTTTTTTTTATACTTTTGCAGTGTTTTTTTGCGCGAAGACCCCAAATCGGGTCTCAAATATGACAAAATTTGACGAATGATATCGAACTGGCAAAATATTTTTTCAGCTGAGGAAAAAATCCTGTTGCGCGACGTGTTGCATTATCTTGAACGGCAATGCAAACCGCTTTTCACCCGCACAGAATGGAACAACTTGCGCAGATTTGTGCATCAGGGACTACGTGAAGGCGCCTACGGAAGGGATTCGCACGGAGTGAGCCAATTACTGCTTTCTCTGCAAGCCGCCAGAGTTGTGCAACAGGAAGTGGGTCTTAAACAAGCATCTATTCTTACGCTCATCCTCTATCCGATGGCGTCGCGCAATCTGATCAGTCAGCAGATTATTGTCAATAATTTCGGTGATGATACCGCTCATCTGATTGAGTGCATGAGCCGTGTGATGCACCTGACAGCAGAACACGATACGCTTGAGGATGAAAACTTCCGCAAACTGCTCATCTCGATGGCCGAAGACATCCGAGTGATCATCTGTCTGATTGCCGATCGGTATGTGCTGATGAAGTTGCTGAACCATAACGAAGACATTGAATACCGGAAGCACGTTACACGTATCTGTAAATTGCTCTACACCCCGATGTCGCATCGTTTGGGTCTGTATGCTATCAAGCAGGAACTGGAGGACATGACGCTCAAATATGAGGATCGTGCCACCTTCGATGATATCGCCCACCAGCTACAGCAGACAAAAGCCAGTCGCGATGCCTACATGCGTGCATTCATCGAACCCCTTGAAAAAAGGTTGCGCGAATCCACAAAGTTCAACTTCCATATCAAGGGACGCACGAAGTCGATTTCTTCCATTCATCACAAACTCGTAACGCAACATACCTCTCTAAGCGGCATATACGATCTGTTCGCTATCCGCATCATCATCGACGAGCCTGATCCGAATAAAGAAAAAGCCGACTGCTGGCAGGCATACAGCATCGTAACCGATATGTATGTGCCCAATCCGAAGCGACTGAAAGACTGGCTCTCGATTCCGAAGTCGAATGGTTACGAATCGCTCCATATTACGGTCTATGGTCCGGACAAACGTTGGGTAGAAGTCCAGATTCGCACGAAACGCATGGACGAGATTGCCGAGCGCGGTCTGGCTGCCCACTGGCTGTACAAAGGCATCAAGAGCCAAGGGGAATTGGATCAGATGATGGCTTCGATCCGAGAGGTGCTTGAAAACAACGCTTCGCCCGACGAGGTGATGAAGGACCTTTCCATGAGTTTGTATCAGGAAGAGATTTTCGTTTTCACTCCCCGTGGCGATGTCTTCAAATTACCCAAAGGTGCCACCGTGCTCGATCTGGCTTTCCAAATTCATTCGAAACTCGGACAATCGTGCGTCGGAGCCAAGGTCGGTAACAAAAATGTCAAAATCAATTACAAGCTATGCTCCGGCGATCAGGTCGAGATTCTGACTTCGCCCCAGCAGCAGCCTAAGCAAGACTGGCTCAATATCGTTGTTACGTCGAAGGCTAAAACGCGCATCCGACAGGGACTCAAGGAAATCGAGAACCGCGAAGCTGAAGCCGGAAAAGAATTGCTGCAACGTCGCTTCAAGAACCGGAAGATAGAGATTGAAGAAGGTGAATTGTCGAAACTGGTGATTCGCATGGGCTTCAAGACGCAGACGCAGTTCTTCCACGCCCTGGCGCTTCAGGAGATTGATGTCGATGACGTGTTGAAGGCATACGATGCCATGCAGACACCAATCATCCAGGGCGAAGCGGAACCTCACAGCGCTGAGGATTTCGACTTGAATGTGACACGTGCTGCCGAAGAGCGCAACAGGCAGGGCCTGAAAGAAGACGTCCTTGTCATCGACAGGGACCTGAAAGGATTGGACTACAGCTTGGCGGGTTGCTGCCACCCTATTTACGGAGACGATGTGGTCGGTTTCGTGAGTATCTCCGGCGGAATCCGCATTCATCGCAAAGATTGTGTCAATATCCGGAACCTGCAGGAGCAATATCCTTATCGGATTGTAAAGGCAAAATGGAGCGGAAAAAGCGGTAGCCAATACAGCATCACGCTTCGGGTGATCGGACAGGACGACATCGGAATCGTATCGAATATTTCTTCGTTGATCAATAAGGAAAAAGACACCTTGCTGCGTGCCATCAACATCGATGCTGAAGGCGGCATCTTCCGTGGACACCTGACAGTACTGGTGCAAGATCTGTCGTCGCTGACTTCCCTTATCAAAAAGATCAAACTGATTCATGGAGTAAAACAAGTTGAACGCGTAAACTAATCAGCATGAACATCAAACATACTATCACCGTGGCTCTGTTTGCCACGATTCTGCTTGCCGCTTGCAGTAATCCGGAGGCTGAAAAGGCCGAAAAGTTATATACGGAAGCCGAAAAAGCCTATACTAATAGCGACTGGTTCTTGGCAGCCGAAAAACTCGACAGCATCGAGAATGGATGCAAGACGGCCATCGAATGGCGAAAAAAAGGGCATTCGCTCAACTATAAAGTACAGTTAGCCATTCAGGAGGACAGTTTGGCTACCGCCGACACCATGCTGATTGCGCTGACCCGGATGATCAACGAAATGGTGGAGCAACAGCATTTCGTTTTCGAAAAGACGGAAAACGATGAGATAGGACGCTTCTATATAAAAGGTACAGACGTGACACCTAACAAAGACCGATGCTACATCCATGCTTCTGTCGATGAATACGGACATACCCAACTCATTAGCGAGTATCGCGGATCAGCCTATATCAACCATACACAACTTCGTTTCACCGGAGCCGACGGATCGCAAGTTTCGACGGCAGTCGTTCCCTTAAGCAACGATGGAGCCAACTACCACTTCAAGAACCAGGGTGTGTGCCACGAGACAGTTACGTATGTGAACGATCCTGCCCTTCAGTTTGTCGGTACGCATGCCACAGACAAAAAATTACGGGCACATCTGTTGTACAAGGACGGTCAGAAGCAATACTTCGTGGAGTTGTCGGAAAAAGACCGTCTGGCGCTGGCTTACACCTATCAGCTCAGTAAGCTGTTGGCAGCTCAACTCTTATATTCTCAGCGCAGCCAGGTGGCCGGAAAAAAGATCCAGTTCCTGAAAGCAAAAATTGAAACCTATACACATTCATAACCCAATATGCATAAACATTATTTCATCATAGCGGCATTGCTGTCATTTTCTTCTGCGACTGTTCTGTCCCAAATTTCCGATCCGCAAACCAACCGATGGCTGTTGCAGAATCCCACTTCTGCCAATCGTGGGGAAGTTCTTTTGCAGGAAGGATTACAACAAATCGGAGAAAACGGGCGCTACAGCCTTGCTCCCTTCGAATCTCCTAAACTGCTTCAACTGAAACCGGAGGTTCAGCATCTGCAGCTGTTCCTTGACGGACAGAACCAGCTCGATTCTATTACGAGCCACGATTTCTCGAAATTTTCGGACCGGGAGGTTGCCGCCTTGCGCAAGCGGTATCAGACTTTATACAATATGAACGATCCCCGCTATCGCGAAGAAGCGGAATATTATTTAGGCTATATCGACTATGCCGATGGCAAGTACGAAAGTGCCCTGAACCATTTCGATGCCCTGCCCGTTGAAAACAAGTACCAGGAAACCGTCCCCTACTATCGGATGCAGATCCTATTTGCCCAAGGGAAATGGGAGGAGGCCATACAGGCCATCGATACGTATGTTCCCCAGAATCAGGCTTACCAACTGGAAGCTTTGCGCATCAAAGGCGAGTGTCAGCTGCAGAACGGGAACCTTGTCGAAGCACGTAACACATTCAGGAAATACTTAGAAGAGACCGAGAATCCATTGCCTGCCAGTGCCTACAATGCCGGCATTCTGGAATATGATGCGGAAAACTATGCCCAAGCAGCCAAATATGCCCAAATTGGAACACAAGCCACACACCCGCAATTAAAACAGTTGTCCTATATGCTTGTCGGTAATTCCATGCTGCAACTCGATCAGTCGCAACAGGCTTTGCTGGCATTCGAACAGGCCGCAACGATTGAAGACGGGAATCAAGAGGTGAAAGAGGCAGCCGCCTATAATGTCTGTGCCGTTTCCTACAGCACGAAATCGAATTTATATGGCGATGAGATAAAATTGCTTGAGAATTTCCTAAACACCTACCCGACTTCCAAGTACGCCGATCTGGTTAGCGGTTATATGGTCGATATCTACAGTACCACCCGCAACTACGAGTCTGCCCTACAGTCAATCGAAAAAATCAAGCAGCCAAGTCCTTCTATCCTGAAGGCCAAACAGCATATCTATTACCAGTTAGGCGTTCAGCACTACCTGAACGGGGAATATGAAGAAGCGAAAGCACAGTTTAACCGGAGTGTACAAATGGGCAATTTTGATCCGGTCGTATGGTCTGAAAGTATGTTCTGGAGAGGCGAATCCCGTTTTCATCTGAGCAGCTATCAGGAAGCCATCGATGATTACAAACTGTTTTTACGTCAGAAACAGACTCGTTCACAATCCGATCTGTTGGCTGCTGCCTACTATAGCATGGGATATGCCCAAATGATGCTGTCCGACTTTTCGTCGGCCATCCATTCGTTTTCAACGTACATTGCCCAACCGAAAGAACGCGGCACACAAGGCTATGTGGATGGTATGCTGCGGTTGGCCGATTGCTACTATTACACCCGCCAGTTCCATACTGCCGAGGGCTATTACCATACAGCCAGTGATTACGAGTCGAACCAGTTAGACTATGCCCTCTTTCAGGAAGCTCTGATGATGGGTTTGCAGAAAAGGTATGCCGAGAAGCAGGACAGGCTCGATGAGCTGATTACGAATTGCGAACAGTCGGATCTGGTTGACGATGCCTGGTTGGACAAAGGACGGACATCGCTTCTGCAGAATGCTGCCCCCCAGGCCATCACTTATTTCCAGCAGGTGCTCGACAATTATCCCGAAAGTCCGATTGCCCCAATGGCAGCCGTAGAATTGGCAATGACTTATAACAATCTCGGACAAACGGAGGCAGCTCAGAAAATTTACCAGCTGGTAGCCGAACGATATCCGGACACGGAGGCAGCACAAACAGCAGCCGAAGATCTGCACACATTAGGCGTACAACAGAACATTGCCGAGTTGCCGAAACTATATGAAGCCGGCAAATACCAACAGTTGTTGGATGCTTACCGGCAATTGCAGTCCGAGAATATAGATTTCCGCGATGCTCAGACGATGCGCCTGCTGGCCGGCAAGTCTCATTTGGCCCTGAACCAGCAGAAAGAGGCCTTGAAGCTGTTGGAAGAGGCAGCACAAGAGTTGCGTACCGCGTCCGGCAGCGAAGCCAAGTATCTGATAGCCGAAACCTATTTCCTGAACGGCCAACTTCCCGAGGCCCAGCAATGCGCAAGCGAACTGATACAATCGGGAACGCCACACCAGTACTGGCTGGCACGTGCCATCATCCTGACCAGCGACATTATGCGCAGGCAAGATGATACGTTCACGGCAGACGAGTATCTGAAGAGTTTGCAGCAAAACTATCAAGGCAAGAACGATGATATTGCCACCCGGATTGCTGAGCGTTTGTCAACTTCCCATTAAGCCGAGTTTTTGTTTTACACTACTATGATTATTTCGATGAAAGAGATACTGCTGATAACTTTCGGTCTCGCAACCGCTACTTCGGTTTTCGGACAGAAGGATTCCACCATGAACCAGACGCTGACTTTGGAACGGGAGTTTACTCCCACCATTCGTCAGAGTCAGAAGATAGATCGCCAGCCTGCAGCTATATCTACCCCGACTCGGGCAATAACGGAACAGCCCCAATATGCGGAATTTGAACCCAATGTTGTAACCAGCAACGAGATTCAGGTCGTACCTGTCGGACAAGTGATTGCCAATCAGGATTCCCATTCTCTGGGATATGTCGAAGCAGCCTTGGGCAACTACTGGAATGCCGATTTGAAAGTGGGCGTGCATGGAGAAAACGTCGGATTCGATGCCTTGGGCTTTTTCTATCGGGGAACACTTGATGTTCCTACCGACCTTCCCGGCAATCTGACACCGGCATGGGAGGAATGGAAATCCCGCTATGTCAACGGACAAATCGTCGGATATTATACGAATACGCTCGCTAACGACGGACAGTTTACTACCCATTTAGGAGCCTATGGACATTCCTTAGAACCAATGGTTCAGCATGGCAAAGTGTCTCATTTCGGCAAAGCGTCCACTGATATACAATATGAAGATGACCAATGGTTGCTCTCTGTTGGCTATCACTACAATGGAGCAACGCTGTTAGATGGGACGGGCATCATTTTCCCGAGCGCATTTTTGCTGTCTGGCTCTGAAAGCACGGAACATTCGTCGCAACATGTGATTGATGCGAAAATCCGCTATGGCTTGTACGACTATGATCCGCATTGGCAGGCTTGGGCAGAGTTGGCTCTTTCGCAGACGTTTGCCCAAAAGAACTATTTCTCCTTGAAACCGACACTTCATGTCCGTTACATTCCGAAAAAGAATGTTTGGCGCAGCCTATATGCAAAAGTCGGTATCGGCACCTATCGCGAAGATCTTTACGATGTTCTGGTAGCCACACCTCTCATTGCCGGTTCGGTGAATTATAAAAAGTCCTTTGACGTCTTCGATGCAACACTCGGATACGAAGACAATGAGTCGGGTATGTTCCAGTGGGGCGGAGAAGTGTCGGTCAAATCGACCGTCAATGCTTTGTGCGGAACGGCGAAACTGACCTCCGACAATACCGGCACCCAGTTCACCGGCACACACATTTTGCTCAGCAACGAAGATAATTTTTCAATCGGAGCCAAAGTTCATGCCGACTTTGAAGCGAACCAATACTTCAAAGCCAAGGCTCACTTTGGCTATACAAGTTATACGGAAGATGCCGCTGCGTTTATCAGGCCTCGAGTGGATTTAGGTCTGCATTTGCAATCGAATCCCGGGAGGTTCCATTTTGATTTAGGCATTGACGGTGGTCTGGACCGCAAGATGGAATCCTGGCTACCCACTGCCGACACCAGTTCCTATCCTTCCGGTTATCAGAAAAAGTTAGTCGATATGGATCCTCTCTGGAATCTGACTTTCCTGGCCGAATATCATTTATTGGATAATTTGAAGTTCTTCCTCATCGGCAATAACCTCATCAACCAAAAGCAACAGCTTTGGCCTGGTGTTCCCGCCGAAGGCATCGATTTCCAGATCGGAGCCTATTATGTCTTCTGATTTCATTTAACGAAGAAGAGGATGCACAAAACGTGATGTACATCCTCTTCTCTTTTTTATTATCCTTTTTGTATCTTACATCTGGAACCGATATACCGGGAAGAAAGAACCGTCCCGGTTGAAACCGCTGTCCAGTTCCATTCGGGTCCTGACCAGCTCCTCATACATCCTTTCGTCAAAGATCTCCTTCCCGACCGAGAACCTGTAGTCCGCTTTCCGTTTGAACGAAGCCTTGAACCTGTACAGGCTGTCTTCCGCAGCTCCCACTCCGCCTCCCAGGTGAAACGTCCTCAATCCCCTTTCGCAGCCC